>DJVU01000090.1 GCA_002441345.1 Bacteroidales bacterium UBA6248
GTCCCGACGGTAACCACAGTGTACGTCAGTGCAGATGCCGCCCGTTACATGGATGAGGTTACACTTTACGCTGAAATCGAATCTTACTGCGGTATTGGTGACCTGGAAGGTACTGTGGAGTTCTTCCTCGATGGTGTTTCAGTAGGTTCTGCTCCGGCTTATCCGATTCCTATAGGTGAAGAGGGTTATCCGGATAAATTGAGGGCATCTCTTCTGTATCAGATTTCAGTTATTCCTAAAGATAATTTTGAAACTGAGCCATGGAATGTTACGGCTGAATTTGTCCCGGCTACCGAATATTATGAGGAAAGCACTTCCGGTGAAGCTGAACTGTTTATCTATCCCCGTGAAGCTACACCATTCAGTGCAACTGTAGGATTCTACACCGGACCCATTTATGCCTGGACAACCACTCCGACATCCAGCACAGGTACTGTTACACTTTCTGCAACTATTGTGGATGCCAACACTCCGGTGGGTGATGTAAGGGGAGCTATCATTTCTTTCTATTACATTAATTCTGATGGAAGCAGAACCCCTATCCCCAGCGCCCAGAATCTGCCGGTCGGACTGGTCGACCAGCTTGATGGAACTGTAGGTGCTGTTAGTGCCGATGTTCAGTTGAACCTTGGTAACCAACTCTCAGCCGATTATTCAGTAGGCATTGAAATTAAGGGTGGATATACCAATGATCCTGAAAGTCCGGAATCGCAGGCTCTTATTACCATCTATAAACAAACAGCCGGTGGCAGAATAAATGGTTCGGCCGAACTGGTAAACACCGAAAACACCAACGGTCAAATCAAGGGTGCAGTAGGCAAAACCACCGAGGTCTCATTTGATGTAACCTACAACAAAAAAGGCAGAAATCCGCAGGGCCGTGTAACCATAGTAATCTGGAGCTGGTATGATGCCAACGGTTTGCTGGATAATAAACTGCATAAGTACATCATTACATCCAATGCAATCAACGCAACCGTTGTGAATCAACCCAACCAGGGAGATGCATACTTCAGCTCAAAAGCCAATCTGAAAGAGGAAATCGACGGACAGACGATTTCTATCCAGGGCAACAGTGTGCTGCAGATGTGGCTGTTTGATGAAGATAACGATGGTGGTCCGGATGGCTTGCTTGGCATTCAGTATGACAAGCAGGATGGTGGCATCTGGTATTCAAACAACTGGAATGGGTACAACACTGAAATGGAACAGATTGCCGGAGCACCTGATTATCCGGCCGGATTTGTTCAGGTTTCAGCCGACGGATCCAAGAGCACTGAAGAGATCGTGATTCCGGAAGAAATGGAACCAGAAACTGAAAGTCAATTCGTTGTCTTCCCCAACCCCGCCAACGATAAAGCTACTTTCCGCTTTGTGCCGCAAACCGATACACGGGCCAGACTGGAGCTTTACAGCGTAAATGGTGCGCTTCTGCAAACCCTGTTTGAGGGTAATGTGAAGGCTGGTGAGGTTTACGAAATAATCTATCAGCCTGAGGTGCGCGTCACCGGTATGGTGCTCTACCGACTGATTCTGGATCAGCGGGTTATTAACGGAAAACTTCAGATACAGCGCTAAAACAGAGAGTCTGTAATAACGAAACTGTGGATTCCCCGCAAAGGGAATCCACAGTTTTTTTTGTGATTATCCATCCGGACTCCCATCCGCGAAAGCGCCGGAGGAAAGACCGGAATTAGTATCCAAAAAGCCTCAGCCTTATTCCTTTCCGGAATACTGAGCCGGTATGGTTGTTTCACTTCCGTCGCGCATAGCCCGGTAGTGCGGCGACATTATCTCAAATCCCTTTTCGTTGAATACGTCCTGAATGTTCTGATGCAGGTCGGAATAGATTGCTGCTATACGGTTTACCTCAGCCGTGTAGGCGTTGAGCTGGTAGGAGACATAGAAATCGTCGAGGCTTGTCTGCAATACAAACGGCAGCGGATCCTTCTTTATGCCGGTGGTGCGCAGGCCCGCATCGATCAGTGCCTGATGCACATCTTTCCAGGGAATGTCGTAGCCGATGGTGACTGTAGTGTGGATGATCAGCCCTTCGCGTCCGGCATTTGCCGAATAGTTGATTGTATTGCCCGAAAGCACGGAGGCGTTGGGTATCGTAATTTCTTCCATCTTGGGTGTTTTCAGCCGGGTAACGAGCAGGGTTTTCTCTACGACATCGCCGGTCATTTCACCGATTTTTATACGATCGCCTATCCTGAACGGGCGCATATACGTAATCACGATTCCTGCTATGATATTTGCGATGGCCGATGACGATCCCAGCGAAAAAAGCACGCCAATAAATACCGACACCCCTTTGAATATTCCCGAGTCGGATCCGGGGAGGTAAGGAAAAATCATCACGAACATAAAGGCATACAACAGAAATTTCACAATGCTGTACGTAGGCTGAGCCCAGTCGGAGTGGAAACCGGGTATTTTCAGTTTCTCTGTTTCTATTTCCGAGAAGATATAACGTACAAGCTTGATGAAGTAACGCATCAGAACTACGATCACCAGTATGCTGAACAGGTTGGGAATGTAAGCCCAGACAGCCTGAAGCACACTGCTGAAGGGTGACCATATCAGACCGAAAAGCTTATCCGCCCAGCCCCGTGTAAATGGGAATATACTGAATATCAGGGGTATGTTAAGGTAGAGAATAAGGGCCGCGATCAGCCACTTCAGGGTTTTGAGAACAAACTGTATAAGCTTAAGTTCCTGGTCGGCCGAGAGGAAGGTGTAGTCTTTGTAGGAAAGGTTTTTAAGCCATTTTTCCTTATTTGCAGATATGTATTGTTCTGTTTTGCGGTGCAGCCGAATGGTAAGCCGGATGAGCAGCCATACACCGGCAAGAATAAGGATTACCAGCCCTATGCGGGTAAGCAGGCGTCCGAGGCTGGCGTCTTTGCGTGCTTCAGCTACGGCGGTGCGGATGCGTTCCGCATATTCCACAGCCATTTCGTGCCGGTTTTGGTTGTAGATACGTGCATCCAGATCGGAAATGCTCATAATAACCTGATCGCGGTACACAATATCCGAGGTGTAGTCCGATTCGATTGCAACGATACTGTCCAGAGTCACAAAGTCGTCGCGGGTCAGCATCCGAAGGCGGTTTGAAATATCTTTTGCTCTTTCGGCAGGTTTTGTTGCCCCGCTCCGGTTGTAGATCATAAACAGGGTGTCGTACCGGAGCACCACCGGATAGCGGGAGGCCTCCTCCCTCAGTTTTGCTGCCTGCAGCGACAGCCGCGCATTGCGTGACGAATCGGCTGACTCGAGTTGTCTTATTTCGCGTTCAAGCTGTTCCTTTCTCTGTTTGTCCCTGTTTCCGAGCAGCAGAATCTGCTCGTTGAGCATTGCTTTGCGCACCGAATCGGCCAGGCGGTTTTTTTCGTACGCATCCAGTTGGGTCTGCAGCTCGTTCAGCCGTCCTCCCAGTGTGTCCTGTGCTGCAGCCTGCAGGTAAACAGATGCTGTAAGAAGCAGCAAAAACCATATCTTTTTCATAAACCAAAGGATTTAGTGCAAGGCTAAAATAGAAAAAAGGATTCATTGCGCCAATTTGAGGTAAAGGCGCCGCGAATAAATGGAAAGCAGAGAAAAAGGTTTCAGATGTTTTTTTGTGAATGGATTTCAATAATCTCAAGCAGTTCTTCCCTCAGGAATGGCTTGCTGATGATTTCATTGAATCCTGCATCCAGCGTTTTTTGCCGGTCATCTGCAGATATGTAGGCCGACTGTGCGATGATCGGAATATGCGGATTGGTACTTCGTATGCGTTTCAGTGCTTCAAAGCCATTCATCACCGGCATGCGTATATCCATCAGCACCATGCGTATATCCGGCCGTTTTTTGCACATTTCAACTGCTTCTTCTCCGTTAGCGGCATGCAGCAGGCGGATGCCGGTTTCCTTGAGAAGCTCACACATGTATCTGAAATTCATAATCTCGTCCTCGGCAACAAGAATAGTAAGATCGTCGGTGAAATTTTCTGCCCGGGTTTGTTGCCCGACCGATGCACCCGGGTTGACACCTGAAGCAGCAGGAGCAGCGGTAAGGGGTTTTCCTTCGGGTGTGTTTTCGAGCACCGAAGGTACGTTTGCACGTGAACTCCCCTTTTCGGAGGGCTGGTAAGGAATTTCAAAGGTAAAGCGTGCTCCTGCTCCCGGCTCCGATTCCACGCTGATCCATCCGTTCATCAGGCGAAGGTTCCCTTTGCAGATGGCAAGTCCAAGCCCGGCCCCTTCGTGGAATTTTCCGGGAACATCTTCCGCTTTGCGAAAATATTTAAAGATCTCGTTACGCTTTTCCGGAGGAATACCGGGTCCGGTGTCGTTCACAAAAAATACGACTTTGTCTTCACGGATGGTATATCCGAATTCTATCGAGCCACCGGGGGTGAACTTCACGGCATTATGAACCAGATTGGCAATAATCTGCTTCAGTTTGTATTCATCGGTTAACAGTCCGTCGCTGCCACTTTCAAGTCCTGCTGTATAGCGGAATGTCACTCCCGGTTTAACGTGCGGAAGCAATTGTTCGAACACTTCAAGCAGTATGCGGTTCAGTCCGGTTTCCCTGGAATGCAGTTTCACCGTTCCTGTTTCCAGCATGCTGATGTCGAGGATCTGGTTTACCAGTTCCAGTAAGCGGTTTGAGCTGTTTGTTATAATTCCGAGGTATTCTTTCCGCAATTCATCGCCCGGGTCTTCGTTTTCGAGCAGGGTGGCAAACCCGATGATGCCGTTCATGGGGGTGCGGATTTCGTGCGATATGTTCTGCAGGAAGGCCGACTTCAGGCGGTCACTTTCAACCGCTTTTTTCTCTGCATCGCGCAGGCGCACGAGGTGGCTCCTCAGGTAATAAAAGAAGAAACCGCCGCTTATCAGTACATAAAACCATCCCTTGTAGGTTTGTATCCTGGTCAGGATGGTATGATCCTCGATCAATGAGTCGGTCAGACGGTCGGAAAATACAATCCAGAGAAATCCCAGCAACAGGTACAGAGCGGTAAATTTATATTCAAAGAGTATCCGTTTCATCAGGTATTTTGTTGTTTTCACTTACCGTGACAGGCGGTCAGCCGGAGAACTTTAATTATGCTTCAGGCAATCGACGGTTAAAGAATACGCAGATAGTCAAATCGTTAAAAACAACAGACGTGTCTTACATCGTTTGTACGCCCTAAAGATAAGTTAAATTATGAATATCAACTGTTTGGGATACGGTATTAATGATGGCAGATCTGAATTTTTCGATCGCATTTCCGGAAAATGAAGGCAGTTCTGCAGTAACCTGACTGTAAAAAGTAAAAGCCTGTGATCTCATTCGCCGTGAGCACAGGCTTTTACTACTGTTTGCAGATTAAATAGTCCCGGACTTCTTATTCCGTAAGCACGAACGAAGCCTGCAGCAGATCCCTGGAATTTCCGCCGGCAAATACGATGAAGTCGCCCGGTTCGGCAACGAACTCAAGGTCGTAATTGTAGAATTTCAGGTCTTCGATATCAATGGTAAAGGTTATCTTCCGGGTTTCGCCCTTTTTGATTTCTGTTTTCCGGAAGCCTTTCAGTTCTTTAACCGGACGGGTTATGCTTCCCTCAACATCGCGTATGTATAGCTGAACCACTTCCCTGCCGTCGAAGTTTCCGGTATTTCTCACATCCACGCTTACCTCTATGGTTTCTCCCGGTTTCATGGTGCTTTTGTTCAGGCTGAGGTTGCTGTAGCTGAAGCTGGTGTAGCTGAGTCCGAACCCGAAAGGGTAAAGGGGGTCGTTGGGCACATCCAGGTAGTTTGAACGGAATTTGCTGAACCATCCGCCTTCGGGCAAAGGACGGCCGGTGTTCTTGTGGTTGTAGAAGATCGGGATCTGCCCGGTATTTCGCGGGAAGGTAGTAGTCAGTTTGCCCGATGGATTTACATCGCCGAACAGCACATCGGCAATGGCGGCGCCGGCTTCGGATCCGCCGAACCAGGTGTTCAGGATTGCCGGGATATGATCCTGCTCCCATTGAATGGCAAGCGGTCGCCCGGTAAGCAGTACCATTACCACCGGTTTTCCTGTCTCCAGGAGAGCCTTCAGCAGGCGGCGCTGGTTCTGGGGCAGTTCAATATCGGTAAGACAGGAGCTTTCTCCGGAGCTTTCGGCTGCTTCACCCATAACTGCAACCACCACATCCGACTTACGTGCTGCTTCCACGGCTTCGGCAATGAGCACCTTTTCGGGTCTGCTGTCCCAGCCCGTAGGTTTCCCGAAGATGCTCACCCTGGATTCGAGCAGGGAGTCGGGGTATACGTTGCAGCCTTTTGCATAGACGACATTCTCCGGTTTTCCGTTAACCATAACCAGTCCGTCGAGAACCGAAACGGCTTTCTCAAAATCTCCGGCAACGCTCCAGGTACCCGCCATGTTTTCTCTGTTGGCGGCAAGGGGTCCGATAAGAGCGATTTTTGCATTTTTCGCAAGCGGCAGTATGTTGCCTTCATTTTTCAGAAGAACAAAGCTGTCGGCGGCAATTTTGCGCGCAGCCTGCCGGTTTTCGGGGGTGAATACTTCCGTGGCCGCACGCCGGGTGTCGCAATACCGGTAAGGGTCCTCGAAAAGTCCGAGAACGTATTTGGCTTCCAGGATATTACGACATGCATTGTCGATTTGTGCTTCGGTGATTTTTCCTTCTTTCAGCGAGGTTTTCAGGGTTGTGAGAAATCCTTCGCCAACCATGTCCATATCGATGCCGGCTCTCAGTGCCATGGCCGAGGCTGTTTTAAGGTCGCCTACCCCGTGGGCAATCATTTCGTTGATTCCGGTGTAATCGCTGACAATAAAACCCTTAAAACCCCATTGTTCGCGCAGCACATCGTGCATCAGCCAGCGATTGCCCGTTGCCGGGATGCCGTCCACTTCGTTGAAGGAGGCCATTACACTGCCAGCACCGGCATCTACTGCTGCCTTATAGGGGTGGAAGTATTCGTTGTACATGCGCAGTCTGCTCATGTCCACGGTGTTATAATCCCGGCCGGCTTCGCTGGCGCCATAGAGCGCAAAGTGTTTTACGCATGCCATGATGGTGTTGTTCAACGAAAGGTCGTTGCCCTGATAACCCTTTACCATAGCTTTCGCGATTTCTCCGCCCAGGTACGGGTCTTCCCCGACGCCTTCGGCGATGCGTCCCCAGCGCGGATCACGGCTGATGTCCACCATAGGGGAGAACGTCCAGCAGATGCCGTCGGCACTGGCTTCCATGGCCGCGATGCGGGTGCTTTGCCCGATCAGTTCCATGTCCCAGGTACACGAAAGCCCTATAGGAACAGGGAAAACCGATTTGTAGCCGTGAATCACATCCATACCGAATATCAGCGGTATTTTCAGACGGCTCTGCTCTACGGCTACTTTCTGCACCTGATAGATCTTTTCGGCAGAAACGATGTTGAAAAGTCCGCCCACCTGACCCTCTTTTATTTTAACGCCGATGTCGGAACTTGAGGCCGAACCGGTGGTGATGTCGCCGGCAGCGGGCAGGTTGAGCTGCCCGATTTTCTCATCCAGCGTCATCTTCGACATCAGATCGTTGATAAAAAGTTTCATCTGCACCTCCTGTGGTACAGGCTGCGATTTCAGTGCCGGACTTGCCGCCAGCATCAGCAGGATCAGGATTTGTATTGCTCTGTTCATTGTATATGGATTTCTTGTTGGATTTCCGGTTCTGCGTTTTATTCGTTTCCGATGTACGGACTGCTGAAGCCAAGCTTTTTAAGTCCGGTTCTGATCTCCGGACAACTCATGAAAAGATCCCAGAGGAGACCTGTACGGTAGTTTTCTATCATGACGATAACCGGGCCCTGATCGATGGCGAGATGCGATTCAGCGTACCAGTTGTGTTCTTCGCTGAAGGCGTCGATAAATCCGTATTCGCTCCAGAGTTTATTGCCGAGGGTGAAATAGAAGTGTTTCAATGCCTGCATGGAGTAATCGGGGGTATAGGGGAAGGACGACAGTGCCGCTGTTGGAGTAATCACCCCAAGGTCGTTGTCCGGCGAATGGGCACTGTATCCCTGATGGTTGTCGCTGGCAGTGAGTCCCCAGCACTGTTCGCCGTATCCTTTGTAGTTGCCGGGATTAACGATGCAGTGTGCCCGGTTAATCAGGGTGTGGCTGCGGTTTTGTTCCCAGTAGTCGGCATAGGCGTCTTTAAGTCCTTTCGGATTCAGGCCCAGAAACGAGTAATGGGCAAAAAACAGAGGACCGCCGTAGTCGAATCCCAGCGGGAGGGTTATATCATAAAAGGATTTGCCGTTTTTGAAAATGCTGCTTTGCGCCCATCCCCGGTGATATACGGCGGGGCTTACGGGATAGCGTTCCGACGAAGCTGCCAGAACGTAGGTGATCAGGCATTCGTTGAATCCCTTCAGCGGAAAGTTCATGGCCCATCCGTTGGCGGGGCTCCAGTGCCAGTAAAGCACTTCCTGCCCTCCGCGGGTAAACCAGTCCCATTCGATCTCGTTCCACAGGCTGTTGATGCGGTTGCGGAGTTCGTTTTCTGCCGGATTATTGCCGTCGAAATACTGCCGTACGGTCAGCAGTCCCTGAAACAGGAAGGATGTTTCCACCAGATCTGCTCCGTCGTCTTTACGGCTGAACGGGATGGTTTTTCCCGTGCTGCCGTTGAGCCAGTGCGGAAAAACGCCGTGGAAGGCATCGGCCTTGCTCAGGAATCTCACCATTTTGAGCAGATGCCTTGCAGCGCTGTCGCGGCTTATCCATCCGCGTTCTGTGGCAACGATAACGGCCATAACCCCAAAGCCCGTTCCGCCGGTGGTTACTACTTCGTCGCCGTAGTCGTATGCCCGGTTGCTGCGTTCGCGCGCCATCCCGCTCACGGGGTGGGCAAAATCCCAGAAATACCGGAACGTCTGCCGCTGCACCTCATCCAGAAGCTGTTCGTCGCTGAGGCCGGGAATTACCTCCCTTGCCGGGATGCGGTCGGGACCGGCAGTTGTGGTTTTGATTCGTTGCGCCGAGGCACCGTAAACACATGCTGTTACCAGTGCTGTCAGCAATATCCGGTTCAATAAGGCCATAGTGTCAGTGGTCTGTTGAATGGTTTATGGGATATTATTCCCGGAATTTCACAATGTGTAAAAATAACACGAACTCGGAATAGTTTGTACCGAAATACAAAAATAATTGCTGCAGAGGCTGAATCTTCCCGGCCTTATTTTCCGGCAGTGCACTCTTTCCTGCCTGCTTTGCCGTTGCTCCAGTTGATGAGGGGCAGCGCCCGTTTGTCGTTCACATTCCACAGTCCGGTCTGTATTCCCTGCAGGCGTGTGGTTTTGTTGTATATGCCGATCTGTACTCCCCTGACTCTCAGGCTGTGGTTTACAACTCCTATGGAGATCCCGTTGATGGTGCGGTAAAGATTCCAGAGAGGGTTAATGCTGACACCGTTGACGATATTGCCTCTGCTCATCCATCCCGACAGGGAGATGCCGTTGATCCTTTCGGAAAAGGTGCCGGTGAGTGAAATCAGGAGTCCGTTATGCTGTACCCTTTCGGGGATGGAATCGCTGCCGGTTTCCTTCTGCAGGTTTTCGAGCCTGAATCCCCGGATGTGAAAGGTCTGGAAGATGCCCTGACCCGGGATCTGCAGGTTGATGCCGTGCGATTTCCGGGTGCGCTGCAGATTACAGATGGCTTCGGACCCCACAGGCCCCAGCGCGATGCCGTAGATGTTGCAGGCAAGCGATGGGATGAAACGGAATACATAGCGGTCTTTGCACGGGTACAAACTGTCTGCCAGCGGTATTCCCTGCCCCCGTAGTCCGTGGGGAGCAAGAAATGCCAGGATGAAAAGCAGTGCAATCAGCGGTTTTTTCATTTCAGATCCATATTAGCGGGTGCCGGAATAGAATTTTATCAGAAAAGGATATTCCTCGTTTCCCGGATTTACCGATGCAGCTTCCATCAGTTTGCGTATCAGCATGCGGCGGTTGCCTTCAAAGTCTGATATCAGACCTTCGGTAAGCAGCCGGTTGCCCTTAATGTACCTGTCCATCTCCGCCCGGTCGGGTATTCTGCTGAAGGTGCGGTATACGGCTTCCCGCTTGTTGTTCAGAAATTCGAGATTGCGCACGATGTTATCATCCCGGAAGGAGGATAGCCTGAAAAACTCCGTTAAAGGGCGGTCATCGGTGTTTATTCTGATGGATTTGCTCAAGCTTTCAATGTCAGCGCCGTCGAGTACCAGGCATGCAGCCAGGTGGTAGGGATTTTTGTAGAAGTACGGGTCGGCGGCCGATGCCTGCACGGTTTCCGACCATTTTGCAAAGTCAATCTTCCGTTCCTGTTCTGAGCCCAGCAGCACGGCATGATTGTGTCCGAGCCAGACCGTTGAATTCGGAAATACAGAATGGAAGGTTTTTATGATACCCGCGAAGTCTTCGGGCAGGAGCTTGTGCAGCGGCAGATACTGCGAAACCATGCCTCCGGGATTAAGCCTGCTGCGGCAGAGTTCGAAATACTCCCGGGTGTACAGGCTTCCGGAGCCAAGGATGGGATGAGTGGGGTCGCTCGAGATAAGGTCATACGTTTTTCCGGCAGCCTGCAGGTATTGCCGCCCGTCGCCGGGGATCACCCGCAAACGCGGGTCGAGGTGAACGCTGTTGTTCAATCCGCTGTAATACCTGGCAGCATCTTTCAACCCTGCAACCAGTTCGACGCAGTCGATGTGCTTTACTTCGGGGTGCGAGGCTATGGCCGATGTGGTTACTCCAATGCCGAAACCCACAACCAGCACGTCGCGGCATTCGAGTCCGCTGTAAAAGGGGAGGTGTCCGACCATTTTCACCACCTTAATGGCATCGTAGCTGGATCCGATAACGGCGCTGTTGTTCACGTAGGTAGAAAGAGCGGTTCCGCTGCCTCCGGGTTCTCTTCCTATCACCCAGGTTCCTTCGGCCGTTTCGCGGTATTCCACAACCTCACGCTGATAGCGGGTAAACGAAGGGGGAAGTATTTTAACGGGAGGTGCTGCAATGGCGGCAAGAGCCAGCAGCGCTGCCGTACCTGCCGTCAGCATCCGGAAACGTGCCGCCTGTGGTTTATTCTGCATCCGCAAAAGCAAAAACGCGGCAAGCATAAGGCTGAAGGCAAAGAAGAGTACCGAAAGTCCGGCGCCTTTCCAGGGTATCAGCACAAATGCGGACAGCAATGGTCCCGCGATGCTTCCGATGGTGTTGAAGAGCATCACCTTTCCGATACCCCGGCTTATGTTCCTGTGCCCGCCGGCATATAGCGAACAGGCAAGCGGGAAAGCATATCCCGAGATAAAGGCCGGAGGAAGTACGATCAGCAGCGCAGAAAGAAGGGGAATCACCAGAATCCGCATGGCAAAGGCATCGCGATCTCCGGCAAGGGGAAACATCAGTATTTCCGGCAGATAATAGAGTAAAAATGCACCGGCTGCCGTCGCCAGTGCTGCTGCTGCCGCTGCTTTTATCAGCGTGGTGACGGAATGCGTGCCCGAACGCTTTCGCGAGAAATACCGGCTTCCGGCGAAAAGTCCAAGTATTACTGCCGATGAAATGATGGAGAAGGTGTAGCTGGTGTTGGTCAGGTAGATTCTGAAAATCCTGAACCAGGCAATCTGCAGTCCCATTATGGCAAATCCGAAGACCACGGCCGCAATCAGTGCCGCGGTTTTTTCCGGTATTGCCGCTTCTCCCGGCATCCCGGAATGCCGGGCTTTCGGGTCAGGTTTTTCTTTTGCTTCCTTAAGGGGAGTTTCTGAGGCCTGCGTAAGGCTTCCGGTGTTGAATACGGCCAGATAAGCTGTCGCCGCAAGATTCACCGAAGCCGCAAGTACAACAGTATTCATCTGCCCCAGAAAGCGGATGAGGATGAATCCTGCAACAAGTCCTCCCAATGTGCTTCCGAGGGTCTCCCATGCATAGATCCGGCCCATGAGCCTTTCCATTTTCTCGTCGTCGCGGATGAGCAATCCGGCGGCAAGGGGCAGCACGCCTCCCATAAAAAATGCCGGAATCAGCAACAATATCAGCGAAAGCACCATCACTCCCGCCTCGTAAAGGGGACGGGATGTTGTTATTTTTCCAATCAGGGCGCCGGTTTCAGGTATCAGCAGGGTAATGGCCATCCCGGAAACGGCAATGGCAGGCAAGAGTGCAAGAAGAAGGGAGTAATGGCGCATCCGTTTAACAGCAGCCCTTCCCCAGAACCAGGCACCGGCTCCGAAACCCGCCATATATGCAGAAAGTACAATGGTGGAGGCTTTAACGGTGGCTCCGGTATACAGGGCAAGGATTCTGAACCAGCTTACTTCATACACAAGAAACGAGAAGCCGGCGAGAAACACCAGCAGGTAGAGACGGGAGGGGAGAAGTTCTCTGGATTTCATGGCAAAGCAAAGATAGCAATTGTTCCGGGAGTTGGATTGCTATTGCGGTGTACGGAATATTTCCGGGATAAAACTGACGTCCGGAACCTGCAACGAAGGTTCCGTCAGCGAAAATTACAGATGAAGCAGAAGGTAACCGGCAACAGAACCTCCGGTCACCAGTATAACGGCACTGTTCTTCTTCAGCAGAAAGGTAAGAGTAAATGCAGCGGCAGCAATCAGCACGGGCCTCCATCCCGTCAGGGTTTCGAGTCCCATCGACCAGAGTACGGATGCCATTACGGCAACGGAAGCAATGTTCACGGAATCGAGGAACCATCCCATAAGCTTCGACCGGCGCATTTTCGGGATCAGAGGGCCCAGCAAGGCTACAAACAAAAACGAGGGGAGGAATATTCCTGCAGTGGCCAGCAGTGCGCCCTGAGGGCCGGAAAGCAGGTAACCGATAAAGGTTACGCTCGACAGTATGGGTCCCGGGGTGAACTGTCCAACGGCGATGGCATCCATTAGCTGCGCCCGGTCGAGCCAGCCGCGGGTGACGAGCTCGGCATCCAGGTATGCAAAAAGAACATATCCGCTTCCGTAAAGTATCGCACCTACTTTAAGAAAGGTAAAAAAGAGGCTGAGCGGCGGTATGGTCCCTGCACCTGCCGACAGCACGGGAGCGGCAGCAAGGGGCGTTATGGACAGTAACCGCTCTTTTGTTCTGTTTTTCAGGGCAAAGTAAGCCGTGCCGGCGACCCCGGCAGCAAGCAAAGCGGTTATTTCGTTCAGTCCTGCTATGCCGGCTGCAAGAACCAGCAATCCGAGAACGGCAGTTGCGGAGTTTTTAACGGCTTTTCGTCCCAGGCTCAAAATTGCCGAAGCAATAATCGAAAGCACTGCCGGCTTTATGCCGTAGATGAATGGTTCAACGTTGGGAAGCGCACCGTAGCGGGCATACAGCCATGCCAGTATGCCGGTGATAAGCACGGCGGGAAGCAGGAAGCTGAGTCCTGCAACTACAAGTCCGGCCATTCCGGCACGTTCGCGCCCGCAATGCATGGTCATCTCGGTGGAGTTGGGGCCAGGTATAAGGTTGGTGGCTCCCAGAAGGTCGAGAAAATGCTGACGATCCATCCATTTTCTGCGGTTTACCACCTCTTCTTCCATCATGGCGGTATGAGCCGCCGGCCCTCCGAACGACAGAAATCCAAGTTTTAAAAATACAAGTGCAACCTCCTTCAGATTGGATTTAATGGACATTTGAAAGAATTATTACCTGAATTCACAAATAAACCCATGCCGTAAAAAAAGGTTCGAAACAGGCCATCAGCACCTGGTTTTCCTTTTGTACATCATCAGGGCAACTCCGGCTATGGTAACTGCGCCTCCGGTAATCTGAACGGGACCCGGCAGGGTGCCGAACATCAGCAGCGCACCCGCAAGCACAAATAACCCGGTAGTGCTCTGCACTATGGCTGCCCTTGATGCTTCTATGTATTTCAGCGCCGAGTACTGGAAGATAGAGGTCAGAAACGGCCCCACAAACGAACCGGCAAGAATATTCAGCAAAGCCCTTCCGGGGATGGTAAAGCGATCGCCTGTAATTGTCATGAAGATCAGGGCAAACAGAAGCAGGAATATGGAACGGTTAAGTGCCAGCACCACCGGACTGATTTCACGGATGTGGATTTTTGCAAGGATGGTACGAAGGGCGTAAAAGGTGGTGGCGGCGAGCATCAGCAGGGCGGTATTCGACATAAATCCGTCAAGAGAAGGGCTTTGGAAGCTGATGATAAATGCCCCTGTTAGAATCAGCAGCGCTCCCGTTCCCTTTACAGGACTGAATTTTTCGGAAAGAAAGCGTATTCCCAGAAGGGTAATAAACAGGTATTCGAGGTTGCGAAGAAACGAGGGTACGGTGGGATTGTCTGTAATTTCGATGGCTGCGTAAAGGGATGTGGTTGCAATAATCTCAACAATGCCCATGAATGCCAGGATGCGGTAATCCTGTGTGGTAAATTTTCCGATGCTGAAACCACCCCTTGGGTGCAGGGCGAAGAGGGTGTTCCAGATTATGGCAAAGGAAAACCACCAGAACCCGAACTGCGGCAGCGTGATGTCCTGCAGGGCGGCTTTGCTGAACAGGTAGACCAGCGAGCCGCAAAGTGTTGCCAGGAGTGCGTAGGCATATCCTCTATTTCTGTTTGTTATCATCCGGATACCTTACTGCTTTAACGGCTGCCTGCAACCGCTGGTCGCCGGATCCTGAAATAAGGGTATAGGGCAGGTTCCGCGTCTGCAGTTCCTGTATGTATATGCCGAGCAACTCCTGCCGCATCTCCGGATGTTCCCTCAGCGGATCGGGTTCCCAGGGCAGATCGGTATTGCACAGAAGGTAGTGGTGGTAGCGGTGTTTCTCAAGCATGTGTATGATCCAGGGATGAGAGCGGCCGTACTTAACCATACACCATATATGGGTAACCAGAAAATCGGTATCGCAGAAGAGGTATATGTCTGCCTTTGCCGCCATGCGCTCCTCGTTGCGGTATTGCCCGCGGGCTATCCGAAGCACGTCGTTGAACGTGTAAGGATGCGAAAGCCGGTTCAGGTATGCCCGCGAAAACTCAGGTACCCAGGGTTCGCCGAAATGTGCCGACAGGTGTTTTGCCAGCCATGATTTGCCGGTTGATTCGGGCCCGGTGATGGCAATGCGTTTTATCATGTCCGCGGAATTTCCCTGTAGCGACGGCGCCATTCTATCAGACCCAGGATGGCCAGGATGAGAAAAACGAGGTACTGAACACTGGTAAATGCAAGTCCTTTCATAAAATAAAGAGGAATCGACACTACATCGCCAATAATCCAGTATATCCAGTTTTCGACCTTTTTACGGGCCATCAGCAGCATACCTATCAGAAAAACAGAGGTGGTGAATGAATCCACCCAGGGTACGTATGAATTCATGTAAGCCGTATCGTGGCGGTTGAAAATCCAGATTAGTCCGAGAATTGCCCAGTAAGAGACAATCGTAAGCCCTATGCCGGCGAGCTGCTGAAACGGAGTGTTGGTGCTGATGGCAAGCCTGCCGTCGTCCCCGGTTTTTCGCGACCAGTTATACCAGCCGTATACGCTCATCACAAAATAGAACATGTTAATGCCGGCGTCGGCATACAAACGGGCAAAGAAACAGATGTAAACATAGATGAGCACGCTTACGATGCCGGTGGGGAAGGTGAGTATGTTTTCGCGGCGGGCGTACCACACACTGGCGATGCCAAGGATAACGGCTATTGCCTCCGGCCAGGAGGTTGCCTTCAGGGTGGTGAATAAAAGCTGCAGAAATTCAGGCATGGCTTGTTTTCAGATTCAGTGCTGAGGATACGTTAAAGCCTTATTCCGATAGGTCAGCATTGATGAACTTCATAACAAATACCGAATGCGGCAGTTCAAATGCATTTTTCATACAGTTCATGATGGTGCCCGTTACTTCGTCAAATTCCCCGAATACCTGGGTTGCCATGGTATTGGTGCGGATGGTAAGTGCCGGGTTGGCGTGCAGGGAGGCGATGAATTTTTTTATTGGTTCCCTGTACTGCTCGTTTAAAGGGTAGTAGCTGATTTCAACCGAGATCTTCATAGTATATCGTTTTTGGTATTTGCGCTTTGATCCCGGCAAAGGTAAAGTTATTGTGAATTAAATTATCTTTGAAGTCCCGCAAACAATAGTGCAGTTATGAAAAAGTTCAGATTTCTGAGGTTAGTAACATTGATCGTTCTTACCTTAGCCTTAAGTTCCTGTCTTACTGTTGAGAAGAAGGAATATACCTTTGAGATGACGGGTGAAAATTCCGGAAAGCTGACGATTCGGTATATCAACATCCTTTCGGTGATGGATGAAGGAAAGGATGAAACGGCAGAAGACTTTGCCGAAGTTCTGGAAAGGTATATACATGGCAGTCAGATTGCCGGGGATTATCCCGGAGCAACCAATATCCGCACCCGTTTGTACGAGCAGAATAATCAGCTTTGCGGTGAAGTTACCATGGATTTTCCTTCGCTTTCTGCAGCAAGGCTGTATCAGTATGACCGCAACAGTCCGGTGATGATGAGCATCAGTGCTGCTTTCGATTCGGAAACGTTTGTTTCCGGTAACGGAACCTACGGCAATGACTACATGCCTGTTGTATTCTGGCCGGCAGGAACAAAAAGGATGACGGTAACTACCCAGGTAAGTGCTCCCGACGAAACCAGTTTAAGTCTTGTTGAGGAATACCGTAAATGGAAAAATGCCGGAAACTAAAAGATTTTCTGTTGATTTAATGATTGAATTCCTGAACGTTAGTGCCTGCGCAGGATAGATGGGATGGTTAACCACAGGTTCGGAATTAACGACTGATTTTCGGATTAATCGTAAAATCCTGTTAAGATGAAGTCTCTTGTTATTTATGAATCCGTTTATGGCAATACCGGAAAGATTGCCTTTACGCTCCGCGATGCCTTACTTTCGTACGGCGATGCCATTGCTCTGAAACCCGACAATCTGATTGCGGGGGATCTTAAGGATTACGACCTGATTCTGGCGGGCTCTCCAACCCAGAAATTCTCCATGTTGCCTTCCATCCGTACGTTTCTGGCTGAAATACCGCGGGCGGGTCTCAAGGGGAAAAAAGTTGCAGCCTTCGATACCCGGGTGGATGTGGCAAAGATCAACAACCGCTTTCTGAGTCTGATGGCTAAGCTTTTTGGTTATGCCGCTCCCGGCATTGCATCGGCATTACGTAAGAAAGGCGGTGAGCTGCTGCTGCCCGCGGAAGGTTTTCTGGTAGAAGATACGGAAGGGCCGCTTACCGAAGGAGAAGAGGAGAGAGCCAGAGCCTGGGCTGCCAGCCTGGCACGCATAGCAGGAGGCAAGCACTGAGAGCTGAAACCTGAATAAAGGATTGTATTGAATTTACGGGCGATCAGACAGTCGTTTGGTAGTGGATTTGTTTGTTTGCCGGAAAAACCGGCGTAGAAAGAAGCGCAATAAAACTCCGGGATTTATTTTTCCTCCTTAGCCATTCGTTCAATGGCCTTGTCGTAATACTCTTCGGCTTGCAGGAAGCCATCGGCCCATACTTCTTTCTTTTCAGCAACACCTTTGTCGTTCAGGTGCATCCAGATTCCATCCTTAAAGTTGTTTTTGTAAGGACCCGAAACCATCACCCGGCCGTTGGGATGGAAAAAGGTGGCCAGCCCTTCAAGTTTTCCGTTTTTATAGGTTGCACTCAGTTTCAGTGGTCCGTCAAAATAATACTGCTTCCAGGGGCCGTCCTTGATTCCGTTGCGGTACGCAATTTCTTCCAGAAGGTTTCCGTTCTGGTAGAAGTTTTTCCATGTTCCTGCAGCAGCTCCGTTTTCGTAGATTTCTTCCGCAATTACGATCCCGTCTTCGTTGAAAAATTTCCACAGTCCTTCCCGCTTTTCACTCAGGTACAGTCCCTCTGCAGCCTTTTCACCAGTACGGAAATAGGTAATGGCATAGGCTCTGTTTCCGTTGTCGGAAAATTCGGTAACAGCTTTTACTTTTCCCGTTGAATCGTAATACGTAAATGTGCCTTCCGGTTTGTTGTCGTTGAACGACCCCCGGTAAACCAGGTTTCCGGCTGCATCGTATTTTTTCCAGAGGCCCTGTTTCAGGCCCATGGCATCAGTTCGGTTCGTCGCATCCGTTAATTCGGAAGCGCTCTGTCCGTATGCAAAAAAGGATGCAGATGTAAAGGCAATAAAAAGAAGAATACTGTATCGTTTCATCGTTGTATGGCTGGGTATTTTTTAACAGAAAAACTTAAACGGCATTTGCACGGCATTGTTTTTTACTTTTGTGATCATCTGCAAGCAATACAGTTCATGTAAAAAGTTGCATAAAGTAAGCAGGTTTTCCCCGGCAAAATTAATCATTTTATTTTCAGGGGATAATTAAACAAAAACAGTGCCTTTGTTTTGAAAATGTGACGAATGAATACTCCCTATTCCTCCCGCCTGCTCGAGGCGGCGGTCAATGAATTTACACGTCTGCCCGGCATAGGTCGCAGAACTGCACTGCGATTGTCGCTTCACCTGCTTCGCCAGGATCCCTCCCGCGCCGAAGCCCTTGCACAGTCAGTGCTCAAACTCCGCAGCGAAGTGTGCTATTGCGAGCGTTGCCATAATATATCCGACTCCGGATTATGCCTGGTTTGTTCCGATACACACCGCGATGCAGGCACTGTTTGTGTAGTAGAAGATATCCGCGATGTGATGGCAATTGAAAATACTGCCCAGTTCAGGGGCGTTTACCATGTCCTTGGCGGGATTATCTCACCAATGGACGGCATAGGCCCCGGAGATCTGAACATAGAGTCGCTTGTGAAAAGGGCGGAGGAGGATCGGATTTCGGAACTTATAATGGCACTGCCGGCCACTACAGAAGGCGATACCACCGGCTTTTATCTGTTCAAACGTCTGGGAGAAAAGGTAGGAACCGTAACTGCCATTTCCCGGGGTGTGGCCGTTGGCGACGACCTGGAATTTGCCGATGAAATTACGCTGGGCCGTTCCATCCTGAACCGCGTTCCCTACCAGCGCTCGCCGGGCTGACAGCAGAGGCCTGAATACACTCTGTTTCCGCAGCCCTGAACTGCAACGATAAGGTTTTCGTATTTGCCCTTCACTTGAATCCAAACGTATGAATCAATGATATTGTCTGATGAAAGTTGACTTGTTCCGATCGGATGAGCGTGGCAGAGGGGAGTACGGATGGATAAATATCCGGTACAGCTTCAGCTTTGCCGATTATTTTGATCCGAAGCGTGAGCGTTTCGGAGCTCTCCGGGTATGCAACGAGGTGGTATTGCAGGGAGGAGCGGTTTTAGGGCCGGTAAGTCACCAGAATCTGGAGATCCTGCTGATGCCCCTCAGCGGATCACCGGGACTTGCCACAAACGACGGCTGTATCCGGAATATCACTGCAGAGCGGCCGCTGTTGATTTCAGCGGGCTCAGGGATAGAATATTCCATATCCGCAGCTCCCGGAACCGAACCATGCCGTTTTCTTGAACTTTGGATTTTTCCTGACAGAAAAAACACCGAACCCGCTGTGCTTCAGGTGCCGGAACCGGATTTGCGGCAATCCGGCAACCTGCAGGTGCTGGTTTCGGCGGATGGAAACGATGGCGGCGCCTGTATTAAGCAGCAGGCACGCATTCTGCGTCTGAAAATCAGGGAAGGAAATACCTGTACTTTTCAGGCTGCATTTCAGGGGAGTAATTTGTTTGTTTTTGTTATCGGCGGTAAAGTTGAATCCGCCGGTTTTACTGCCGCTGCAGGCGACGCACTGGCAGTTGCCGAATGTTCCGGAATTCGGATCAATGCACTGAATGACTGTGAGCTGATGCTGGCAGAGGTGCCGGAAGCCTGATCGGGTCAGGATTTTACAGCCAGAACCGGATCCTCCACAATATCGAAAATGCTCATCTGGTTGGCACTGATTTCGGGTTCGCCGTGTGAACGTACCGCCCCGAATCCATTGCTGGTAAGATAGTGCATGATTGCCTGTTTGTACATATGGATGGGTGTGGTGTTGTGCTTCTTACAGAATGCATCCACCCGCTTTTTCTGCTGAGCGGTAAGTTTAAATGCCACAGCCTTGTACCTGATCGGTTTTCTGCGTCGCTTTTTTGTTGCCATGCCGGATAGGCTTATTACACGGGCTAATATAGAAAAACTTTCGTTTGAACCGCCATTTTACCTTAAAACCCGGCTTCAGCAGTTTTGCGATGCTTACAGGCGAATAATTTCGCGGATGTCTTCAATTATCTTTCTCGCCAGCACATCGGCTTTCGCACCGGAGTCGCTCTCGGAGTAAATCCGGATAATTGGTTCTGTATTCGAACGGCGCAGGTGCACCCATTCGCTCCCAAATTCGATTTTTACTCCATCCTCTCTGTTTACCGGCTGTTTTGCGTACTTCAGGGCGATTTTGTTCAGGATATCTTCAACATCCATCTCAGGCGAAAGCTGGATTTTGTTTTTTGAGATTGTATAATCGGGATAAGAAGCCCGGAGCGCCGAGCAGCGTTTGTGTGATTTGGCCAGGTGCGTCAGAAACAATGCAATGCCAGCCAGGGCGTCCCGGCCATAGTGCAGATCGGGAAGGATAACGCCTCCGTTGCCTTCGCCTCCGATAACAGCTCCGGTTTCTTTCATCCGGGCGACAACATTTACTTCTCCTACGGCCGAGGTAAAATATTTTCCTCCGGCCTTTTCGGTAACATCGCGCAATGCCCGGGTCGACGACATATTGGAAACGGTATTCCCTTTTTTTAAGGAGAGTATGTAATCGGCTACAGCCACCAGGGTGTATTCCTCGCCGAACATTTCGCCGTCCTCGCACACTATTGCCAGGCGGTCAACATCAGGGTCGACCACAAAACCAACGTGAGCTTTGTTTTTAACAACGAGCCGTGAAATCTCATCCAGGTTTTCGGGCAGGGGTTCCGGATTATGGGCAAAACGCCCGTCGGGCACACAATTAAGCTCATCAATGGTTTCCACACCCAGAGCTTTAAGCAGTTCCGGAATTGCGATGCCACCTACAGAATTTACGGCATCCACCGCTACCCTGAATTTTGCCCTGCGAATTGCATCCGCATCCACATAGGGCAACTCCAGAATGCGCTGAATGTGCTTCTGCAGCTGCGAATCGTCACAGGTAACGATTCCAAGGGCATCAACGGGTGCAAAGTCAAAATCGCCCGCATCGGCAATCTGCAGAAGCTGTTCGCCTTCGGCTGCACTGATAAATTCACCATGGCTGTTAAGAAGCTTAAGGGCATTCCATTGCCATGGGTTGTGGCTGGCCGTGAGAATGATGCCGGCACCGGCGCCAAGTTCTTTCACTGCCATCTCCACCGTAGGGGTGGTGGCCATTCCCAGGTCGGTAACGTCTATCCCCATCCCGCAAAGGGTGGCATTTACAAGACTGCCGACCAGCGGCCCCGAAACACGGGCATCGCGTCCGACAACCACGTTTATTCTTCCGGTGCTGCCGGCTTTTAAAATAGTGGCAAATGCCGCCGTAAATTTTACCACATCCGGAGGAGTAAGGCCTTCGCCCGGCTTTCCGCCAATGGTTCCCCTGATTCCTGAAATGCTCTTTATTAAAGTCATGGATATACGTTTCTGAAATGCAAAAATAATCAAATTGCACACGTATGCCCGGATTACCTTGTTCGCAGGGCAATATAAATCTTTCAATCCGGTAACTTTTCTTATGACTTTTCAACAAGGTGTTGTCCATAACTTTGCTTCCGGAGGTAATAATCCGGCGGGAGTTTTTAGTAATATTACAAGAGCGAAATCCGGAAGCCGCACCGTAGTGTTCTGAAGAAGTTGATGGGCGGAATGCGGATTGATAAATTGCCTAACTTTGCGCGGTTATTGAAATAGCAGTAATGTACTTTTATGGATGATTTTTTTGAATTTACGGAAGAAGACGAAACTCTTAACAACCTGGCCGATCGTTTTGAAGCCATGGTAAAGGAAGGGAGCCGGTATTTTTTCGATATTGAAGAATACGAAGATCTGATCGATCACTATCTTATTACCGGTAATCTTAAGATGTGCGGACTGGCAATCGGCCATTCGATGGAGCAGTATCCCGGGCATACCGGCTTTCAGATAAGGCAGGCTCAGTTGCTGGTTTCCTCCAACAAGGCAGAGAAAGCCCTGAGGGTGCTCGCTAAAGTTGAGGATATTGACCCAACCAACAGCGAAATTTACATTACAAAAGGTGCTATCTACAGTCAGCTGAAGCGTTACGACGATGCTATCAGGGAGTACAACAAGGCCATCAGGGAAGACGAAGTCGACCTGGCCAATATTTATTCCAACATCGCATTCGAATACGAGAACCTCGGCAATTACGACAAGGCGATTGAATACCTGAAAAAGGTTCTGGAACTGGAGCCCGATAACGAATCCATCATCTTCGAGCTTTCGTTTTGCTTCGAAATAAGCAGCCTCAACGAAGAATCCATCGAGTACTTTACTGCTTTCACCGATCGAATGCCCTACTCCAAGTTTGCCTGGTTCAACCTCGGAGTGGCTTACAACAATGTGGAACTTTTCGAAAAGGCTATCCAGTCGTTTGAGTTTGCCATCGCCATCGATCCCGGATTTTCATCGGCTTACTTCAATAAGGCAAATTCCCTGGCAACCATGGGGCTTTACCGGCAGGCCATCGATTCGTATATCGATACCTTCGATTACGAAGATCCGGAAGCCTTTACCTATTATTCCATCGCCGATTGCTATGAAAAGCTGAGCGACTTTACCAATGCCATTACCTTCTTCCGTAAAGCACTTGATATGGATGAAAGTATGTCTGAAGCATGGGTAGGTATGGGAGTTTGTTACGATTCCATCGGAAATATAATGGCGGCAATACGATACATCCGCCGCGGACTCGATCTTGATCCGGATAACGCCGAATATCTTCTTACGCTGGCCAGCAGTCAGCAGAATGCCGGTTACTTCAGCGAAGCTGCAATATCCTATACCCGTGCAGCCGAAATTAACCCGCTTGATCCTATGCTGTGGACCGATTTTGCCTCTCTATTTGCCGGGATGGATGAGTACGATCACGCTCTGGAAATTATTGAAACAGGCCTTACGCATCAGCCTGAAAATTCAGTGCTTTATTACCATAAAGCAGCTTTCCTCTATTGCCTGGGCCGGCGCAAGCAGGGTATGGCAGCACTGGAGGCAGGTTTTGTTTACGGCAGCGACGGACTGGCGGATATCTTCGTACTCGTGCCCAATATTTCCGAAGATAAAGAGATCCTCGCCACCATCGACCGTCAGTACCCTGACCTGATCCTCTGAATTAACCGCAAGGTATATGAGCACCAAGCGATACGGACTTATTGGCCGAACCCTCAGTCATTCTTTTTCGCGCGATTACTTTACCCGGAAATTTGAAGCCGGACGCATCGATGCCGAATACCTGCTTTTTGAACTCGACGATATTAGCAGAATACACAAACTTATTGCTTCCAATCCGTCGCTCCGGGGTTTAAATGTTACAATTCCGTATAAAAAAACAGTAATTCCATTTCTTTCAAGGCTTTCACCGGAAGCCGAAGCTATCGGAGCCGTCAACACCATCGTTATCGGAGGCGGGAAGGATTCGCTTGTTTTAAGCGGTTACAATACCGATGCCCCGGCATTTGCCTCTGAGGTCAGGGCCTTTACGGGATTATCCGGTGGAAAGGCTCTTGTACTGGGTTCGGGGGGGGCTTCAGCAGCGGCAGTATATGCACTGAATGAAGAGGGCTGGACAGTTCAGGTTGTAAGCCGCGGGGCGCTTGCTCCCGGATCCGTCGGCTACGAGGCGCTGACACCGGAAGTGCTACGGCAATACCGCCTGATTGTAAACTGCACTCCTGCAGGGATGTATCCCGATATCAAAGGGATGCCTCCTTTGCCGGAAGATGGAATTACTCCGGACCATTTTCTGTTCGATATGATTTACAATCCGGATGTTACCGGTTTTATGGCAGCAGGCCTTAAAAAGGGCGCCCGCGTTACGAATGGTGCCGGTATGCTGCGTCTTCAGGCAGAGCTGTCGTGGCAGCTCTGGCATGCGGAAACGGCTTATGAGAAGCAATAACCTACGCCTTTGATGGTGCGTATGCTGCCGGTACCGGTTTTCTCCCTGATTTTGCGGATGTGAACGTCGATTGTCCGCTCTCCTACAACCACATCGTCGCCCCATACACCCGAGAATATCTCGTCACGGGTAAATACTTTTCCCGGTTTGGATGCCAGCAGCAACAGAAGCTCAAATTCCTTGCGCGACAAATCGGTTTCCTTGCCATTGCGGATTACGATGTAGCGTTCCCGGTCAATTACAAGGTCGCCGTACACCAGCCTGGCAGGCTCTTCCCGGCCTGAAGGATGGCGGCGGAGCAGTGCTCTTACCCTGCTGATGAATACTCTTGGCCTTACCGGCTTGCGGATGTAATCGTCGGCTCCGGCTTCAAAACCTTCTATCTGTGAGAGATCTTCGCCACGGGCCGAAAGGAATGCAATAACCGTTCGGTCCATGTCAGGAAGGCTGCGGATCCGGCGGCAGGTTTCATAGCCGTCGTTACCCGGCATCATCACATCCAGGATAATGAGATCGGGCCGGGCAGCTGCAGCCACAGCCACCGCCTCCTCACTGTTTTGTGCGCAGTGAACTGAAAATCCCTCCTTCCTGAGGTTGTACGCCAGAAATTCCAGGATATCCGCCTCATCATCAACAAGCAGTACTGATGACCCATTCCTTTCCATCCGTTTTGGTTTTTTTAAACGGTGCCAAAGTATAGCATGAACGTAAATTTATTGTAAAGTGAATGTTAACATTGTGTTTCCTGCGCCGGTTTTACCGGAATGATTCTGAAAATCGTAAAACAGGTTGCGAATTACGAATAAAACTTGTAGGTTTGACTCTCCTGTAATCTGCCAGGGCGGCAGAATAAACTTTTTGCTGTTCAGATGAATAACTCCGGTGAAATGAACCAGGCTGCGCCTCCGGAAGGAAGCAGACTTCAGATTAGTGAACCCTCTCCCGGCGTCACGCGACTGTCTATTCCCCGCGAGGGGTTTTCGTTGAAAGGCCTTTTTATCCTTTCGGTGATATTTTTCTGGATGCTGATGATTCTTGCCTGGATGCTGCTGCTGATCCCGCTGGGCTGGGGATGGGCCTTGCTTTCCCTTCCTTTCTGGCTGCTCTCGTTCATCAGTTTAAGGATTGTGTGGAGGATGCTGTTTTCCTATCAATCCGCAGAAGCCGGAAACGGCAGCCTGACCCTTAGGAAAACTACGGGAAAGGTGACAGCCACCGCTGTTTTCAACCTGGATGAAATTGAAGCGGTGATGCTGGTAGAGGGTACATACCGGACACTGGCAGGTATTTCACGCAAAGGCATTTACCCGGCCATTATCCGAAACGGGGAAGCATTTTCGGTGGGTGAACGTTGCAGCCGGAGCGAAAAACAGTGGATCTTTGAGGTTTTGAAGCGTTTAACTTTAAAATAAGGATATTCATGAAAAATCATATCAAATCGCTCGACCATGAAGCCATTCGTACAATACTTATGGCAAACGATAAACGGGTGATCTTTGAAAAAACCAATGTAGTTCCCGATGAAAGGGAACTCCTTGCCGAACTTGAGAATTGCATTGCTATTAAAGAGATTAATCCGAAATCGGTGCTGGGGCTCGATATCTATCAGTACAGCTCGTATGGTGAGTTTGAACAAATGCTGATTCCGTTTCTGTTTAAAACCATTCTTAATACAACCATAGACCTCTGCATCGAAAATCACCCTTTTATCTTTCAGAATTATACCCGTGAGAAGATCCTAAAAAGCTTTATCAGCACGGGTGACGGCGGTTTTCTGATTTTCGACACCCCCTTGCACTCCCTGCTCTTTGCCTGCAATTATGCCATCGTACTGCGCATCTACAATGCATTTCACTTCTTTCCCAGACTACGGAAAATTATTGGCGGCATCAGCACCCGGTATGCAATTACGTTTGACAAAATCTATCGCTTCGACGATAATCATTACGGCCGGGCCATCATCAACAACTCCCGCATCCTTTCGCGCGACAGCCTGAATCGTTGCCTGATCGATGAGCATGTACACCGCTGGTTTACCGTGAATATGGACGGAATGGAAAACCTTCAGGTGCTTACTATCGACGATATCGCGCACATTCAGGATTTCAGCGGGTACGATACGCTTCCACTGGCAACCAGGCCCGATAAAATATTCGGCCGTGAGTCGAGCCGGCGCGAGGGGATTATCAATTCAGATATTCTAAAGATCGGAAAAATTAAAGCCAAGGAAACCGATATCAGCATTTACAACCTGCACCTGCAGGTATGCCTCAGCCTGGTTAACAACGACGACGAATCCCAGAACAAGATCGTCACCGTTAGCCTGGGTAACCTGAATACAACCGGTATATGATGCCGGAAAACGTTAAACAGATCCTGTTATGTGTGCATTGAAAATACTGCCCGTTGAGAAAATCAGGGAAGCAGATGCGTTTACAATCAAAAACGAACCGGTTACCTCTGCAAAGCTGATGGAGCGGGCCGCAACAGCCTGCTACAGATGGATTTTAAAAAAGATCCCTTACGGGAAACGCATCCGGGTAATTTGCGGCATGGGAAATAACGGGGGCGACGGTCTCGTGATTGCACGTCTTTTTCATAATGCCGGATTCGCGGTGGATGTGTTTGTCATACGGCATTCCGATAAGGCTTCGGATGATTTTAACCTGAATTTCAACCTTCTCGCAAATCTTCCCGGATTGGTTATAACCGATGTTTTTGAACAGGATTCAACCATTGATCTGGATGAGGATGACCTCGTGGTTGATGCAATACTCGGCTCCGGACTCAGCCGGCCGGCAGCCGGTCTTATTGCCGATGTTATCGGTCAAATCAACGCCAGCGGCGCACTGGTCATTGCCATTGACATACCCTCGGGACTTTTTGCCGATAAGGCCGTTGGCACGGGCAGCAAAGCCATTATTCAGGCTGATTACACCCTTACCTTTCAGGCTCCCAAGCTGGCATTTTTTATGCCTGAAAATGAACAATATACCGGCAAATGGAAGGTGCTCGATATCGGATTGCATCCCGATTTTATCGATAATTGCCATTGCAGCTATCTGTTATACACCAAAACCGACTGCCGAAGCCTGTACCGTGCGCGGCCGCGCTTCGCCCATAAGGGAAATTTCGGTCATGCGCTGCTGATAGCCGGAAGTACGGGTAAATTTGGTGCTGCCGTGCTGGCTTCTCACGCCTGCCTGCGGTCGGGAGCCGGATTGCTTACCGTTCACCTGCCTTCCGATGGTTTTCTGGTGATGCAGACATCGCTGCCCGAAGCTATGGTCAGCATTGATCCCGAAGCATCGTTTTTCACTACTTTACCCCGCCTGGATGTGTATAAAGCCATCGGCACCGGCCCCGGTACCGGAATGGAGCCGCAAACCGTGGCCGCATTCAAACTGCTGATACAGGAAGCACGCGTTCCGCTGGTACTGGATGCCGATGCCCTCAATATTCTGGGTGAGAACAAGACGTGGCTGTCGTTTCTGCCTCCGGGAAGCATTCTTACCCCGCATATAAAAGAGTTTGAACGCCTGGCCGGTCCGGTTTCGAACCACTTCGACCGCATCGGGCTGCTGCGCGCGTTTGCAATGCGGTATAAACTATACATCGTCCTGAAAGGAGCATATTCTGCCATCGCAACACCCGATGGCACCATCTTCTTCAACTCTACAGGAAACCCTGGGATGGCCACCGGTGGCAGCGGTGATGTACTTACGGGTATTATACTGGGGTTGCTCTCTTCCGGATATCCGGCCAGAGATGCCTGTTTGCTTGGTGTATGGCTGCACGGTAAGGCAGGCGACATCGCTGCCGGTTCCACGGGCTATGAAGCCTTGCTGCCAAGCGATATTATCCGGAATCTGGGCAAGGCTTTTCTGAGCATAAGATAATTCCCCGGACGTTGCATGCTAAAACAGCCAGCCATGCCGTGCAGAAGGCTTAGCTGGCTGTTATGAATGTTGTCACAGAGTTATGCCGGAACCTCTTCCTTAACGATATCCTCCTCCATGCGGAGGTTATCCATAATAAAGGTTTGGCGGTCGGGGGTGTTTCGGCCCATGTAAAAGCTCAGAATTTCGGGAATTTCCGACGTTTTCCGCAAAATAACCGGATCCAGTCTCATATTGACGCCGATAAAATCCTTGAATTCGTCCGGCGAAATTTCCCCCAGTCCTTTAAAACGGGTAATCTCAGGGTTGGGGCTGAGTTCGGTTATGGCTGACTGCCGCTCCTCTTCCGAATAGCAGTAGATTGTTTTTTTCTTATTGCGAACCCTGAAAAGAGGAGTTTGCAGAATATACAAATGCCCTGTTTTAACCACATCGGGATAAAACTGAAGAAAAAAGGTGAGCAGCAGCATGCGGATGTGCATGCCGTCGACATCGGCATCTGTGGCAATCACAATATTGTTATACCTGAGATTTTCAACGCCTTCTTCAATGTTAAGAGCCGATTGCAGGAGGTTAAACTCGTCGTTTTCGTAAACCACACGTTTGGTAAGCCCGTAACAATTGAGCGGTTTCCCTCTCAGGCTGAAAACGGCCTGTGTGTTGACATCCCGCGATTTGGTGATGGATCCGCTTGCTGAGTCGCCCTCGGTAATAAACAGGGTGGTGTCGAGGCGGCGGCTGTCGTTGCTGTTGTAATGAATTCTGCAGTCGCGCAGTTTTTTATTGTGCAGACTGACCTTTTTAACGCTTTCCTTTGCCAGCTTCTTGATGTTGGCGAATTCTTTGCGTTCTTTTTCGCTCTGCATGATTTTTCGCAGCAGCGATTCGGCTACATCTGCATTCATGTGCAGATAGTTATCAAGCTGCCTTTTCAATATGTCGGTCACATAATTGCGGATTCCCTGGCCATCCGGTTCCATAAGCTGAGAACCCAGCTTGGTTTTCGTCTGCGACTCGAACACGGGTTCCTGAACCTTTATGCTTACTGCTGCTATCAGCGATTGCCTCACGTCGCTGGGTTCGAAATCTTTTTTATAGAATTCGCGTACAGTCTTGACTATAGCTTCGCGAAACGCTGCCTGGTGTGTGCCTCCCTGGGTGGTATGCTGCCCGTTAACAAAGGAGTAGTATTCCTCTCCGTATTGACGGGCGCTATGGGTAAACGCACATTCAAAATCCTCATCCTTGATCTGAATGATTGGATATATAATCTGGTTGCCGTTGATGTTGCGCCCGAGCAGATCGAGCAGGCCGTTTTTGGCCTGCATCCGGGTACCGTTGTACCAGATGGTAAGACCGTTGTTCAGGAAAACATAATTCCAGAGCATCTGCTCGATGTATTCCGAAATAAAATGATAATGCCCGAATACTTCTTCATCGGGTATAAAACTGATGATGGTTCCGCTTCTGAGCTGACAAGGCTCTTCGGGATGATCGGTGACAATCTCTCCCCTGACAAAATCAACAACCTTGGTTTTTCCTTCCCGGATACTCTGGGCGGTAAAGCTTCTCGAAAGAGCATTCACGGCTTTGGAACCGACTCCGTTCAGTCCGACGGCTTTCTTGAAAACCTTGGAGTCGTATTTTGCTCCGGTATTGATTTTGGATACACAGTCGATAACCTTTCCCAAAGGCATGCCCCGGCCGTAGTCACGTATCGTAACACGTTGATCCTTAATGGCAACCTCAATGGTGCGACCGTTACCCATAACAAATTCATCGATGGAGTTGTCAATGATCTCTTTAATGAGTACATAGATTCCGTCGTCCTGCGATGAGCCGTCACCCAGTTTGCCGATGTACATCCCGGGCCGCAGTCGTATGTGTTCCTTCCAGTCGAGTGTAATTACCGTATCGTCGGAGTACTGACCAGGCGTACTCTGTGTGTATTCCAATTCTTCCATAGGCTGCAAAGATAACGTAAACCAAAGAAAATGGCAGGGGGGTGTTGAAAGTTTAAGCGTTTTGTTGATATGTTCCCCGGGGAGTACCTGTAACGGATTCTTTCGGGCTTTTTATTTCAATTTCAGGGTATTCGGATATTTGTTCCGGATGTTGTTTCAGTCCCGGGAATCGTTTCGTGGGTGATGAAGGTTGACGGATTTGTTCAAAATCAGGGAGCTTCGGGTTTGAGTACCCAGGCTCCGGGAAATTTCTGCTGTATGGAGGGTAATTGTTTCTGTGCTTCCGATTCGGAAGGGTAGGAGGCAATGGCTATACGGAAATTGGATCCCGAGGGCAGCAGCCTGGCATCGCTGTATCCCGCGTTTCTCAGGCGGGCCACTTCGAAGTTGGCTTTTTCCAGGGTATTGAGAGAGCCTGTGATGATAAAAAACTGCGAAATGCCGGAGACAGAGGGAGCCTCTGCAGCCGTCGGAACGGTTTCTGCCGGTTCGCTGCACGAGCGAGCTGTTCCTTCCGGATCGTCGCCCTCTCCGAACCACACACAGGCATAATCTCCGAAAATGCCAACACCTATTGTTTTCCAGGGTTTGGTCCACTTCCCGGTGTTTAAAAAGTACTCCTTTGTAATGCTTATGTTTGTCCACAAATCGAAGGCGTCTTCAGCTCTTGCGGGTTCTCCGGCTTCGTAAACGATTTCCCAGGCCAGCGACTTGTATGGTGTAAGCTCTCTGGGTTTATTTGTCATACAGGCAATTCTCTTTTCTTCACGCGCATAACAGCACGGTTTCCAGGGTCCGCGCGACGACCAGCTGTGGGGGTTGCATCCGCCGAAATCGGGCCGGTTCACCGATAAATCCATCATGTGCACCCTGGCTACGTAACTGAGCGATTTGCTCAGGGTAAGCCCTGGAAGATTGTTTACCCTCCGGTATTCCGAGATAAGTTCAAACAACCTCCGTTCATCGTCCGAAACGCAATGCGTACCGGCTTTACCCCATAGTGTATCCTGTGACTTCAGGGGCATGGCTGTGAATAAAAAGGCAGTTGTTGCCAGAATGAAGAAAGCCCGGAAAAGGCGCATCGTACTTTTTTTGTGTAAAAGTAAGGATTAAAGACCAAAAATTGTTTCGCGAATGGCAATTCGCATTCGTCAGGCATTTGTTTCTCCCCTGAATAACCCGGCTCCATACCTCTGAGGATCCTTACAGTGCCTCAGGACAGCCTTTGCCGTATCAGGGAAAGCGCCATGGATCTGATCCTGCCTGCATCCCTTCTTCCGGGGATGTACTCGCGCAGGCGGGTGCCCGTTAGTCGGCTGAATGCAACCATCTGATAGATTGTGCCGGCCAGATATGCAGCAGATGCCGTTATGCCTGCCCCCGTCAGTCCATAGGCCGGGATCAAAGAAAAGCCAAGGACAACCGTGAATACCAGTCCAATGGCCGAAGAAATGGTGTTATGCCAGGGTTTTCCGCTGCCCGAAAAGTAGTGGCTGAACATCAGAGAAACGGCAACGGCAACGATACCGGGTGCCAGACTCAGTATCACTTCGCCGGTACGGCTGAAACCGGATCTGAAGACCAGTTCGAAAAATGCAGGCGGCAACAGCAGCAGTACCGCCGTCATCAACACAGTAAAGATACCCGTGAATTTAATGAAATCAATGGTGATGCGGCGGCTGTATTCCGGATCCGGGGCATTCGAAATCCGCGAATACTGAACCAGTGCTATGCTTTTTGATATAATCCATACGCTTTCCGCTATCTGAACGCCGATGGAAAACACCCCCAATGTTGCACGGTCGAAGTATTTTTCAATGATATAATACCCCAGCCTGTAGTTGAAAAGCTGCATAAAACTGGCTGTTTGTATGTAGCCTCCGAATTTCAGCGTTTCACCTACCACCGAAGCTTTCCATACCGTACCGCGGAAAAGTACACGCATGTGCCCGCTGAAACTTAATGGAACTGCAAGTCCAAGCGATACCATCATAGCCGTAACATACGCCCCAACCTCTTTCCATCCGGCAGCATAATAGAGCAGCAGCAAGGTGCCAAACATTACAGACGACTGAAAAACTGCAGCCATGTTGTAGGCCATCACCCGCTCGCGCCCGAGTTGTACATTCTGATTGATGGCGAACATTGCCTGAAGTATCGAAATTGCAGCCAGAGCCGCAGTCAGCCCCGCCGGAATAAGTCCCAGTGCTTTAAGCAGCAGACTGCCTGCCACCGAAACAATCGTAGCCCATACCCACGAAGGAGCCATCAGCTGAATCAGCGGATGCCGTGGCACCTGATATACCAGTGCGCTTCCGCCCAACATAGCGCTGATCATTTGCAGAATACTGACTCCAAGAATAAGCAGCGAGACGGTTCCCATGCCTTCAGCTCCGAGCGAACGGGCTGAAATCCATACGATTCCCAGATTTATCAGGGCAATGGTAAACCGTGCAGCGGTGGTTGAAAATATCTGCCGGATCATACCCCTTTCGTTTGTTCGTTGCGCATCATTCTGCCAAGTTTCTGAAATAGCTTCTGGCGGAATCCGGCTGGCGAAAACACCATTTTCTTGGAGTCAAAATACAGGAAATCGCCGGCGAAGGAGAGCGTGTGCAAGCCCGAAAAGCCGGCGGGAGGCTCTACCATTCCCACCGGCGTTTCCAGAAAGGCATCGCCGGTAAGGATATTGACTTCATTGATTATTACCCGGCCTCCGTATGTCTGCGAGCAATCCTGGGCAGGGCGGTAAAGTTTGTTGTCGAGGCGGAAAAAGGAGCCGGCAGGGCGTGCATTACCCACATCCGCCTTTACAGGGTTAAGCTGATGCGGAATATAGGGTCCCTCCAGTTTTTCAGAATGCCAGATATGCAGTTCCACGTTGGTGGCATGAGCCGGGGTGAAAAACAGATAGAAGTCGTTGTTGTGTATTACCAGTGTCGGGTCGGCTGCCGCAACACCAGGGATCAGCGTGCGCACATGTTTCAGCTTCATCTCCGGTTTGTCGAGGCGATACAACTCAATTGATCCGTGATCCCTGGATTCAGGGATGCAGTAGGTTTCGTTTTCGTAAACGAATACGAAAGGGTAGGAGAGGTGCCAGGGTTCCTCCAGCGCACAGGTAATTTCTCCGGCCACCCCGTCGCGAATGCTGTATCTGCATGCCGATAGGATGCCCTTGCCCCGCGGGTAGGAGTAATCCTCAAACAACAGAACGAGCTGCTGATCGTCGCGCAGCGCAAAACCATCCGCAAAGTAGCGGTTTCTGCCTTCTGCTCCAATCCAGTCGACAGCATCCGGGTCAATGGCGAAATCTATATTTCCGATAATCTCAGCGGTTCGTGCACGAATAACTCCTGTCGTCCATTTTTCAGCTTCAAACAGGTCGCGGAAATGGAATTTCAGTTTGTTTGCCATCAACTGCATCAGAAACTGAAGCATGGTGGTATTTTCGGGTTCTTTGTAAATGCCTGTCATTGGCGTTGCCGGGTCTGCCTGCGAAGGAAAGGTATGCTGCAAAGCTATTTCACGGCACACATCTGCCGGCCAGTTTTCCGATAAACGGATGGCCTGGGTAAGGCTGGCTTTCCATGAATGGCTTATGGTGGGGAAGTGCCCTTTGCGGAGAACAATGCCCCCGTCGAGCGTTTCGGTAAGCCGCTGCAGTATGGAAGCCGTAACCGGATCATGATTCAGTATCTCCCGGAAAGCCGGGGGAACACCCCTGTATTTCAGTTCATCGCCGTGATGAAACGACCATACTCCGTAAGGAGCTGCCGTAAGCACAGGCCCGCGGATTATACCGAAGGCAAACTTTAAAATGAAGTCCGGGGTGAAAGAACGCATCGACTCCAGATCTTCCTCGCTGAAGTACTCGCTGTATTTCCCTTTGCGGGATGTCCGGCATCTGAGTACGGGTATTTTTTCAAGCTCCTGTGGAAGATGTGTTATCCGGAAAACCTCCGGTTTAAAAAAATACTGGTAATATTTTTTGAACAGGATTTTTTTCCAGGGATAGGATATGAATTTTGATATAAATGAAGGCTTTTTCTCTTCAGGATCCGTGGCGGGTACGATCAATAGAACCGGTTCGGCAATGCCATCGGACAGTATGCGTTCAACGGCCCTGGCCTGCCATTCCTGCATGCCGGTTTCCCTGCACATTACGGCAAATCTCAGGTTTTTGTGTTTACCGCTTACTGCCATCGCTGCTTAATATTTCCTGGTATAAGGAATGTAATTGCCCGGCGACTGCCCGGCTGCCGAAGTCCCGGGCTACCGCTTCCGCCATCTCGCTGGCCGGGAATTCTTCCTTTTTTTTAATTACCTCTGCAAGGGCTTCAGCCATAGCCTTTACATCTCCATTCGGAACGGTACGTCCGTAACGTTCACCGGTAAATTCCTTCAGATCGGCAACATCGGTAGTTACTACCGGCACTCCGCATGCCATGGCTTCGTAAGCAACTATGCCAAAGGTTTCGTAATTGCTGCTTAAAGCCAGACAGGTAGCTTGTTTCATTTCCTGAGCCAGGCTTTGTCCGGTTAGCATTCCGGTAAACCGGACGGTTCCGGCCGGCAGGTTCTTTTCTGCGGCATACTTCTCCGTTGTACCCCGGTCAGTTCCTTCTCCGGTGAGGATCAGCCGGGCTTCGGGGAACTGCTTGTGAATTATTGCGAATGCATCGATCAGCAGCTGCAGGTTTTTCGATTTTTCTTCAAAACAGCTTACGTTAAGTATGCGGGGAGTTACAGACTGCGTGCGGCCTTCGGGACAAAAAAGTGCAGTGTCCACAACATTGCCCAGCGGCCTGGCGGTAAATTTTAATCCCTGCGCATGCATCGCCTTCTCCAGTCGCTTCGATACAACCGTAACGGCGGCTGCATGACGGATCACACATTGTGTGGCCTTTTTACGAAAAAAGCCTCTGAATTGCAGGTTTTCAGGGTAATAGCGCGACCAGTGCTCGGTAACAAGATAGGGGATGCGCCAGATCAGGGAAGCACAAAGTGCAAGCAAACCTGCACGGGTAAGTATGTGTGCATGAATCAGCTGAGGTTTTCCGTTAATTTTCCCTGCTTTACGAATGGCTCTTATCCAGGCCGACGCCTGTCTTAACCCCCGGAAGAGGCCCCGGTTGTTGTAGCCGACAATCACTTCGGTCAGCCGGCCTTCATGCAGTATCTCGTAACCTGTACCCTGCTTTTCAGCATTCCCGGTTAAGGGTGTTGCATATGCAACAGTAACATTATAGCCGGCTTCTGCCGCTGCCAGTGCATGTTTTCTCACGAACAGCCCCAGCATGGGATCGGCAGCTGTGGGATACCAGCGCGAAATGTAGAGCAGATGAATATTTTCAGGTTCGCTCATAATGCATGCTTGCGTGCCAAAGGTAAGGAAAATGGCCGTATCCGGCTCTGCCGGGTTCTAAGGTCTTTCCTTTACAGGATGGAATAACGGAAGGTCATGGTTTGTTAGTATGTCAGAGTTCAAGTCCGAACAGCGAAGGCAGTTCACGGATATCGCCTGCCAGGGGAAGCCCTGTAGCCGCCAGTCTCTTTTCCGACATATGTCCGTTGGCAATCAGTATACAGTAAATGCCGGCTTCCCTTGCTACTTCCATATCGTGAAGGGTGTCGCCTATCAGGCAGGTTGTTTCAGGGTTGAACCCGGTAAGCTGCATCACTTTCCGGGTCAGCTCCAGCTTACCTCCGCCGAGGTGGTTGCTGATGCCGAAAATTTGCCTGAAATATTCTTCAATTCCGTTGCAGCGCACCACACGCAGCAGTTCTTCCTGCTCCATGGCCGACATTATGATCTGCTCAAAGCCGTTTTCACGGAACCGGTTCAGAACGAAACCGGTGCCTGTGTGCAGTGGAGTGTGGCAAACCCTGGAGAGATAAATGTCCATATATTCCTTTGCTACTGCTTCAAATGGCTCGTCTTCAAAGTTCATGCCGGCTGCAAGGTAATACTCCCTTACGGGGAAGGTGAATATTTCCAGATACCTTTCCCGCGAAAGCGGTTTAATACTTCGCCGCTCCAGCAGCACATTGATGATCTCAAGGCAAAGGTCCAGATCGTCGAGAAGCGTTCCGTTGAAGTCCCAGATAATGTTCCGGATGTGTTTCATCGTTTTGTATACCAGTGTGTAATAAAAGAATCATTTCAGCGGTCCGGTGCATGGTCGGCATTTTACCGGATTTCGCAGGTGCCGGGCAAAGGTATGGCATTTTAACAGCTGAAGTATTTTACGGGGCCGGGGTTTTCAAAATCAAAGGAAGACGTATCTTTGCACAAAAGCTCATCACCATGATTCAACGTATTCAATCCCTTTATCTGGCGCTTTGCGCAACAGTTCTCGTTCTGGCTTTTTTCTTTCCCCTTCTTACTTACATAGATAACAGCCAGATCTATCTGGAGGTTTTTATCAGCGGTTTGCGCGACAGTTCAAGCCCGGCTGTGGAGGCCGGTAAAAGCCTGTTGCTTGGATTGCAGATTGTAACTGCCGGTGCCGTGCTGCTTTCCGTGCTGAGTATTTTTCTATACAAAAACCGCCCGGCACAGCTGAAACTGGTACGCTTTCTGGCAGGACTTATTCTGGTGGATATCGCGCTGGTGTTTTTTCAGGTAGGAGGGATGCTTTCTGCACTAACAGGTATAGAAACCGATTTCAACCATCCTGCCATTTACCTGATGCTGGCCGGACTCGTTTTTGCGGTTCTGGCTTTCAGGGGCATACGTAAAGACGAAGCAATGGTGCGTTCGGCCGACAGGCTCAGACCGTAAGTTTCCGCGGGATTTCCAGAATTTCCAGGTCGCGAATGTCTTTGCCGTCGATCACAAACCGAACCAGGGTGGATACGGTATGCAGACCCGAGCTTCCTGCTGCGCCGGGATTAATATGCAGTAACCCGTTTTTCGGATCGTTTATTACTTTTAATATATGCGAATGTCCCGAGATGAAAAGTTGGGGTTTTAACTCATAGATAAGCTTACGGGCTTCCGTAGTGTATTTTCCGGGATATCCCCCGATGTGCATCATCAGCACCCGCACATTTTCACACATAATATCCTGGTATAAAGGATAAAACGAGCGAATATCGTAGCCGTCGATGTTCCCGTAAACCGCCCGGAATGGTTTCAGCGATGCCAGGGTTTTGGCAGTTTCCAGATTGCCTATGTCGCCCGCATGCCATATCTCATCGCAGGCATTCAGAAAATGGAAGGCCTTTTCAGGGATGTGGCCGTGGGTGTCGGAAAGCAGTCCTATAGTTTTCATCGGCGATATATCAATTGCAGGATTTGTCAGGACCCCGGCCTGTGAACGATTGTTTTACGGAAAACTTACCTGAGTACCTGGTACTGCATTCCTTTTTTGTCGAGTTCGGTAAGTATGGTCGGAAGCTGGGTAGTGTCCTGGAGGTTAAACGTTATGGTTACCTGAACATATCCGACCGGTACCGAGGTGGTCGATCGTTCATGCTCTATATCGTGAATGTTGGCCTTCATCCGTTCCAGGATCGAAATAATCGACTTCAGCATTCCGGCCTGATCCGGAATAAGTACCTGAATCCTGGCTCTGAGTCCTTCGTCCATAACTCCTTTGTCGAGAATCTGTTCCAGGATGCTCATGTTGATGTTGCCGCCGCTGATAACAGGAATTACCTTGCGACCTTTAACGTCCGTTTTACGGAAAAGAATGGCAGCCATAGCTGCAACACCCGAAGGCTCTGTCAGGATTTTGGCCCGCTGCAGCAGAAGATAAGCCGTCCGCGCCATTTCCGCATCGTTCACTACAACAAATTCATCCACCAGACTGCTGGCAGCTTCATACGTGAGATTTCCGGGAGATTTTACGGCAATTCCGTCGGCAATCGTATTTACCGAAGTCAGAGCTGTAGGAGCGCCCTTCTCAATCGAGACTTTCATCGACTGCGCGCCATCGGCTTCCACGCCGATAATGCGGATGGAGGGATTAAGCTGCTTCAGCGCAATGGCAATGCCGGCGATGAGTCCGCCTCCGCCTATGGGTACAAATACCTCATCAACATTCCGGAGTTGTTCAAAGATTTCCAGTCCTACCGTTCCTTGTCCGGCGATGATGTACGGATCGTTGAACGGATGAACGAATGTGGCCCCTGTCTTTTCCTGGAATTCCAGAGCTGCATTATAGGCATCATCAAACGTTTCACCGGTAAGAATTACCTCGGCACCGTAACTGCGGGTGGCAATTACTTTCAGGGGCGGTGCGAATACCGGCATAAATACGGTGCTTTTTACTCCCAGTTTTGTGGCAGCATAGGCAACTCCCTGTGCATGGTTTCCGGCAGAAGCACAAAGAACACCGCGCGATGCTTCTTCTTCATTCAGGTTGCTGATTTTGTAATATGCTCCCCTTACCTTGAACGATCCGGTGGTTTGAAAGTTCTCCAGTTTCAGGTATACGTCTGCATCCGCCATGGCCGAAAAAGACTTGCTGCGTTCAAGCGGAGTTTGTTTTACAACATCACGTAAATGTGACTGGGCATTAATAATGTCGGAAAATCGGGGCAGGGGAAGCGGGCTGTTTGCAATGGACATGATACTGGATTTTAGGTGATGCAAAGGTACAAATTCAGGCCGATGCCAAACATAAAACCGTTTGGCACTTCCCAAAAACTGCACAAACGAAGCCGGCCGAAAACCATCGGCGCCACTATCCTTTCATTTGCAAAGGCCTGCCTTATTTTCAGGCGCCAAAGATTTCACGCATATATGGCCGTTTGTGTGATCGGCAGAAATTGTGATATATCGTTGTGCGGTTATAGGATTTAATCGTTAAAATCTGTGTATCCTGCTGATAACCAATTGATATAACATGTGAAAATAATTTAAAAATAATTGAATCACGGAGAACAATTTTGCCTGAGGCAGTTGTAACTTTAGGGTGCAATCCGCATTGGGTTTTACATGTTAAACCAATTTTTCTTCAGATGAAAAAAATCTTTATGCTGCTCCCGGGATTAGTGTTTCTTGGAGCGATGGGTGCATTTGCACAGCAGGATGTTGTATCCCCCGATTACATTGGTACAGGAACGTATCACGGTTTATCGGCTCAGCTCCGCGACATTCCGGCGATGACGGCCGAGGAATACGAAAAGCTCGAAGCTGATGCCATGAAGCCACGCAACGAAAAGATCAGGGAACGGCATTATCCCTATGCTTCAACTGCTCTCCCAAGGGGGGATGATCCCGCATGGCAGAAGCGCATGGGAACGACGATGCCTCCGCGTGCCCCAATCACATCGTTTGATGGTCAGACGTCGCCCTACTATCCGCCGGATGCTAACGGAGCGGTGGGCCCCAACCATTACATGCAAACCATCAATACAGTTTATGCCATTTACTCTAAAACAGGGCAACTTGTTGCCGGGCCGGCAAACCTGAATACGCTTTTCAGCGGTGTTACCGGCTCCAACTGTAACGACGGAGATCCCATTATTCTTTACGACGATCAGGCCGACCGCTGGCTGGTGGTGGAATTCTCCATATGTGGCAGAAACGATTACATGCTTTTTGCCGTTTCACAAACCAACGACCCCACGGGTAGCTGGCACCGGTATTCCTTTGATGTGGACGATATGCCCGACTACGAAAAAATCGGCATCTGGCCTGACGGTTATTATATGGGTACCAATACCGCATCAACAGGTAAAAAGGATATTTACGTTGTGGAACGCAATCAAATGCTTAATGGACAAACAGCTAGGATGGTCGGATTTGATAATCCATGGAGGCCGACTACCATCGACGGATTTATGTGTGTTCCGCCGGTCGACAGCGATGGAGCGTTCGCGCCATCCGGCAGTCCCGGACTGTTCATTACCATTAACGACGATGCCATAGCCGGAGGATCGGATCAGCTGTGGATTTATGAGCTTGCCGTAAACTGGACAACACCGGCATCCAGTACGTTTTCGAGGGTTCAGCAACTTAATGTTCCTGCTTTCGACAGCAATTTCGGGGCGAACTGGGACAATATAAAACAGCCCGCCACCACACGCGAACTCGATGCAATTCCGCAAGTTGTAATGAATGCACCTCAGTACCGCAATTTTGGTGCATACCAGACTATTGTATGCTGCCATACTGTTGACGTTGACAATACCGATCACGCAGGTATACGCTGGTACGAGCTCAGAAAAACAAGCGGATCCTGGTCGCTCAGACAGTCAGGGACCTATGCCCCCGACGGCCATTCACGCTGGATGGGAAGCATTCGCCTGAACGGACAGAATGAAATCGGACTGGGATATTCCATCTCAAGTTCATCCCTCTATCCAGGAATACGATACACTGGACAATCGGCCACAGCCTATGCTGCTGGTAACGGAACCCTCGATCTGGCCGAACAAACGGTTATTACAGGAGCCTATTCGCAGACAGCCTACAACCGCTGGGGCGATTATTCAGCAATCAGCATCGATCCGCTCGACGACCGCACGTTCTGGTATACCAATCAGTATGTGGGACCCTCCGCAGCTCGCAAAACCCATATCTTCTCCTTCCAGATGTCGGAACCTGAACCCCAGCCCGACCTGATCGTTCAGATTCCTTCTGTAAGTCCCGGCAGTGTTTATGCCGGAGATGCTGTCAGCGCTTCCTGTCAGGTTAAGAACATTGGCGGTGCATCTGCCGGAGGCTCTGTGCTGAATTTTTATCTTTCTGCCGATAATTCTTACAGTCCGGGCGATGTTGTACTCGGTCAGCATACCATTGCTTCCCTGGCTGCCGGTGTGCTTGCTGATGTGGCTAAAGATCTGATCATCCCGTCCACGACAGCTGCAGGCAACTATTACGTTCTGTTTGTTGCCGATGCAACCGGCACAGTAACCGAGAGCAACGAAAACAACAATCTGGCATATTCCACACTCGGGGTGCTGACCGTTACCACTGCTCCTGACCTGTTTATTACATCCGCCACCGCTACTCCGGTTGATATTACATCGGGTCAGTCCGTTACGGCAGGTTTTACGATTAAAAACCAGGGAGATGCAAGTGCAGGGACTTCAAACCTGAAGTATTATCTCTCCTCCGATAATCTGTACAGTACGGGCGATACCTATCTGGCAACGGAACCTGTTGGTGGGCTTGCAGTTAATGCAACTCTCACATACAACCGTTCAATCACGATACCTGCCGGAACTGCAACCGGAAGCTACTATCTGGTGTTCAGAGCGGATGCCGATAATCAGGTTACCGAGAGCAATGAAAACAACAACGTGGCAGCGGTTGCCATAAGCGTCACCAGTACCGATCCGGGCTGTAACAGCAGTGTGCAGTATCCTTCGAATGTTATCACTCCTAATACAAACTGGAAATCGCAAAAGAATATTTACGGAGGAGAATACACTGCATTCAGCGTAACAATCGGAAATACGTATGTTTTCTCTTACTGTTCGGCCGATGGGGCTGTAGCGCCGTTCGACACCGAACTTACCCTCCGCAATAAGGCGACGGATGCATACCTTGCATACGACAACAATACATGCGGCGACGATGCCAAAATAACCTGGACTGCTACTTTTACGGGACAGGTAAAGCTGGTGACTACCGTTTCGGGATGTGGTACCAATTCCACCGCGGCTACACTAAGGTACCGCAGGCTGGCCAAGGTTGCCGATGGCATCGGGGATGGCGGAATCGCTTACCAGGTATATCCCAATCCGGTTACGTCGTTTATAACGGTTGAATCAGCCGCAGGCTTTGAAGGTATAAGTGAAATTACCCTTCTGAATGCGGCAGGCCGAGAGGTGCGCAGGATTATCGTCCCTGAAAAGGCTGATAATATCATGACCCTGGCAGTGGAAGACCTCCCTGCCGGTTATTATATGCTCCGGTTGTCGGGGAGCGGAAAAGTGCTGCAGTTTAAAACAGTAATTATGCACTGATGCCGTGTGTTAACCCGCAAAAAATAAGAGGCTGTCCTGTGAAAGGGCGGCCTCTTTCGTTTCTTTTTCAACGGGTGGTTAATTCAACGGAACCGTGCAGATTTACGAGCTTGCCTTAGAGTTCCTTATTAATTAATGAAGGCAGAGTTTATTTGTCCGTTCTGCCCGGGCCATCTTCCTAATCCTCGTCGTGGAAAGCGCGAAGGTTGTCGATAAATCTGTCCTGTACCTTGTCGCGTACTGCCTGGGTAAGCGATTCGTAAGAATGTCCTTCAGGAGAAACCGGATGCAGGAATTCAACGCTTATTCGCGTCCACAACTTCGGGAAGTGACTTCCCTTTGGAAGGGCTTTGTATGCCCCGTCGATAACTACCGGCACAACCGGAACATTCAGCTCCGTTGCCAGGATTGCAAAGGTCTTCTTAAAGTGTCCGGGCTCTCCGTTTAAGGTCCGTGTTCCTTCAGGGAAAATTATTAGCTTTTTCCCTTGCCTTAGTACTTCAGCCAATGCCTGAATTGACTGTTTAAGGTCGTGGTTAAGGTTTACAATGATGATGTTGTTTCGAGCTGCCAGGTATTTCAGAAATTTCTGCCGGAAATGGTCTTCCTTGGCATAGAAATAGGTTGCCCGGATTTGTTTTGTTTTCATTGCCGAAGCCACGAAAAGGCCGTCGAAGCTGCTCTGGTGATTTGGTGCAATAATACACGGTCCGTCGGGAATGTTGTCGACTCCCTGTGTGCTGTATCTGAAAAAAGTGTGAAAAAGATAACGTGACAAGTGGAACGCCAGGCTGCCGATGCGCCAGGTGGACGGAAGCGGCATGTCAAGTTTTTCCCTGAGAATGTCGTTCCAGTTAACATCGCCTTCTTCCATTTTGCTTTTATTGTCGGCAACCCATTCTGCCAGCTGGGCCAGATTGATAAACTCAGCCATTTTCTGGGGCGGCATCTCGACTCCGAACGTTTGCTGCAGCCAAACCTGAAATCCTACTTTGTCGAGAGAATCCATTCCGAGATCCATTTCCGGGTGGTACGACGGTATAATCCTTTGCCCTTTTTCCTTTTCAAGGTATTCGGCAATCAGGATGTACTCCGGTTGGTCGATAACCGGCTGGGTAACTTCGGCAAGGTGCTGCTTCTGCACCAGTGCAACCAGTTTGTGATGCTGTAACTTCCCGAGTCTGGTGCGGGGCAATTCCTCATCGGTGATGTGCAGACGCATGATTTTCTTGTAGGCCGAAACTCTGCGGTTAAACGGCTCTATCACCTCCCATCGAATGATGTCTTCTGCGTCGCGCCCGGGGAATTCCTGCAAAGCCGTTGCTTCCGGAAGTACCAGAACCTGCAGCTGGTCGTTTTCAAAGAAAACACCGCAATCGCGGATCAGCGGCGACTGAATCAGCTCGTCTTCCAGCTCAACAGGATTTACATTTTTTCCGTTTGAAAGTACAATGATCTCTTTTTTACGTCCCGTAATGTACAGAAAGCCGTCTTTGTCGATATACCCCAGGTCGCCGGTATAGAGCCATCCGTTTTTAAGTACCTCGGCCGTGGCTTCCGGGCTCTTGTAATATCCCTTCATTACGTTCGGCCCTTTGGCAATAATTTCCCCGTCGCTGATCTGAATCTGCATTTCGGAAACGCATTCACCCGGAGAGCCAATCCGGACCCTGCCCGGTCGGGTGAAGGTGATCATAGGCGCAGCTTCCGTCATACCATAGCCTTCAAGAACTTCAAAGCCAAGTGTTTTGAAGTCATTGCCAACTTCCGTGTCAAGCGCTGCTCCGCCGGCAACCAGGACTTCAAGCGCTCCGCCGAATTTCCGGTGAACAGTGCCGAAAACAGTCTTTGAAAATTTCTTTGAGTTTAATCTGCGAGCCAGCGCAAACAGCATCCTGGCGACAAAGCTCTTATTAATCTTATCAACGATGCCTTTGCGTATAGCCGCATACAACCGGGGAACACCGATGAGAATGGTAACCTGGTTATTGCTCAGGGTACGGATAATGTCTTCTGAAGCCATACTGGGACTTATAGCCATCATCCCGCCAAGGTATAGCGGTATTATCATTGTTCCGACAAGGGGAAAAATATGGTGCAGGGGCAGCAAAACAAGTACGCGTGATTCGGAATTGTAAATCGGGATGTGCTTACTTACGGCATCCACATTTACGAGAATATTCCGGTACGAAAGCATAACTCCCTTGGGACTTCCGGTTGTGCCGGAAGTGTAAATGATTACTGCCGTTTCATCGGGTCCGGCAACCGGCATACCGGGATCGGCAACTGCCTTCGTTTCTGCAAGCTCTTCGCTGTCGATGCGGATTACCCTGGCTTTGCAACCCGAAATCTCTACAGCCTTCTGCATGGTTTCGGAAGTGCCGGGGGAGCAGAAGATAACATCCGGCTCACTGTCGCTTAATATGTAAGCAACTTCTGCGGCTGTCGCCATGTAATCAACCGGAATTACAACTCCGCCTTTTTTCCATACTGAATAAAAGGCATATACCCATGCCGGCCGGTTTTCGCTGAATATAACCGCATGCCTGCCTGGCTTTAATTGATAAATACCGGCATAATGGTTTATTTTGCCATTCAGCATATTATAGGTTACCCTTGCTTCTCCAAACGTAATTGCGGTCTTTTCTCCTGCGATGTTGAGCATCTTAATAATTGTTGCGATGAATCGGATAACCGGGTTTATACCCGTTTTCCGGATGATTTAAGTCGGTTGCTGCACTGCGGAAATCAAAACATAATACCCATTCCACGCAGTTTCTGCAGTTACAAACCTACGTGATTTCCGTTGTTAAACAAGCTGTTGTGCTAAATTTCCATTTGCTGTATCCCGGAGCCTGCAACCTGACTTAATTGTTTTCCCTTTAAACAAATAAACAGGCTTCTGGTTAACATTTGTTGCATTATTTTATTTAATTCCGCCGGCCAGGCAATTAATTCCTGTGCTGATTCTTACTGCGGCGCTACAGTCACCGTATTTGCAAAGCTTTTGGTCAGCCAGCCTGTTTTACTTTGCAATGCTGTTGGCCGCAGCCAGATCAACCAGCGTTCTGGCTTCAGCAACTGTCTTTTCCGCGGTTTTGTCTTTCATCTGCAGAAACTTGAGTGATGCGGGATCCCTCAGTACGTCGCTGCATAAAACAATTCCGCGTTCAATCAGCTGTTGCTTCTGTTTTGTATTCAGACTGGTAATAGCCGTTACCGGGAAAACTCCGGCCTGTTGCACAAGCTGCTTCAGGCTTCCCTTTCGGGGATAGTCCCAGCCTATCATCCGAAGGCCGGCGCAACGCCCATAATCCTCCGCATCCGTTGAAAACCGGGTGTTGGTTACCACCCATCCTTCATACTGATATTTGTGCTTCCGTTCCGTTTCCTCCCATTTCGATTTTACATCCAGAAACCGTGACTGAATGTAAAGGGGCACCTGAACACTGCTGACTTTTCCGGGAGCATTATGGTATTTACATTCCACCATAATTTTATGACTGCCGTTCCAGGCAACCACATCCACCTCGTGTGTTACGCAGCGCCCCTTTACCATCTGCCCGACCTGTACTTCATATCCCATGCGGCTCAGCATTTTTCCAACAAAGTTTTCGAAGGGATATCCCGTAGGTCCCAGTTCCATTATTGCTTTTTTCAGACTGTACCTGGCCGCCAGTGCATTCATCTGCCTGCGCAGCAGCCGGAACGCTTTCTGATAAATCCTGCGTGTTGGAATGCCCTCGTAAAGGTCTTTACGGATTTCGCTGATAATGAATTCAATCATATCTTCAGATGCTCCGGAATTCTGCAACGATTGATACAGCTTCTCTTCCGAGAAGTCCTGCATCTCACCCGAGGACTTAATGACGGATACGCGTTTAGGCATGGTAATTCGAATAGATTCAGACGGTAAAATTAGAGAAATATGCGGAAGGATTATCAGGCAATTTGATGAAGCCTGGTTTCTCTGCTTATGAATCCCGCTTGTTATAAACAGGCTACTGTGGCGAAGTGATTCTTCTCTCAGCAGTTTAACGGCTTCCCGTTATGCTATGGCTTCTTTTTGTGACCGTAATACGATGAAGTTTTTAGTGCCGGTACGTCTTTTTCAACCGAAAGGAAAGGTCCGGAGGGTTTCAGTACCGACAGTGAAAACGGTCCTTTTCCTTCGGTTTCGCGACTAACCGGATAGGCATTCATTTCAGCGGCAGCATAAGGGTTGAGCATTTCCAGGATCACTGCAAGGCTCAGATCCGGTTTCAGCCAGCGGGTTTCCTTCCCGAAAGGGAGAATTACCGGCATGCGAAAGGCCGGTATGCCTCGTATAAGACTGTTGGCTGTGGTGGTAATAATGGCAAACGAATGCACCTCTTCACGGGTAAGCGGATCGGTCCATACATCGTATAAACCGGCAAAAGCTATCGGATGCCGTTTGTTTTTAAGATGCACAAGAAGGGGCAGAGCAGCAGGATTGCCTAAGCGTTCAAGGTACGCATCGGCAATTACCAGGCAACGGCGGTTGAAAAGGGGCTTCTTAAATGCCGGTTTCATAAAGATTGCCCGGGACCCCCTGAAAGCCGGGTCGTTTTCCGGATTTTTATCGCCTTCGGCTCTTGCATTTATCAGCTGCATGGGTTGTCTGGCCCAGGCCGGAGTCATACCGAAACGCGACAGGGTGTAACAGCCGGGGTTTTCGCTGGTGATGATCAGGGAATAGTCGCCTTCCGCAACAACAAGGGGAGCCGGCAGGTCGGAAGCCGGAAACGTCCGCGTGCCAAACCTTTGCTCTATGTCCGTATGGCTGCTGCCAAGAATAAACCTCCTGCACATGATCAGATTCTAATCAAATTCCAGGAAGTAAGATACGCTGCGAAAACCTTCCGCGCAAGCGAAACAGAAATCATTTTACGAAATTTTTTCACCTGCCTGTTAACCATTTTGTCATGAAACAGATGTAAATTTACGGTTTCGCGGGACGTTAGCTCAGCTGGTTCAGAGTGCTTGCTTCACACGCAAGAGGTCGCCGGTTCGAACCCGGCACGTCCCACTCTTTTTGCATACGGTAACACACTTTTTCCGGTGGCCGGATGCAAAATCTGTTAATCTTCTGCAACCATTCTTTTTCCTGACTATTTCTATCTTTTTTAAATTTCAGTTGTTGTTACAGTCAGCACCGCAGCGCGCAGTAATTCCAGGAACCGGATGATACAGCCTGCTCATACTGCTAAATTTTAGTTCTGAACGCACAAATGAATCAGCTATTTACCATCTACCGCATCGACGAAACCGATGCCTTGAAGATTTCTTCCATGCCCGATGAGCCTCATAATCATGATTTTGAGGAGCTTATTATTGGTGTGGAGGGCCGGCTTGACCATTTTATCGATTTCAGCGAAAACTCACTTACAGCCCCGCTTGTTACTTTTATTACCAAAGGTAAGCTTCACCGGGTAATTCCATATCCGGTTAACGGCAGCTGCTCTTTCTGGGTGATACGTTTCCGGAGCGAATTTATTCCCGATACAAGCTTTCAGCTTTATTCCTATTATCACGACAAGGCTAATATCGAAATGCGTGAGGATGCCTGTTTCAATCGTTTGACCACGCTGTGCAAGCTAATGGACGATGAAATGAAACAGCCGTCGCCTGATTTTTCGGTGATCCAGCATCTGCTGAGTGCACTGTTTTCGATGATTGAAGCCGAACGCAGGAAAAACGGTGACGATGAAGCGGGATTTCGTAAAACACAGAGCATCACTTTCAAAAACTTCCTGAAAATCCTGGAGGAAAACTACCGCAGACCCGAAGGCGTGGATTTTTATGCCGAGAAACTTTTTATGTCGGCACGCAACCTCAATCTGATCTGCCAGAATATAATGCAGAAAAGCGTTTCAGAGATTATAGAAACCAGAAAACTCATTGAAGCAAAAAACCTCCTGGTGCGTACCGATAAAACAATTTCTGAAATAGGATTCGAACTCGGCTATAACGAAAAAGCTTATTTTACAAGGGTTTTCAAAAATAAGTCGGGTCAAACGCCTTCCGAATTTCGCGAGGAAATGCGTAAACTCTTTTCCTGAAACTGCAACACTTTTTCCGAAAACTGTTACCCCTGTCTGAGGAAATGACCGCAATTTTGCAGCATCGTTTTTATTCTTTATTTCATCACAACTAAAACCAGATAAACATGGAAAATACATCGAAATGGGTTCTCGACCCTTCGCACAGTGAATTATTGTTCAAGGTAAAACACCTTATGATCTCAAACGTAAAGGGTGAGTTTACAAAATTCAATGCCGAAATTGACGGTGAAGATTTTACAAAGGCAAAAATTACCGCTGCCATAAATGCGGCCTCTGTCAATACCAATAACGAGCAGCGCGATGCTCACCTGCGCTCTGCCGATTTTTTTGATACAGATAACTTTGCTGAACTTTCTTTCGAAAGCCGCACTTTCGTCAAAACTGGTGACGATATGTATAAACTGACCGGTGTGCTTACGATGAAGGGCGTTTCTAATGATGTTACCCTCGACGTTGAATTCGGCGGAATCAATAAAGATCCCTGGGGTAATGAAAAAGCCGGATTTTCGTTTAATGGAACCATCAACCGCAAGGACTGGGGACTTAACTGGAATGCGGCTCTCGAAACCGGAGGCGTTCTCGTTAGTGAAGAGGTTAAGATTTCCGGCGAACTTCAGTTTGCTAAACAATAATTTCAGCTAAATGTCCGGCATTGTTTTACATACGTCGGCTTCCCGCGGGGAGGCCGACCACGGCTGGCTTTACAGCCGGCATACCTTCAGTTTTGCAAATTACTACAACCCCGAACGCATTCACTTCGGCGCCCTTCGTGTGCTGAACGATGATGTTGTGGAAGCCGGCAAGGGCTTCGGCACGCATCCGCACGATAACATGGAAATTATTTCCATCCCCCTGGAGGGAGATCTGGAGCACAAAGACAGCATGGGCAATGTTGCCGTAATCCGGCATGGCGACGTACAGGTGATGAGTGCCGGAACCGGAATTACCCACAGCGAATACAACAAAAACTCCGACAAGCCGGTGAAGTTTCTGCAAATATGGGTGTTCCCGAATAAGCGGAACGTAACTCCGCGTTACGATCAGATCACACTGAATCCTTCCGATCGTATCAACAGGTTTCAGCAGATACTATCCCCCGATCCGGATGATGCAGGCGTATGGATTCATCAGGATGCCTGGTTTCATCTCGGAAAACCGGAAAATGGAATTACCCTCGATTATACCATTAAGAAGAATGGAAACGGAGTGTATGCCTTTGTGCTTAGCGGAGAGGTAGATATTGAAGGTCATCTGCTGACCGCGCGTGACGGGATTGGAATGTATGATACGGACAGGATTACAGTTGCTGCGAAATCTGATGGAGCCGAAGTTCTTCTGATGGAAGTTCCCATGGCATTCTGAATCCCTGCTTAAAACGCATACTTTCCTCAATTTTAAATAGTTAAAATCGGAATCATGAAATCGGTTGATTTGAATAAGATCGGTAGATTGCCCGGCAGTACGGCTCCCATGCCCGTATTGTTTCTTGGGCATGGAAGTCCGATGAATGCCATTGAGGAGAATGAATTTGTTGAAGGATTTCGCTCCATGTCCCGGCAACTGCCCGCTCCTTCGGCTATTTTATGCATATCAGCGCACTGGGAAACGAAGGGTACGTTTGTTACCGCCATGGAACAGCCTCCAACCATTCACGATTTCGGCGGTTTTCCGAAGGAGTTGTTTGAAGTACAGTACCCTGCGCCGGGAAGTCCGGCTTTAGCTGAAGAAACCCGCTCTGCGGTGAAGTCGGCAGTTGTGGGAACAGACGACCACTGGGGTCTCGACCACGGAGCCTGGAGCGTTTTAAGGCACCTTTATCCGGCTGCTGATGTTCCGGTAGTCCAGCTTAGTCTTGACTATTGCAAGAATCCCCGCTTCCATTTCGACCTGGCACGGGATCTGGCCTCCCTTCGCCGTAAGGGTGTGCTGATTGTCGGCAGCGGTAACATGGTACACAATCTGCGAATGGTAGCCTGGGATAAACTGAATGTCCCGGGTTTTGGCTACGACTGGGCACTGGAAGCCGGCGAACGGATGAAACAGTTTATACTGGACGGAGACAACGAATCACTGATTAACTACGAAATGCAGGGTGCTGCTTTCAAACGCGCCATTCCAACCCCCGAGCACTTCCTCCCGGCTCTGTATGCCCTGGCACTGAGGGAGAAAAACGAAGAGATCACCTTTTTCAACGACAAAGCCGTTGGCGGCTCCCTCACCATGACTTCGTTCCGGATTTCGGAGGGATAAAGGAGTTTTAGTCTATGGGAATGG
>DJVU01000064.1:0-16327 GCA_002441345.1 Bacteroidales bacterium UBA6248
GTATAAGCATAATCCGAAAGGTGCAAAACAAGAATGCCATGGGCATTATGTGCCACCGACATGCGCTTACGCTTTTCCCAGTTCATGTATGGATAGTTTTCTGCTACACTGATCCCTTCGTTACTCTGTAAATAGAATTTGATAAAATCCTGTTCCATGCTTTTCAAAAGACTGGCCGGACTTTGCTCCGGAGAGCTTCTGAAAAACTCCTTGTATATCAGAGCTTTTATTTTTTCATTCCGGCTTGCATCTTCTGTATTGGGAAGAACAATTACTGCATCAAATACGGCAACGGGTGATCCGGATTCGCTGTTGAGTGGCTTAACGATTGATGTTGCAAAAACCTGGTTTTCAACACCTCCTTCATTCAGGATACGATCCAGCCGGATCGGGATTTGTTTGCCGCCCCAATAGATTGATCCCTCAAGGCTGTTTCCGGAAATCATTGATCCGATAAATAACGGAACCTCCGAATTCCGTTCTGTGAGTTTCAGCAGGTCGTTGTCGCCTGTCGTACCTTCAAGCATAAAGGGTACGAAGCGCTTCGCAGGATAGTCAAAAAATCCATAGAGCCTGTCGTCATCGCGAACAACACTGGCTGTAAGCTGTTCACCATCCGGAGTTTTCCCGCCAAGGAGAAAGTACTCCTGCTGGGCGAATACCTGAGGAAGAATGATAAAAAATGCCAGAACCGGAAGAAGTCCGGTATGTAATTTCATAGTTTTCATATAATTGGGTGTTCTTATGTCTATCGTTCGCCAAAAAGAGCCGTCCCTATCCGTACCATGGTACTTCCTTCCTCAATTGCAATGTGGTAATCGCCCGACATGCCCATCGACAGAATTGAAAAATTCTCCCGATCCGGAAAAAATTCATGTTTTACCTGTTCAAAAGTCGTTTTCAGGCTGGCAAACTCATTTCTGACTACCTTGTCGTTGTCGGTAAATGTTGCCATACCCATCAGTCCGCGTATCTGCACGTTTTTCAGATTTCCCTGATTGTACACGTTCAGGATTTCGGTCAGCTCCTGTTCGTCGAGGCCGAATTTTGATTCTTCCCTGGCGATATATACCTGAAGCAGGACATCTATGATACGGTTGTTGCGTGCGGCCTGCCTGTCGATCTCGTTCAGCAGTTTCAGGCTGTCGACGCTGTGAATCAGATGAACAAAAGGGGCAATGTACTTTACTTTGTTGGTTTGCAGATGTCCAATCTGATGCCAGAGAATACCGGAAGGCAGCAAGGGTTGTTTTTCGGCCATTTCCTGTACACGGTTTTCTCCGAAATCGCGAAGTCCGAGTTCATAGGCTTCCTGTAATAATTCAACAGGCCGGGTTTTGGTAACGGCTACCAGTGTTACGTGGGGCGGAAGCTCCTGAAGGATGTAACTTACATGCTCCGACAGCATTTCCATAGTTCAGGTCTTTGTTTCTGCAAATGTAATCTAAAAAGTGGTATGCGTTTGAAATGTGCAATTCCGAAGGGCAGTATATTTAAGTCTTCAACCATTTCCCGAAAGGCATTGGATTCCGTTAAATTGATACAGACGGGATGAACACAACCATTGCATGTTTCGTTTATCTTTGCTGAAAGATGATTCGCATGAAGAACCTCATTCGGTATATGCCGTTAATGGCAGCTGTGATGGTCAGTGCTGTGATGGTTGCCTGCTCCGGTGGCAACGAGGATGATCCTGTCGTGGTTTCCGGCCCCGCATTTTCAGCGATAGAAATAAATCCGGACAACCGTGTTGTTTTTGTTGATTTCAGCGAGCCGGTTTCTAAAGGCGGAGTTTACATGCAGCCTCTTACTGCGGAAAGCTTCAGTGTGTCCCTGGTAAGTGACAACGTCGGCCTCGACAGTATTAAAGTTATTCATAAGGCCGGGGACGCTTCTGCCATGATATTGCTTTATTTGAGAGGACGATCGTCAGGGGAGGAGGTACTTACCATCAGGCCTGCCAGTCCCGAAGCGATTATTAACGCCCGTTCCGTTGCCATGAATGCATCGGAATCCATTTCCGGAAGCCTGAATGATCCGGGGATCATTGGGTACTGGGTTTCGGCCGGCGAAAACCTCTCAGAGCTTTTCAGGCAGTTTGGCTTCGATTCAGTCAGCATGCTTTGCCGCTACGACGGAACGTACGTGTATACATCCGTTACAACCGGAGGAATCCGGAATGTTTTAACGGGAACCTTTGTTCAGCAGAAAAATCCCGGCATTGCAATAAGGACTATCCGGCTGAACCAGCAAACTCCGGTTGCTGCAACCGCTGAAGGGATATTCCTTCCCGAAAATGGTGATCCTGTTACCATGAAATACGAAACGGCTCAAACTGAGCCTGCCGTCACCGGACTTACCCCGCCAACTCCGGAAGCCGGATTTGGCAGTACCGGCCTTACCGGCAGCGACAATACCCAGACATATATTCTCATCAGCTCATTTCCTCCGGATTCCATATAATTATTCACCGGATATGTCGTCATCCCGCCTTGCCGATTTTACCCGATTTGCAAATGCCCTGCTTCCGCATGAGGTAAAATACCTGCATTCGGTAAACCGGTTTACCGACCGGGAAAACAAGGAGATTCTGGAACTTATACTCCACAATACGCACCATCCGGAGCATACATTCCCGTTTAAACTATCGGTCGACAAACGGAAATACAGTTATCTTAAATCGTGGATCAGCGCAAAGCTGAAGTCTCTGGATGTGGATATGCATTACGACTGGCTTCTCGAAACGGACCGGAAAATAATGACCGATACGATAACACCCAGGGAAGAGGATGCTCTGATACGGATGATCCGGAATTTCGGCAAGCCACCCTATTATTTTGTTCGGTTTTATGAAATAATCCGTAATTACCGCTTTTATCTGCTCATTCGTTTCAGGCATTACTACAACCGGATTGTAGATGATTTCCTTCACAACTATCAGCCATTATACGATGAATGTGTAAACATAAACCGGCAACTGCATGAAGCTACCATTGATATTGTAAATCAGTATGCACTTAACAATACCGGATCGTGGCGCTGGGAACCCTGGCTGCTGCAGGTGTTTTACAATCCGGCCATCGATGGACTCAACCGTTACCTTGCTATCGTGAGGCTCACGCTTATCTATTTCAATTACAAGGAATACGGTAAGCTTGTTGAACTGTATAACAGCCTGGATGAGCTTATTGGCAGCGGAGAGTTCTATTCCCGCCGTATCCTGCTGAATTATTATTCTAACCGGGTAATGCTTCACAGTAAACTGAACGAACTGGAAAAGGCATCCTATTACGGTTTCCTTTCCATACGGCAGTATTCGGGAGATTACCTGCACTACGTGAACAATCTGTGTGCGGTGCTGCTGCGCCAGAACAGCAACCACCGGGCGCTTCAGCTGATGCAGGACACATTTCCCGAACTGAAGAAAACCCGCAGCCACCACAACCGTGTTGGGTTTGCATCCTTCTACATTCGGGCACTGAATAAAAACAATCGTGCCACTGAGGCTGCCGGCTATGCCGAAACCTTCCTTAACGGCTACCGCGATCAGATTTTTATGTTTCGCTGGCATACCTTTTTCGGTGCGTATCTTCAATCGCTTCTGGCAACGGAAAAATATGCACGCCTTCTCAGCCTTTCGCGCCGTTATAAACTTATGGAACGTGAACAGGACTATATGCGAAGAGCGGTGTACATCCCTACCATCGCATGGTATCATGCGGTTGCTGCTTATAAAGAACTGGAAATCAATTTTCATGAATTGATGGATCTGCTCTGGCAACCCGCAGTACCGCTTCTCACCGATCCGCACAAATGCCGGCTTATGGAAGAGCTGGGCCGTGAACTCCACCTTCATGTTCCGGAAGCATTTGCTGAAAACGGGCAGTTACGCCACCGAAAGTCAATCTAGAAATACGACTTTCCGGATTTGTCACGGGTTTCAAAACTCCTTTTTACTATTGAAGTCGCACCCATGTTCTTCTGGATTCAAGTTGTTGATAAATAAGATTATGTAATATTAATTCAGGTATATTGATTAAAAAGTCTGACCTTTCGATTGATAATCCGGGTTTTGTTTATCTTCTTACCGGATGTTACTTCGCTTATAAATTCAGAAACCATAAACCGGAGAAATATGAGAGAAGTTGTAATTGTATCGGCAGCCCGTACTCCCATTGGAAGTTTTGGCGGAAGTTTATCGGGTCTCAGCGCTGTGGAACTTGGAACCGCAGCTGCCAGGGAAGCCATCCTAAGATCGGGCGTTGATCCGGCACTGATAGACGATGTAATTATTGGAAATATTCTGTCAGCCGGTCTTGGTCAGAATCCTGCCCGTCAGATCTCTATATTTTCAGGCATTCCAGATAACGTTCCGGCAATGACCATCAATAAGTTGTGCGGATCGGGACTTCGCGCCGTAAGCATGGCAGCTCAGTTTATTATGCTTGGAGATGCGGAAATCATTCTTGCCGGCGGAACCGAGAGCATGAGCAATGCTCCGTATCTGCTTCCTAAAGGACGATTCGGATACCGCATGGGCGACGGCAAGATTGTCGACAGTATGGTATACGATGGTTTGACAGAGATTTTCAATAATTATCATATGGGCGTAACGGCTGAGAATATTGCCAGGCGCTGGAACATAAGCCGCGAAGAACAGGATGCGTTTGCGCTGCAAAGCCAGCTGAAAGCCGAAGCCGCTCAGAAATCGGGACGTTTTGCCGATGAAATTGTACCAGTAGTCATCCCGCAGCGTAAGGGAGATCCCGTAATTGTGGATGCCGATGAATATCCGCGCCACGGAACCACCCTGGAGAAGCTTGCAAAACTGCCGCCTGCATTCCAGAAAGACGGTACCGTTACAGCAGGCAACGCATCGGGTATCAACGATGGGGCAGCAATGGTTTTGGTGATGTCGAAACAAAAAGCCATAGAACTGGGAATCAAACCTCTCGCAACCATCAAATCGTATGCTTCCGTAGCGCTTGATCCGGCAATTATGGGTTATGGTCCCGTACCCGCATCCCGTAAGGCTCTCGATCGCATCGGCTATACCGTTGATCGAATTGATCTGGTGGAAGCAAACGAAGCCTTTGCATCCCAGTCAATTGCCGTTGTCCGCGATCTGGGTCTGGATCCTTCGCTGGTGAATGTAAATGGCGGAGCCATCGCTCTGGGCCATCCCATAGGCGCCTCGGGAGCCCGGATACTTACCACACTTCTCTACGAAATGCAGAAACGCGATGCTAAAACGGGTCTCGCTACCCTTTGCATAGGGGGAGGCATGGGAACGTCTCTGATAGTTGAACGTAACGAATTGTAATATAACGTGATTGATGCCTTCATCTGAATAAAAACTGAAGCTATGAAACGACTTGAAAATAAAATTGCGGTAATTACCGGAGGTGCCGATGGCATCGGAAAAGCCACTGCACTCCGCTTTGCGGGAGAAGGTGCAATACCCGTAATCTGGGATTTAAATGAAACTTCTGGCAATGCCCTGGTTGAATCCATTAAAGAAAATGGGGGTGAAGCCGGTTTTTATAAAGTCAACACTGCCGATAATTCGCAGGTGGAGCTGGCCGCTGCTGCCGTTGCTGAGAAATATGGCCGCATCGATATTCTCATCAACAATGCTGGTATTACCCGGGATGCAACCCTGCGTAAAATGACGCCCGAACTCTGGCAACAGGTGATCGACGTCAATCTGAGCGGGGTTTTCTATTGCACCAAAGCCATTGCACCTTATATGCTCGATAAGGGTTACGGACGCATTATCACCACCTCTTCGGTGGTTGCCCTTTACGGAAACTTCGGCCAGACAAACTATGTGGCTACTAAGGCAGGCGTTATTGGTATGACGAAAACATGGGCTCGGGAACTCGGACGCAAAGGAATTACTGCCAATGCCATAGCTCCTGGTTTTATCGCTACCGATATGGTGGCCGGAATGCCCGAGAATGTACTGGATTCCATGCGTGCAAAAGTGCCTCTGGGACGGCTGGGTGATCCCGCAGAGATCGCTTCCGCCTTTGTTTTCCTGGCCTCCGATGAAGCTGCTTACATCAATGGTGCAGTATTAAGTGTAGACGGAGGAATAACCATTTAAGGAATCTGTTATGCGAAATGCCATAATACTTTCAACCGGAGCCTATGTGCCCGAAAGGATTGTCCCTAACAGTTATTTCGATGAACTGCTGGGCGAAAATGTGAGCGACTGGCTGGCCGAAAATGTTGAAATTTACGAGCGTCGCTGGGCTGCCGAAAATCAGTCGACCGCCGACCTTTGCATACCGGCAGCACGTCAGGCAATCGAACGTGCAGGAATATCCCCGGCCGATATTAACCTTCTGGTGATATCTACCGATACGCCGGAGTTTATCTCACCATCCACCGCTTCAAAGGTGCAGTATGAAATGGGAATGACCAATGCCGGTACGTTTGACGTCAATACCGCCTGTGCCGGATTTGTAACCGCTCTCGATATAGGTTCAAAGTATATAAAGTCTGACGAACGCTATAATTATGTGATGGTTATTGGCGCTTACGCGATGAGCAAGTATTTGAATATGAAGGATAAAAAAACCGTTACCCTGTTTGCCGACGGCGCCGGTGCGGTTATCCTGAAAGCGGAAAATACCGAAGATCGTGGTTTTCTGGCCAGTGAACTGATCACACAGGGACAGTATTACGGTTATATGGGAATTTACGGGGGTGGAACATTTCAGCCGATAACCCGTCAGGTTGTTGAAAATCAAGATCATCTGCTCAAATTCGTACAGAAATTCCCGAAAGAACTAAATCCGGAAATGTGGAGCAGTATGGCGGTAAACCTCACGGCACGTATTGGTAAAACACCCGCTGACGTCAGCAGGTATTTCCTTACCCAGATCAACATCAACAGCATTCGCGAAACCATGGACCGTCTTGAGCTTCCGCATGAGCGGGCGCATACAATCATGCATTATTACGGCTATACGGGTTCGGCCTGCATTCCGCTGGCGTTCGACGATGCCGTAACCAAAGGCATGGTAAATCGCGGCGATCTTATCGTGTTTATCGGTTCGGGAGGCGGACTGGCTTTTGCCTCTGCGGCATTCCGGTTCTGATTGCGAACCGAAGCAAATGATCAGTAATTTTTGATGAAACACTAAAAAAATCGGAAGTGGCAACATCGGCTCAGGTAACAGGCGCATGGATACTAGTAATTCTGTATATGTTGGTAATCCTCTTCTTTGTAATACGAGGAGCCCTGCGGATAAAAAACATATCCGACTATGCAGTCGGGAGTATAGTCTTCTCTCCGGCAGCCGTCGCATTGTCACTCGCAGCCAGTATGACCAGTGCTGCAACCTTCGTGATCAACCCCGGATTCATTGCTAATTTTGGCATCAGTGGTGTAATCTCTTATGGTTTTGTTTTACCACTAGCATCCATGATTTCTCTGGCAGTTCTGACCAAAAGCTTCAGAAAATACGGGCAATCGGTAAAAGCGCTGACCCTGGCCCAATGGATTGGCGATCGCTATAAGAGTCGTAATTATGCCCTCTTTATGGGATTTCTGGCTTTGCTGCTGCTTACCTTTATCGTGCTTATCACCGTTGCCATCACACAGGTGTTGTCGAAAGCCCTGAATGCCGATCCGGTTACCATAATGATTGCAACCGTGGTGTTTATCTTCGGTTATATGATGTTCGGCGGAGCCAACAGTATGGTGTATACCAATACCATTCAGGCTGGAATCATGATATTGGTGGCTGTTATTATGCTTACTTCCGGATACAACTTTTTAAGTCAGGGAATAGGAGAGATGCTCAGGCAGCTGGCAGGTATAGATCCTGCACTGGCAGAGCCTGTGAACCCTGAAAGTCCGCTTTTCCGCGATTATTATGAAATTATATTTGCACAAATCGTTGTAGGAATCGCCATAGTGGTACAACCGCACATCATCACTAAATCGCTTTTGCTGAAACGTGAAAGCGATGTAAATAAGTTCCTGGTAATCGCCATCGTGGTGGAGCTGCTTTTCTTCCTGGTTGTTATTGCCGGATTGTATGCCCGTCTTACGTTCCCCGATCTTACATTGAACAGCGCACCTCTCGCTAACGATGCCATTATCCCGGCGTATGTAACGCACGTATTTTCGAGTGGCATTGTTTCGATAGTGGTTGGACTGGTAGTTGTTCTTGGATTGCTTTCAGCCGGAATTTCCACGCTGGAAGGTCTGATACAATCGGTTTCCACTACCATCACTTCCGACATCATCAAACCGCTGGCCGGCTATAAGCTGCAATCCGACCGCTCAATGATAACCCTGAACAAAACGGTAATTGCACTGATGGCTGTTGCCACAATTGTGCTGTCGTGGAAGCAGATTGCCAGCCCGAAGCTAAGCGTAGGCATTTTCGCGCAAAATGGCGTTTATGCATATTTTGCAGCGGCATTTGTACCGGTAATATTCGGGATCTTCCACAAAGGCATGAAATCGTCGCTGGCGTTTGCCGGATCCGTAATAGCTTTTACTGTTCATTTTTCAGTATACTACTTTCTGCCATACCTGGTTACGAATTTCGGTCTGTCATTTGGGTTTTTTACCAAATACCTGGAAGGACCGGTGCGAAATCCGGCTATAGCTGCATCTTCGGCAGTTGTTGTTTCAACACTGGCTGTACTGCTGGTGCTGTTGTTCGATAAGAGAAACCATACAAAAGTTAAAAACGCATGATTACTGTTGACTGGAGCGCCCGCTGGGCAGAGTACTCACCGGAAAAAATAGCGGCAGGCGAGTTCGAAACGGGTCGAACCCTGACCTACACTGAACTGAACCGGGCCGGAGATCTGGCAGCAGCCTACCTGACCCGGGAAACAGGACTTGTAAAAGGAGACCGTATTGCAATTTTTGCTGAAAATTGTCTGGAATATCTCATTCTACTGTCGGCAGCACAGAAAACCGGAATAATTCTGGTCCCGCTCAACTACCGGCTTACTTCACGCGAAATCGACTACCTGATTTCCGACAGCGAACCTTCCATGCTTCTGACGGAAGAAAAATTTCTTACTAAACTGGAAGATTCTCCGGCTGCATCAGCGATAGCCAGGCAATATGATATCGGGTTCTTGTTTGATACGATTAAAGCGTATACAGCATTTGATCAAATTAAAATAGAGCCTGTTTCTCCGGATGATGCAGCACTTATTATTTATACCAGCGGAACAACTGCATTCCCGAAAGGATCGGTATATACGCACGGTATGATGTTCTGGAACAGCATTAATACACAGCTTCGCCTCGACATCACTTCGGCAGACCGCTCTGTAAATATGGCACCGCCTTTTCATACCGGCAGCTGGAATGTGCTTCTCAGCCCTTTTCTTCACCACGGAGCTTATACCCTGCTAATGCGGAATTTTGACGCAGACAGCGTTCTTCAGGCTTTGGTGGATTATGAATTAACCATCTTCTGGGCAGTACCCACTATGCTTAAAATGATGGCTGACTCACCCCTTTTCGACGAGCTGGATCTCAGCCGTATCCGGTATTTTGTCGTAGGCGGGGAAGCCATGCCAGTTCCACTCATCGAACGGTATCATACAAAGGGAATTCCCATCCGTCAGGGGTACGGACTTACCGAAGTTGGTCCGAATGTTACATCCCTGAATCACCAGGATGCCATCCGGAAGGCGGGATCGATCGGGAAGCCTAATTTTTACTACGATTTCAGGCTTGTAAACGATAAAAGCGAGGATGTGAAACCGGGTGAGCCGGGTGAACTGATACTCAGTGCCCCTACTGTTACACCCGGCTATTGGCGTAATCCGGAAGCAACATCTGCAACCATACGCGACGGTTGGTTTCATACCGGAGATATTATGCGTTGCGATGAGGAAGGCTTTCTTTTTGTGGTCGACAGGATAAAAAATATGTACATTTCAGGTGCGGAAAACGTTTACCCTGCCGAAGTGGAATTTCTCCTGCGTTCACATCCCGGCATCGATGCCATAGCAATAATTGGCGTACCCGATCCCAAATGGGGCGAAACGGGAATGGCGTTTGTTGTACCTAAAAAAAACAGCTCGCTGACGCCCGAAGATGTAATTTTGTATTGCGAAGGAAAACTTGCGAAATATAAGATTCCAAAATACGTTCATTTCCTCCAGGAGCTTCCTAAAAACGATGCCGGTAAAATTGACCGGCAACGACTGAAACAGATTGCAAATCAAAATCAATAAACACTAATCAATCCATTGTCCAACCAACCCAAAAAATCAATTAAAATGAAGAAAACAAGTTTAAAAATGCTTGCCCTTCTGCTCGGCATCAGCCTGAGCGCTTTCACCCTTACCTCATGCGATAAGGACGATGATAAGGGAAACGCTCCTGCAATTGTTGCATTCAGCATTGCAGGCGATAACGAATCTGCAACGCTCGCATTTGATATGCCCGTATTTGCTACCGATGCCAAGTCGGGTAACCTCGAAAAATCCGATTTCATCCTGACGCTGAGCGGAGGTACGGCAACGCTTGCAGAATTTACCGTTTCGCATACTGCCGGAACCAATCAGGTGGTATTTGGTCTGGCGATCAATGGTATTGCTGACGGAAACGAAGTTATAACCGTAGCTCCGGCTTCAGCCACTTCCATCTACAGCGAAAAGGGAGCTGCAACGGAAGTTACCGTAACGAAAACGGCAAACCTCAACGATATCGGAATCATTGGCATGTGGCAGTCATCCGGCGCAAATGTTGCTCCGCTGCTCGTTTATGCCGGCATAGATTCCATATATGCCTACTTTAAAGCCGATAACAGCTATGTGGTTGAGTCGTTTACTCCCGATGGATCAAAAACAACCCTTACGGGTACCTTTACCCAGCAGCGTACATCCGTACCCGGAATCTGGGATATTACCGTTAATCAGTCAACCCCCACTTCTCTGGTCAGCGTTGGTATTTTCCAGGTAAATGCCGGAAATCCTCTTACCATGAAGTATGAAGTAGCTCAGACCGAACCTGTAATTGTCGGAGTTACACCTCCTACGGCCTCTGCAGGTTTTGGAAGTACAAGCGGCGGTGCCTATGGCGCAATGAACGTTCAAAACTATGTGAAGATAAGGTATTTATTACCTGTATAGCCTGAGTAACCGGGCCCGGTCCCGCCGGAACCCTTCGAAGGGCCGGGCCTTTTACTAAAACGTATCTGTAAACAATTATACAGCCTGCTATGAAAAAACATTACCGCACACTATCCCTGATTTTCATCCTTGCTCTTGCATTTCAGGCTGCCGGCCAGACTACGCTGCTTGACTACCAGAAAGCATCGGTACCAAAAAAGGCGAACAAAGAATTTCAGTTCATGGCTTTCTATATCAATCAGGGCGTTACATCCAATTACTATCCCACCAGCGAATTTTTAAAAGGACAGGTAGTCGGCCGGCTTTTCGGCCGCAACACCAGTACCACATCCGACACCAACAGAACGTATTATGTTGAGCAGCGAATCCTGCCTTTTTTTATCTATCAGCCAAATTTGTTCGACGGCAAAGCTATCCTCAGGGCATCCTTCGAAATTGACTGGACCTGGGGCGATGCCTCCTACGGAACGGGCGGAAATGTGGGTGGTGCCATATCTTCCGACCAGGTAAATATCCAGACACAAAACATTGAACTTGAACTGCTGCCCTGGAAAGGATATGCTATCAACCTCGGGCTGATGCGTATGTACGACACCCCCTACAACCCGTACCGCACCCTGGCCGATAAACTGATGACCACAGCTTATCGCCTGTCATACTGGGGTACCGACGCCGTAGGCGTTACCATCCGCCGCGATAAAGACTATTCACGCTGGAAAGCGGGGTTTTACAAAATGTATGAAAACGATATTCAGTTCGACGACGATGCCAATATGTTCGAACTGATGGGCGAGAAACAGATAAGCCGCCTCTGGAAAGTCGGACTCTCGGCAAACTACGTGCGCGACCACTCCGAAGGAAAAGGCGGAGTCTCCATACTCGGTCAGGGGTTAAACAGCCTGCTTGCCCAGTACAACGGAACTTTTCAGTTTCGCTTTGGAACCAATCCCTATAAAGCCGATATCTTCTGGCTTGGGGGCTTTTTCAGCCGCAACCAGGACTATTTTATGGATCGTTTCCACCTGACGGGATTCTTCAACTACAACCTGGGCTCCGCCGATGTAAAAAAGGACGGAGTATGGGGAAAAGGAGCTGATATATCCGGATTAGGCGCCAATCTCAAGGCGGTTTACCGTTACGGTCAAACAACCGACGATAACGTAAAACTTGATCTGATCTATACTACCGGCGATAAAGACGGAATTACCGATCAGAAGTACTCGGGAGTTATTACTGCCAATACCTGGGGTTCACCGGGCGCCATTTTTGTGAGCAGTGGCGCTTATATTATGTTTCCGCACGGGAATGTGGTCAACCGCTATACACCAGCCGTTGCCGATATTTCTAACATGGGCTACGGACTCTCCGGAGGTACACTTGTAGCCTCCAGGGCAATTATACCGCACCGGCTGATTGCAAAAGCCGGATCAGCCCTGGCCTTCAGTAACGCCAAACCATTGCTCGGAGGGTATCACATCGGAACGGAAGCCAATGCTGCGCTCATATACAATTTAGGGACCTACATGAGCCTGGAAGCCCACGGAGCCTATATGTGGCTGGGCGATTTTTACGAAAGCAGCGACGACTCCTATGGCTCACCGGTCAATGGAAACTTTCCCGCCGGAGTACGACCTTTTAACCCGTTTACAGCCTTTGTGGTCTTTAAATGGCTCATGTTCTAACCGAAGTTCTTATCTGTAATAACGGAAAAAGTGTCACTATGAAAACAAAATTATTTCACCCACTTCTGGCTGTTACCCTCCTGTTTCTCCCTTTTATAACCCTGGCCCAGGGAGGGAAGGATTTTTTGCAGCCGTTCAACCTCAAAAACATTCAAACGATGAATGAACTTGAGTACCCCTTTACCGTGAATAAGGTCAGTCTTCCTTCCGGACCCGAAATCGCCTATGTGGATGAAGGCAAGGGAGATTATACCGTTATCTTTATCCACGGACTGGGAAGCTATCTGCCGGCATGGACAAAAAACATCGAAGGACTTAAATCTTTCTGCCGCTGTATCGCAATCGATCTTCCGGGTTACGGAAAATCATCGAAACAACCTCACAGCGGAAAAATGAGCTATTATGCTTCCGTTGTAAATGAATTTATCGAAACACTAGGTCTGGAAAATGTCGTGCTTGCCGGTCATTCCATGGGCGGTCAGATATCGATGGTAGCCGCACTCAATTATCCGGACCGGATTAAAAAACTGGTTCTGGTGGCCCCGGCCGGATTCGAAAAGTTTTCCGAAGGCCAGAAGCAATGGTTCAGAAATGTGATGACGCTCGACGGGGTAAAGAAAACTACCGCCGAGGATATTCAGACAAATCTGGCTGTAAATTTCTACAATATGCCTGCTGATGCAGAATTTATGATTACCGACCGGCTGATAATGCGTAGTGCCGGTGATTTCGATCATTATTGTTACGCCGTGGTGCAATCGGTAAATGGCATGGTGGATGAACCCGTTTTAGAGTTGCTGCCGCAGATTAAACAACCAACCCTGATCCTCTTCGGCAAATACGATAACCTTATCCCCAATCGCTTTCTTAATCCGGGGAAAACAGAAAAAATTGCCCGTGACGGTCACCGCCTGATACCCGGAAGTCAACTGCTTATGATTGATAAAGCAGGTCATTTCGTGATGTTCGAAAAAGCACAGGAGGTCAATAAGGCAGTCATCGACTTTCTTCGTTAGGATAATGGATCCTGATGTGTGTTTGAGGCCGGAAGCAATTCCGGCTTTTTTTATCCTCATTATTTCGGGATGGGAATATCATTGTACTGCTTGACAATTTATTGTCAGTCAGATTGGCGCTTACGTTCCATACCCGGGTATCCTCATAATATGTGATCGGCGAAGTGCATTATCCCCATAATTGATGATTGTGCGCCTCTTTATGAGTGTCTAGTTTTGCAGAGTCAAATTTAAAACGATGAATATGAAGAATCTCTTTTTAATATCCCTTCTTCTGGGAACACAGGTATTGTTCGGACAAGTTTCAGACAGCGTGCAGACACAATACAAAAATACCGCAGAATTAATGCTGGAAGAGAATACTGGTCTTTCGATCGGGGGTTACGGCGAAGTGCATTACAATCAACCGCTGAATTCCGGCCGGTTTAATCCGGGAACGCTGGATGCCCATCGCCTGGTTATGTTTCTTGGATATAATTTCTCAGATAAAACCCGGTTTGTCTCCGAAATTGAATTTGAATACGCTAAGGAGGTTTGGGTGGAGCAGATGTTCCTGCAACAAAAATTAAATAAGTATATTAATCTCAGGGCGGGTATATTGCTGATTCCCATGGGAATAATTAATGAATACCATGAGCCGGTAACGTTTAACGGTGTGGAACGGCCTGTAATTGATAATAAAATTGCTCCCTCAACCTGGAGAGAGATAGGTGCCGGAATCTCCGGAAATATCCTTCAGCTGAAGTCAAAATACCAGCTTTACGTCGTGAACGGCCTCAACGGTTACGATGCTTCGGGCGGCGTTTTTTCAGGCAGTAAGACCCTTCGCGATGGAAGGCAGAAAGGCTCAAAAGCTTATATAACCTCACCTGCAGTCACCGGTAAAGTCGAGTTCTATGGTGCAAAAAATCTGAATATCGGGCTTTCAGGTTATGCAGGTAAATCGCAAAGCCGGCTTTATACAAACCTCGACAAATCCAATGCAGTCCTCGTGCAACAGGCCGATTCCTCCGTGGTTGGTATTGCTATGCTCGGGCTGGATGCACGGTATACTTATAAAGGCATAAGGTTTACAGGTCAGTTTTATCAGATTTCAATCAGCAATACCGGTCAGTATAACCGGTTTACTGCGAAAAACGGGGTACAGAACGATCTGGGAAGCGCTTTGCAGGGATATTATGCCGAAATCGGGTATAATGTTTTCAGAACGCTTCCCGGTGTTAAATCGGAACTCATGCCTTTTGTAAGATACGAAGGCTATAATACGCACCATTCGGTTGACGGATTGACAGTAGCTAATAAAAAGTATGATAACGTTGTAATTACCACCGGTTTAACCTATGCCTTGTCAAAAGGTGCCGTTCTTAAAGCCGATCTTCAGTTTTTGAAATCCGAAGCCGATACAGAGTTCAGCAAGGTATTTAATGCCGGATTTGGTATTATGTTTTAACGATACGTATGAAAGCAATTTTTGTGTTGTTTTTAACCGCGACTCTTGTTTTGGGGCATAATCAGACCAATTATGCTCCAAAGCAGTTGTTCCGTGAAATTGAGCGCATAAGCAATAAGAAGAATCCGCAGTTTTCAAAACTGGATATTCTTAATGGTAGTCAGAATCCGTTTCGCGGAGGGATATACTATACGATTGAAAATTCGCTGCCGGCAAAATATGCATATATCGGCAGAGTGCTGACGTGCAGGGCCGAAGGTTGCTCCATACGAAACGACAAAAACAGCGAATCTGTTTCCGAATTCTTTGATTACTTTATTTTATATGATTCGGATGCCAGCGTTCTTTCTGTACAGATTTATAACTATGAAGCTACACACGGACACGAAATTACAGTCAGAAGATGGCTGAAGCAGTTTGTGGACTTCGACGGAACCAATGAGCTGATCGTTGGCAAAAACGTGGACGCAATTGCAGGTGCAACTATCTCGGTTCACAGCATAACCGATGATATTACCCTCAGAACAACTGAGCTTAAAAGCTATCTGGCAAACCAGGATCGTTTCATCCTCCGGCATCCTGGCTGATGCATCCGTATGTTTGCTTTTGCTTTGCTGCTTTTAACTGTTTAGTCCCTCCTGAACTTTTCCCGTATGTCGTTGCGGATCGGGGATAACTCAGAGTCCTTATAGAAACGATAGTAAGTACCTGGTACTTCCGGAAGGTATTCTCTGATCCGGTTTACGATAATGGATACACAAGGTTTAAGGCGCCTGCCGGAAAATGAGTTTCTGTTAACCGTACCACGGTGAAAACTCTATTTTTCTTGCCATGGGACACAGTTTCCCACAAATCAGTTACATTTGTATTTGTAAAAATGAATGCTTTTGTTATCCATATACCCTTTTGCCTTTTTGCAACATTCCATATCCGGAAAAAACAGAATTCGGAACCGGTATGAAATCATACTATTTGTTGAACCTTAAACCTTTCATCGTGAAAATCCTTGTAAAAATCCTTATTGCTCTTGCAATTATTATTGCCATCCC
>DJVU01000064.1:16347-17519 GCA_002441345.1 Bacteroidales bacterium UBA6248
GACCCGGAAATGAAAACCACATCCGCTGGTATGGATGGAACACCGGGTTTTGTATACAGCTGGGAAAGCAAGGTTTCCGGAAATGGTTCGCAGGAAATCATTCGAATCATTGAAAATGAGTTGGTTGAAACACGTCTCGATTTTGGTTTCGGGGAACCGGCTACCGGTTTTTTTGAGCTGAAAGAAGCTGGTGAAAACCAAACATCCGTCACCTGGGGGGTTAAAGGAAAAACACCTTATCCATGGAATGTTTTCGGTCTCTTTATGGATATGAGCAGCGATTTTCAGGAGGGACTGGCTAACCTGAAAACAATCCTGGAGAATCAGGAATAGTTGTTAAATAGTGAGGCTTACGATATTTTCGCGTGAAATTGAATTCCGTATCCAATAATGAAATAGTGTCAAAACAGCGAATTGAATTTATCCATGATAGAAGTCAGCATTACAATAAAAGCTCCGGTATCCCGGGTTTGGGAAGCTATAACCAATAAACAGCAGATGCGGGATTGGTATTTCGATATTCCGGATTTTGTGCCGGAAACCGGAGCTGTGTTTAATTTTTATGAGCCGGGAAATGCCAGGCAGTTTCATCACCGCTGCAAAATACTGGAAATCGTTCCCATGCAGAAGTTTTCGCATTCATGGACCCATCCATCCCATAGCAGGGGCGAGAGCCTGGTTACCTGGATTCTCGAAGGAAACGGGGAAGCCACCAATCTTATGCTAATCCATGAGGGTACGGAGAACTTTAAGGATGGAGGTCCCGTGTTTTCAACCGAAAGCTACCTGGCCGGCTGGAACGAATTGCTGCTGATGCTTAAAAATTATATTTACGGGATGCGTAAGCACTCCTTCCGGATAAACATCAAATCAACCGCTGAGAATGTCTGGAATGCCCTGTTCGACGATCAATCCTATCGTAAATGGACCTCTGTTTTCTGTGAAGGATCGTATCTGGAAGGCGAACTGAAGCAGGGTGGGAGAGTCCGCTTCCTGACCCCGAAAGGAAATGGGATGTACAGCAATGTTGTCGTTTTTAAGTTGCATCAGCAGATTGTTTTTCAACATATTGGCAACGTATCGGAGCTGAATGATGAGCCGGTGGACGACAATTCCGAAAAGTGGACGGGAGCATTGGAAGGGTACACCCTGGAAGCGGCCGGGGGCTCGGT
>DJVU01000030.1 GCA_002441345.1 Bacteroidales bacterium UBA6248
TTAATTCACAGAAGTCCCAATCAATTTTATTCAGAAAACCCGTTTCGGCAACTTCGGAAATCAACAGAATTCTTCATGCATTAATGCTATATTTGTATTTCAACCATTATTTCCCGCTATGAAACGAAATCTGATCCTGCTTACCGGCCTCCTTGTATTTGTGCTTTGCGTGCTGCTTGGCTTTATGTGGTTTAAGAATAACACCTCCGCCAACGACAATTCCGCAGCCCGCAATTATCAGACGTATTGCGCCGGCTGCCATGGCGAAAATCTTGAGAAATTTGCAGCGAAAAAATGGATGGACGAGCCAGGCAATGCATCCATCATCAACAGCATCAAAACAGGTCTTGTTGCAGAAGGAATGCCGGCATTCAGACAGACTTTTACGGACACCGAAATCGGGGAACTGGCCGCTTACGTCAGAAAAGGAATCCCCGCCGACAGAAGTGCACTGAAACCTGCCTTCAGAGAAGGAGATGTTACAACGTCGGAGGTGCAGGATTTTATCGTTGAAACCGTTGTTACCGGTCTGGATGTGCCCTGGGGACTGGCATTTCTGCCCGGTGGCGACCTGCTGATCTCGGAGCGTTCCGGAACGCTGCACCGCTTCTCTAACGGAGTACTGTCCCCTCCCATCGATGGCCTGCCACCCATCCGGGCCAGAGGCCAGGGAGGACTGCTCGACGTATGCCTGCATCCCGATTACCAGGAGAATGGCTGGATTTACATCGCATACAGCGCCCTGTATACCGAAAGCGGGAAAGACCTTAGCAATACGGCCATAATGCGGGCAAGGCTTGAAGGTAACCGGCTGACGGACCAGCAAATAATATTCCGGGGAACCCCCTATACCGACCGCTCGCATCACTTCGGGTGTAAGCTTGCCTTTAACGACGACCGTCAGTTGTTTTTCGGCATAGGCGACCGGGGTCAGCATTTCGACTTCCCTCAGAAGCTTGACAATGCCAACGGAAAAATCCACCGCATCAACGACGATGGCTCCATCCCTGCCGGCAATCCGTTTGCAAATGTAAAAGGTGCCCTGCCTTCCATCTACAGCTACGGACACCGGAACCCCCAGGGCACTTGCATACACCCCCAAACCGGCGAACTCTGGGTGTCGGAACACGGCCCGCGCGGGGGCGATGAGTTAAACCTGACTGAACCGGGGAAAAACTACGGCTGGCCGGTTATCTCCTACGGGATAAATTACGATGGAACCATACTTACCGATCTCACGGAAAAGGAAGGCATGGAGCAACCCGTGCATTACTGGACCCCCAGCATAGCCCCCTGCGGGATGACATTCCTGACCGGAAACCGGTATAAAAACTGGGAAAACAACCTCTTTACAGGTTCATTGCGGTTTGAATACCTGGAAAGGGTGGTGATCAACGGCAAGTCTGTTACACACACCGAAAAGCTGCTGGAAGGAATCGGACGTGTAAGAAACGTAGTGGTAAGCCCCGACGGACTCCTGTACGTGGCAACCGAAACCCCCGGAAAAATCGTTAGGCTGATACCCGTGGAGAAAAATTAATATTCCGGTTTCCCGGCAGCAGACACATGGCCGGACTTTCTTTCAAACAGTACCTGAATGACCGTTAAAAGCCTGACTAAAACACTCCCCTTAATCCTGCTTTTACTGTCGGGGCAAAACCATGTTTTCGGTCAGGACGCAGACCGCTCTGCAACGTATCAGCAATCGCCCGATTCTGCCATCCTGCTGGAAAAAATCACCATCGAAGGTTTCCGCCTGAGCAGTCACCTGCGATTATTTCCGGGCAATATGGCCGTAGTTTCCGGCGATGAGCTTACCCCTGCCGACGGCAGCAACCTGGCTGCCACGCTCAATACCATTCCGGGCGTAAGCATGCAGAGCGGCACCTATGCCACCAACCGCATCGTGATCCGGGGAATGGGAAGCAGGACGCCTTACAACACCAACCGCATCAAATCCTACCTCAACGACATCCCGGTAACGGCTTCCGACGGCATTTCAACTCCCGAAGACATCGACGCATCGGGACTCGCACGCATAGAGGTGATACGGGGACCGGCTTCCGCTTTGTACGGCTCCGGACTTGGGGGAAGCATCAATCTTTTTACCCCCGATAAATTGCAGCAGGAGGGGATGTTCTATATGAATCATGGAAGCTTCAGCACCCTCCGCACCGGCCTTTCGGGAACGGTCAACACCCCAAAAACAAGCTGGCAGGGAAGCCTCAGCCACCTGAAATCGGCCGGATACCGCGACAACAACGAATTCAACCGGACAACGTTCATCACCACGGGCAAATGGAGACAACCCAAATGGACGCTTAAATCCACGCTGATGGTTAACGCATCGCATGGCGAAATCCCAAGCTCTCTCGGGAAAACCCGTTTCGAAAACGAACCGCAGGCTGCAGCCCCCAACTGGGCCGAAATTGAAGGATACAAGCGCATACGCAAAGCCCTGGCAGGCGTTACCCTTTTTAACAGCCTGTCGCCCACACTCAGCAGTCAGCTGACCCTGTACGGGAAATGGAGCGATAATTACGAAAAACGCCCGTTCAACAACCTCGACGACCAGACGATGAGTGCCGGATTGCGCGGCAAACTAAGTCAAACACGAAAACTTACCGACTGGGTGCTCGGTATTGACTGGAGTGCGGAGCAGTATAAATGGAAACTTGACAAAGACAATGCCTTGCTGAATGAAAATCGTGAAAACCGGAGCAATCTCAGCCTGTTTGGCATTGTAAACTACCGGCCCGTTCCGAAGCTGAATATTTCGCTTGCCGGAACCCTGAACCACATAAGTTACCGCCTTACCGACCTTTTTGCCGGCGACGGCGATCGTTCGGGAAGCAGAAACTTTCCGCTGATAGCATCGCCCCGGATCGGTATCAACTACGCTGCCGGCGATCGCTTTGCTTTCTTTGCTTCGGCCGGCCATGGATTCTCCATGCCTTCGCCCGAGGAAACCTTACTGCCCGAAGGCAATGTAAACCCGGATATCAAACCCGAACAGGGCATACAGTACGAAGCCGGAACCCGGATGAATCTGTTTAACGAAGCCCTGGAAGCTGAACTTTCCGTGTACCGGATAAACCTCAGGAACCTTTTGGTTACCAAGCGGATCACCGAGGATATTTTCACCGGAATCAATGCCGGCAAAACCTGTCATCAGGGGATCGAACTGCTGCTGCGAAACCGGATTTTCGATTTCGCAGGCTTTCCGGGGAAACTGAAATCCACGCTCAGCTACACCTTCTCGCGAAACCGCTTCATCGATTTTACCGACGACGGAAATTCGTACGACGGCAACGATCTGCCCGGAATCCCCGAACAGTATGCCCAACTGCAGCTCTTCTGGAATCCCGCCCCTTACCTAACGATGCACACGCATTTTCAATATACCGGAAATCAGCAGCTGAACGATGCCAATACCCTTAACTATGAAGGGTATTTTCTGCTAAACATAAAAGTGATGGCTCAGTTTCCGGTAAATAAAACATTAAGCCTCAGGGTATTTGCGGGCATCAATAACCTGACAGACACACACTATGCTTCCATGCTGCTGGTAAATGCACCGGCTTTCGGCACCGGAGAACCGCGCTACTACTACCCCGGTTTGCCCAGAAATTATTATGCCGGCATGGAGTTCCGTTTTTAAACCTGCACGGTCCGATTCTAACCCGATTCCACGGAACATGGTAAAGGCCACAGCTTGCCTGTGTACACCCCATACCACCCCAAATGCTCAGTAACACTTGTCACTTCCTTTTCCTCCCGTCGGCCTCCCCTTCCCTTTTTTTCGTATCTTTGGGAATATGCCTGCTTTCCACAGGCCTTTGTTTCCTTCCGGATGGATCATTCATCCTTCCGGAAGTCGATTTTTTGCCCGGAAATCATTCTCGCATCGGGACGCTTTCCCGCAAAGGGAACCAGTACAATGTTGAATTTTCAGCATTTTTCCTTTTGATATCCCGACAGTTTATTTAATGAGGATGTGCTCCGGCGGCAATTTTCAAATCAATCAATTATTAACCTTTAAAACTCCTCAAAATGGCAGTACTTAAAGTAATCGAAATTCTTGCCTCCTCCGAAAAAAGCTGGGAAGAGGCTGCAAAAAAAGCCGTCGATATCGCAGCAAAAACCCTGAAAGGCATCACATCCGTTTATATCCAGGATATGAGCGCCGTGGTCAAAGACAATAAAATCACCGAATTCAGGGTGAACTGCAAAATTACCTTTGAGGTAATGGATTAAACCTCAACGACTTTCCCTTTACAGGGAAGAAAAACAAGCCGGGAGATGCCTGACAATCTCCCGGCTTGCCTTTTACACGGATTATGACGCTTCATGGCCGGATATTACTGCTATTCTGCTTTACGCAATTCAGCTATGTCCGCCAGTGCCTTCAGCGCGGATGCATTATCCGGGTCATGATCCGGAATCCGTTATACCTGCACCGGAAGCAATACCATTTCCCTTTCCCGATCCATCTTCTTCCCGGCCGTCGGTCTTACCCAATCCGATGCGCTGCAACAGGGAATTCAACAGCTTTTTAACCGTAAGCGGTGATTTTATGTAAAACGCTCGTTCTCTGATGGTTCTTTTCTTTAAACCCGGACTAATTTTAATTGATTTACAATGCAAACCGACCCACCGGTTCCAGCCATCCCCCCTGGGAAAAGATTGGGAAAGAGAACCGGCACATTTAATTGAACCATCCCCATTTGCATGCTTTTCCATAACTTTTTGGTGCTTACTTTACCTTATTGGTGTCTAACTTTAACACGTGTAAGGCTTTCGTTTCCCTCGCCTATACCTTCCCTTTCCATTTACCGGTTCAGATTTGTTGCTTTTTTGGCTTAAACCACCCGCTCGTATGGTCTCTATTTACTTTCGTGAAGCTTTTATCGACTTCCGTGAAATTAGGGTTTTTCGTTAAATGATGCGCTGGGTTTTCCCGTTGGGATTACTACCAGGTCATTAAAAACNNCACATCAAATAACGAATTACCCTGAAATTTCTTCCGTCATTTGCATCGTTCCGGCCGATTCAACCTTAACTTCAGGGGACATACATATAGATTCTACTTACATTATTGAATGTTCTGCAAGCATTATTGCATGATCTGCAAGCATT
>DJVU01000025.1 GCA_002441345.1 Bacteroidales bacterium UBA6248
GCACGGGAGGTTGACCAACGACTTCCGAACCAGAAGCTTCGCAACCGTGTGCATCTTTTACTACCCAGCTGTAGGTGCCGGCTGCCAGTCCGGTGTAAGCTGCAGGTGAGGTCTTGGTTACAAACCCGCCACCATTAAAGTTAACCTGGTACGGAGCAGTACCACCACTGAAGGTGATGGTAACAGAGCCATTGGCGTCACCATAGCATAAAGCGTCGACATGTGCGTCGTTAGCTGTGAGCACGGGAGGTTGACCAACAGTTTCCGAACCAGAAGCTTCGCAACCGTGGGCATCTTTTACGACCCAGCCATAGGTGCCGGCTGCCAGTCCGTTGTATACTGCCGGGGAGGTTTTGGTTACAAATCCACCACCGTTGAAGTTAACCTGATATGGAGCAGTACCACCACTGAAGGTGATGGTAACAGAGCCATTGGCGTCACCATAGCACAAAGCGTCAACATGTGCGTCGGTAGCTGTGAGCAGTGGAGGTTGACCAACAGTTTCCGAACCTGATGCTTCGCAATCGTTGTCATCTTTTACTACCCAGCTGTAGGCGCCGGCTGCCAGTCCGGTGTAAGCTGCAGGTGAGGTCTTGGTTTCAAACGCGCCTCCATTAAAGCTGACCTGGTACGGAGCAGTACCACCACTGAAGGTGATGGTAACAGAGCCATTGGCGTCACCGTAGCATAATGCATCGGTGTGGGCATCAGAGGCTGAAAGTACAGGAGGTTCTCCTACTGTTTCCGAACCTGAAGTTTCGCAATTATTAGCATCTTTTACCACCCAGTCGTACGTTCCGGCTGCCAGGTTGCTGTACGTAACGGGTGATGTTTGTGCGGCAAAGCCACCGTTGTTGAAGTTAACCATGTAGGGAGGTACTCCGCCGCTGATGGTCAGGGTTACTGTACCATCGCTGCCACCATAACACAACACATCGGTGTGACCGTCTGTTACTGCTGGCCCTCCGGTAATGGTCATAACCGCCATTCCGGGCGCACTGGTACATTCTACAACATTGGTTAGTGTGATGTACAGTGTGGTCGTTTGCGTAAAATTGGTGCAATAGGATACGCCTTCCTGAATCATGTTGGTTCCGGCCAGGGCATCTGCCTCAGTGGGATACCAGCGGATAACGCCCGGCTCAGAAGGTATAACATCAAGACAGTATTCACCGGGATAGCACTCGGTAAGGCTTACTGAAGGAGGCAAAGGCTCAATGCCGAACGGACCGCCGATAAAGTCGTCGAGCGCAGCGGTAAGCTCCGTGGATGAGCGGGCTTCAAGCAGCCAGGTAGCCTTGCAAAGATCGGGGAGATCACCTGTAAGCTCTCCTTCGTAGATTTCATTCAGGTTGATGACCCCCTCATAAAATGCATTGAGAGGATATTGTGCGCCCGGATAAGACCAGCCCATCGGGATGTCATACATGGCATCGTTATTCTGAGCTGCAATACCTGTATATGAAGTTAAGATTAACGAATTATTGTTGCCGTAATTCCCGTTACCGGGACCTACCCACATGTAGATAACAACGGTTGCCATACGGCCGCCATTCTGGAAATTACTCAAAATAAGCAGATCACCATATGCGTGTTCCGGAGCAAAGTTATAGAGCGGTTGTCCGTTAGGGGCAGTGCCGATGACAGGACCAGTACCGTTAAGAAGCAGCCAGAATCCAATCATGGCATCGCCCTGAATCTTTGAACGGTCACCGGCAAAGTGCAAAAGATAATCGCCGTTACAATCAATTCTAACAACTGCTGCACCGTTACAGAGGTCGTTTTTGGGTTTGGTTTGACCGATTTCCCAAATTTTTTCCGATGCAATCAGGAAGTCCTTGGTTCCCTGCGTGAACGCATTATCTACGACACCTTGTCCAAAGGGATCCAGGACATAGGAAAAGAATGGAAGGCCCGTCACTTCCGGGTCGTCCCATTCACCAGGATTGCCGTCAACATAGAACGGCGGATCGCATGGGGGCTGGGCAAATGAGGTGTAACAACACACCGCCGAAAGGAGAAATAACAGGAATATCCTTTTTACCCCTTTCATCAATTCGTGATTGTTTTTCATAAGATGTGGTTTTTGGTTAATAATTGTTTTGTTAACTGGCATTTATATTAAGGCTGACCAACGCTTGGTAACACTTCCCGATCCTTCCTGGCATAAACAGCTGATCTATAATGTTACCGCGCATTGAATCAGTTCAAAGCACAGGTTTTAATCAATAATTAAATTCTAATAAGAATAGGAAGACCTCGAGCTACAGAAATCAATCATCTAATCCGATGCGTTCTTAATCTCCTGTTGGCAGCATTTGCCGGATCGTGTAGCAGGCAGGCGGGGAGTCTTTGAGAGGCAGCAGCAACCTTACAGGGCAATTCTTAATCAATCACGCAGAAACAACTTCCATTTAACAGCGCTTTTTTTGAATTGTTCGTTTTGGTGCCCGGAGGAATTTGTGAGGATATTTGTTAATTATTTCAGAACAATCACGAGCTGAGTATACGCTGTTAAGTAAAGCAAATGTATGAAATTAATTTTGAGAATGCAAGAGCTTTTGTATTTTTAATCAAGAACTTACGCTATTATTTGGTATTCTTCTGATTATCAGCTAATCCATATACATGGTAATTTATTAGTAAAATTTGATATAATTAATAAATAGTATTATGATAGCTATTGAAAAATTATTTGCTACCTGGTTTGCCATCCTGCAATTTGCCCGATTTTTCCTGATTTCCGAAGATTGAAATGTAAAATTAATTTACATTTTATTGAAACCTGCCGTTTTTTCATTTGTATTTTAGCGAATTTTCCGGATAACCCGCCATTATGGCCGGTATGCTGTTTTCCAAAGCATTTTGTGGCAAAATCGGGCTGTTTTTTATGAAAACTTTAACATTTTTTTCTGAACCTTTATCTGATTTCTCCACTTTTTCAACTTCAGATCGTTTAATTGCAGGTTCCAGCTTCAACTTTTTAAAGAGAAATATAATTATGGTATAACTGGATGCAAAACAGGGCTTTCTTTTATTCGGTATGTATCAGTGAAATAATCGGGGCTCAATTGTGTTACTCCGTTTGTTCGTTGCTGGTTTATTGTATTGATGTTAAGTAAAATGCACCGGTAAATGCAGGTTTATCCATCGACCATCCGCGAATGGAGGACTAAATAATCAAACGTTTTACCTTTACAGCGGAGATCAAGCGGATGTTGTTGCCGTTTTTCCAGGTGTCAATATAAGAATAACATTGCCACCCTCACTTTAGAACCGGACGATTATGTTATAGCTTCAGCTTGACCGCAACAGTTTGTGTATGTGATTTGATTGGAATTCATTTGGTAAAGCCGGGCAGTTGCACGGTTTAAGATTCCTAAAGATGAAATAGCTTATGTCATTTCATGCCAATTACGCGCTTCCTTCCGAAGATGTTCAATGGCTGGTAAAACAGTACGAAGAAATTCGATTCGCCGGGGGTGGAGATATTCAGGATAAGTTTATCCCTCGTTACGATGTTTCTCTGGTGTTTCACTTCGGCCTGCCACCTGTGATTCTGCAACCGCTTGCCAGACGCCTTCCCCGGTTTTTCCTGGCACCGGTCATCCCCTGTGCTAACCTTATTAAGTTAACCGAACCAGATACCACCTTCGTTGTGGTATGCAAGCCAACGGTTCTAAGCAGAGTTGCCTCCGCTGACCTGTCGTTGCCCTGTTCCGCTTATTATCCTCTTCCTGAAAAAGTTTTCGCACCCTTGTGGCAGCAGCTTTACAAAGCGGGCGATTTCTATTCCCGGATCGATGCGTTTACACTGTTTACCCGGAACTGGCATACGAATGACTATGCAAAGGATTGTATTGACCGGATTTACGATGAAATTCTGGATACGCACGGACTTCTCCCCGTTAAGGAGATCCTTAGCCGCTTCGGAATGAACCATAGAACCCTGCAGCGAAAGTTCATGAAACGAATAGGCGTTTGCCCCAAAACTTTTGCCCGAATTGTGCGTGTTAATTACCTTTGGGATATAAGCCGGATTCAGTCGAAAGCCGATTATCAGGATATGGTTTTTAAGGGAAAATACTACGACCAGGCTCACTTGATCAAAGATTTCAAAGCCATCACCGGCGAAACACCCGCTAGCTTTTTCCGGCGCGACCGTTATTGTGTGAGCATTATGTCGGGGAAAAACGCTGAGCTTTCAGCCGGTTTGCGCCAGTAATTCCGGGTAAAACTCTGAATTTCCGGTTAAAAAATAGTTCTGCAGCCATTGCCCTTGCACGGGTAAAGCAGATTCTTTCAGGAAAATACCTTCTCTGGATGATGCGGTGCTATGAAGTGTATCTTTGCATTTATTCCAGATCAAAATAAATAGTCAAATGCGAATTTATCAGGTTGATGCTTTTACCGATAAGGTGTTTTCGGGGAATCCTGCCGCGGTTTGTCCGCTGCCCGAATGGCTGCCGGCTGAGCGTATGCAGCAGATTGCGATGGAAAACAACCTCTCCGAAACAGCTTTTATAGTAAAAAATGAAGATTTTTATGAAATCCGATGGTTTACCCCTGCCGTGGAGGTTGATCTGTGCGGACATGCAACCCTGGCTGCAGCTTATGTACTGTTTAATTATGAAGGACATTCCGGGAATACCATACAGTTTACTTCCGAAAGAAGCGGCGAACTGGGTGTAAATAGGGAAGCGGAGTGGCTCACCCTGAACTTCCCGGCCGACGATCTTAAACCAATAGCCCTGTCTGCCGGTTTGACTGCAGGATTAAATATCAAACCCAGGGAGGCTTATAAAGGCAGAAGCGACATTTTGTTTGTTTATGATGATGAGGATAAGATTCTCAGGCTTTTGCCCGATTTTGCGCAACTAAGCCGCCTGGAAGCCCGGGGAGTAATTGTTAGCGCACCGGGAAGCGATAGCGATTTTGTCTCCCGCTTTTTTGGTCCGCAGGTTGGTATTAACGAGGATCCCGTTACCGGTTCCGCTCATACCACACTTACTCCATACTGGTCACAGCGGCTTAATAAGGAAGTTCTTACTGCCATACAGCTTTCGTCGCGCAAAGGATATCTCCGGTGCCGTATGGCAGGCCGGCGGGTGGAAATAAGCGGCCAGTGCAGGCTGTTTATGCAAGGCAGGTATACTATTGATTCGTTTTAGCGGATTTATATCGACCGGATACAGTATTCAGATTAAACCAGGGATAAATGGAAAAAGGAAAAGCCAGGGCCGGCAGAGTTGATGATTTGCTCTCTTTCTCACTGGAAATGATGAACGGTGGAGATGGGAAAGTGCTGATGGAGAAATACAAAGAGGCTATTTCGGCCATAACGCCGCACGATATGTTAGAAATGGAAGACCGGCAGCTTCGTTTGGGAGTGGGTGCCGGCACCATAAAAAAGGATATCGAGAAGATAATAAATGTGTTCTTCCACGGTTTAAATGCGTATCCGCGTCTGGCACCCGCTGAAGAATCCTTTTTTTACTACCTGATTCTGGAAAACCAGGCATTCACGTTCCGCTTGAATCAGGTTAAAAAATTGCTTCGCAGCTACCATGGCAGGGAAACAACCGAACTGGAGTCTCTGGCCAGGCTTTTGCATGATGCGTTTACCTCTTTTCTGGAGTTTGAGGCACATTATCAGAAAAAGGAGAATATTTTATTCCCTTTCCTGGAAAAGCATCTGAAGAGCTATCGTCCGCTGAAGGTCATGTGGTCGCTGCACGACGATATCCGGTCCAGGCTTCGTGAACTAATCGCTATGACCGCTGCACCTACCGGCTGGCAAAGCCTGAATGTTCTGATTGGGAAGTACTTTTCTCTGGTATTCAGGATGATTCAGAAAGAAGAACTGATTGTTTTTCCCGTTGCTCTGGAGGTCCTTGACGAAGCCGACCAGGGCGATATGCATTTTCAGTCGTTTGATTACCCTTTCCCGTTTATCGAAGCACCCGCACCTCCGGTAAAGCTGCCAGGCAATCGTACGACGGACATTCCAAAGGCCGGAGAATCAAGTACAGACTCTCACGGTATTCCGGAACTTTCAAGCCTGCTGATGTTATTTGATCATTTGCCGGTAGAAATTACTTATGTGGATGAAAACGACAGAGTTGCTTTCTTTAACAAAGGGCTGGACCGTATTTTTCCAAGGTCAAACGCAGTCATCGGACGCCTTGTTCAGAACTGTCATCCCCCGGAGAGCGTCCACGTGGTAGAAAGTATCATCGGTGAATTCAGGAGTGGTAGGAAAGATCATGCCGATTTCAGAATCTGGATGCGGGGCCGTTTTATTCTGATTCGTTACTTTGCCGTTCGCGACCATTCTGGTGCCTACAAAGGCGTGCTTGAGATCAGCCAGGATATAACCGATATAGTCAGCCTCGAAGGAGAACAGCGACTTTTAGACTGGGATTCAAATGGTTTGTAAGTTGTAAAGTCTGCTTTTTCATTTAAGTTTTTTACATTTTTCTGGTCCGAGGAAGGGCATTCTGTCTTCTGCAAAGAAATATTCAGGCCGGATTCAAATAATTCCTTATTTTTAAGAAAAAATCAGAGGTGCTTCGGAATGTAAAGCCCTTGAAAGGCTGAATCAGGCTGAGTGCCGTTGCGGTTTTCCGATTTATCGTGACCGGAAGATTACAGATTTACAATACAGGTACCACATTTAAACTTCTTCCTATGAAAATCAAGTACGTATTCGTCTTGCTGTTTGCGATGGCAGCAATGAGCGCATGTTCGCCGCGATTGGCAGGAACCTGGACCGTACAGAAGTACGAAACCACAACGCCCGGTCAGCAGGGCATTTCGCTGAATAATATTGGTACACTCACCTTCGACCGAAGCGGAGATGGTATAAAAGACATCCGTTACACGGTGTTTGGAAATGTGTTCGAGGATCAGATTCCCTTCAACTGGAGTGTTGCAGGGAATATGGTGATTATCCGGAGCGAAGGTTCTGAATTTGCAAAAAGCTGGATTCAGGTCGAAAATAAGAAATCATTTCAGCGCTGGCAGTCGACCGACGGGGCTGAAAAAGTTACAACACTTGAATTAATCCGATAAGAGTATGAAAAATATAACTGTCCGTCAGATTATTTACATCGGACTTCTTGCTTTGCTTCTGGTATTTGTATTCCAGAACCTGGAGTCGGTCAGGGTAAAATTCCTGTTCTTTGGTTTCGACATGCCACTGATTGTTCTCATTGTCATCGTCTTTGCCCTTGGGTACCTGGCATCCCTCGCATTCCGGAAGCCGCAGCGAAAGGATCCGGGACTTTAAACTGTTTTTACGGATAATAAATTCAAATCAACGTGAATATTTCGAAAATCATTAAATCGGCCATCAGAGGCATGGCAGGTCTGTTGGTGTTTACCTCCTGTTCTACTATCCCACGGGGTACCGTAGCAGTAAGTCCTTTCGAGATCGAGCGATACATGGGTAAATGGTATGAAATCGCCCGCTTCGATTTTCGTTTCGAACGCGATCTCAACAATACAACCGCCGATTATTCCGTAAATCAGGATGGTAGTATTAAGGTTGTGAACAAAGGGTATAACTACGTTACCAAAGAATGGAAACAGGCAACGGGAAAAGCGAAATTTGCCGGTGACAGAAATGTTGCTATGCTGAAAGTTTCCTTTTTCGGACCATTCTATTCGGGGTATAACGTAATTGCACTCGACGATGAATACAAGTATGCACTTGTGGCTGGTCAAAGTCACGATTATCTTTGGATTCTCGCGAGGGAAAAACAAATTCCCGAAGAAGTCAAGACGCGCTACCTGAAAATTGCCGAAGAAACCGGATTCGATACCCGCAACCTGATATGGGTTGAGCATACACCCTGAGCAATACGAAGATGCTGATTGTACCTTCTTCCGGATTTTTCCGCCGGTTCATTTGTGCCGGATTTATTCTGTTTGTGGTAGTTGTTTCGCAACCGGCTTTAGCACAAGGGGTTCATCTGGTTCGTTCACCGGAACAACTTCCGGTTTCCGATCTGAGGCCGAAAATTTTTCTGGGCGGCAGTATTGAGATGGGGAATGCCGTTGACTGGCAATCGCAGCTGTTCGCTCAAATCAGCGACCTTGATGTGGTTTTGCTTAATCCCAGGCGCGACAATTGGGATACTGCCTGGAAGCCGGTTGCTGCCGACAGCAATTTCAGGGCGCAGGTAGAATGGGAGCTTACGGCACTCGAAGCTTCCGATCTTATAATCATGTACTTTGCCCCCGGAACTCTGAGTCCGGTCAGTCTTCTTGAATTCGGACTTTATGCAGGCAGCGGAAAGCTCCGCGTTGTTTGTCCCGAAGGATTCTGGCGCAAGGGTAACGTCGATATTACAGCTGCCCGCTACAGGATTCCGGTGTATGATAATCTGGACGAGCTTGTACTGAGCTTACGCCGGGATTTTTCAAAGTAATGTCCGGCCTTCGGGGCATTAAGCAATTCCGTTTCTGATTTTATCGCGCGTTTGTACCGGCGTGTTTTACATTTACGTATACCTCGGATCTGCCTGCAGCGGGAGTTTGGCCATTTTAACAACCTCCAGGGAGGGGAATCCGAATTCTTCCACTACTTTGCCGAGCAGCAGGTAAACGCCCCGTCCCCGGAAGGGAAACTCCCGGGCAATGTCGGCAAAGTGCACGCTGTCGAAAAACTCTCCCCGGTGGTCGATGAAGGTGGCAAAGTGCATGATTTCATTTTTAATGGTTCTGACATATTTTATGGTAACAAGTACTCCTGCCATTCGCAGGGTTTTACCTATGGATTCCCCGAGTTCGCCGGCGGATATTTCGCCCCTGAAGCCGGTTTGAAGCATGTCGAAGTAGCTCATGCTCACCGGGAAATCGAGAAGCTCAATTTCGTCGTATGCATCTTCCAGCGGATTATGCACCAGTGCGGGAAGAGTAAACTGCCTTACGGGCAGAGAAAACAGCGGAACTGCAGGTACGGTTTGTCTGCGTCCGGCGAGCATATGCGCTTCCCACAGCAGGCTTTGTTTGCCCATTCCGGTAAACCGGAGGGCTCCCGTACGGATCAGTATAACCAGTTGCTCCATTCCGGGCTGAATACGCTCCACAAAGTCGTGCAGGCTTTGGAAAGTTCCGTTACGTTCACGTTCGGCCGTGATATTCGCGGAAAGTGCCGATTCCAGTCCGGCTATATGCACAAACCCCATGAATATGGTATTTCCATCCAGCGTATTAAGGTAGCTGCTCCGGTTAACGCATGGGAGTTCAATAATTCCTCCCTGACGGCGGGCTTCGTTAAAATATACCCAGCTCTGGTAAAAACCTCCGAAATTGTTGATTACAGCTACCATAAACTCAAGCGGGAAACGGGCTTTCAGGTACAGGCTCTGATAGCTTTCCACGGCAAAGGATGCCGAGTGTGCTTTCGAGAAGGAATAACCGGCGAAGGACTCGATTTGCCGCCATACCTCTTTCGTGATTTCTTCGGGGTAGCCCCGCTCGCGGCAGTTGCTGAAAAACTTATCGATAATCTTCTGAAATTCAACTCTTGAACGATATTTTCCGCTCATGGCACGGCGCAGCACATCGGCATCCGCCAGGTCGAGACCCGCAAAGTGATGGCAAATCTTCAGCACATCTTCCTGATAAACCATAACGCCGTAGGTTTCGCCCAGCTGTTCCTTCATTACCGGATGGATGTAATCAAAGCTCTCCGGGTTGTGAAACCGCCGTATGTATTCGCGCATCATACCCGAACGGGCCACGCCGGGACGTATGATGGAACTGGCCGCAACAAGGCTCAGGTAGTTGTCGCAGCGCAGCTTGTTCAGAAGTCCGCGCATTGCAGGACTCTCGATATAGAAACAGCCGTTGGTCTCGGCATGTCTGAGCTGATGCTTGACCCTTGCGTCATTTTTGAACTTTTCAACCTGGTGTATGTCGATGCTGATTCCCCGGTTGGCCCGGATTATATCCACGCTGTCGCGGATGTGGCCGATACCGCGCTGACTCAGGATATCGAGTTTTTCAAACCGCAGGTCTTCGGCAACGTACATATCCCACTGGGTTACGGGCATCGATTTGGGGGGCAGGTCGAGGGCGGTGTAGCAGGTGATGGGTTCTTCCGATATCAGCACACCGCCGGCGTGTATGCTGCGGATGTTGGGGAAGTCGGTCATGCGAACGCCCAGCGCCGTGATGTGCCGGGTAATGTCGTTCTGATTCATTGAATTTCCCGGATCGTCGACCAAACGGTCGAGCTCCGCCTTGGGCAGCCCCATTACCTTGCCCAGCTCCCGGAGTATCGATTTGCCCTTGAACGTTGACGTTGCTCCGAGCAGAGCCGTGTGTTCCCGTCCGTAGCGCTTGAAGATGTAGTCGAGCACGTCGTCACGCTCCTTCCACGAATAGTCGATGTCGAAATCGGGAGGGCTGCTGCGTTTGGGGTTCAGGAAGCGTTCAAAGTAGAGGTTCAGCTCTATGGGATCCACATCGGTAATTCTCAGGCAATAGGCCACGATGCTGTTGGCTCCGCTGCCTCTGCCCACGTGATAAAAGCCCCTCGACATCGAATATCGTATGATATCCCAGGTAATCAGAAAGTAGGCACCGAAGCCCAGCCGGTCGATGATGTCGAGTTCGTGCCGTACCCTTGCCGCAGCTTCCCGGTTGTTTTTCCCGAAACGATATTCAAGTCCTTCTGCTGCCAGCTTCCCGAGCAGCAAACGGTCGTCGTACATACTTCCGGTAAACGTTTTTTTGTTCTTGATGGTCTCAAAATCAAAGGTTATCGTACAACGACCCGTCAGCCGGCTGGTATTACGGATAAGTCCGGGGTACTGTTCAAAGGCTTTACGGAGTTCCGGTACGGATACCATCATTCGCTGGGGCCCGGCAACCATTTCAGGGGTTAGTCTGCTGAGCAGCAGGTTGTTGTCTATAGCTCTCAGATAGCGGTGCAACTCATATTCCTGTTCATCGGCAAAGGCTGTGGGCTGATGAATCACATACTTTTCGGGATGGGAGGAATATTCCGACAGGGGGAGTTTGCGCAGGTCGGCAGTTGTGACGCCTATAAATTCGTTTTCGGCCAGTACGGATGTCTGGCGGCTTCCGAACGGATATATTACCAGTACATTACGAAAAGGGGGTGCGGGCTGGGGGAGGGGAGTTCCCTGAATGTTGCAGCGGCTCAGCAGCTCGTTCAGCTCCCGGAATCCGTAGTTGTTTTCCGCTACACCAGTGTAAAGCAGTTTGTTGCCTTCATGGAATTCAACGCCGGCCATAGGGCGTATTCCCGCTTTACGGCAGGCGTTTACAAAATCAATCATCCCGGAGGTATTGTTGATATCGGCCAGCAGCACAGCTTCTGCACCTGCTTCCAGTGCAAGGGGAGGAATCCGGCCGATGCTGAGCGTGCCGTAGCGCAGACTGTAATATGAGTTAAACGAGAGGTGCATGTGTGGAATTATTAACCGGATTAAACGGGTTACATTTGTTTCTTATTCATTTTGAGCGAATATCCGTGGTTCGGTGAATGCGATGGAACCGGACGGTTTACTCTTCTTCTCTGACGGCAATGCTTCCGATGGCTGCGCCGCGTGTCAGTGCGCGTTGTCCATAGCGATTCCGGATGCGATCCATCGCCTGATAAAGGCTGATGGTTTCGGGCGAATCGTCGAACATACTGATTTGCTGAACTCCGCTGACGAGGTGGCTGAACCGTACGCCTACCAGCCGGATCAGCATACGCCGCTGATAGAGGCGGTGAAAGAGATTGCGGGTAAGGGGCAGCAGCACGTGGTCGAAGGCCGTATAGGGAATCCGCTGCTGAAGGGTATGGGTGTCGAAGTTTGCATAGCGTACCTTTACCGTAATACAGGAAGTGAGTTTTTGCTTGCGGCGAAGTTCCCATGCCAGCTTCTCCACTTTTTTAAGGAGCAGATCGTTGATCATTCCAACATCGATGGTGTCCTGCTCGAAGGTCGTTTCCGAGCTGATGGATTTGCGTTCCGAGTAAGGCTCGACGGGAGTGGGGTCGATGCCGTTGGCTTTTTTCCAGATAATCATTCCGTTTTTTCCCAGCAGACGTTCCACCATTTCGGGAGGCATACGGCTCAGGGTATCGATGCTGGCAATGCCCATTGAGCGCAGCAGATGAAAGGTTTTGTCGCCAATACCCGGTATTTTGCTGATCGACAGAGGACTTAAAAATGGCATAACACGGTCGCCCGGAATTTCAAGCTCTCCGTTGGGCTTGGCCTGCCCGGTGGCAATTTTTGAAACGGTTTTATTTACCGAAAGACCCAGCGATATGGGCAGTCCCGTTTCGTGAATGATGCGCTCCCTGAGCTCATGCGACCATTTCATCGCTCCGAAGAAACGATCCATTCCCGTAATGTCGAGATAGTGCTCATCAATCGATGCCTTCTCATAAACCGGAGCCCTCTCCGATATAATATCGGTTACCATATTGGAATAACGGGTGTACTGATCCATGTCGCCGCGGATAATAATGGCATCCGGACAAAGCGCCCGGGCCATCCGGACCGGCATGGCCGAATGTACCCCGAACGTCCGGGCTTCATAGCTGCAGCCGGCAACCACCCCGCGGTCCGACATCCCGCCTATAATCACCGGCAAACCCTTGAGCCGGCTGTTGCCCAAACGCTCTACCGACACAAAAAAAGTGTCCAGATCCATGTGCACGATAATCCTGTTGTCTCCTCCCATCAAAAAAAAAATTAAAGATTTGCCGGGTCGCAGATTTTTATCCGTATCTTTGATTAAAATTTAATCAAAATTCCGATTACAATATAATCATTTTTTGTAAAACATCAACACGGTCATGAATATTTTTGCATCGAACATTAAGCTGTTGCGGAAGCGCAGGGGACGTACACAGGACGATGTGGCCTTTGCGCTGGATATGAAGCGTTCAACTCTGAGCGGTTATGAAAACGCTGTGGCTCAGCCCGGGATTGATGCCCTGCTGCTGATTTCCAAATATTATGGGATTTCGGTCGATACCCTGCTTAAAATTAATCTTTCGGGATTGTCGGAAAGCGAGCTCTCGCAACTGGAACGGGGTTACGACGTGTTTATCAGCGGAAGCAAGATCCGGATTCTGGCTACTACTGTCGATGCCGGAAACAATGAGAATGTGGAGCTGGTAAATCAGAAAGCTTCGGCAGGCTACCGTACAGGCTACGCCGATCCGGAATATATTAAGGTATTGCCCACCTTTCACATGCCCTTCCTGTCGAAGGAAAAAAAATACCGGACCTTCCAGATACGGGGCGATTCCATGCTGCCCATTCCCGACGGTTCATGGGTAACCGGTGAATTTGTCCAGAACTGGAATCTGATCCGCGACGGACAACCCTACATCATCCTTACCCTTAACGACGGCATAATGTTTAAGGTTGCTCACAACTTTATCAAATCCGACGCACAGCTCGAACTGCATTCCCTGAATCCGCTCTATGATCCCTACCGGGTGGATGTAAAGGATGTAAGGGAAGTCTGGAAATTTGTTCATTTCATCAGCAGTGCCATGCCCGAACCCAACCTGCCGCGCGAAGACATGGCATCCGCCTTGTCAGCACTTAAAAAAGATGTGGAAATCCTGAAAAAACAAATCAGCAAAACAACGATTCTTCAGTTGCCGTTCGATGAATAAAAAAGAACGTATACTGCAGAAAAAACAAACGTCCTGATTATATATCTTTACACAAAATTTATGATGCCGGCAGTTTGGTCGTCAATAAATTGAGGATAAATTATTTGCAAATTCCTCATTGCATTCCTGCATGTCGTTTGTTTTAATAATGATTTCAGGAAGAGAATATAAGTGCCGGAATCACAGGTGTATATGCGTGTCGATTTCATCTGCAGAACAAACATTTTTTTTTGACAAACGTTTTTATTGCTATGAATACGCAAAAGTTAGATATTGAACCGGATCCGCGGAATCCGGGCAGTAAAGATCTCGCTTCGCGACTGGAAGTTTTTGACCAGATTGAACTTCACTCAAGTGATGTTTTCTGGATCATGAATCTTCAGATGGAAACCGTGTATATGAGTCCGTCGGTTCGCCGGACTCTGGGTTATGAGCCTGACGAATATATGAAATTGCCCTTGTCCGACCGGCTTCCTCCGGAATCTTATGCACTGAGTCAAAAAGTGATGATGGAAGAGATTCTGCCGGTTGTTAAAGGCATTAAGCCCGATACCGGTGAACCCGTTGTTTTTGAAATGCTTCATAAACACAAATCGGGACATCTGATCTGGGGAGAGCTGAGTATTAACCTCATGCGTAACAACGAAGGAAAAATTACATCCATTCTCGGGATAACCCGCGACATCCACGACCGTAAAATAGCTCAGATTGCTCTTGCTCAGGCTAAAGAACAATACCGTTTGCTGGTTGAACGTACCGTAGATTGGGTTTGGGAACTTGATGCCGATAGTAAACTAACCTACCTGAATCCGGCCGGGCTCAGTAAGCTTGGACTTAGTGCGGAGGATGTAATCGGTAAATCGCCTTTTGATTTTTCCGATTCCGAACAGGCTGTTAAAGACCGGGCATGGTTTGAAAACCTTACGAACACCCGGCAGCCATTTACAGGATATCTACAGGTTCTGCGGGATAAAAACGGCCGGCTCTGCTACCTCGAACACAGTGCTACTCCGGTATTCGACGAAAACGGACAGATGACCGGTTATCGTGGTATTGCGCGCGATGTAACGGATCTGCAACCGGTTTTGAAAAAGTACGAGCGCAACGAACATTCCCGGGAGTTTTTGCTTCGGTACGAAGGTATTGCATACATTGAACTCGACGACCAGCATGAAATTACTGAATGGAATGCCGGAGCTGTCCAACTGTTTGGTTACTCAAAGCAGGAAGCCGTAATCCGGAAGATTTTTACTGACCTCTGGAAACCGGCCGACCGGAAAAAAGTTATGAATTATCTCAGCGACAGCGAAGCAGAGGATCTTTCCATGCATACGGCAGTTAACCGCCGCAGAGATTCTTCCGATATCCGATGCCGGTGGTACAGGTTTAACCGGTTCAGCCCCGGAGGAAAATTTCTTGGCACCCTCTTTATCGTTCAGGATGCAAGCCAGGGCGATGAAGCTGTTCTGACAACTGCGGAAAGCAGCCGTCTTCTGAGTTCCCTGGGATTTCTGCATTGCTACATCAACCGCCGTCAGTTTATTACCCATATTTCGGAAGACCTCGCAGTTTTGCTTGGCCATCCCGTTAAGGCAATGACAGGCAAGCATATACGCACTGTAATTGGTCACGAAAATGCAACAGAGCTTCGTGTCAAAGGCTTGTTGCTTGCCCGGCGGACCCTGAACTGGAAAATGCCTGTTCGGATTGAAAACCCGGCCGGAGAGGGAAGTTGGTTTCAGATGCAGATATCTCCGCTTTCAAAGGATTACAGAAGTCAGTCGCTTTTCGCCGTGCTCTTTGCGCCTTCAGAACCGCCTGCGGATTTATCCTGAACCATTTCAGCCTACAGGTTGTTTATCACTCCATTGCATTATACCAAATGTTTGGGTGCACAGGAATCGTTTATATTCGTATCTTTGCGCCCTGTTTTAAGCAAATTCACTACAATGATCAATATAACGTTGCCGGATAATTCGGTCAGGCAGTTTCCTGAGGGAATAACATCTCTTGAAATTGCCCGCAATATCAGCGAGGGCCTGGCTCGTAATGTGCTGTCAGCCAGTGTAAATGGTGAAGTTTGGGATATAAATCGCCCAATTTTCTCCGATGCTTCCATAACCCTGCATACCTGGGATAATCCTGCTGGTAAGGCAACAATGTGGCACTCATCGGCTCACCTTATGGCTGAAGCCATCGAACAACTTTATCCTGGGGTTAAGTTCGGAATAGGACCGGACATTGAGAACGGTTTTTACTACGATATGGATTTCGGCGATTACGAGATCTCTGCCGAAGACCTTGATACGATTGAAAAGCGTATGCTTGAACTTGCCCGTGAAAAGCAGGAATTCAGGCGCCGTGAAGTTTCCAAGGCCGATGCTATCCGCTATTTTACCGATAAACAGGATGAATACAAGCTTGAGCTTATCAGCGATCTTGAAGACGGTCAGATTACCTTTTATGAGTCGGGAACATTTACCGATCTCTGCCGGGGACCACACCTTCCGGATACGAGTTCCATAAAAGCCGTTAAACTGCTCAACATTGCCGGAGCATACTGGAGGGGCGACGAAAAGCGCAAACAGCTTACGCGTATCTACGGAATTACTTTCCCGAAACAAAAAGAGCTGACCGAATATCTGGAACTTCTGGAAGAGGCGAAGAAGCGCGATCACCGCAAACTTGGAAAGGAACTGGAACTCTTCACTTTCTCACAGAAAGTAGGGCAGGGTTTGCCGCTGTGGCTTCCCAAAGGGGCTCTGCTGCGCGACAGGCTGGAGCGTTTCCTCCGGAATGTTCAGCAAAAGGCCGGATATCAGCAGGTGATAACCCCTCATATCGGGAATGTTGAACTGTACAAAACTTCTGGTCATTTTCAGAAATACGGAAAAGATAGCTTTCAGCCTATTTCCACCCCAATCGAAGGCGAGCAATTTATGCTTAAGCCGATGAATTGTCCGCACCATTGCGAGATTTATTCATCCAAACCCAGGTCCTACAAAGATTTGCCCATACGTTTTGCCGAGTTTGGAACTGTTTACCGTTACGAACAGAGCGGCGAGCTGCACGGATTAACCAGGGTTCGCGGGTTTACCCAGGACGATGCACACATTTTCTGTACGCCTGACCAGCTTAAAAGTGAGTTTATTGCCGTAATAGATATTGTACTGCATATATTTAAAACGCTGAGTTTTAAAGAATTTATTGCTCAGATTTCGTTACGCGACAAGGTAATCCGCGAGAAGTACATCGGTAGCGACGAAAACTGGGAGAAAGCCGAGCAGGCAATCATTGAAGCCGTTGGCGATGCCGGGCTTGAGGCTGTAATTGAATATGGTGAAGCGGCATTTTATGGTCCGAAGCTCGATTTTATGGTAAAGGATGCCCTTGGCCGCAAGTGGCAGCTTGGTACCATTCAGGTGGATTACAATCTGCCCGAGCGTTTCGAACTCGAATATATCGGAAGCGATAACCAGAAGCACCGTCCGGTAATGATTCACCGTGCACCTTTTGGCAGCATGGAACGTTTTGTAGCTGTATTGATTGAGCATTCCGCCGGTAAATTCCCGCTCTGGCTTACTCCGGAGCAGTTTATTATACTCCCGATCAGCGAAAAATACCTGGATTATTCAAAAAAACTTTTAAATATCCTGAATAATTCCGAAATTCGCGGCCAAATTGACGAGAGGAGTGAGAAGGCTGGCCGGAAGATCAGGGATGCTGAAGTCCGGAAAATACCTTTTATGCTGATCGTTGGTGAAAAGGAAGAGGCTGAAGGAACGGTTTCCGTGCGTCGTCACGGCGAGGGAGACCTGGGCACCTTCACCCCTGAAGCATTTGTTGAACTGGTAAATAACGAGATACGGGAAACCACGAGTTAATCCGGTCTTAAATACTAACTAACCAAAGGAGGATTTCATATAGCAACGCCATTCCGACCACAGAGAGGTCCGCGTCCCCTTCCAAGAAAGAAAGAGGAGCTGCACCAGATCAATGAACGAATTAAAGCCCCCGTTGTACGCGTTGTGGGCGATAATGTTGAAGCAGGCATCTACAATATCAAGGATGCGCTGGCCATAGCCCAAAGGCTGGAGCTGGATCTGGTCGAGATTTCACCAACTGCCAATCCGCCGGTTTGTAAAGTAACCGATTACAAGAAGTTCCTTTACGAACTGAAAAAGAAGCAGAAGGAGATCAAAGCTAAATCGGCAAAAATCGTTGTTAAGGAAATCCGGCTTGGACCCAATACCGATGAGCATGATTTCAATTTCAAGCTGAAACATGCCATAAAGTTCCTTGAAGAAGGAGCAAAAGTTAAGGTTGAAGTGTTCTTTAAAGGCCGTAGTATTGTCTATAAAGACCAGGGTGAGATTAAACTGCTGCAGTTTGCTTCTCTCCTTGAAGATTACGGTAAAGTAGAGAAACTTCCGCTGCTCGAAGGAAAGCGCATGATAATGATCATCGCACCCAAGAAATAGAAAGTTTTTTGAGATTTAATATAAACCCAATTAACAATTTGTCTAATGCCAAAAATGAAGTCGAAATCCAGTGCCAAGAAACGCTTTGACGTTACAGGTACCGGTAAACTGAAAAGGAAGCATGCATACAAGAGCCACATCCTGACGAAGAAGTCGACGAAACGGAAACGTAACCTTACGTATTCCACCATCGTGGATCCTGCAGATGTGAAGAATGTAAAAATGATGCTTCAGTAATTCGTGTTAATTAAGTATTAACCCTTGCTTTCTGCACCTAAGTCTCCCGTTGAAAGGAGCGCGAAAGCGAAAACAAAAACAAAATGCCAAGATCAGTAAACGCAGTAGCCTCAAGGGCTCGCAGAAAAAAGATCCTGAAGGCCGTTAAAGGACAATTCGGCCGCAGGAAAAATGTTTGGACGGTTGCTAAAAATGCATACGAAAAAGGCATGGTGTATGCATACCGTGACAGACGCCAGAAAAAACGCAATTTCCGCAGCTTGTGGATTACCCGTATCAATGCCGGAGTCAGGGAGTACGATATGTCCTACTCTGTTTTCATGGGCAAACTCAAGCAAAAGAATATCAATCTCGATCGTAAGGTGCTGGCCGACCTGGCCATGAACCACCCCGTTACCTTTAAAGCGATCGTGGATGCTGTCAGGAATTAGTTCTGCAGCAGATATCATATCTAATCTATTTACAATGGAGGCTGAACACGGGTTCAGCCTCCTTTGCTTTTGCTGCATTGTAAGGATGTTATTTAACAGCCCTTGCTTAATGCGAACCGCCACCGCCCGATGAAGCAACGTTTCCGTCAGCCGGCTCTTTTACCAGGTACCACGATAATGCCGATAGTGC
>DJVU01000027.1 GCA_002441345.1 Bacteroidales bacterium UBA6248
CAATTGCCGAGGTGGCCGTGCCTCCTGAGTTCACGATCTGCTCCCCGTTGTAAAGTCCTCCGGTCAGTCCGGCTTTCAGGCGGACGTATACGGGAGTAGCGCTCAGGGCACCGCCGGTATAGGGAACGTTCAGCGCAGTTTGTGAGAACGTGCTGTTGTCGAGAGAAATCTCATAGTTAGCGGAAGGGGTAACAGTGATGTTGCCGCTGGCCGGGGAGAGGTTTGAACCCGAAAGTGAAAACTCCTGAGCAGCTGAAGGTCCATTATTAACAGAATAAATAAAGCCATTGAGAGTGGCCGGGGCCACTGTCAGCAGAGGTTCGTTTCCCGAAAGAGGAGCAACACCAAATCCGGCCAATCCGTCCGGTAAAGTTGCAGGAGTAGTTGAAACCGTGCTAAATCTTGTACTTGGATCTGACCATCCGGTTGAACCGGTATTAATTCCTGCCAACAACTCAATATTCTGATTAGCTGTACTAACACCGTTACCCGCCCAGGCTGCACCCGGATCAACACCTGGTGTTCCGAAAACATCGGTTGTAACACCCCCGTATGTAACTGCAAGAGCATCATCACCATTAAAGGTGAAAGTAAATGATAAAAAGAAGACACCTGTAAGTCCCTGACCTACCATATAAGTCCCAATATCCGCTGTTCCAATAACGAGAACGGCACCAGGTGCAAGTGTTCCTGTATTGACCGTGGTACCGGATAAATCTGACATAGCATCACCATTCGTTCCCTGTTGAATAACAAGGTTATTAACGCTAAAATCGAGAGTACCCGATGTATTATTCCAAATTTCAACTCCTTTGGGCACTGTACCGGAGTTGGTTTCTACATACTGGCTAATAATTTGCCCCAAGATTTGTGAAGGCACAACTAAGAGCAATAAAGCCAGTAAAAAGGCAGTTTTTTTAAATTGGTAAAGTTTATTTTTCATCGTTTAAGAATTTTGTAACTGGTTTTTCTCTGTTTGCATCTGCGGGAAAATGTTTTGAATCAAACCAAGTCTGTCCTTTAGGTCGCAGATGAATTTCTGTTTGATTCTGCTTACCTCACCATCACCTTCCGGCTGAACGTTCCCTTGTCGCTCAGGATGCGAACGATATAGGCTCCGGATGGTACGCTGAGGGTGATGGTGGCCGAGCTGCCGCTGATCGGGTAGCGGGCGGCTTCCTGTCCGTAAAGGTTGATGAGCTGAATGCTGCCGCTTACGGAGCTGTTCAGTTCAACGGAAAGGATATTGCCGTATGTGAAGATGTTTCCCTGATCTGCGCCGGAAGAGCCTGTGCCCAGGGTGGTGATTACTGCGAGCACATTTTCAAGTCCGCCGGAAGGGTTACGGGTATCCACTCCACTCCATGTGCCGTCGGAAGAAACGGGGGCCGAGACAATGCTTCCGTCGGCAAGGCTGCGCTCTTCTACCCTTTTAACGCCTGCAGGGTTGTTGTTCGGGACAATTCCTCCCCAGGCCATATCGGTTCCGGCTACGCCATTGTAGTAAAAATCGGCATGCGTGCCCTGAATGAACTCAATGCCGGATGTTTCGATTTGCGTACCGAGAAGGGGCCGGCCTGTTCCATCCATGTTATCGTAAAGGAAAATAAAGTTTTTGGGTACGAATGCCCCCCAGCCTGTGATGGCGGTACCGGTTGAATCGGCCATGTGGGTATAGAATCCGAGCACTTTAACGCTTTCGGCGGATGTAAGGCGGGTTGCTTCGGTTGTTCCGCCGGCACCATCGTTCAGCATTATGCGCATAAAAATCTCGTTGCCGGGTTTAAACCGTGCGTTGCCGGTAGGTTCGGTCATAAACCATCCCGACCAGTTTCCTTCCGCATCGGTGGTAAACTCGCCGTGCTGTCCTGCCGTTGTAAGGGAGGGCGATGTGGTACGTGTGAACGTGCCGCTTGCCGGATCCACAAAAATCACATTTCCAGCTCCGTTGTAATCGGGTCCGTCGCTGCCGCTCACCACTTTGTTGTAGTACTTGTAGGTTGAGGAAGGCAGCAGGTTGCTGAGGGAGGCATGAAAAGCCAGGGGAACCCGGTTGACGTTGGAAGGTGTGGCACCTTCGATAAACTGAGGCAGGATAATGGATGCAATGGATGGCGGGCTTGAGGTGGTCACGGTTCCGGAAACGGAGATGTTAAGCACCGGTGCTCCGCCTCCATCAGCGGTAATAAATCCGGTATAACTTCCCGCGCCCAGGGATGCCGCAAGACGAACCCCGATTACCATTCCGCTGAATGTTCCGCCTGCATAGGTAAATTCATACGTATCCACAAACGTAGTTCCGCCGTCGGGCGTCATTTCATAGCCGTTGGGAACCTGTACGGTGATTGCTCCGGCATCCGGTGTCAGGTTTATCCCGCTGAGGGTAACATCCTGAATATCGGAAGGACCGCTGCCCTGGGGATAGGTAAATCCCGACAGGCTTCCGGGAGAAGCCATCAGAAGGGGCGATTCACCGCTTCCCTGGAAGGTTACGTTGTCGTAACGCAGGGTTCCGTTAGAGCCGTAAGTACTTGTAGAGGTTGCTGCTCCGTAGTTTGAACCATCCACAAATTCGGAAACAATACGAATTCCGAACGCCGGATTGTCGGCAGCTCCGCTTATTCCGGCAAAACTCGCCGAACGCTGATACCAGGTATCTCCGGCATCGGCGATATAACGGCCGTTATCAAATCCCTTGTCGATACCGTTGGCTGTATTGGTGGCATTGGCCGCCGAGGCCTCGAAGTTCTGCCAGTCGGTACCGTTGAGCGTATACTGTATGCGCAGGCGGTTGGCGGATGTATTGCTGTGACGGCCGTCCCAGCTCAGACCAATCATACTGTAGCCCGACGTTGAAACCAGAAACTGAACACCGGCGGTGCCCGATGCGGTACCCTGAGCCGGATACCCGGAGGTATTCCATGCCCTGCCGCCGGATCCGGTTCCGGTTAAACCGGTGGCAAAGGTAGCGGTGGTTCCTCCATGCAGACTGGCAGTTCCGGATCCTGTGGATGGAGTAACGACGTCTCCCTCGAAGGTCCATTGGGTAATTACCACCTGAGCTCCGGCATTACCGGTAGCGATAATAAAACCCAAACCCGTCAGCAATATAAAAACCAGATTGAACAGGTAAGTTTTTTTCATAGGTAATTGGTTTAATGAATGTTACGTTAAGCAAAAAAATCTGCCGGCAAATCCGGCATCTTATCTCCTATTTCAAGGAGGAAAATACAAAAATAATTCTTTTCAGCCACACGGAGTGTTAATTTAACGTAAACAAATAACAGCGTAAAATAGTTAAGTCTGTACGAATATCCGAAGAAATCAGTCTGTATTTCCCATTTCAACCGGGCGGAATGATCTGTGGAGTTCATCCGGTTTCCCCTGGCCGGCGATTTATTGTTTATCCGGATTTTTTACCCTTTTGCCTGCAGAAACCTGCACCGGAAGACCGCAGCGTAGCCCCTATCCCTGTGTTTCGCCGTAATCTGCATATTTTCAGGAGATTTCCCCATATTAAATCCGTATCAGGTCCGTATCAGGTCCGNNCAGAGAATTCAGGCATTCCTTCCGGGAACTGTAATCATACCATTTTTGATATAAATGCCGAAACCCGGAAAATCCCCGTTTTTGCATTGTAACGGTTTTTGTCCCGGTTATTTCACGTCCGGCAATATCCCGGATCATTCGGAAAATGGTAGTTAAAATGCGGCGGAAGCGATCCGCTATTCCGGATTAAACCCTCTATTCTTCCTCTACATGCAGATAACACACATCCAGAATTGGATATTTAAGCCTATACATACTTCGAACTATATCACTCTTTTTAAATTCATTACTCATTATTAAACCTCTACAGAGACTGGTAGCACCCCATAACAAACCCGTACAAACAAATGCATTTTGCGTAAATAATTTCCTTAGATTTGATATTCAAAAAAACCAGTATCATGTTTCTCTTCAGGCATGCCAATAAATCCATTGAGTTGATCGACAGCTTCCTTAACCTGATAGATCAGGGGGCTATTCTTTTCAGGGAGGGTGTAAAGAACTACCTGTATGGGAACAGGGAGAGTTTTCTGAACAATCTGCAAACGCTTTCCTCTCTTGAAACAGAGGCGGATATCATAAAAAGGCAATCGGAGAATCTGCTTTATTCACAGTCACTTATGCCTCAGTTAAGAGGCGACATACTAAAACTGATGGAGGATCTCGACAACATTATTGATCTTGCCAAATCCAACCTGTATCAGTTTGATGTAGAGATTCCGTTTATACCTGCTGAACTTAACCAGGATCTGGTAAAGCTCACCGAATTGTCGGCTTCCGCCATTGAATCGGTAATACCTGCTGCACGCGCATATTTCAAGGATCCCGATACTGTAAAGGAAAAGCTTCACAGAGTATATCTTTTTGAAAAAGAGGCTGATAAGCTGGCTGACTCTATAAAACGAAAGGTATTTCACGATATGCCCGGCTTAAAGCTCAGCGAAAAATTCCATCTGCGTTACTTTACACTCCATATAGAAATGCTGTCGGATGCTGCGGAAAAAACAGCCGATGTACTTTCAATCATGGCAATAAAACGAACCATTTGATCCAATCGCCTCTGACGGGATGCTGTACCTGATCTTTTTATCCAGCGGATTATTCCTGGGGTGGTCACTCGGAGCCAACGATGCAGCCAATGTTTTTGGCACTGCCGTCGGGTCCAAAATGATCCGGTTCCGTAATGCTGCCCTTATAGCCAGTATTTTCGTAATCCTGGGTGCCGTTTTTCAGGGACAGGGAACTTCCGACACCCTTTCGAGCCTGAATGCGGTAGATGCACTGGCAGGCGGATTTACCGTTGCGTTGTGCTCGGCGCTCACCGTTTACTGGATGACCCGCTATGCGCTGCCGGTATCGAGCAGTCAGGCCATTGTCGGTGCCATCATAGGCTGGAGCTTTTTCGTGGATAAGCCTGCCGACTATACCGTACTGACCAAAATTGTCGGGACCTGGGTATCGGGACCCATTCTCGGACTGATCTTTGCCGCCCTCTTGTTTACGGGACTCCGGTATCTTCTGCGGAAGCTTAAGATACATGTAATAAAACTGGACTCCTATATACGATATTCCCTGGTAATTGCCGGAGCATTCGGGGCTTACAGCTTGGGTGCCAATAATATAGCCAATGTTGTAGGGGTATTTATATCTTCAGCTCCCGAATTGCTCCTCGATTTCGGATTGTTTACCCTTAACGGACAGCAACTGTTTTTTCTTGCGGGCGGACTTGCCATAGCAGCAGGAATTATTACCTACAGTAAGCGGGTTATGTTAACCGTAGGCAACGGAATTCTGGCACTTACCCCGGAGGCTGCCATCGTTGTAGTGCTTTCACAGGCTCTCGTGCTGTTTGTTTTTTCTTCGACCAGTCTTTCCAACGCTTTGATCTCCATAGGTCTGCCTCCTATACCCCTGGTGCCCGTTTCAAGTACGCAGGTAGTGGTGGGATCGGTTATCGGCATCGGTCTTATTAAAGGTGTCCGGGAAATAAAGCTTCAGGCGCTGGGAGGGATTGCACTCGGATGGGTTCTCACCCCCGTGATTGCCGGAATACTTACCTATGTATCGCTTTTTTTCGTTCAGAACGTCTTTCACCTGGATGTCACCGCTCCTGGTCAGGCTGTCACGGATACAGGGGCTGCATCCGGATTGCGCTATAACCTGATTCTGCCATCGGTATTTATTGCGGTTCTGCTGGCAATCCTCACTCTCGTTTTCATCATATTAAGGCAAAAACAGCTCAGGCTGCGCACAGAAAACGAGCTACTGCAGCAGCAAAACAGTTCGTATCTGGCACAGAAGAACCTAAGTGCCATGGAGATATCCGCCATTCAGCTCGAAAACGATCTGCTGAATCAGAAACTGGAATACCGGAAGCGGGAGTTTAATACGATGGTACTAAATATCACAAGCCAGAAAGAATTCCTTCATGAGCTCACCCAGAAGGTGGATGCCATTCGCAAAGCCGGGGAATCTGACACCAGGCAACAGCTTATAAGCGAGCTTGCAATGATGCTGAAACAAAAAATGTCGTTCAGCGATGAAACGGAAGAATTTTACTCAAAAGTAGAGCAGGTTGACCGCGATTTTCGTCAGAAACTGAGTTCTATGTATCCCGACCTCACGGAACAGGAAAAGCGTTTAACCATATTACTGCGATTAAATCTGTCGTCGAAAGAGATTGCCTCCATGCTCGGCATTTCGCCCAAGAGTGTGGAAATTTCACGATACCGTTTACGGAAGCGTTTGAATTTGAAACCCGGTGAAAACCTGACACAATTCATACAAAACCTTTAAAACAATTCACTATGAAAAAAATGAAAATGTTAAGCCTGATTGCCGGAATGCTGCTGATCGGCGGCTTTTCCGGGAAACTCAGTGCCCAGGTGACCGACACCAGCGTCCGTTACAACCAGTACGGAGCGGTTGTCAACAGAACTCCCCTGCATGCAGAGGAGAGAAACGGTATCCTTGTACTGGAAAGCAAGGATCAGAAATACAAAATCTGGTACGATGCCAGGGTTCAGGTTGACGGAGCCATGTTTTTCGGCGACACCTACAACCCGATCGGCAATGGTACATCGATACGCCGCGCCCGCTTTGCGGTTAAAAGTCAGTTTACCGAAAAATGGTACGGCGAATTCGATATGGATATCTCCAACTCGGAACTCGAGCTGAAAGATGCCTATCTGGAATTCTCCCCGAACGAACGGCTAAGTCTGCGCGCCGGTAACTATAAGGAAGGCTTTTCGTTTGAATCCACCACCACTTCACGGTATCTTACCTTCATCGAACGGCCGAGTGCAGTGTATACTTTTGCCCCCTCGCGCCACATAGGGATAGGAGCCATGTATCACAAGGACTGGCTGTTTGGTATGGGAGGTATTCATTTTCAAACCGTTGGAGATCCTGAAGAGCGGTTGTTTTCGGAAGACAACAACAAGGATTACGGTACCGATGAAGGCGTTTCATTTACCGGAAAGCTGGTTGCCATGCCCTTCCACGATGATTTCACAAAAGGATTACACTTCGGTATAGCCGGATCGTACCGTACCCCGAAAACCGATTCTGAAATCAGGGGACACGAACGTTACAGCACCCGTTCGCTTACTTCCATCAACCGCAAAAAGTACATGGATACCGACCTGATTTCCAACGTCGATTACATCGTACTGGGCGGACTTGAATTTGCAGGATATCACAAAAACCTGCGCATCCAGGGCGAATACCTGATAAGCAACGTTCACCGTAAAAAATTTGACGAGGAGCTGCCAACCGAAAAATTTGACGGATGGTATGTCTTCGGAAGTGTACTACTCTTTGGCGGACAATACAATTACAATACAAGCGATGCCGAATTTACCCAGCCGACACGAGGCAAATCGTGGGGAGATGTTGAACTGGCATTCCGGTACGATTACCTCAGCCTGAATTCAAGCATGGACGGCATAATGGGCGGTGCCGGTGAAGGCTATACCCTTGGCCTTAACTATCACGTTAACAACAACGTAAAAATTATGCTCAACTATGCCTATCTGAATCACGACCGTTATGCCAGTGGCAAGAACAAGCTGTTTGTAGGTTACGACGAAAACGGAGTACTGACCAGGGATCCCAGGAAAGTGGTGGATGCCAATGGCAAAGCAGGCGAAGATTTCAGCTTTGTGAGCATCCGGCTTGAAGTTGACTTCTAATTCGTAAATAAACTTTAAAAAATATCAATCGATGAAAGCAAAAGCAATAGCATTACTGATGGCCATTCTCCTGATCGCAGGCATCACTTCCTGCGTAAAGGATGAGCTTTTCGAAGGCCCCCCGGTTCTCAGCGAGTTAAGCATCAGCCCTCAGGCACCCGGTGAAAACGATGCCGTAACAGTTACTGTAAAAGTAACGGATAATTATGGTGTTAAATCGGTTACCCTGTTTCACAAAGCCGGCGAAGGAGCATTTACCAGTGTAGTTATGAATGCCTCCGGCAGCGGTGTATTTACGGCACAAATCCCCAAACAGGCATCCGGTGTTACCGTAAGTTATTACGTGGAAGCCGTTAACGAATCCGGTAAAAAAGGCTATGCCCCAACCGGAGCACCTGCGACATCTGCTGCCTATACGGTAGGTGCACCCAGCATCGTTTTGAATGAAATATACAGCCGCGGCACCGTTGAAGCACCCGACTGGGTGGAAATCTACAACAACTCCGACAGTCCTGCCGACATCAGCGGATACAAGGTTTACGATCCGGGCGGACAATCCGGTTCTAAGCCGAAAAAAGAAATTCCGGCAGGTACGGTTATCCCCGGCAGGGGTTTCTATGTTATCGTGGTTGACGACGGTACCGAAAGCGGATTCGGGCTTTCAAGCGGAGGCGATGAGGTTTGGCTCGAAAACACAAGTGGCAATGTGATCGATAACGTTGCTCATCCCGCATTCGAACCCTCCCAGTCGTACGGCCGTGTGCCCGATGGAACCGGTACCTGGCAGATTCTGAACACCATTACCCGTGGAAGTGCCAACGACGATTCTCCCCCGGCTCCCGTTATTCTGATCAACGAAGTGTATTCGCGCGGAACAGCTGAAAATCCCGACTGGATAGAAATCTACAATGCCACGGCTATTGCCGTTGATGTCAGCGGATACAAGGTTTACGACAACGGCGGACAGGCCGGTACCAAACCCAAGAAAGAGATTCCGGCAGGAACTTCCATCCCTGCAAAAGGATTCCTTGTTATTGTAGTTGACGATGCCGACGCCAGCGGATTCGGGTTATCCAGCGGTGGAGAACAGGTATGGCTGGAAAATACTTCCGGAGTTGTAATCAATGATGTAACCTTCCCCGCAATGGACGAAGGTCAGTCGTACGGACGTTATCCCGACGGCGATGCCAACTGGCAGGTGCTTTACATCCCGACACCCGGAGCAGCCAACAATGCCGGTGAACCTCCGTCAGCCGTAATCGTGATGAACGAAGTCTTTTCAAGGGGAACGGCCGAAGATCCCGACTGGGTGGAGCTGTACAATGCATCGGCCGTAGCAGCCGATATCAGCGGATACAAGATTTATGACAGCGGCGGTCAGGCAGGAACCAAACCTAAAAAACCGATTCCTGACGGAACCATGCTGCAACCCGGAGAGTTTTTTGTAATCGTTGTGGACGATGCCGACGCAAGCGGCTTCGGACTGTCGAGCGGCGGTGAAACGGTATGGCTTGAAAATGCAGGCGGAACCGTGATCGATGAAATCATATTCCCGGCTCTTGCTGAAACGGAATCCTATGGACGTTATCCCGACGGCTCATCGAACCTTCAGATTCTGAGCATAGTAACCAAAGGTGCAGCAAACGACAATTCCACTCCTCCTCCTGCTGTAATACTGAAAATGAATGAGATCTATTCGAGGGGCACAGCAGAAAATCCCGACTGGGTTGAAATTTTTAATGCTTCCACAGTAGAAGTTGACCTTTCCGGATACAAAATTTACGATAACGGCGGACAGGCAGGAACAAAGCCGAAAAAGGAATTTCCTGCCGGAACCATTATTCCTGCCGGCGGTTTCTTTGTAATTGTAACCGATGATGCCGATGCCAGTGGTTTCGGGCTTTCCAGCGGAGGTGAAACCGTTTGGCTGGAAGAGCCTTCCGGAGCAGTCATCGACGAAGTTGCATTCCCGGCAATGGAAGACACACAGTCGTACGGACGTAAACCCGACGGATCGGATACGCTTGTACTATTCATTGAGATTACCCGCGGATCGTCAAACAACAACGCCGGCGTATTGCCAAAAGGCAGAAGATAATGCCATCCCGGGGAACCGGCGAAAAAGAGTACGCCCGCCGGTTCCCCTTCTTTATTTAACAACAAAACAACTGTGGGCTGACATCCCTCAGCAAGGATAAAATTTAACGTATACCCACATGGCAAAAGAGATTATTGAGATTGGAGAACAATCCAAACCGCGTTTTGAGTTCCGGTCGTTCGGACAGAATTTTGACAGGGAGCATTTCCGGATGGCAAGGCTGTCGGTACCAATCCCTGAAAAGGTATGGGAACGTCATTCGGAGGAAATTTATATCGTGTCGCGAACCAACGACATCAACAACACCAAGATCCGGAACGGGAAAATGGACATCAAAACCTTTGTGCGGACCGTTGACGGACTGGAGCAATGGAATCCGCTGATGAAGGGAGAGTTCCCGATGAAGGCATCCATGTTGCTGGAGGAGGTGTTTCCTGCGTTTCAGGTCGAAATTCCGGATCTGCCGAAAGAGGAATACTCCTATGAGGAATTCATGGAAATCATTCACCGTCATCCCGACCTTCAGGCCGTTAACGTTAAAAAACAACGGTTTGGATATATGGTAAACGATGCCATCTGCGAATACGCCGTTGTACTGATAAACGGAGCAAGGGTAGTAAGCATAAATGCAGAATCCACGGAAGTGGACGACATTAGAAAAACCGTAACGGAAATAGGTGCTGAAGGAACCGAAAACATCAATTACCTGCAGGCAATCAAGCGGGTAATTGGCATGATCGATAAACCACTGGCCAATTAACCTAAAATAACGAGCAATGGCTAAGGAAATTGAACGTAAGTTTCTGGTCAGCGGCGACTTCAAAGCTAATGCTGAAAAAGTCACGAGGATCACCCAGGGTTACCTGTCGTCGGTACCCGAACGTACCGTAAGGGTAAGAATCAAAGGCGACAAGGGATACATCACTGTAAAAGGAATCGGCAACGATTCGGGTGCCAGCCGGTACGAATGGGAAAAAGAAATTCCCGTTCAGGAAGTGGAAGAGCTGCTGAAGATCTGTGAGCCGGGTGTGATTGACAAAAACCGGTATCTCTTAAGAGCCGGGAAGCACGTTTTTGAAGTAGATGAGTTTTTTGGTGAAAACCAAGGACTTATCGTTGCTGAAGTTGAGCTTCAGGATGAGCATGAGCAATTTGAAAAGCCCGGCTGGCTTGGAGAAGAAGTTACCGGCCAGGTTAAATACTACAATGCGATGCTGATGAAGCATCCATTCACCCGTTGGTAATCAGAATACGGGTTAGGCACGCTTGCGGCGGACCGGTCTGCCCCGACCGGTTAACCGCCGGCAAGCGCCTTCCTGTATTTTAATGCGTAAAACTATAGCAGCATGACCGAAGAAAACAAAACAGCAAATCCGGCATTCGATCCGCTGGATATGCATAACTACCGCATAGAAAAACTCCCCAAACGGGAAAAATCAGGATTTGAGCGCTGGCTGGCAATTGCCGGGCCTATATTAGCCATCCTGGCGTTTGTTTTATTCGGCTTCGTGCTGAAACTCCCGTTTCTTCAGAACATCGATCCTGCGCAACTGGTATCGGATGAAGCACTGAAAGCATGGGACAAGCTCGGGCCCGAAGGCTTTATCCGTTCCAACGAGATGATGCTGGCAATTTTCCTTGCCGGAATCATCCTCTGGATCACGGAGGCCATCCCCAACTATCTCACCTCGCTGATAATCATCGTATCGCTGGTGCTGACCGGCGTGCTCAGCGAAAAGGTGGCGTATGCCCAGCTGGGCCATCCGGTAATGTGGCTGAACATTATGTCGTTCATTCTGGCAAGTATGCTTGTCGCGACGGGTGTAGCCAAGCGCTTTGCCTTGTGGTTTATTCTGCGGTTCGGGAAAAACGCGGGGACAATTTTCATGAGTTTTCTGATCATAAACATTGTGCTTTCAGCTTTTATTTCCGCCACAACGGCAAAGGCTGCCATTCTTTTACCGATATTCATGGTAATCGCTTCCATTTACGGAGCAAGGGGAGGAAATAACCGGAATAATTTCGGCCGGAGCATAGTGCTGCAAAACCTGCTTTACATCAACATCGGCGCCAGCGGATTTCTGACCGGCTCGGGAGCCAACCTGCTGGCTGCAGCACTGATTGCCGGTGCCACCGGTGCCACCGTTTTCTTCTCCGACTGGCTGTTTGCCATGTTCCCTATGATGGTAATCATGCTTCTTATCGGATACATTCTGGCGATGAAGGTCTTTTTCCCGCTGGCACCCGAAGAGCGTCTGCCCGTTATTGAGGGAGGCATGGAACGTCTGAGACAGGAATACCGAAGCCTGGGAAAGATGAGCCGGGATGAGGTAAAAGCGGTTATTATTTTTCTGCTGATTCTGGGCTTCTGGTCAACCGACCGCCTGCACGGAATAAGTCCCACCGCCGTAGCATTCGTGGGTGGCGTGGTTGCACTGCTTCCCAGGTATGGAATCGTTAAATGGAACGATGTGGACATACCCTGGCATCTGATGCTGTTTTCGGCCGGCGCCTATACGCTGGGATCCGGACTTTCGGCTACCGATCTGCCCTCCATCAGTGTAAATGCATTCTTCGACCACCTCGGTATAACCAGTCAGACTCCGTTCTGGGTGCTTTACCTCATTCTAACGGCCGTGATGATTTTCAGTGCACTTGTTTTTCAATCGAAAACGATGCGTGCCATGATCTTTATCCCGATCGCCATAGGGGTAGCGCAGCGTTTCGGTTACAGCATCGTAAGCCTGGCACTGCCGGTAGCTTTCATGATCGAACACGTGTACGTGCTTCCCTTCAACAGCAAACCGGCGGCTCTGCTGTATGAAACCGATCACTACAGCCTGAGCGACACCTTCCGGTACGGTGTTACTGTAATGGTTATTGCATGGCTTATGAACATAGCGGGCGGTGAAACCTGGTTCCGCCTGCTGGGAATAACACCCGACGGCGTATTCGGTATCTTCTGAAAACCGGGAGGAAAAGCCGGTTCAGACAAGGCATCTTAATGATTATCAGCCTGCAGGCTGTTGCAGAATTTCTCTGCCCTTACGCTTGCCAGCAGATGAGCATTATGCCGCATTTTTTAGTAATATTGCAGGATACACTACCTTAGTGACATGATTACGGATCACGTAAAAATACACGATAAATTCTCGGTGGAGATCAAACTCGGATTTCACGCCAGGCGAAAAACCGAGGTCAACGACTTCAGTGTAAACACGTGGATTTTTATACCGTACAGTCTCGACATCAACCGTTCCACCTATTCGAAGCAGGATTTCTACCGCGATCTGAAATCGAACATCCGGCTCATCACCCCCGACTACCTTCTGCGCGACATCTCCGTAAAGGAAAAAGAGCCTTTCTCTCTGCTCGAAAAAGCTATGGAAGAACTTGCTTCCGGTGCAACGCGAAGCAGAATTACGGCATACGAATACCACATCCGTATGTTTGTATCCATCGTAAAGAGCGCCTTACGGGATGAAATTCAGCACATACAGGAAAATAACATCGAAGAGGATCTGGATTTTCTTGTGGATACCCTCATCGAAAACATCCGCCGAACGGCATCCAATTACCGCAACCTCCGGCGCATCATCAACGTACCAACGGTGAGTAAGGAACTGATGAACTACTACTGGTTCGGGGATGAATTTCTGAGCAATCTTTACGAACAGCACTGTTTTAAGCTGCTCGACGGACTGGAGAAAACGGGCAGACTGACCCCCGACATCCGGAACAAGCTTATGGAAACCATTCATGATGAGGTGGAATACAAGCGCACCAAAGGGTTTCCTGTTGTGGAAAAAACCAGTCCCGACCGCAACAGGGAGCTGGTTTTCAGGCTCAACCTCCTGAAAAAATATGCCGAAAACGAGCTGTTTCTTGCTACGAACACCCGTCGCGACGGGATCTGGATAGAGCAGATATATTACAGCATTGCTGCCGGCATTTCAATGATTTTCGCGACAGCCATTGCCTTTTCGTTTCAGCAGAAGTTCGGGAGTTTTACCATGCCCTTGTTTGTGGCGCTGGTAGTAAGTTATATGCTGAAGGACCGCATCAAGGAGCTGGCCCGGTATTATTTCGCCCACCGGCTGGGCCGCCGCTTCTTCGACCATCGTACCGACATCGGGCTGAACGAACACCAGATAGGCTGGAGTAAGGAAAGCATGGTATTCGTTCCCGAAGAGAAAATCCCCGATGAGGTGCTTAAGGTAAGAAACCGCTCTGCCATTCTGGAAGCCGACAACCGCAACAACCGCGAACAGATCATCCTGTACCGGAAACTGGTACGGCTGAACCGCCAGAGCCTGGACAACTGCAGTCAGTACCCGACCACCGGAATGAACGACATCATCCGGTTCAACGTCTCCAACTTCATCCAGAAAATGGATAACCCGGTAGTACCCCTTTATTCTCCCGGCGACAATGGAACCATTGAGATCGTTAAGGGAGAAAAAATGTATTACATCAACCTGGTGCTTCAGTTTAACAATGAAAATCAGCTTGAATACAAACG
>DJVU01000012.1:0-17227 GCA_002441345.1 Bacteroidales bacterium UBA6248
CACTTGTAAGTACCATCAAATGCAGGCAGTTTCAAATTATAAAATTAATACACCTCTAAAAATTATAACATTAACCTATTCTTTAACTTATGAAAATAACTAAAAGTGTTTAAGAATTATTTTATAGCGTTTCTCTTGCATGTAACCACTAGTATTCCGGCACAAGTAAATCCTTCACCTTCCGGATTTATCCCAAGCTCGCCGGAGTATTGGGAAGCTGTGCCTTTAATGACCATATCACCACTATCAGCCGCGGTCAATCTTCCTGAAGAGGTCGGCAACTCTGATGAGATTTATTTTCCTCAAATGGACAATGAAACCACTTTATACTTTTATGATCAGCGTCCAACCGCATCCTGCCAGAATCCTTTCACAAGGAGGAAAAACCATAGCTACAGAAACCCTGGTTATTGCCAGATAGCATAGTTTATTCAGATTTTATAAGGCATTCCGGAAATTTTCCAGAATGCCTTATAGCTTAAAGCTTATCCGGTTAATGCTTCCCGTTGCCGTTGATTCCGAAGTATTCGATGGCTTTCATGGCGGCATTCTGTTCGGCGCCTTTAATGGAAAAGTCGCGGCCCGAGCCGGCGATTTCACCATCCAGGGTAACTTCCACGATGTATTGTTTTTTATAACCGGTACCCACCTCCTGAACTACGTTAAACTCAATTGCTTTTTTCTCTTTTTGCGACCATTCGATCAGCCGGCTTTTATAGTTAAGGTCGGTATTGATCAATTCGTTGAGGTCGAAATGGTTTCGGATAATTTTGCTGATGAGGACTTTTCGTGTAAATTCATACCCCTTGTCGAGATAAATTGCACCGACAATTGCTTCGAAGGCATCGCCCCGGATGGAACGGTATACGCTATTTCTATCCTGGGAGTGGATAATCATCTGATCGAGTCCGATTTTCTGGGAGAGTTTGTTGAGTTGTGCGCGGCTAACGATTCGTGATCGCATTTCTGTGAGGAATCCTTCGTCCTTCAAAGGAAACATTCTGAAAAGGTGATCGGCAACCACCGTACTTAAAACGGTATCGCCGAGGTATTCGAGGCGTTCATTACTTATTCTTATGCCGTTATGCAATTCAACGGCCTGCGATCTGTGTGTAAAAGCCAGCTTATATAAAAAAATATTTCCGGGGTAATACCCGAAAATATTTTTTATGGCTTCGTATAAGGGCTTTTCTGAAGAAAAGTAAAACCGGAGAGGTTTTAATTTCAGGGGAAACACAGCTTATTCAACAAATTTCTTGATCAGAATGGAGGCATTGTGTCCGCCAAAGCCGAAAGTGTTACTTATGGCAGCATTAACGGTTCTGTTCACAGCCTTTCCAAATGTAAAGTTCAGTGAAGAATCGATTTCCGGATCATCGGTAAAGTGGTTGATGGTCGGGGGAACGATATTTTTCTGAACGGCCAGAATGGTGGCGATTGCTTCAATGGCTCCGGCGGCACCCAGGAGGTGGCCTGTCATTGATTTGGTACTGTTGATGTTGATTTTGGGCGCATGTTCGCCGAAGAGGGAAACGATGGCTTTAGCTTCGGCAATATCACCCAGGGGAGTGGAAGTGCCGTGCGTATTGATATGATCCACATCTTCTGGATTCAGTCCGGCTTCTTCCAGTGCGGCTTTCATGGCGCGCATGGCACCGTCGCCTTCGGGATGGGGACCAGTCATGTGATATGCATCGGCAGTAAGACCGCTTCCTACCACTTCGGCATAGATTTTAGCACCTCTTGCCAGGGCATGATCCAGTTCTTCGAGGATCAGTGCACCGGCACCTTCGCCGATTACAAAGCCGTCGCGATCTTTATCAAACGGACGGGAGGCTGTTTTGGGATCGTCGTTTCGTGTGGAAATGGCGTGCATGGCATTAAAACCACCGACACCGGGAGCATTTACCGCAGCTTCCGAACCACCGCAGACAAACATATCTGCCTTACCCCATTTAATATAGTTGAACGCGTCAACAATGGCGTTGGCCGAAGATGCGCAGGCTGAAACCGTGGCAAAATTGGGCCCTTTAAAGCCATGTTTAATCGAAATATGCCCGGCCGTAATATCGGCAATCATTTTCGGAATGAAGAACGGGTTAAACCTCGGTGTTCCATCGCCGGTGGCATACACACTGACCTCTTCAAGGAAGGTGACCAGTCCGCCGATTCCGGAGGCCCAGATTACTCCAATACGGTTGAGATCGAGTTTTTCGGGTTGCAGTCCTGCATCGGCAATTGCCTCGTCAGAGCTGACCATACCGTACTGGGCGTAAGGATCGTACTTGCGAACTTCTTTCCTGTCGAAATACTTCAAAGGATCGAAATTCTTGACTTCGCATGCAAACTGTGTCTTAAACTTGCCCGCATCGAACCGCGAAATACGGTCAGCGCCACTTACTCCATTAATCAATGCCGTCCAGTAGTCCTGAACGTTATTGCCTAATGGAGTAAGTGCACCAAGTCCGGTTACAACAACTCGTCGTGACTTCATTCAGGAAATTCCTTATTTGGTGTTGTTTTCGATGTAAGCAATGGCGTCGCCTACAGTACCGATTTTTTCTGCCTGATCATCGGGGATGGCAATGTTGAATTCTTTTTCGAATTCCATGATCAGTTCAACGGTATCAAGAGAATCAGCACCTAAATCGTTGGTGAAACTAGCTTCCGGAGTAACTTCGTTTTCATCAACACCAAGCTTATCAACGATGATAGCTTTTACTTTTGTTGCAATGTCTGACATTTTTTCTCCTTTTTTGGTTTGAGGCTGCAAAGAAACAAATTATTCAAATACCAAACAAAATTTTTGTTACTGAGGCCCATTTTTTAATTAGTTAAATGACTATAAAACAATTATATGCATGTATAAACATAATTACCATGCAAGCCGAGGTAATAATCCAATTACCACAAAATCAATTAAATAAGACTTTCAACCCCATATGAATTAAAATTGGCTTAAAAAGTGGCTGAATTTTCTGTTTTCAGGGCTTTTTACTGGTCCGAAGCAAGTCCAAAAGTGAATACACCGGCGATTTAACTATACTTTCCCGCGGATTCCGCTTTTATGTTCACAAAAAAAATACAATCAGGAGAAGGTAGCGGATTTATATGGATATACTTCCGAAACTTCCGGGCAGGCGTACTACTGCCAGTCGATTTCCCCGCTGCCGTAACAGAGGTCGGTTACGGCATCGTAAACCACGCCAAACTGTCCGGCGGCCACCCCCGAAACAGGGGCTTCCGATTCGATAACGGCCCCGCTTCCGGTAAATACCAGCCTGCCCCTGTTAAATTCGGGCGTGTGGCGGATTTTGAAGGTAATATCCGCCGGCCGGCTTAAATCATTCCAGGGATTGCCAGAGATAAAGTGGAATCCTTTAAGCTGTATACTGTTACGGTACTGGGTCAGGGGGTCGTAGCCGTTGGAAACATAAACCACGTTTTCATCCGTTTCCTTTTTCACCACAAACCAGGGACCTTGACTTAGTCCCAGCCCCTTGCGCTGCCCGATGGTGTGAAACCAGTACCCTTTGTGTTTGCCCAGGATTTTCCCGGTCTCCAGCTCCACGATATTTCCTTCCTTTTCACCCACATACTTCCGGATAAAATCGTTGTAGTTCACCTTTCCCAGAAAACAGATGCCCTGACTGTCCTTACGGCCGGCGCTGGGCAGCCGGGCTTCAGCGGCAATCCTTCGAACCTCGGATTTAGGCAGCCCGCCGATTGGAAACATCAGTTTCTGCAGCTGCGCATAGGTAATCTGGGCCAGGAAATCGGTCTGGTCCTTAAACTTATCTTTTGCCGTTGCCAGATACTTGATGCCATCCCTGAACTGTGTTGAAGCGTAATGCCCTGTGGCAATCGCATCGAAGTCTTTTCCGTATTTATCGTTGAAACTGCCGAACTTGATCATGCGGTTGCACATCACATCGGGGTTGGGCGTCAGCCCTTTCTTTACGGAATCTATCGTATAGGCCACTACGCTGTCCCAGTACTCTTCCTGCAGGGTCACCACTTCCATCCGCAGCCCGTATTTTTTCGAGAGCCAGGTGGTGATTTCAATATCCTCTTCCGAAGGGCAGTCCAGAAAGCCTTCCTTGTCCTTCATTCCGATAAGGATATAAAAGATCACAGGCTCATAACCCTGCTCTTTCAGCAGGTGGAGCATAACGGAGCTGTCAACTCCGCCGGATACGAGGGCGGCGATATTCATCCAGGGAGAAGGTTTAATGACTTCCTGTTGTCAGTCATGAAAAAATTTAAAACAGTATCTGAAGTTAAGTTTAACTTTTAACAAAGTTCAGAGATACTTGCTGCAAAATTACATTTTTATCACCCGACTCGGATAAAAAGGTCATTCTTTTGAATGCTGGTCAGGAATAATAATAGGATCCCGATCTATAAAAAGGGGCAATTGCCATCCTTGTAATTTTGAATATTTCCAGATTATCTGTTTTCAAAAATTTTTTTCCAAAAGTTGTTGGAGTATGATTGAAGATGTATTACTTTTACTCATAGTATTCAATACAATGTTTGTGTTGATTATATTTTTTCATGATTATCCTGCAAAGAAATTGATTTCTGAAGCATAAGTTAGGCATAAGAATTTGTGGAAGTAGCAGGTAGATTCTGGTTATAAACATAGAGTTAACCTGAATAGATTTAGTTTAACCAATAATTACGAATTATTATTAATCTTTAAAACACAATGTTATGAAAATCAATCAATTACCCCCCCCCGCACATGCGATGCTTTAAAAAGTACGCCCATTCATGCACCCGTACCCACAACAACCAATTCGGCAGGCCAACCACCTGATCGTGTATGGAATTCCGAAAGGTTTAAAATTTCTGCACTTATCGTATTGTTAACAATTATAGAATTTGGAGAAGTAAAAGCCCAATTGCAGACATACCTTAATAGTGCAACACCTGCCACTACATTTCAATCTATTGAGGATAAGATGTTACCATATCTTGACAGTCTTAAGTTGGTTACTGATAGTGCCGTGTATTATTCCGGTTCAGGTGAGTACAAACCTTATCAAAAATTCCGTAAGATATGGGGTCCACGTATAGGTGCCAACGGTACATTTGGTAGCTTTTACAGCGCACAGGCAAACTTTTACAACGAACTTCAGCCCAACTACAATTACATTACCGAGGCCAACTGGTTAGACCTTGGGCCAAAAAAGCTTAACTATATCCCCGGTAGGACAGGGATTGGACCGGTTGAAGCCATTACCCTTTTTGATAATGGAACTGTAGAGTCAACCCGATATATGTTGGCATGTTCCCTTATGGGCGGTTTATTTTTTTCAGAGGATTTTGGAGAAACATGGAAGAATGGAGGTACCGATCATGATCCTTGGATTCAATCGGGCTGCAGTTGGGCTGTATTTCATCCAACAGATTACAACACCTGGTTTGCATCTTCTAGTGGAAATGGAACCTCTGGGCAATCATTGTGGATTGGGAACGGTGGAATTTACAGGACAACAAACAAGGGTGAAGAATGGGTCCAGATTGCAAATCATATTGATTTAAATGGACACTATACCACAATCTATAAACTTTTAATTGACCCTGCTGACACAAATGTACTTTTTGCCGCTACTTCAAAAGGCATATACAGAACCACAAATTGCAATGCAGTTGCAACAACTGAAAATCCCGACCCTGTCATCTGGGAGAGAGTATGTGATTATTTTACTTACGATCTTGAAATGAAACCCGATGACCGTAACGTACTTTATGCTGCCTGCTATACAGACGCATCTAATGGTTGGCAATTATGGCGTTCGGTTGACAATGGATTGCACTTTTATTCCATGCCAATTCAGCCAGGTTCTGTAACCGACAATAATCCTAAATCAAGTAGTTTCTCCATTGAGGTTTCAAAAGCTAAACCTGACTTCTTGTATGCCGATGTGCGAGCAAGCAATACCCACTCATTCTATTATTACGATTTTGCAGTAAATACAAACTGGATAACCATTAAAACCGGTGTTTATTCTTCAATGGGCTGGGGACATGGGTTTGGTGTTGATCAGGCTGTGAATGGTGAAACATTAATAACGGGAGGTAATGATATTTATTTACAGGGTTTTACACTGAATGGCACATCAATAACTGTTGGATATCCGGTACATGTTGATGTAGAAGACGTGATATTCCATCCTTACAATGCGAATGAAATATGGATCTGCACTCATGGCGGGGTTGAAAAATCGGTGAATGTGGGCGCGAGCTGGATTCCAAAATATGAAGGATTGGGTGTTGCAATGGTTGAACAGATGGCAACTGCTTATACCGACCCTGGTTTAATCCTTATTGGCTTGATGCATGATGGGGTACAGTTAACCCAGACACCTTATCAAAAAGACTGGAAGCCTGATTGGGCTTTTCTTCAATACTTTGAAGTAGATGGAATGATGCCTTTGATTGATCCTGTGAGTCCACAACATATGTGGGGGTCAGGCCAGAGAGGCATGTGGAGGTATTCACCGGATATAATGCAGAGTTCTCAGCAAATTAGTTCTAAGGGTAGTGCTTATTGGGAAACGAGAGGTGTATTGAACAAGCAAAATACTTCAGTCTTATTTAGGAATAAATTCTATTCAGGATTGTTGGAGGAGGTATTTAGATCCTCAAATAGAGGTCTAAGTGGAGAGAATGTATTTATTTCAAATTTCCGAAACATGCTTCCCGGATCCACACAGATTAATATTCTGGGATTAAGGACCCCGTTTACTAATGGCGACTACCTACTTGCCTGGTTATTTAATAAGACAGCAAGTAACCAGGTGGCTGTTTATCATCTTTTTAGGACTACCAACGCTAATGCACCGGCAGGTAGCGTGGTATGGGAAGAAATTGACATTCCCCGGCACGATCAAATTTCTGGGCTTGATTTTGATCCGGCAAATGAAGATGTTATTTATTTGAGCTACAAAAGTTCAGCAAATAACAATGTTGCGGAGAAAATGATTTACAGGATTGATTGCAATAGTACAGGTAATCCTCCGGATATTACACATAATCTTCCGGTAGCAACTTCATACGATAACGCAATTGCTGTTCAAAAAGGCAACAATGGTGGAATTTACATTGCCACGGAATTTGGTATATTTTATACCGACAATGATTTGCTTCAGCAAACAGGTAATGAGTGGCGATTGGTTGGTAACGGTTTGCCACATGTTATCCCGCACAGTATTGAAATTAATTACATCAGCAATACCTTACGTGTCGGAACATACGGCCGGGGTGTCTGGGAAATCCCTTTACCATGTATCAATAATGAAGATGCACTTGTGATTACAAATAATACCACCTGGGATTCATATATGAGACTTGACAGGAGTGTGAAAGTCGGGTACATGGCCACACTTACTATTACTGAGAATGCTCGAATATGTATGCCTGCAGAAGCCAAAATTATAGTTGAACCCGGAGGAAAACTGATTGTTAACGGAGGTACAATAAAAAGTGGTTGCGAATATCCCTGGCAGGGCATCGAAGTCTGGGGCAATTCGGCTCAACATCAGTGGCCCAACAGCAACGGCACCTATATGCAAGGATATGTTGAACTCAACGATGCCACCATTGAAAATGCTATTTGTGCCCTGAACTTATGGAAACCAGGAGATTACAGCAAGACTGGCGGCATGGTTTTCGCTACCAATACAGTTTTCAGGAATAATGAAAAATCAGTACATGCGCTGCTTTACCGCAATTTTCACCCGGTAAACGGGAAAGAAATGGAGTATAATTCCTGGTTCAATAACTGTACCTTTGAAATTACAGAGGATTATTCCGGAATACACAGATTTTATAAACATGTGGACCTTAACCAGGTAAATGGCATGAAATTCAGGGGTTGCGATTTTAGTGTATCGTCTGAGGCACCGGCCATTGCTGATTTTAACCAGGCCATTGCTGGCTACAACGCCGGGTTTAAGGTAGAGGCTATCTGCAATTCTATGACCCTACCCTGCCCCGAAAACGAATATGACCGAAGCACTTTCACCGGATTTTATTCTGCAATTTATTCAGGTTCAGGAATGTTAAGCTCCTATCCGTTCACCGTTAACCGGGCCGATTTTAATGGTAATTCCATTGGAATTGAAGTAAACGGTGTAACGCGACAGACCATCCTGTTCAATAATTTCAGTCTTGGGACTAATGCCGGTGATGCTGCCGCCTGCACTACAGGTGCATCTTCTTTTGGTATTGATATGGCAGGAAGCAACAGCTTCATCATTGAAGAAAACACTTTTGCCAAGGACGCCGGAGCACCACAAGGATTGTACGTTGGTATTCGGTGCAAAGACAGCAACACACCCATTGATGTTATCTACCGGAACAGCTTCAACGGCCTTAGTTATGGAAACCGTGCAGAAGGATTGAACAGGCAAAATCCTTTGCAAGACCAGAACGGCCTTCAGTTTATGTGCGACACCAATCAGAACAATGCCATCGATTTTATTGTAGCGAAAAAGAATAGCTTAGACAATCCCATGATACATGGTTCTCAGGGCTCACTTAACCTGGAAGCAGGGAATACCTTTTCAGCAAACCCGCTGCCGGAAGGGAATTTTAAGAATGAAGGCAAGCAGTATGTCAATTATTTTTATCATACCAATCCTCCTGTTTACCATACCGATACTTATGTAGTACCTATTCAGATTTCTACAGCCAACACCTGCCCTTCCAACTATGGGGGGATTAATCCGAAAAGCATAGTTTTGGACGAAAGTCAGAAATTACAGCGGGAACTCGATTTTGCTACAAACCTCGCAGATTACAATAATGTTAAGGTGTTGTTCGACAATCTGAAAGACGGGGGTAACACTGAAGGGCTGAAAACGGAAGTAACAAGTAGCTGGCCTGAAGATATGTGGGCGCTCAGGGCAAAACTTCTCGGCGATTCCCCTCACCTTTCAGAAGAGGTGCTTAAAGCTGCCGCTGATAAAACCGATGTTCTTCCCGAATCAGTCCTTTTTGAAATTCTCTCGGCCAACCCTGATGAGTTGCGCAAGGAGTCGCTGATCGAATACCTCGAAAACAAGGAACAGCCACTGCCTGCGTACATGATTTCCATTTTAAAGCAATTAGCCGGTGGGATTACCTATAAGACCGTGCTGATGCAGGATATGGCCAGGTATGAAGGAGAAAAAACCAAAGCTGCCAACGACCTTATCCGTTCCTGTCTGAACGACACCTATATCGATTGGGAATACGTGCGCAATTGGTACGACAACCTGAACACACTGAATGCTGACTACGGGATTGTTGCGTCCTACATGACTGAAAAGAATTATAGTGCAGCAACAACCATGCTCGATATAATACCGGCTGTGCGCGAACTCGAAGGTAACGATCTGGAAGAGTTTACAGCCTGCAAAAACCTGATTTTATGGCAGATTCAGCTTGATCAACAGGGTGGAGATATTACAGCATTAGACAGCATCGCAATTAATATGCTACAGGAAACAGCCGAAGGCAGCACAGGGATGGCATCTTTAATGGCCAGGGCAATGCTTGAGTATGGTCAGGGTTATCATTTTGGCAAGTGTCTTCCTGAAGCTGAGCAGGCTTTATATAAAAGCGGAACCTCATGTTCAGGTAAATTTGACACTGGTGTTTCAGTAACAGCCAATCCCAATCCGGCACATACCTGGGTAGCCTTTGATTACAGCATCCCGGTAACCTTTACTGGGGCAGGACTGCTCGTTACAGATATTCAGGGAAGGTTGGTTGTTTCTTTCAGGTTATCAGGTAATCAGGGACAACAGGTATGGGATACCCGCCAGGTTGAAAAAGGGGTGTATATATATACCCTCAAAGCCGGCGCCGTGAGCAAACAGGGTAAACTTGTTATTCAATAATTATTAATCATCAGGATCATCCCGGGTTTATCCGGGATGATCCTTTTATTCTTATTGCAATGCAGCATTTTGCTTTACACATACTGTTTTCCCTTCTTTTGCTCAATTACGGCTATGCCCAGAACAATAAAATAGTGTGGCAGCAATGCCTGGGTGATGATGAGGTAGCGTATTATTATTCCGCTACCCGCATTCAGGACGGGTATTTTCTCACCTTAGGAATCAGTTCAGGAGAAGAGGCAACCAATTATCATGGAGATTCTGATATCTGGGTATTGCGCACCGATACGCTGCACAATGTGCTTTGGGAAAAATGCTATGGCGGATCAGATACGGATAATCCACGCAAGATTGTGCCCATTACCGATTCTACCTTCTATATATTCGGTTCAGCTTGGTCGCTCGACGGGGATGTTCAATCGGGCACCAACGGGTTTAACGATGTGTGGGTGATAAAAATTAACGGGCAGGGCGATATACTGTGGGAGCAAACGTATGGTTCGCCCTATTACGACATCATGAATGATCTCATTGTTACCCCCGATGGCGGTTTTGTGTTTGTTGACCGTATTGATAACCCGGGCGGTGACATTACCCAGTTTTACGGCGCTTACGATGTATGGATGTGCAAGTGCGATGCCGACGGCAACATAGAATGGCAAAAAACCCTGGGTAGCGAAGGCCTCGATAACGGGGTGTCGCTGATCATAAACCGGCGCGGCAACATCATGATGGTGGGCCAGGTTCAATACCACGGGGGCATGGTTACCTGCTACCCGCAGGGGGCTATCGGTAATGTCTGGCTGGTTGAGCTCGATATGCAGGGCGATATCCTGTGGCAGGAATGCTATGGCGGCAGCGATTACGAAGCTGGTATTAATATAATAGAGGTTGATTCAGGCTATATTTTTACCGCAGTTTCATATTCAAACGATGGTGATGTAAGCGGGCATCATCAGCCTACTGGTCTGGGTGGGAAAACAGATATCTGGGTGGTGAAAATTGATACCCTGGGTAGCATTGTCTGGCAACGATGCCTTGGAGGAACTGATTATGATTCTCCCTATGCCCTTTTTACTAATACTTCTGAAGAAATCCTGGTTTTTGGCGATACATTTTCAAACGATGGTGATGTTGCAGGCAATCATTCATATCCAGGCAGATTGGATATATGGCTTGCCAGGCTTGATTCCAGCGGTACATTAATAAGTCAGCAGTGTTTTGGTGGGTTAGGTGATGAGCGAATGAACAACCATTCTGTGTCGAAAATTAACGATTACCGGTATATTATAGCGAGTGAAGCAAAGGCGCCCAACAACAACGATGTGCAATGCACCTTCTATGGGGGTGATTTTCCGGAAGATGCCTGGTTTTTCGAGATCAAGGATTGCGGTTATTATGCCCCGGCCATTCCGTCGCAACCCCAGGGTCCTGTATGGGTTTACACCTCTTTAACTTCACAAAGCAGCTACACCCTGCCAGTGGCGGCCTATTCAAACGGGTATGTATGGGAGCTTTCGCCAGCGACTGCCGGTACACTATACTCCGATAGCACTACGGCTATTGTTACCTGGAGCAACACCTTTAAGGGCACAGCCGCAATCAGGGCCTTTAACTTCAATGATTGCGGCAGCAGCGCCTGGAGCGATACATTGTATGTGCATGTTGATACTACACTTTCAATTCATGAACCCTCAGCAATTGCATTAAAAGTTTATCCCAATCCCGCCGGTAATTTTGTTGTTTTTGAAATGCAAAACGCAAATATACAAGGTTCAATTGTCATCTCCGATATCACCGGCCGGCCGGTAGCCACGTTGCCGCTAACCGGCCAAAAAACGGTATGGCAAACCGAAGGGGTAAAGCCAGGAGTATACTTGTACCGCCTGCAAACCGGGCAGGGCAGCGCATGTGGTAAATTAATGGTTGCACCCTGGTAGGGCAGGTAAAAAGCTCAAAGCACAAAGTTAAAAGTCTCAAGCGACAACAGTTTGTGTGGAAGGCCTACTGCCTGACAAAAATGCCGTGCGCAGGCAGAGGGCTAAAGAACACAACTCGTTAAAAGTTCATTATTCACGTTAAACACGCAAAACCATGAATACAACGCAAAAAGAAATAAGCATCATTATTATGGTGTTCACGCTGATGGCCCCGGCTTATATAAACGCCCAAACCTATATGCCGCTACCTGACTCAAATGCAACATGGATTATCCAATCCGGAAATAGTGAGGTGCAGGATTGTAAAAAAATCTTTATTCCTGATATTGAACGTGATACAATAATTAATGGACTTGCCTATGTTAAATTAATGGTCATGGGTGCAGTTTTTCATGGGCCCTGGACGCCACCTCCCGCTCCTTCTCATTATTATGGACCTGGTTATTATGGTGCATACCGCAGCGATGATTCAGGCCGTTCATATATAAAATTTCCTGATGACAGCTGGGAATTGGGGGATGAAGAAATTCTGTTGATGGACCTTACTGTTGAGGTAGGGGATACAATAAAGCAACTACCAACTTCTGAATTTGGTTATGATTATATTAATTCTGACTTTTTGGTAGATTCAATTGATTATGTATTAAATGGTCCTTATACCCGAAAAAGAATTATGCTGAAGGATTTGAATCCGCAGTGGGGAATGGAATGTGATTTTCACTGGGTTGAAGGACTTGGGAATGTATCTTCGGGTTTTCAAAATGTAGTTGGATGTGGTTTAGATAATGTTACGTTAAATTGCATAAGCATTAATGATAGTATTTTTTTGGATGGTAGTTATATATGGGCAGATCCTGTTTCCGGCAATTGTTATTATCCTTATACAAATGCAATAAACCAGGAAGAAATCAGATTGCCGTTATTGGTATATCCTTCACCAGCCAGTGACTATGTTATTTTTGAACTCAACACAAATGACAGAAACGGCATGGTTACCATTGCCGATATCACCGGCCGCCCGGTAGCCACGTTGCCGCTAACCGGCCTAAAATCGATATGGCAAACCGATGGAAAAAAGCCGGGTTTGTATTTGTACCGGCTGCAAACCAAGGAGGGGAGTGCAAGCGGGAAATTGTTGATTGCCCCGTTGTAATTTGTAGAGTCACCCTGCCTCGGCAAGCTCAAAGCAGACAGATCAGGCCCAAAGGACAGAGGCTTGAATCGGGAGCCATGACCCAACAGGGGACTTAGGTCGTTCACACGCATCAGAAAATAAGATGCGCGCTAACATGAGCCGACTCCGCCGGATACGAGTGCGGCGATTTACATGTAGTGGTTTCGGATTTCGGATTGCCTGATTTCTCAGCATTTGCAAAATTACATTAAAAAAATGACAGCCTCCGCTGTTTGCAGATGCTATCTGCGGATCAGAAAACCCAAAGTCAATAAAAGAAGACCCGACAAACTAAATTTGAAAAATTGTCAGATCACCTCAACGGAGATTAGTCAGGATAGCTGACAGGAAGAAATAGAAAAACTATAAATCCGAAAAGTCAATGTAAAAAAAGACCTAACAAGTTAAAAGAAAACTTGTTAGGTCATCTCATTGGAAATTGGTTCTGATTGCGATTGGGAACGGAATTCAGAAGTAAAAGATCAGAAGTTAAAATTATCAATCCGAAATCCGCAATCTACCGTGAGACGGCGAGAGCCGGATAACGAGACAAGTAAAATCAGAAATCCGAAATCAGAAATCCGAAATTTTAGATCAGTCCTTTCGCATGTTTCTCGCCGATCACCTTCAGCATATCTTCGGTCATGGCGCGGAGGTTCCATTTCGGGTTCCAGCCCCATTCATGGCGGGCGCAGCTATCGTCCATGCTGTTGGGCCACGAATTGGCGATGGCCTGTTTCATGGGATCAACATTGTAGGTCATTTCGAAACCGGGAATATGCTTTTTAATCTCTGCGGCAATAATCTCCGGATCGAAACTCATGGCGGTCACGTTAAAGGAGTTCCTGTGCTTCAGTTTTGAAGGATCGGCTTCCATCAGGTCGATGGCGGCTTCGATGGCATCGGGCATGTACATCATATCGAGGAAGGTGCCGGCGCCCAGCGGACAGGTGAACTTCTTATGTTTGATGGCCTCATAATAAATTTCAACGGCGTAATCGGTGGTGCCGCCGCCGGGCAGGGTAACGTTTGAAATAATGCCCGGGTAACGGACCGAACGCGTGTCCACGCCAAAACGTTTGAAATAGTAATCGCTCAGCAGTTCACCGGCAACTTTAGAAACGCCGTACATGGTCTGTGGACGCATGATCGTATCCTGTGGGGTATTGTCGAGGGGAGTGCCACCGCCAAAAGCACCGATGGAGCTGGGGGTTGAAACGGCGCAGCCATATTCGCGGGCTACCTCAAGGCAGTTCATCAGTCCGCCGATGCCGATATTCCAGGCAACCTGGGGTTTGCTTTCACCCACTGCCGAGAGAATAGCTGCCAGGTTATAGATAGTGTCTATTTTATATTTTTTAACTACACCAGCAATCTGCTGGGCATTGGTGGCGTCAACCACCTCAGCGGGGCCCGATTCCAGCAGTTCGCCGGTGGGTAAGGTTGAGCGGTATCCGGCAACCACATTGCCGTTGCCATATCTTTTGCGAAGTTCAAGGGTGAGTTCTGATCCGATCTGGCCCACCGAGCCAATTACCAAAATGTTTTTCATGGGTTTACGTAGGTTTATTTGTTTGTTAACCGGTTAACAGCAAGTGCGGCAAATGTACAATAATTTGCAGAATCACAAAAGTTTGATCAACTTTCATATCGTTGCATTTCAGGGTATTCAGACTGATTATAAACAGGCTGAAAATCACTGCTAAATATTTGCAAAATCCCTTTTCCTGAAATTCAAAAGTGATATCTTTGCGCCACTGTTATTCCATAAACAAACAACTGTAACTTTAAAAATAATACACTATGTACGATCGTCTTCAGGCCCATCTGCAGAAAGAACTGGCCGACATCCGGGAAGCCGGACTTTACAAAAATGAACGGGTAATCATCACTCCTCAGGGAGCTGAAATCAAGGTTAGCAGCGGAGCTGAAGTGCTGAACTTCTGTGCAAACAACTACCTGGGACTGTCGAACAATCCCAAGCTGATCGCCGCTGCCAAGGAAGCCCTCGATACCCACGGTTACGGACTTTCTTCGGTTCGTTTTATCTGCGGCACCCAGGATCTTCACAAAAAGCTGGAAGCTAAGATCGCCGAATTTTTCGGTACGGAAGACACCATTCTGTATGCTGCCTGCTTCGATGCCAACGGCGGTGTGTTTGAACCCCTTCTCGGTGAAGAGGATGCCATTATTTCGGATTCCCTTAACCACGCGTCCATCATCGACGGCGTTCGTCTCTGCAAGGCACAGCGCTACCGTTATGCCAACGCCGATATGGCCGATCTGGAAGAGCAGCTGAAACTTGCCCAGGCACAGCGCTTCCGGCTGATCGTTACCGACGGCGTATTCTCTATGGACGGAAATGTGGCTCCCATGGACAAGATTTACGAACTGGCACAGAAATACGATGCCATGGTAATGGTTGACGAGTGTCATTCTGCCGGCGTGGTTGGCGAAACCGGCCGCGGGGTAACCGAGCTTTTCAATATCCGCGGAAAGATTGAAATCATCACCGGTACGCTGGGCAAGGCTTTTGGCGGCGCCATCGGGGGATTTACCACCGGTAAAAAAGAAATCATCGAAATGCTGCGTCAGCGTTCGCGTCCTTACCTCTTCTCAAACTCCATTCCTCCCACCGTTGCTTCTGCCGGTATCAAAATGTTTGATATGATGGCCGAAACCAATGAACTGCAGGATCGTTTGCACGAGAATACCGCTTATTTCGTGAAGAAGATGGTAGATGCAGGATTTGACATCAAACCTACCCGCAGCGCCATTTGCGCCGTGATGCTTTACGATGCCAAGCTGAGCCAGGATATGGCCGCCAAACTGCTGGACGAAGGCATTTACGTTATCGGATTCTACTATCCGGTTGTGCCCAAAGGACAGGCCCGTATCCGCGTTCAGATCTCGGCCGCTCACAAACGCGAGCATCTGGACAAATGTATTGCAGCCTTTACCAAGGTCGGTAAGGAGCTTGGAGTGCTGAAGGGATAAAAACCTGTTGCTTACGATTATAAGGACGTCCGGTTATCGAACCGGGCGTCTCTGTTTTACACAAAATCAGACCGTGATTTTAGCTTTTTCCAATTCAACCACCGCCTTGATTTCAAAATAGCTGAAGTGTTCTCCTAAATGCACCTTTAATGTTTTAAGGCTTGAAATGCCATGCGTCCGGATTGCTTCCAGAATATCCGGCACTTTGGTAACATCCATGAGCTCAGGCAGTGTTAACTCTCCCGATGGCAGGAACGAAGTCAGGTGCTGCTCAACGGTTACGCTGGAAAGCTGCCGTTCATCCGCAATCTGACGGATAGTTTTTCCCTGTTTGAACAGCTCAAGCGATTGCAATCCGGGTTTTGGCTTCAATTGTTTTGGAGCAGAAGATTTTCTGGTTTTTGGCATCTTCAGGTGAATGCGTGACTCCAGCCCTTGTGTTTTGCACCATGAGCGGATGACACCAAGGAACGCATCACCGTATTTTTTTATCTTATAATCACCAAATCCGGTGATGAGGCTCAGATGATCGCTTGTTAGCGGAAGTAAGGATGCCATCCCGATCAGGCTGGAATCTCCGAGGACCATGTAAGCCGGTACTCCTTCCGAATCGGCGATAAGCCGGCGAAGCTTGCGCAGACTTGCCAGGAGCTCTGCGTTTTCAGAGGTTTCACCCGTAACCGGTATCCTTTGGTTTACGGAGTCTTGATCCTTCAGCATTTGTACGTTCAGCTTACCTTTAAGGACTTCATAACTTTGCCTGTTCAGTTTCAGAACCGGATACTGACTGGCTGAAAGTTCCAGCAGATTCTGCAAAAGCAGCTGGTTGAAGATATTCATCCATTCAGCTTCCGGCAGATCCTTTCCAATGCCCCATGTTTTGAATTCTTTTTGCTGAGGTGTGAATTTCCGGAGGTTTGCTCCCCGCAGGTAATCGATTGTGGTTTTTATTCCAAACCGTTCATTAAGCCTGGCAACAGCCGATAAGGCTTTTTGCGCCTCAACGGTTGCATCGGTGACGGTATATTTGTTCAGGCAGTAGTCACATGAGTTGCACATTCCGGTGTGCTCTTCATTAAAATAATTCAGCAGTTGCTGCCTTCTGCATTTATGTGTTTCGGCAAAGTCAGCCATCTTTTCCAGTTTGCCTAGCATATGGCTGGTATGGTCGGGATCGGAACCGTTATCAATAAAATACCTCATTTTTACCACATCGCTCC
>DJVU01000012.1:17304-18010 GCA_002441345.1 Bacteroidales bacterium UBA6248
CCCTGACTTCCTTGTCCAGTCCCGCATGATAACAGGCTGCTTTATAGCCTATGGTTTTAAGCTCATTCGCCAGCTGTTCGGTTGACTTTCGTGAAAGGCAGTAGATGATTCCGGAGTTTTCTTTTTGTTTGTCGAGATATGAAGGCAAAAAATCGTCCATGGTATATTTGTCAAGCACAAAATACCAGATATTGGCCCTGTTGAAGGAGGAGATAAAGCGTTTTTCGTGTTCGAGTTTCAGCTGTTTTGCAATATCGTCCCGTGTCAGCTTATCGGCACTGGCAGTAAGAGCCATAACCGGCACACCCGGGAATTGCGCTTTCAGCAATCCGAGCGACAGGTAATCGGGTCTGAAATCGTGGCCCCAGTGGGAGATGCAGTGTGCCTCATCAATGGCAAACAGCGAAACCTTTGTTTTGCCCAGCAGGTTTTGCAGGGCATTTTCTCCTGCAATTCTTTCGGGTGCCAGATAACAGAGGCTGAGCCGGTTTTCGCGCAGCAGTTTAAGCACCCGGTTTTGTTCGGATGGTGTTTGGGAAGAATTCAGATATTCGGCTGCCACGCCGTTATTTTTCAATCCGTCAACCTGATCCTTCATCAGTGCGATAAGAGGCGAGACTACAATGGTAACGCCTGTCTTCATTAATGCAGGGATCTGATAGCAGATGGATTTTCCTCCGCCGGTCGGCATAATTACCAGTGTGTC
>DJVU01000008.1 GCA_002441345.1 Bacteroidales bacterium UBA6248
CGCGGGCTAGCAGAGCAGCGCCCGCGGTTATTCCTGTATAGCACCTCCGGGGCATGCATCCGTTTTCACTGCTTATTTCTGAATCCCGGGATCATGAGGCCGTTTCATAATGCCAACATCAATGCATCCTCAGTGCCTTTCCTGCAGTGGATGCAGTTTTTTTTCACATTTTCCGTCGCAATATTTCCACATTGCACAGCACATCTCAACATTTTTAATTCCTGCAGTGCATAGCCTGCACACGAACATCTGAACACCCAAACATCAACGATCACCAAAACTCCTTACCTTTGCGCCTCAAATAAAAATAACCATGCTTGAACTGAACTATATCCGCGAGCATACGGCTGAAGTAGCTGAGCGGCTTGCAATTAAAAACATCGACGCAACAGAAATCCTTCAGCGAATCCTCGACCTCGATATGCGCAGACGCGAAGCGCAGAAAGAGCTTGACGACAATCTGGCAGAATCAAATGCCATCTCGAAACAGGTAGGCGAATTGTTTAAATCGGGCAAAGCTGCCGAAGCCAATGAACTGAAAGCCCGCACCGCCGAGTTGAAAGTGAGTGCCAAAACACTTCAGGAAAAACTGGACACACTGGTAACCGAGCAGAACAATACCTTAGTTCAGCTTCCGAATACGCCCCATCCTTCCGTGCCACGGGGTAAAAGCGCTTCGGACAACGAAACCGTACATGCAGAAGGCAAATTCCCGGATTTATACGAAGGAGCTGTACCTCACTGGGATCTGGCATCCAAATACGACATCATCGATTTTGAGCTGGGCAACAAGGTTACCGGAGCCGGGTTCCCCTTTTACAAAGGCAAAGGAGCCCGCCTGCAGCGTGCCCTGATCAACTTCTTCCTCGACAGAGCCATAGAAGCCGGTTATCAAGAGATTCAGCCACCGCTGGTGGTGAACGAAGCCTCGGGCTATGGTACGGGACAACTTCCCGACAAGGACGGACAGATGTACTTCTGCGAAGTCGATAAGCTGTATCTTATCCCTACGGCAGAAGTCCCTGTTACAAATATTTACCGGGATGTAATCCTGAAGGCCGTTGATTTTCCGGTAAAAAACGTTGCCTATTCAAACTGTTTCCGCCGCGAGGCCGGATCGTACGGCAAGGATGTGCGCGGACTCAACCGCCTGCATCAGTTCGACAAGGTAGAGATCGTTCAGATACAGCATCCCGACAAATCCTATGAAACCCTGGAAGAGATGCGCGATTACGTTGCCGGAATTCTGCGCAGTCTTGAACTGCCTTTCCGCATTGTGAAACTGTGTGGCGGCGACATGAGCTTTACTTCGGCACTCACCTACGACTTCGAAGTGTATTCGGCAGCACAGGAGCGCTGGCTTGAGGTAAGCTCGGTTTCGAACTTCGAATCGTTTCAGGCTAACCGTATGAAACTGCGCTTCAAGGACGAGAACGGTAAAACGCGCCTGTGCCATACCCTCAACGGAAGTGCACTTGCATTGCCAAGAATCGTTGCATCCCTGCTCGAGAACAACCAGACCGCCGAAGGTATCCGGATCCCGTCTGCCCTTGTCCGCTATACGGGTTTCGACCTGATTTCCTGATTAAGGATTACCAATAAACCGGCAAAAACGGCAAAACAAATCGTCGGTTCTGCCGTTCTATGCTGTAACACCTGCACCGCAGGAACCAAAGACTGAGTTGTACGCCATGAAAAAACTGGTTCTTTTCGTCGCATTTATTTCCCTGCTAACGGCATTTGCTCCTGCAAGAGTCCGTGCACAGGCAGTTACCGATGAGCAGCTGGGTCTGATGTACTACAACAACCGCGAATTCGACAAGGCTGCCTCGGTCTTCGAGCGACTGTTTGAAGAAAAGCCTGTGCTTTTCAACTATACCTATTTGCTGGCAAGCCTGCTCGAAATCAACGACTACGACAGGGCAGAAAAAATCGTGAAACGCCAGGCGCGTAAAAATCCGAACGACGCACGTTACGTTATCGATCAGGGCTATATCCTGCTGCGCACCAATCAGGGAAACAAAGCCCAGAAGATCTTTGAACAGGCAATAAAAGACCTTCCGGCCGACCAGCGTAAGATAAGTGAGCTCGCCAGTGCCTTTATCGCCCGGCGCGAAAACAACTATGCCATACAAACCTATCAGAAAGGAAAACAGCTGCTGAGCGGACAATACAACTTCGGTTTCGAGCTGGCGAACCTTTACGAGATATCGGGTAATTACGAAAAAATGGCGGATGAATTCATCGGACTTATCGAATTCAATTCCGACTACCTGAATCAGGTACAGTCGAGACTGCAGAACTCGTTCAACAACGATCCGGAAGGCCTTAAGTCCGAAGCTTTCCGTATTGCCCTTCTGAAACAGGTTCAGCGGAAACCCGACGATATGCTGATGGCGGAAATGATGCTCTGGCTGTCGACGCAGCTGAAGGATTTTGAAGCTGCCCTTATACAGGCCAAAGCCCTCGACCGCCGCATGGGAGAAAACGGAAGCAGGGTGTTTGCCCTTGCGGGGATGAGTGCAGCAAACGGACATTACAAAACCGCTGCAGAAGCCTACCAGTACGTAATCGACCGCTCATCCGACGTCTCCCTTGTGGTACAGTCGAAGGTGGAAGTTCTGAAGGCGGAATATGAGCAGCTTATCCGCAACCATCCCGTTAATCGAACAGATATGATCGCCCTCGAAGGGAAGTACAACAAAACACTGCAAGAGGCCGGCAACAACCCGCTCGCATTCCCACTGATGCGAAATCTTGCCCATTTGCAGGCATTTTATCTCGACAAAACCGGGGAAGCCGTGATCATGCTCGAAAACCTGATCTCGCTTACCACCAACAACCGGATGCTGCAAGCCGAATGCAAACTGGAACTGGCCGATATCATGCTGTTTACCGGTGAACCCTGGGAAGCAACCCTACTCTATTCACAGGTTGACAAAGCCTTTAAAAATGAACCCATCGGTCACGAAGCCCGGTTTCGCAACGCCAGGCTTTCTTTCTATATTGGTGAATTCAACTGGGCAAGGGCTCAGCTGGATGTGCTGAAAGCAGCCACTTCCAAACTTATCGCAAACGATGCCATGGCGCTCTCGCTGCTCATTACCGATAACATCGGAATGGACAGCTCATTTGTACCGCTTGGCACCTATGCACGTGCCGACCTTATGCTTTACCGGAATAAGCCCGACGACGCACTGGCTCTGCTTGATTCACTGTTGCTGGCATTCCCCGATCATCCGATTGTCGACGATGCAATGATGAAACAGGCTGAAATAAACATACGTCAGGGCAGAATTCAGGAAGCCATTGCGATTTACAGCAGGGTTTCCGAAGAATACGGCGACGGTATCCTCGGAGACGACGCTCTCTTCAACCTTGCCCTCATCTACGATCACAACCAGCCGGCTATGCCCGACGAAACCTTCGACCGCAGCATGTTGTTCTTTCTAAATATAAGGGAACCTTCCGCCAAGGACAGGGAAAAAGCCATGACAACCTACCAGGACATACTGATGAAGTATCCCGGCAGTCTGTATACCGTTGAAGCCCGTAAACGTTTCAGAGCCCTCAGGGGAGATGAAATCATTCAATAATCCTCCTCCCCGCCGCCAACCGTACATTTATGGAACCCGTAAGAGCAAAGAAACATCTGGGCCAGCATTTCCTGAAAGATGAAAACATCGCCCGTAAAATCGTTGAAAGCATAACCACTCCCTTCGAAGCTCTACTGGAGATAGGACCCGGAACCGGCGTACTTACAAAATACCTGATAGCACAGGAAGCCGTCAATTTCATCGCCCTGGATGTTGACCGTGAATCGGTTCAGTTTCTCCATGCCACCTGGCCTGAGGCAGCTCACCGCTTTAAAGAGGGCGATTTCCTGAAAATGGATCCCGATGCGATCTTCCACGGCAACTTCTCGGTTATCGGTAACTTTCCCTACAACATTTCAAGCCAGATTTTTTTCAGGGTGCTGGAATACCGCAACAGGATTCCGGAAGTGGTGGGGATGATACAAAAAGAAGTTGCTGAACGCATTGCCGCACCCCCGGGAAGTAAAACGTACGGGATCCTTAGCGTTCTGCTGCAGGCCTGGTACGATATCGAATACCTCTTTACCGTCAGCGAGCATGTGTTTGTGCCGCCGCCAAAAGTAAAATCCGCCGTTATCCGCCTCAGGCGAAACAAAATACAGGAACTTGGCTGCGATGAAAAATTGTTTGTTACGGTTGTGAAAACGGCTTTTAACCAGCGCCGGAAAACCCTCAGAAACGGTTTGAAATCCCTTCAGTTCAATAAGGATGAAAGACTTGAGCATCTGTTTACCCTGAGAGCCGAACAGCTTGGCGTCAGCGATTTCGTTTATATAACAGGCAGGCTCGCGGGCAGTAATCCGGCTCTTGCCACAGCTTAGGAACCGCAATTCCCGCGCTGAAGTTAGTCCCTCAGCCCTTTCACTTTCGGCGCTCCTGCAATAAAATCTTTCAGATAGTAAGGCTCAAAGTAGGCAGTATTTTCGAAAATACCCTCCGCAAACTTTGCGGATGCCGGTACGGCCATATGAACAGCAGAGGCTTCAAACCCATCCATATACCGGATATTGGGATGCTTAAGCACCTCCCTGCACTTCCCCGCACCATCGCCGGCGATGTAAATCAGGTGGTTTTCACGGTATTGACTGAAGCTGCCGGCTGTGACAATCTCGGCAGTTACTTCCTTTGCGGGATGCCCTTCCGGATCGAACAATGCCGTATAAACTTCCATGCGCCTTGCGTCGATCATGGGAGCCAGAAGAACCGGCATCCCTTCATCCGCAGGAAGAACCGAACGCATTCCGGCAGCCATGGATTCGAGAGTTCCGACGGATATCAGGGGAATATCCAGTGCGTAACACAAGCCTTTCGCCGTTGATACACCAATGCGAAGTCCGGTATAGGAACCGGGCCCCTTGCTTACCGCAACGGCATCCAGGTCTGAAGGCTTGAGGCCCTGTTCACGCAAAAGCTCGTCGATAAACACAGAGACTACCGCTGCATGTGAGTTTTTTTCACGCGTTTCTTTTAATCCCAGTATGCGTTCATCCTCTAATAATGCAACGCTGCATACCGGGGTTGCAGTTTCTATCGTTAAGATCAATGACATAAAATTTACCGGATATTACTTTTTCTTTTCAAACAGGTCTTCCTTCGCCACAACCTTTATCGCATCCCCGTCGTTCAGCGAACGCGATACAGCCCGGTACGGACCGGTAACCACTTCCTCTCCCACGTCAAGCCCTTCCAGAATCTGGATGTACGCATTGTCCTGAATTCCGGTTTTAATGTTGCGCCGTACCGCCTTGCCTTCGCTTACCACAAACACGATCTCCTGTTGCGGAGCATCGGTTGCGGTAATCTGTCCGCTTTCCGGATTTGAACCGGGTTTCTTCTCCGCGGACTTCTTCCCCGAAGCCGTTGTATCCTGACGGGTTGTCACCGCCTGTATGGGGATGCTCAGAACCCTGTAGGCCGACTCTGTTCGTATATCCACCGTTGCCGACATACCGGGACGGAATGGCGATGCCGCAGGCTGACCCTTCACTTTTAAATTACTGTAAGATTCCGGAAGCATGCGTATTTTCACATCAAAGTTTGTTACCTGATCGGCACTGATACCGCTGACATTGGCCGAGGTAGCTATCTCGGTGACAATACCTTTGAACTTCTCGTTCAGATACGAATCCACTTCAATGATGGCGGTATCGCTGATGGCGACCCGTACAATATCGTTTTCGTTCACACTTACAATCACCTCCATCACCGCAAGGTTGGCGATGCGCAGAATCTCCGTTCCGGATGAGAACTGTGAAGCTCCGGCAACACGCTCGCCTTTTTCCACATTGAGCCGGGAAATGGTACCCGAAACGGGAGCATAAATCGATGTTTTATAAAGATTTTCACCCGCTTCCTTCACAGAAGCTTCTGCACTCTTAACCGAATATTCCGCAGCTTTAATACTCTCCTCGGCGGCCGTAACCTCAGCCCTGGCTACCTCATAGGTCGATCTGGCTGATTCAAACTCGGCAGCAGCAATGGCTTTTTCGTTGAAAAGCCGTTCACTGCGTTCGAACGAGGATTTGGCATTGATAAACTGAGCCTGCACCTGAGCCAGACGGGCACGAGCATTCGACAGATTTGCCTTTTGTGTGTTGAGGCCGGCCAGCATACGGTCGTAATTGGAAGCATAGATCTTGGGATCTATCTTTGCCAGCAGGTCTCCCGCCTTCACCTCATCCCCCTCACGAACCAGCAAATCCACAACCTCACCGCTAACATCCGGTGAAATCTTAACCTCAGCCTCCGGCTGGATTTTTCCGTTGGCCGAAACGGTCTCGGTGATGGTTCTCTTTTCAACCTTTTCCGAAGTCACCTTTGTGCCTTCCCCATCGCCTATCAATCCCTTCTTGCGGGCAATTGCAAGCCCGACAACCCCGAGCACCACAATGGCAATACCAATCCTTATCAATAATTTTTTGCTCATCCTGCGGTTAATTTTAAACCATAAAAGTACAACAGTTCAGTAAATAATCCCCTTCCCGGCATGGAAACGATGTAAAGGGGTACTTATTATCGTTTGTAACTGAAAATCTCTTCCATTATGAAAGGGTGAAATGCTTCGGCCGAAGCATTAACACCCTGAATAAATTTTTCGGAAAAGTCAGCAGTAATGCTGTCTTCAGCTATTTCAGCGTAATCGGATTACCCATGTAGAAATCAAGTACCGTTGTCTTGAACAGGTAATCGAATTTGCTTTGCAGCACTTCCGATTCGGCATTGGTCATATCCTTCTTGGCATTGTTGTAATCAACAGGCGTCATCACCCCTACGCTGAATTTCTGTTCGGCATAACGGAAAGATTCCCTGGTAGCATCCAGCTTGCGGTTTGCCGCATGGTAATTCTTCAGCGAAGCCCTCGCATCGGCCCAGGCCTGTTGTATGGTTTTCTGCAGGCGCTGCTTCTCCAGCTCCAGCTCGAGCCTTGAATTCTCCATTGCGATTTTTGCCTTGCTCACCGCCGTGCGGCTCTGCCATCCGTTAAAAACGGGCATGGTGAGATACAGACCTATTGTTTGGTTGTTATTATCACTTATCTGATCGCCCCAGGGCTTGGTTTTGTAGGTATAATCGAAATTGTAGGAGTAGACTTCATAATCGGCAATGCCGGGATTTATAGCATAGCCTACCAGCACAGGATCAGATGGAGTAACTTTCTCGATAATCTGGCTTGCACCGGAATATCCTGTGCCCCAGCTGCCGCTCAGCGCGATGGAGGGATAATAGGTACCCCTGGCACGGTTCAGCTGACGCTCACTGCCCTGAAGGCGGTATTCAGCAGCCTTTACTTCAGGCATATTGGCACCCGCATACGCAAATATTTTATCGGGCGTTACCTGCAGCGCAGGCTCAGCTTCTATATCCAGCACGGGAACAGCCACGTCGAATCCCTGAGCCGAAGGCAGGTCGAGCAGCTGCGACAGGGTGAGAAGCGACACTTCCAGGTTATTTTCAGCCTCAATCAGTGACGATTCCTCTCCGGCAGCCTGAGCCTCAAGCATAAACAATTCTCCCGATGCCATGGAACCGGCATCCACCAGCTTGCGCATCCGCTCGGTTTGCTGCAGCGTAATATCCAGCTGGTTCCTGCGCGTTACCACCAGCTCCTTGTAAAACAGTACCTGCATGTAAAACGTGGCAATATTGAGGGACATATCGTTGATGAATTTCTCCGCATCCTTTTCACTCGCAAGCAAATTCAGTGTGTTCTGCCTAATAAGATTGAGTTTCTGGAACCCGTTGAAAAGCGTTACCCCGCTCTGCAGGTAGAAATTGTTCGACTGAACCCTGCTGGTAGCAAACTGGTTGGTGTACCTGTCAACCGTTTGCCCGTAGTTGTATGCATGCGAGGCATTTGCCGTAAGCCCGGGCAGCAGGTCGAGCTTCGATTGCAAAACATCGGCCCTGGCACTTTCGACCAGCAAAGCGGATTGCTTTACCTGGAGATTATTGGCATGTGCATGCCGTATGCACTGTTCGAGGGTCCACGGCTGCTGGGCATAAAGTCCGCCGGAAAAAAGCAATGCCAGCAGTAACAGGAAAACGTGTCTTTGATTCATTTTGAATTTATTTTTTTTTCAATAGTACTGTTCCGGATAATCGCAGTTGTCTCCCGACCAATAAAATATCGTGCCATCCGCTATTTCTGCCTGTTTTCAGCCGGTCTGCAGCATTAACACCCGCTCGTATGTCCGGTTCCGCTCACCGTTTGGTTCGGTAACGAACACCACAGACCCCTCCTGATCCTCTNNGGTTTCCTCATACCGGCAAAGAATATCCGTTAAACTGTATCTGACACGGGCAATTAAACTAATTTTACACAAAGCAATTTTACTTTAACTGAATGCCAGCAATCAATTCCGGATTAACGATGAGAGATATTTTACGAACAGCCTTTATGGCTGCTTTGACGCTTATTTTAATGCAGGGGTTACAAAGCCATGCACAACGGGCTCCAATGCTGTGCGACACCATAGATGCGGTGCAATACGACCTTTACCTTACCGTAACCGATCTGCCGTCGCAAACAATCAGCGGGAAAGCCGGTATTCGCTTCACCACTTCCTGTCAGAATACCGGCATCGTGAAGCTGAATCTGCTACAGCTGCAGGTTGATTCGGTGAAATCGGATAGCGGACAAGCACTCCCATTCACGCATCAGAACGATGAGTTGATGATTACGCTGCAACAACCCGTATCTCAAGGCGATACGGCATGGGTTCATGTGTGGTATCAGGGCATTCCGTTTCACGAAGCCTGGGGTGGTTTTCATTTCTCAGGCAACTATGCCTTCAACCTGGGCGTTGGGTTTGAGTCTATACCCCACAATCTGGGCCGTGCTTGGTTTCCCTGTGCGGACGATTTCACCGATAAAGCCTTGTACGATTACCATATACGGGTGGAAAACGATAAGATTGCTGCATGCGGAGGATTGCTGAGATCGGTTTCGACCATGTGCGACGGCACGAAAGAGTATTTCTGGAGGTCGAACCGCCCGGTTCCAGCCTACCTTGCCTCGGTGGCAATAGGTCCTTACGTTATGAAAGAAGCAATCTTCCAGGGACAGCAGGCGGAAATACCCGTAACCTGGTTTGTGAGGCCACAGGATACGGCAAAGGTGGCCGGCAGCTTTGCAAACCTTAACGCCATAGCTGCCATTTATGAGGAATGCTTCGGCCCCTACCCCTTCGAACGCATCGGCTTTAGCGGAACTGCGCTGGGAGCAATGGAACATGCCGAAAATATTGCATATCCGCACGGAAGCATCAACGGCGGACTTTCCGATGAGTGGCTCTACGCACATGAACTTTCGCACATGTGGTTCGGAAACAGCGTCACCTGCTCCTCCGATGCCGATATGTGGCTGAACGAAGGCTGGGCACGCTGGTGCGAAACCCTTTACCGCGAAAAACTGTACAACATCGATGAAGCCAAAGCCAATATGAGGCAAATGTCGCATGAAGTGCTCCGCATGGCTCACCTCGCCGAAGGCGGATATCTGCCCCTTTCACCCATGCCCCCGCAACTCACCTACGGCATTCATACCTACGATAAAGGCGGTATGGTAACCCATGCGCTCAGAGGCTACCTTGGCGACAGCCTCTTTTTTAACGGAGTTAAAGCCTACCTCGCAAACTTCGCTTACCAGTCGGCTTCCTCTCAGCAAATGCGCGACTTCCTGAGCGATTATACCGGCACCGACCTGAACGGATTCTTCGATTTTCACGTATTCGGACCCGGATTCAACCACGTATCCGTCGACTCATTCAATGTAAGCCCTTCCGGGGATGAATACCTGGTTGAAGTGTTTGTTAAACAAAAACTTAAAGGAGCAACCGTACCCGCTGCCGGTTGCCGTACCATCCTTGCCTTTATGCGCAGCGACTGGCATACTGAACTGCGTACCATAACCTTTTCGGGATGGACAGGCTCGGCCGTCTTTGTACTCCCCTTTAATCCGGTTCTCGTGATGGCCGACCTGTACGAACAAACGGGCGATGCCACCACCGACAATTACAGGACAATCCGCACGCCGGGCTCGTACGAGTTCCCGAATACCTGGTTCAGGATGGAAGTTGCAGGTATTGATGACTCTGCTTTTGCAAGGGTTACCCACCACTGGGTAGCTCCCGACGCCCTGCTCAACCCGGTTGAAGGACTCCGGCTCAGCGATTACCGCTACTGGAGCATCGAAGGCATCTTCCCGGAAGGCTTTGAAGCCACCGGACGATTTACCTATAACCGCAACAACGCGCTCGACAATACCCTGATCACTTCACCGGCCGACTCGCTGGTGATACTCTACCGCAAGGGAGCCGGATACGAGTGGGAGTCCGTGCCGTTTACCCGGCAGGGTCCATGGCAGCTGGGTGTAATGATAGTTTCCGGAATCCGGGAGGGCGATTACACCTTAGCCGTTTGGGATGAAGATTTTGTGAACACGCATAACATCTCCGTTCCCGGAAAGGGAAAACTGCAAATCCGGCCAAATCCTGCCACCACAGAAGTGATAATATCTGCGGAAGACCTTCCTTCCGGAAATCTTGTGGTTACCGACAGCACCGGCCGGATAAGAGACAGGATCAGGGAATTGCCGGAAGGGTCAGCCTGGCGGCTGAAGACAGGTTCGTATACACCCGGCACCTACATCGTAACATTCAACGGCAGAAACGGAATTTACAGAACGGCAAAGATGGTAATCGGCCGATAAATACATCCACCTATGAATCCTGAGCTATACTCCCGGCTTCTCTTTAATCATTTTAAAAACGCTGCTGATCGTGCCTGTGCCCCTGCCATGGAGAAGTACATGCTCAATCAGTTTCCGTTTTTTGGAATTAAAGCTCCCGACAGACGTAAACTGCTCTCTGAATTCGTAAAGATCAACGGATACCCTGATCCGCCGGCACTGGAAGAGGTGGTTCAGCGCTTATGGAACATGGAAGAACGTGAGCTGCACTATGCAGGAATGGAGATTGCTGCACGAAAGCAATTCCTGAATGACGAAAGCAGGACCGGACTTTACCGGCAGATGATTACAACCAAATCGTGGTGGGATACGGTAGATTTCATCGCTGCAAATCTTGCCGGACCCTGGCTGAGGATTTATCCGCATAGCATACGGCCCGTTACCGGGGAATGGATGGATTCGGGCAATATGTGGCTTCAGCGGTCTGCCTTGCTGTTTCAGCTCCGCTACAGGGAAAAAACCGATACGGAATTGCTTTTTCAATACATAGAAAAGCTTTCCGGCTCCGGGGAGTTTTTTATACGAAAAGCCATAGGATGGGCGCTAAGAGAATATTCAAAGACAGATCCCATTCTGGTTGAACAATTTACCAATTCACATAAACTGTCGGGACTTAGCCGCAGGGAAGCGTTGAAAAACATCCAAAAACGAAACACATGAGCGAGATTTCCGCAAACACCTGGTGGCTGCAAATGACTGCACCCCCGCTGCACCAAGAAGCAGCAATCCTTCCGGAAGGATGCCTGGTGATGCAGGCGGTAAAGCCAACGCGATCGTTTTACCTGTTCCTGTATACCTCGGTAGGCAGACCCTATCAATGGTACAACCGGCTGATGATACCAGCCGGAGAGCTTGACAGGCTATTACAGGATGAAAAAACCACTGTTTGGGTTTTGTATGTCAACGGTGTCCCTGCCGGATTTGCCGAATTCGACGCAACCATAACCGGAGAAACCGAGATGGTTTATTTCGGCCTTACCTGTGATTTTACGGGAAAAGGACTGGGAATGCCCTTTTTGAAATGGTGCATACACAAAGCCTGGGAACAGCCCTTAAGCCGGCTCTGGCTTCACACCTGTAACCTCGACCATCCGGCAGCCCTTCATATGTACCGGAAAGCCGGCTTTGTAATTTACGATCAGGATACCCTGATGCAGCAAAAGCCCGATCCGGAAGACGACCCCTATCTGTTGCTGCCATGGTGAGAACGAACCTTCCGGAATCAGCCCAGTACACTATGGCTGCTTAATACTCAATTGCCTACCTTTGCCTGAACGAACTGACCGACTTATGGAAGAAAAGATCGCGCGTTTTATCTCCTGGATACTTCATCCCCTTCTGATGCCTTCTTATGCCCTGTTGCTGCAGTTTTACCTGAAGCCTTTTTATGTAGTGCTTTTCCCTTCCGGAATGCGTACGGCGCTTGCAGTCATTTTTATCGGAAATACGGTCCTGCTTCCGGCAATCATTATCTGGCTAATGCGACAGCGCAATGTAATTTCCGACATTCATCTTCCCGATAGACGCGAGCGTACATTTCCCTTTATTATCGCTGTAATTACGTACACGGTAACGTATTTCATGCTTGTCAGCAAGGGACTACCTCCCGTTTACCTGAAGCTGTTGCTTGGTGGAGCCATACTCATCTCAGTATCCCTGCTGGTAAATATGTTCTGGAAAATAAGTCTGCATATGATTGGCATCGGAGGACTTGCCGGAATTTTTGCCGGGCTGATGTACACCGGGCTGTTGCATGCTCCCGGTGTTTTAATCCTTTCGCTTCTGCTTGCCGGTTTTACAGGTTTTGCACGTTTAAAACTAAACACCCACAACGAAGCCCAGGTATATTCAGGCTTCATTGCGGGTGCCGCAATTATGTTTTTGGTTTTTGCACTCCTTTAAAAGGGGCGCAAAGAAATTCCTACCGAAAGAGGATAGATTTCGGGTCCGTTATTCTTTTCAAACACTTTTGATATTGAATAAAAACCGGTGAGATTTGCCCATTTGTATCCGATCCGGAACGTAGGCCCATAGCGCCAGGTTTCCATACCTGAAAGCATGGAGCGTTTAATTTTTGTCTTGTCTCCGTTCTCGTCCTCTCCCTTATATTTGGTATGTGCATTTATCAGTACGCCAAACTTAAAACCAAGAGCTACCTTGAAACCGCCATCGGTTTTGAACCTGAGTTCGGCCGGTACATCCAGATAGGTGAGCGTAAGTTTGCTTTTGTTATAGTCCACATCATCGGGTATGGGTTCGAAAAAGGAGACCCCGGAAGTATCCTGAAGCGTGGAATTGCTGAAAAGGTTGTGAATGCCCAGTCCCAGCCCAACCGTAAAAGCGAAATTGCTTTCCCTGATCGGGAAGGTATGTATACCGTAAATGTTGACCCCCGGATTAAAAACCCTGAACTCAACTCCATCAGGAGCATCCATAACAAAGTCGTTGAAAACATCGATGCCTGATGAAAATTTATCGGAAAAAAGTCCGCCGGGTTTCTGGGCCAGCAGCGATCCGCCCGTCAGGATCAGGACCAGGAATAAAAGAGTGGTTTTCTTCATTTTGGTGATTATTTTAGTATTAATAAGCCGAATCATGAGCAGCAGTTGCCGGAAAAATCATGCCATGTGACAAAGGTATGCAAAAAATCCCGTTAATTCTTTGAATTTGCCTAAGCGCTCTTGCATCCTGTAAACGCAAAAAGGCCACCTCAGGCAGCCTTTTTGCGCTAAACCACTACTAAGAAATGAATCTAAAACATAACTATGGCGACTAAAAGCCCGGCACCAGGCGATGACTGTGATTGCTCACAAACTCATCCCCGAGCATTCCGGGATAATTAATATTTATCCAGGCTTCAAGCAGTTCATATTCTTCCCTGGTAAGCCAGCGCCTGTTCTTCGACAACTCGTTCAGAAATAGTTCCCTGTTGAAACTAACCCTGGCCAACTCATCTTTTAAATACTCAAACATATTAATTATACCAGCATTTTCACATTACAAATTTGCATCAAAAGAATGTTCGGAAACGAACAAATTATCAAACGCATGTATTTATTTATCAAACGCACCCATTTTGGGGATATTCGTATGATTTTGGACTTTTCAGAGCATATAAAAACCCTCTTTTCTGATGAAAAATGCATCAAAAAAGAGGGGAAAATGGCGGTTTTACTCAATTTCCGGAAAAGGAGCCGGGATCAGTCCAATCGTTTTTTCAGTTCTTCCGTCATCTTTTCA
>DJVU01000048.1 GCA_002441345.1 Bacteroidales bacterium UBA6248
GGCGGTAAACAGGATCAGTATGCCGCTACCTTCGGAGGCGTTAATTTTATGGAGTTCTCCGCCAACGATAAAGTCATCGTTAATCCCTTGCGAATTAAAGATATTTACCTTCACGAACTTGCACACAACCTCGTACTGTTTTATACGCAGACAAGCCGTCTCTCATCCAAAATTATTGAAGCCCAGTCACGTAATGTAACCAATAAAAACCAGAATTCCATAGATGCCATGCATCAGCTTAAAATTCAGTCGGTTATGATGAAGGAAGCTCTGCTACGCGGAGAACTGGATAAAATTGGTGAAATCCTGGATTTCGGCTGGAGATACAAAAAACAAATGGCCGACGAAATTTCCAATCCGTTTATCGATCAACTCTATGAAACGGCCCGCGAGAACGGTGCAACAGGAGGAAAAATCAGCGGGGCAGGAGGCGGAGGGTTTATGATTTTCTACTGCCCGGGCGAAACCAGGTCGAACGTTATCAGGGCTCTGAAAACATTCGGCGTTGAAGCAAAACGATACGAATTCACCGGCTCCGGCCTTACAACCTGGACCATCTGACCCGGAAAGCCTTCCGTATTACCTTTCCCGTTTGTCCTTTTGGTTATCTTTGCAAAAAATATTCTATGCAAGCCAGAATCACCGAGGTACTACGCTCGTCGATAGCAGTCAAGGAACAAATTCTACGCGACCCGGAACTGCTGAAATCCATAGAAATTGCTACCTCTGCAATTATCCGTACGTTTCGTAATAACGGAAGCGTTCTTTTCTGTGGTAACGGAGGGAGTGCTGCCGACGCTCAGCACCTGGCAGCCGAATTCTCCGGGAGGTTCTACTACGATCGCCCGCCGCTGAACTCCGAAGCACTGCACGTAAATACCAGTTACCTTACCGCTGTTGGCAACGATTATTCTTTCGATGAAGTTTATGCACGCATTGTTCGCGCCAAAGGCCGTAAGGGAGATGTTCTTGTTGCCCTTTCAACCTCAGGAAATTCCGGTAATATTCTGAAGGCTGTACTTGCAGCCCGGGAAACCGGCATGACCGTGATCGGCATGACCGGTCAAAGCGGTGGCCAGATGAAAGAACTGTGTAACATCCTTATTAACGTCCCTTCAGCCGATACTCCAAGGATTCAGGAAGCACACATTACCATTGGCCATATCCTTTGTGAACTGGCAGAAGCTTCAATTTTTCCACGGTAACCATGTTTCTTTCCTACCCGGATATTATCATTCTTGCAGGCGGACTTGGAACCCGCCTCAGTGAAGCCCTGCCGGGTGTCCCGAAACCCATGGCGCCTGTAAACGGCCGGCCCTTTCTTGAGTATCTTCTGAAGCCGTTGTGCGACGGAGGATTCCGGAAAGTGATACTCTCAACCGGCTACCTTGGAGAGCAGATCGAATCCTATTTTGGTAGCAGGTTTCGCAACCTGGAGTTGGTCTACTCTGCCGAAAAAGAGCAGCTTGGAACCGGAGGTGCAGTAAATTTGGCTTTTCGTAAAGTTGAAACCCCACATTTTATGGTTATAAACGGAGATACCATTTTCCGGATCAACCATGATTTTCTGTTTCAGAAACACGTGGAAAACCTTGCCGATGTTACACTGGCTCTTCGAAAAGTTCCGGATGTTTCACGCTATGGAAGCGTTCAACTTTCACAGGAACATCGCATAACCGCTTTCTGCGAAAAAACGGATGCCTCCGGAGCCGGACTTATCAATGGCGGCATCAATATGATTTCCTCCCGATATTTCTCCGCACTTAGCCTTCCTGAAAAATTCTCTCTCGAGAAAGATCTCTTTATTCCACAGGTGTCAAAGGCACGGTATTACGGGCTGGATTTTGATAATTATTTTCTGGATATCGGTATTCCGGAAGACTACTTACGCGCTCAAACCGAATTTCATGAATTTGAAAACCGATAGCTCCTGGACCCTTTTTCTCGATCGCGACGGAGTGATTAATGTCAGAATCCCGGGTGATTACATCCGGACACCGGAGCAGTTTGAGTTTATCCCGGGTACACTTGAGGCTCTGAAAATTTTTGCTTCTTATTTCAGCCGTATTATCGTAGTCACCAACCAGCAGGGAATAGGAAAGGGTCTTATGAATGAAGAGATGCTGCAAACGGTTCATAAGCACATGCTTAAAGAGGTTCATTCGGCAGGCGGGCGAATCGACCGGGTCTTTTTTTCACCCTACCTCAGCAGTCAGCAGCACGTTTCCCGCAAGCCCGGAATTGGAATGGCGCTGCATGCCAGAACTGAATACCGCAGTATAAACTTTCGTAAAAGCATCATGGCCGGCGATTCGCTGAGCGACCTGATCTTTGGCAGACGATTGAGGATGACAACTGTCCTGATCGGTCCGCCCGATATTGCGCGTAAGAACCCTGACTATGCGGATTATAATTTCCCTGATTTACTTACATTTGCAAAGGAAATAAAAGCTAATACTCCTTAACCGACTGCATGTGAATCCATTACTGATTCTCTCTCTTTTCGTTGCCTATTCCGCCCTGCTCTTTATCATTGCCGGTATTACCAGCCGCAAATCAACAAACGATACGTATTTCACGGGAAACCGCAATTCGCCCTGGTATGTGGTAGCCTACGGTATGATCGGAGCTTCACTTTCTGGTGTTACGTTTATTTCCATTCCCGGAGAAGTCGGGTCGTCGGGCTTTTCGTACATGGTGCTTGTGCTTGGTTACCTTATCGGCTATGCTTTCATTGCACAGGTTTTGCTGCCCGTATATTACGGCCGGAAACTAACCTCCATCTATACCTATCTGGAGCAGCGGTTTGGAAATGCAACGTACAAAACCGGGGCATCCTTTTTTATTCTCTCGCGAAGTATAGGGTCTTCTTTCCGGATTTTTATTGTGGTGAATGTGCTGCAGATTTTTGTGTTTGATCCCTGGGGGATTCCGTTTGCCGTTAACGTTTCCCTATTTATGGGATTAATTCTGCTTTATACCTTCAGGGGCGGAATTAAGACCATCGTATGGACGGATACACTGCAAACCACCTTTATGCTTCTGGCAGTTCTGGTTTCCGTTTTCATCATATCCGACCATCTCGGTGCCGGCCTGCCGGCTCTTTTAAGAGAAGTCAGAGAAAGTAATTATTCGGATATGTTTTTCACCGATATCAACGATCCCAGAAATTACCTGAAACAGTTTTTCAGCGGAGCCTTCATCTCCATCGTAATGACCGGACTGGATCAGGATATGATGCAGAAAAACCTCACCTGCCGGAATCTGAAGGATGCAAAAAAGAATATTTACCTGATGAGCTGGAGCCTGGTTCCAGTAAATCTTATCTTTATGACGCTCGGAGCAATGATGTATATTTATGCCTCTAAGCTCTCCATCCCATTGCCCGTTCGTTCCGATGATCTTTTTCCTGTGCTTGCCCTGCAGTATCTTGGCCCGGTAGCCGGAATTACCTTCCTGACAGGACTGATCGCCGCAGCTTTTTCAAGTGCCGACGGTTCCCTGACTGCACTCACCACCTCATTCAGCATCGATATTCTTGGGCTGGAGCGCAGGACAGGACTCAGCGACCGGATAAAGGTGAGGCGCAGAATGCTGGTGCATTTTACTTTTGCAGTGTATCTGGCCGGATTAGTCGTTCTTTTCAGGGCTATCAGTGATGAATCGGTCATCAATAAGCTGTTCACCATTGCCGGGTATACCTATGGCCCTCTGCTTGGTTTGTTTGCTTTCGGTCTTTTCACCAAACGATCCGTAAACGACCGTTTTGTCCCTCTGATTGCTGTTCTTTCACCGGTACTGAGCTACGTTATCAGTGCCAACAGCGTTGCGTGGTTCAATGGTTACAGGTTTGGTTTTGAACTGCTTATCGTGAATGGACTAATTACGGTTCTGGGCTTGTTCCTGCTTTCGCGACCTGCGAAGGAAAAATAGCGGCAATATTGCATCAAACCGGGATTTTTAAAAACCAATGGATTTTTCATTTGTTTCTTATTGTCATTCATAAACACCTGAATTTATGACGAACATCCGGTTTAATGCGCTTGACAGGGCAATGAACAGGCCCCGCAGGCAAATGCCTGAATTCCCGGCAAAAATATCATCCTACTATGCTGAAATGGCTTTCAGCCACGGCGTAATGCGTGATTTTATGTCGAAGGAGGCCTATGCGTCGGTTATCCGTGCAGCCGAAACCGGCGAGCGTATCAGCCGGAGCGTGGCCGATCAGGTTGCTTCTGCGATGAAAGCATGGGCTATGAGCAAGGGTGCTACGCATTACTCGCACTGGTTTCATCCCCTTACAGGCTCTACTGCAGAAAAGCACGACTCTTTTCTTTTTCCGGCGCCCGACGGCAAAGCCATTGAAACGTTCAATGCCGGTGAATTAATTCAGCAGGAACCCGATGCATCCAGTTTTCCAAGCGGTGGAATTCGCAATACCTTCGAAGCCAGAGGCTATACAGCCTGGGATCCGACATCTCCGGCCTTTATTCTGGATAAAACCCTGTTTATTCCAACTATTTTTGTTTCCTATACCGGTGAGGCACTCGATTACAAAACGCCCTTGTTAAAGGCATCGCTTGCACTCGACCGGGAAGCAACTGCTGTCTGCAGGTATTTTGATAAGAATGTAACCAGGGTGTTCGCCACTCTGGGTTGGGAGCAGGAGTATTTCCTGGCCGATACAGCGCTTTTCAATGCCAGACCCGATCTCATGCTCACCGGCAGAACTCTTTTCGGACATTCCAGTGCAAAGGATCAGCAGCTTTCCGATCATTATTTTGGCAGCATCCCTGAAAAGGTTATTGATTTTATGCGGGAGTTTGAATACGAAGCCCACCGGCTCGGAATCCCGGTTCATACCCGGCATAATGAAGTTGCTCCCAATCAGTTTGAATGTGCACCCGTTTATGAGGAAGTAAACGTTGCCGTCGATCACAATCAGCTTCTTATGCACCTACTTGAGAAAGTTGCTAAACGGCACGGTTATACGGTACTTCTTCACGAAAAACCCTATGCCGGTGTTAACGGTTCAGGAAAGCACAACAACTGGTCAATGAGCAATAATCTGGGTGAAAACCTGCTATCTCCGGGAAAAACTGCTAAGTCGAACCTGCGCTTTCTGGTGTTTCTTGTATCCATCCTCAAGGCCGTGGATACCCATGCCGATGTGTTGCGTGCTTACGTGGCCTCCGCATCGAACGATCTCCGCCTGGGCGGTCACGAAGCACCCCCGGCGATTATTTCGGCCTTTATAGGTACCCAGCTTACAGAAACTCTTGACCAGATGGAGACAATTGGCAGAAAGGCTCTGCCAAAAGCCGGAAATGGCAACGGAAATAACATCACCGTTCCCAGAATTCCGGAAATTCTGCTCGATAATACCGACCGAAACCGTACTTCGCCTTTTGCCTTTACAGGTAACAAGTTTGAATTCAGAGCTGTTGGCTCATCATCAAGCTGCGCGGTGCCTATGATAGCCCTCAATCTGATTGTTGCCGATCAACTGAAAAAGTTCCGAAAGGATGTTGATCAAAGGATAAATCAGGGACTTAAAAAGGACGATGCGATACTTGAAGTTGTCAGTCGTTACATTACTGAATCGAAACGCATACGTTTTGAGGGCAACAGCTACAGCGAAGAGTGGAGAAAGGAAGCTGCCCGCAGAGGGCTTTCCGATATTCCCGATACACCGGGAGCGCTGAAGAGTCTGCTCCGGCAGGAATCGATCCGGCTTTTTACCGAAAATCATGTACTCACGGAGCGCGAAGTAAGGGCCCGGTACGAAATTAAACTTGAAAATTACATCCGTAAAGTTCAGATCGAATCGCGGGTGATGGGCGATATTGCGGTAAATCACATCGTTCCTATCGCTATCCGGTATCAGAATCATTTGATAGAAAATGTAAAAGGTCTGAAAGAGGTTCTTGATAATAAGACCTATATGGCTTTATCTAAGAATCAGCTGGATGCAATTCGGGAAATCAGCGAACACATCGCGGTGATTCGTACCGGGGTTCAGCAAATGACTGAAGCCAGGAAAAATGCCAACACGATTGAGGATCCTGAAAAACGGGCTCAGGATTACAGGGATAAGGTGCTGGTATTTTTTGAGGATATCCGTTATCATGCCGACAAGCTGGAACTGATGATTGATAACGAAATCTGGCCGCTGCCGAAATACAGGGAGCTTTTGTTTATCCGATAAAATGGCTGATAAACCCGGCCGGACATCCGGAGCCGGATTTATGCTTTGGTTTGATTTTCTCCGGTGGTTCAGAGATTGTCCTGACTCTGCGTAAATGCGGCAGTTTCCGCTTTTTTATGTGCTTTGCGGTATGCACGTTTCCAGGCACGCCGGCCCCAGTAATTCCGGCGCCAGTATTTGCCCCACTTGATACCGGACCAGATACGCTCGTGGAAATAATATATCGCCAGCTTAACGGTGAAGTCAACAACACTGATGATTGTTGCATCTCCAATACTCTCATAAAGCGTACGGGTGGTAACGCTTCTGAAAATGATGAGGAATACAATAAACATAACCCCTGAGGCCATTACCCTGTAGGTTAATGCCTTGATAAAACTACGCTGGGGACTGTCGCGGTAAATTTCTTCCTTGCCTGAAGTTAATTTTGTTGTTGATTTATCGGGCAGTTTTTCCATTCTTAGTGGTTCGTTTTCGCATCAAACCTACGGAATTTATCCCAATTTCCGACCTGGAATGCGAAAATTCCTGTACAGGAACAGTAGGCTATAAACGATGACCGCATAGCCTGCAACCTTAAGAAAGCAATTAAAGGAGCGGTGAAAAATTTTGTCAGCAACCTCAGCAGTCGGAAGTTGCTGTTTTTCTGCTATCCCGAATAGCATACCGGAAATATAATTCATGAAAATAGCTTAATTTTGATGCCTAATCCTGTCGATATGTGTACTTTTTCCATCCGCTATGCGGTTTTTACTGTTTTATCAGCCTTTTTATTAGCACCTGCGCTTCTTTCCGGCCAGTCTAACGTTATCCCCTTCAAAAGCGGTAATCCGTCGCCTGAAGCGGAAGGCATTATCTACTCCCTGCCCAGGAATCTTGTAAGGATTGAGCTGGTTGTTACAAAAACGGAAAGTTTTAAAGGACCTTATGCCGATTTTGCGAAAAAGTATCTTGGAATAAACACTGTAATCAACGATAATGCAATCGTTTATACCGTGGAGGATGCTGTGATATCTGTGCTGGCTGAAACCGATCCGGATCAGTATTATTTTGTGGAGATCGGAGAGAAATCAAAAAAAGGTCAGTCGATGTTTATCGGGCTTAACGAGCAGGGATATATCAGCAGCTTTGCCGGCATTGGCGACGCTTATCGTAATACAGGAGCAGGCAAACAGGGTACACTTCCCCCTTCATCCGGGAATTCTCCGTTTATAGAACTGCTTCAGCCCTCTGTGCTTGAGCGGGTTGATACCATTGTTCGCCGTATCAGCGTTGATACCACTACGATAGAAGAAATTTTCGTCCGCAAAAGCGTTTCCGAAAAAACCACGGATCAGATGGCCCGAGAGGCTGCCGAACTGATCCGCAAAATCGACGACAATAAATTCAGCCTAATAACCGGTTACCAGGAAGTGAATTATTCGAAAGATGCGCTTGAATTTATGATCAGCGAACTGGAAAAGACAAAGAAGGAATACCTTGCCCTCTTTACCGGTAAGTCACGCAAATCAGTGAGTTCGCATGTTTTCTACCTTACTCCCGGTACCAATCCGGACGGAATGCTGGAAACCCTTTGCCGTTTTTCGCGTCAGGAAGGTGTATTGCCCCGCACGGCTGCAGGAGGAGAGTCGGTAAACATTTCCGTATTTCCGCTGAATCAGATCAGCAGCATCCGGAGTTTTGTTGCAGGTCGCGACATTCCCGGAAAGAAAAAGCGCGGATTTTATTACCGTATACCTGAAAAGGCAGGAATACGACTGACTGTGGGTAATAGAACCCTCGCCGAACAGAATGCCATGATCAGCCAGATGGGTGTGGTAACGTTTCTGCCCTCCGCTGTATTTTCAAAGGTTAAATTTAATACTCTGACAGGCGGTATCGAAGCCGTTGTTACAGAATAGCCGGTACGAATGGAAAAGAAATTCCCGGCTGAACGCCTCAGAAATCTGATCCTGTTCCCGTCGTATGAGTGGAAAGTGATCAGCCTGGAGAAAGTATCTCTCAGGGAAACCTTCTCATCGGTAATCATGAAGCTGATTCTTGCAGGAGCTGTTGCGGAGTTCGCAGGCAGCTTTTTCTATGTTCGCAATGTGCTTGATATTGATGCCTACCGGTTTTCAATTCCGCTGGTGCGTTCTTTGTTTTATCTGCTTATTCAGGTGCTGCTTATTATGACCGGTTCGGTTTTCATCCACCGGATTGCCGGGAAGTATTCTGAAAAGACGGATTTTTCGAGAACTGCGAAGCTGGTTGCCTATTCGTGGGTGCCCGTATTGTTGCTGTTTATTATAGCAAATCTGCATCAGGTACTGATTGTTGCCCTGATTCCCGGGGTGTATTCCATCGTCTTGTTCTGGAAAGGGAGTGTTGATATGCTGGGAATTCCGGAAATCAGGAAGCCTGCACTTGCCGTGATGTATACACTTACCATGCTGGGAATGATGTTCCTTCTGACCAGGGGCTTCGGATTTCTCCTTTCGCTTGTATTTCCTGATTTGCTGCCAGCCGCCGGTTAATCTGTTTATAGTGTTTTAAGATACGCTTGCCGGATGGTTACCAGATCGGTAAGGAGTTTTTCGAGCCGTTCGAGTTTAAGCATATTGGCTCCGTCGGAAAGTGCAAGGGTCGGATCGGGATGCGTTTCGAGGAAGATCCCGTTTGCTCCTGCAGCTATGCCAGCCCGTGCCAGGGTTGCAATAAGTTCCGGCCTGCCTCCGCTTACGCCTCCGGGCTGATTGGGTTGCTGAAGCGAGTGGGTGATGTCGAGAATTACCGGATAACCAAATGATTGCATTGCAGGAATTCCGCGGATATCGACAATCAGATCCTGGTAACCGAACATCGTTCCCCTGTCGGTGAGCATTATTTTGTCGTTTCCTGCTTCCTTAACTTTTCCGGCAGCAAATCTCATCGACTCCGGAGCAAGAAACTGTCCTTTTTTGATATTTACCCATTTCCCGGTTTTGGCTGCTGCTTCAAGCAGATCGGTTTGCCGGCATAAAAATGCCGGAATCTGCAGTATATCAACATACTTGGCTGCAAAAGAAGCTTCGTGTGCGGAATGAATATCGGTTACCACCGGTATGCCGAGCTGTTTGCGTACCTGAGCCAGAGCCTCAAGGGCAACAAGATCACCTATCCCGCTGAAAGAATCCGATTTTGAGCGGTTGGCTTTGCGGTACGAAGCCTTAAACACAAACGGAATCTCAAGTTTTTGAGCTATACGATTTATTTCGCGGGCAATTTGCAGCGGCATTTCCTGGTTTTCAACCACGCAGGGTCCTGCCAGCAGAAAGAAATTGTTGGTGCTGTATCGGGCAATTGCTTCGATTTCAGGGGTAGGGGCGGGCATGGTATTCATCGGGCTCGTATTAATAATTGTATTTGTTTTTCCAGCGGGATTTAAGCGTTTTTCTCATCTCTTCCTCTCTGGGATTTTTTCCGGGATCGTAGAACCGCATACCGGATAACTTTTCCGGGAGGAATTCCATTTCGGTGAAATTGCCTTCATAGCTGTGTGCGTAGCGGTAATTATCGCCGTAGCCCAGGTTTTTCATAAGCTTTGTCGGCGCATTTCTGAGTGGAAGGGGCACAGGCAGATCGCCTTTGGTTCTTACGGCATCGAGTGCTTCTTCGATTGCCTTGTAGGATGCGTTGCTCTTTGCCGAGCATGCAAGGTAAACGGCGCATTGTGAAAGGATGATTCGGCATTCGGGATAACCTGTTTTGTGCACGGCATCGAAGCAGGTGCTGGCAAGAAGCAGGGCGTTGGGATTGGCATTTCCGATATCTTCCGAAGCAAGAATCAGCATCCGGCGGGCAATAAACAGAGGGTCTTCGCCCGATTCAATCATACGGGCCAGCCAGTATACGGCTCCGTTGGGATCGCTGCCACGCATTGATTTAATAAAAGCCGAAATGATATCGTAATGCATTTCGCCTTTCTTATCGTACATGGCCAGATTTTGCTGAATTATGGTAGTGGCCGATTTATTGGTAATCTCGAGTCTGGAAGTCCCCCGGGCGGCAACCCCAACAATAATTTCAAGGGCATTCAGCAGTTTGCGGGCGTCGCCTCCCGAAATGCGCAGCAGTGCTTCGTCTTCGGTAATTATTACATCAATACCGGTTAGTTCTTTTATTTTGGATACGGCTTTGCCGGCAATCTGCCTGAGGTCTTTCTCGTCAAGTGGTTTGAGAACATAGACCTGACAGCGGGAGAGAAGGGGAGAGATGACTTCAAACGATGGATTTTCGGTAGTGGCACCGATAAGAGTGACAATTCCTTTTTCAACAGCTCCAAGCAACGAATCCTGTTGCGATTTGCTGAAACGGTGGATTTCATCGATGAACAGGATGGCATTGGATCCGGATGAGCGTGCAGTGTCGATTACCTCCCGTATGTCTTTTACTCCGGAATTAATCGCGCTGAGCGTGAAAAACGGGCGGCTCAGTGCTTTGGAAATAATAAGTGCCAGGGTTGTTTTTCCAACACCCGGCGGGCCCCAGAATATCATGGAAGGCAGGTTACCGGTCGAAATTGCCCGTCGTAAAATACCGTCACTTCCCGTAAGGTGCTGCTGACCAACGTAATCATCAAAACCTTCGGGCCTGAGTTGTTCGGCCAGGGGTGGCAAATTCGTCATCGTTCTTCATTATATTATTATGCAAACCTACATGATTTAATGGAATCAATAACACAAAACAGGCAAATTTCAAATTGTAGGTTTGGAAGCTTATTTGGCAAATAATTTAAGGTTTTTTTAATCTCAAAATAGATTAAAAATTCAAAAATAGACCTAATCAATAGATAATCAGGTGTTAAGCAACATTAAAAAAAGATTAAAAAAAAGGCCGGATTGCTTGCTTTTTACGTATTGACTAATGTATCTTTGTCTTGTTTTTTAAACAAACAACCATGAAAACACTTGCACAGATTTTAATTGTTGCCGGATTAGCAACAATGCTGGCCTGCGGTCCAAACAAAGAACAACTGGCTGAACAGGCAAGGCTGGATTCTATCCGGATTGCCGATTCAATTGCCTTGGTTGAGGCTGAAGCAATCCGCATTCAGGATTCAATTAATGCCGTTCTTGCTGAACAGCAGAGAATCGCAGATTCCATTGCTGCTACTGTAACCGGAAAGTAAAAATAATGCTGTCATTCCTGACTGAAAGGCTGTCCTCGAACGGATGGCCTTTTTTTATTGGAAGTCACGCAGCAATATTATTTGCAAGGAAACGAGGTAAGGATTTTCCTTGTTTCGAAATCTGTTTCGGTAACACAGGTGCATTTTCAGACAATTTTAGGCAGCCGTCACGTTAATTCCGCGTTAATTTGAGCTCATTTTAAGTCCATTTTAATAAATTTTGAAAATAAATTAATTTTTAATTAATTGTAAAATACATATAATCAGTTATTTAAAAATAAATTAATTTTTTTTCAATTTTTTTCTGCAATTTTCTTTTTTAATGCTATTTTTATTTAATTTTGCGTCATAATCAAAACACAAAAACGATATGAAAATTTTCGCACAGATTCTGGTAGTTGCTGGTCTTGCAACTTTTGTAGCTTGTGGTCCTAACGCTGAGCAACTTGCTGAGCAGGCTCGCCTCGATTCAATCCGTATTGCTGATTCAATTGCTCTCGTAGAAGCTGAAGCAATTCGTATTCAGGATTCTATCAATGCAGCTCTCGCAGCCGACACGACTGCAACCGAACTCGTCGTTGAATAATATTCTGACTGATGTCAAAAAAATGGGGGTCATAAGCCCCCATTTTTTTTGGCCTGATGTTTCCGGATCTGCAATTAATACCTGTGTTTTAAGCATATTTTTATCTTTACTCCCGGTACTTTCCAGCGTATTGGAAGTTTGTTTAATGAATTATCCCGGATTGTGAACAAGCAGTAACCAAATCGGGTTTATTGCAGGAACATAATCCCCGACTGCAGTCGAAGTTCCCGGATTCCGATTGGTTTTTACGTGTGCAGATTCTGTAAACCCATTAATTTTTCTGATTTATAATTTATACGATGCAGGAAACAAATGATTCATTGATTTCTCCGGAATTTTCCGGGTTTAATTTTCATCCTTCTGTTATGGAGGGCCTTGATGCCATTGGCTTTGAAACGCCTACTCCCATACAGCAGATGATTATCCCATTTATTATGGAAGGCAGGGATGTGATTGGCTGCGCACAGACAGGCACGGGTAAAACCGCTGCGTATCTTCTTCCCATCCTTAACCGTATTATCAGCCAGCCCGTGAAGGGGGTAAATACCATAATTATTGCTCCAACCCGTGAACTTGCGCTGCAAATTGCTCAGCAACTCGAAGGCTTCAGCTATTTTATGAACATCAGCTCTCTTGCAATATATGGAGGAACCGACGGCATTGAATGGGAACAGCAGAAAAAAGCCCTGATGCAGGGGGTTGATGTGGTTGTGGCTACCCCGGGAAAGTTATTGTCATTCCTGAATATGGATATTGTTCCTGCCGGTAATCTTCAGCACCTGGTTCTTGATGAAGCCGACCGCATGCTGGATATGGGATTTGTCGACGATATCATGCGGATTATCAGTTATCTGCCTGAAAATAGGAAAACCCTTCTGTTCTCTGCTACCATGCCTCCACGTATCCGTGATCTGTGCCGTCGCATTCTGCACGATCCGGCGGAAGTAAATATCGCAATATCCAAACCCGCTGCCGGTATTCTTCAGGCAGCATACCTCGTTTACGACAAGCAGAAAACAGCACTCCTGAGTCATCTTGTAAAAGGTCGGGATCTTCCAAGTATTCTGGTTTTTGCTTCCAGAAAAATCAACGTTAAGTCCATTGCCCGTGAATTGAAGTCAGCAGGATTTAATGTAGCCGATATTCATTCTGATCTTGAACAGCCGGAACGCGAAAAGGTATTGCTGATGTTCCGGAACAGGCAGCTTCAGATTCTGGTTGCCACCGATGTGCTTTCCCGCGGGATAGATGTGGAGAATATCAGTCTGGTGATAAACTACGATGTCCCTCAGGATGCCGAGGATTATGTGCACCGTGTGGGACGGACCGCGCGGGCGGAACAAACCGGAATTGCCATAACGTTTGTGAACCCGGAGGAGCAGTTTCAATTTGCCAGAATTGAGAAGCTGATCGATACCGTTATCCGGAAACAGGCACCCCCTGAAAGCCTGGGTGAAGGACCGGAATGGAACCCGCGACCATCGTTTTCGGGCTCAGGCCGCAGATTTTCGGGAAATAAAGGCCGCAGAACCAAAAAATAACAGCTGTTTCCTTAGGTTACATAGTATTCAAACGCCCTGGTTCTGGGTGAGTTATTCCTCATTGATTTGTTTTTCGAGGATGGGTTTCGTTATTTTCTGTATTGCAAAATAAACAGGAACCGAAACCAGAAGCCATATAAACACAGCCGCTGCAATCAGCACGATGCCGGAGAAAAAGGCTTCAAACCAGTTTTCTTTAAACGTTTCAAAAAAGACCTCCGGAAAATTCTCAAGAATTTGATTGCCTGTAAGGAAGGCTGCTCCTTTGTAATAAGGGATCAGCAAAAAGATTTGGAGTGGAAAAACAGCATAGTTTATAAACTGGATCAAAGGAAGATTAAGTCGGAAAGCCAGGGATACAAAAGTACATAGGAGAGTGCTTGTTCCCGGCACCGGCACTGTTCCAAGGCAAGCGCCCAGTGCAATGGTATGCGAAATGCGTTCCGGACTCAGCCCCATCATCAGAAACCGTTTTACAAATTGTAAAAGGCGTTGAAAGATGCTGTTCCTGAAAGAGGAGATCATACAACGATTTTTGGGTCAATATCTGTAGCGTACTGATACAGACCGCCCTCCAGAATATAGAGTTCTTTGATTTTAAGTTTGTCCTTCAGATAGATGTATACCTGTTCGCTTTTCATTCCATAAATGCAATAAATGACTGTTTTCTTTGCAGGGTCGATGTTTTTAAGCATATATGGAAGCTCAATCTGCGGCATTGAAACAGCACCCGGGATATGGCCGAGTTCGAATTTGTCAGCTTCCCTGGTGTCAATTATTGCAAGGACTTCACCATCGTCGATCCACGATTTTAGTTCAGTGGGCGTTACAAATTTCATAATCTTTATGGGTTATCGGGTGCATTCGCCAACGCCTCCAGCCGGTCTGATTCGTAAACAAAAATACCATTTTCCCTGAATGCTGCAACAATCATAGCTTTTGCTACGACAGCAGCATGGATTCCTCTGTATTTTTTTAACCTTCCGGTAAAAAGAGGTTGTATAACTTTCATGACAAGCTTGCCTGTTTCTTCACCGAATCTGTATTCCGACCGTATGCCGAGGAGCATGGAAGGCCGGACAATGCTAAGATTCGGGAAACTCAGACCGCGCAGGGAATTCTCGACAGCACCCTTGGTTCTCAAATAATAGTTTCTGCTGTTCGGATTTGCTCCTATGGAGGATATCAGAACAAAAGATGACACTCCATTTGCAGCTGCAATGCGTCCGATGTTAAGCACCAGGTCGTGGTCGGTACGATAGAACCCGGCTTTGTTTCCTGCTTTTTTTATGGTTGTCCCTATGCAGCAGAAAAGGTGATCACCTCTGATCATATCCGCCACTCCTTCAGGTTTTTCAGGGTCAAACAGTATCTGAGATATTTTGGGATGCTGCAGAGGAAGCAGATTCCGGACAAAAAGTATCACTTTTTCGTAGCGATTGTCCTCCGAAAGCATATTGCTTACGAAACTCCCTGTCAGTCCGCTTGCTCCGAAAACAAGTGCTGTTAATCTGGTATTGTTGCCCATTGTTACGTTTTTTGTGGATTTAAGCTCTGATATTGCCCCGTTTCATCGAGAAAAAGGTGCCGGCTACACTTAATGCGGCAAATACAATGAAAGCATACCGTATACTGCTTAAAAGTCCTTCTGTATTTTCAATCCCGGAGGATCCTTTGCCCATTATGAGTGCAAACATAAGCATACTGATGCCCATGCTTACGGTTTGACCAGTCAGTCGCATGGTGCCCAGAGTTGCGGAAGCCACACCATAGTGCGAGGGGTTTACCGAACTCATTACCGCATTGGTATTCGGCGAAGAGAACAGAGCAAATCCAAGTCCGAGGATCATTTGTATAAAGAGGATAAAGGCAAGGCTGCTGCCGGCATCCAGAAAAGCAAATGCCCCGAGTCCGGCTACAGTCAGTCCCATCCCTGCCGATGCCACGATGGCGGGTTCTATACGGTCGCTTAGCCGCCCGGCAAGAGGCGATAAAAGCGTCATCACAACCGGCTGAGCCATAAGGATCAGCCCTGTTTGTGCCGGCAGCAGCCCCCTTACCTGCTGAAGGTACAGACTCAACAGAAATACCAGGGCGAAAGTTGCGCTGTAGTTTATGAAAGCGGCAAGATTTGAAAAGATAAATACCTGATTTCCTCTGAATACATTCATTTCAAGCAGGGGAGAGGCTGTGTGGTTTTCGATGCGGACAAAAAGGAAGAATCCTGCTATTCCCAGTCCAAAAAGCAGAAGCCCTTCAATTCCGGGCAATTTTGGAAACCCGTAGATGATCAGAGCAAGGCTGACTCCGTAAACCAGACTCCCTCTGAGATCAAATGCTCCGGTTCCGGAAGGTTTATGATCGGCTTTCAGATGTTTGACGGCAATCGGCAGGATGATGATAGCCAGGATGGCTATAAACCAGAAGATGCTTCTCCATCCGAGGGATGACGTGAGAAATCCGCCGATGGTAGGACCCAGACTGAGCCCCAGATATACAGATGCAACGTTGATTCCCAGTACCTTTCCTCTTTCGGCTTTGGGATAAGCCGAAGTAAGTATGGCGACTGCGGTTGCATAGATCAGCGCTCCCCCTGCACCATTCACAATCCTGGCGGTGATGAGCGTTACCTTGTCGCCGGCAAATGCTGAAGCCACAGCGGCAAATATGAACACGACAAGACCTCCGATAAAGAATCGCTTACGGCCAATATTGTCGGCCAAACGCCCGAAAGGAAGGAGAAAAATGGCTGCTGCAAGCAGGTAGGCCGTTGAAACCCAGCCCAGTTCAATGGTATTCATTCCTAGCTCGGTTCCCATCCGCGGCAGCGCAACATTGATGGCTGATCCCATAAACGGAGTCAGAAAGGAGCTGAGTGTAGTAACAAAGAGTACGGAATGCCGGGAGTTCATGCTGCGTTTTTATGCAAAAATAGCGAAAATTGATGCAGTAATAATTCCGAAAGCCCCTGCAATACTTAATACTCTGATTCAATTGCCTCTGTGCATAAGTTCCGGTAATTAATCCTTTTGCGCTGGTCCCGGCTAAATTTCCGTCATTAAAAGGACATTAACCACGGAAGCCGAATAACTTGCGTGATTTTATAGTCTGGGCAACGTACACGGGAACCATTGTCTCCCAGGAAGGATCGTTGTTTTGTATCCGTTCCAGCACCATGGGTGAAAATATGCTCAGGTGTTTTTTATTGATGTTGGTGATGTCAAGGATTTTACGGGCAGCTACCAGATGACGGTAAAGAAATCCGGAATCCTCCGGGAGGCTGAGGTTCTCTGAGCTCATGATTTCACCGGTTGAGTTATGTATGGATGGATATACATACATTTTCATGTTTTCCGGGAATAGTTTGCCGAAGGCTTCCAGCATTCCGCCTTTCAGATCGGTGTAATAGTTCTTGTCGAACACCTTCTCAAGGGTATTAACTCCGATTACAATGCGGAGTTTGTTGATCCGGAATCCCGAGAAGTAATTTACCAGTTTGTAGAACTCCCTGAATCCGCTTACCATTACGTTTTGTCCCATGCCATTGAGCAGGTCAACACGGTCGAGAAAGTCGCGTTCGTCGATGTTGTGCTGTTCGGGATCAAGCAGGTTGTGAAGCGTTATCTCGCAGAATGACAAGGTGTTATTCTTGTCGTAGTCTTCATCTTTTTTAAAAAGGGAATAGCTCGATTTCAGGATATCAAAACCGGCATAGGTTATGGGTCTGAAACTTCCGCGAAAGGCGAGTACATTTTTCTTGTAAAGCATATCGGCGGGTTCCTGAACCGTTCCCGTACGATCGAACATTATTGCGTTTGCCATACCGTTCTTTACCAGCTGCACGGCAAGCAGACGGTTGTCGACGTAGCTAAGCCGGGGGCCATTCATTCGTATCATCGATATTTCAATCCGGTCGCCCGAAAGGTTGTCCATGAGCGACTGAAGAAAAGTATTGGGCTTGTCGTGGTGATAATAGCAGGCATAAATCAGATTTACCCCGAGAATTCCGAGGGTGTTTTGCTGCAGAATATTGTCGCGCTCGTGAAGCCCCACATGCAGAATTACTTCATTTGGTGCCTCGCCCGGATTCAGCTGAAACCGGCATCCCATCCATCCGTGACTGACATTGTCTTTACGGTAGTTGATAGTTGAAACCGTATCAGCGAAAGCAAAGAACCGGGTAGGTTTTTCGCGTTTATCTTCCAGTACCTTAACCAGTTCATCGTATTCACAGCCGAGCATTTCCTCGAGGCGCTGACACGAGACATAGCGTTTGCTGGTACGGCGGTTGCTGTAGAGTGCATCGCTGTATTGCTTGTCGTAAGCCGAGATGCTTTTTGCGATGGTTCCGGAGGCTCCTCCGGCCTGAAAGAATGCTCTTGAAACTTCCTGTCCGCCGCCAATCTCGGCAAATACTCCGTAGGTCGACTGGTCGAGGTTAACGGTCAGGGCTTTCAGTGATGTACTCATCGGTTGTTGTTCCATACTCCGGGGTAATCTGATCCTGGTTTTCGCGATTAAAAGGATACCTTCAACGAAACGTTAAAGATACGGCCGGGCAGCCAGAATCCGGTGAAGCTGTCGATATCGTGGGTGAATCCGTCTTCTCCGCGTATGATTGCCCGGTTGTCGAATAAATTATAACAATTTACCGATGCAATGGTTGCAAGACCACCTATATCAAATGTATAACTTATAAACAAATCACTTACAGAATAATCGGGAATCCGGTACGGTTGCTGCCGGTCGAGCGGATTGTTGCGTCCGGTTGGATCAAAAGCAGCATATAACCTGCTGTAATGTAGCCAGTTGAAATTTACCGACCAGTTTTTCAGCGGGATCAGCTCTCCGGTTATTCCCAGTTGCGTTTGCGGAGCGTCGCCAACATACAAATTACTGGCATAAACTTCCGTGGTTCCGAGTAAGGCCTGATTGTCGTCGTACAGCTCTGCTATAACGTCGTTTTTCCATTTCCAGTCGCCCAGAGAGAAAAGTCCACCCAGCGTAAGGTAATCGGTAATTCTGGCCGATCCTTCCATTTCAATGCCTTTGTGAAGAGCATCCAGACCTCTGACAAGTGCTCTTGTTTGTTCGTTGTCCTGAAGCTGAATGTTTTCCCGGCTGAGCATGGATTTATCGCCCCAGAGGGTGTAGTAAGCATTCAGATGAAGTGAAAAGCCGCCACGTGTATATCCGTAACCTGCTTCCGCGGCTCGTATTTTTTCATTCCCCAGATCACGCACCACGGCATTGGTAAAGTTGGCAAATACAAACGTAAAATATGGTGCTTTGGAATAGTATCCTGCATTGAAATAAAGGTTGTGATGTCTGTCCGGATTGTAGTTTAATCCTGTTTTAACATCAAATCCGGGTTTGCTTACCACTTCACTGTGGATGTCGCCGATGTAGTTTATCCGGTCACTTCTCCTGAAACGCGTCCCCGAAAGGGTACCTGCAAGAAATGCGCCGATTCTGCCGGACCTGTATTCGAGCTGACCGAACATACTTGCGATTTCGATGCGTGAATCCGTGTCAACGTTTATGATGTCACCTACCCCTTTTATCTGGTTGCGTCCTCCGGGGCCGGCAAGCGACCAGGCATAGCGGTCGATCCAGAAATTTCCGCCCAGCAGGTCACTGATCTCCTCCCGGAGGTTTGACTTGAATGCTCTAAGGTGAACCCCCGAGATGATGCTGAACCGGTTGTTAAGTTCATGGTTTAGGGTTGACAATGCCCCGAACCAGTAGTGACTGGCCAGGTAGTTTGATTGAATGATTTTTGAAAATCCATTCACATATTCGCCGTTTGAAAGCTGCGCGGAGTCGTTGTGCGTGATGTTCTGATAATAGATGGCATCCCAGTCAATCTGGTTGTTTTTCCGGAATGTAAGTGCTCCGTCGCTCATAAACGACTCGGAGAATTTTCCGCCTCCTGTGCCGAAAGATACATATGCCGAGCTTGACAGGGTTGTTTTAGCGTGCGGAGTCCAGTAATGGTTCAAAGCGAGCTGAGGTTTGTGGTAGAAATTTTCGGAAAGGCTGTTGATTTTACCATTAAACATACCCCAGTTAGGGTTGTAGCGGTTTCCGAAGCGGTTGTACTCCTCCTGTGTCAGCCCGTAGTTGCGTTGTCCGTGGCGCTCAGGAGCTCCCATTCCGGTAAAGACCAGCATGTGTTTTGCATTTATGGTTTTACTGACCGACAGAAACCAGGCCCAGCTGTCGACATGGGTTGCATCCACGAATCCGGGTCCGCTGGTGCGTGATCCCAGGAATGTTAGTGCGATGCCGTTATCGAGTATCCCGGTGCTAACGCTGAAGGTGGCTTTGCGGTTGCCAAAACCCGTAAGGTCGTAACGCATGGATCCGCCTTTGCGGGCATCGGTGGTACGGGTGATGATATTGATGGTGCCGCCTACCGAATTCAGTGCAACTCTGGATGCTCCGAGTCCGCGTTGTACCTGAATGCTTTGCGTGGCCTCTCCCAATCCTGCCCAGTTCGACCAGTATACAAGTCCGTTTTCAACGCTGCTGACAGGAATTCCGTTGAGCAGCAAGCCCAGGTTCTCCTGCTGAAAACCTCGTATGCTGATGCGGGCATCGCCGGTTCCGCCGCCTAAGCGGGTAGCATACACCCCGGGTGTCATTTTCATTACTTCAGGATACTCCTGTCCTGCCGATTCCCGTTCAATAGTGGCCTTTCGAATCGTAGTCACTGCAATAGGCGTCTCCCGTTCACGGGCGTAGGTCGATATTACACTCACTTCATCCAGTCCGATAAGGCCAGGATCAAGAGACACCTCTATAAATTCGTTTCTATCGCCGGCAACGATCGCCAGCTCCAATGATTTGTATGAAATGTGCGTGAAGACCAGGGTATGATCGCCATTTTCAAGGATGAGGCTGAAGTTTCCCGTGTGGTTTGATATGGTTCCCTGTTCGCTTCCTGCTATTCGGATACTTACCCCTTCGACCGGAGATCCGCTGGCACTGTCGGTGATTCTGCCTTTAACGGGGTTGCCGGCAGCAAGGTTAAGTGCTCCGGCGATCAGTAAAAGAAGTACACTTGTTCGGATAATGCAGTGTTTCATGGTATTGTTGTTTTTCTGTTTTCCGTAGTATTTTCTTCCGGAAAACAAAAAGCCCCGGAAGGAAATCTCCGGGGCAGAATACCGTAATGCTGCCTGTCAGCACATAAGCGCTGCAGGTAACTTTGCAGATTCTTCTTCCATCCAGACTATACTGTCGGTACCGGAATTCAACCGGTTCAGTCCCCCGGTTAGTAACAAGGGGAGTCGCGGACTATACCGCCGGTCGGGAATTACACCCTGCCCTGAAGAATTATGGGCGCAAAAGTAATTATTTTTTGGAATATGCAAGGCCCGCAGATTTTTTTGAACGTTTACGGCCTTCCTAAAAAATTGAACCGGCAGGTGATATGCTCCTGCCGGTTCAACCCGAATTAATAACGCCCCAATTAAGGGGAAGGGGTTTACTTCATGTCTATAATTCTCTTAACAACAACCCCTTGTTGTGAACGAACAACCAGCATAAACGACTGCTGAGCACCGCGTGTGTCGCTGGTGAAGCGGAAAGTGTTGACGCTTCCGGCAATCAGGTTTCCGCTGAAGAGCGAAGTTATCCTGCGACCAGTCATGTCGTATACTTCAACATCGGCCCTTGTGTCGATCGGTGTGGTAACCGTAATTTCTGTTGAAACACTGAACGGGTTGGGCATTACGCTGACTTCAACAGAGTTGGAAACCGGCTGAGCTGCTTCGTTTACAGCAGGAGCGGAATAGAATACCGGCGGACAGCTTATCATTTCGTCGAGATAGCCTACAAAAATGCGGCACTCATCAAAGATGTTGTTGATCATGTCAACAGCATCCTTTATGGTGGTGAGTGTGATTTCATAAGTTACATCTTCGCATGTGACGCTGGCCGGGAAGGTTGCAAATCCGCCAAGGGCATGATTGGCAAGCAGATACAATCCGCCTACGGTGAGCTCATAGCCGTTTTCGGCCATGTAGCACAGCAGTCCGGGATTAATCTGAGCATACCAGTAGGGATTCACAACCATGTTGTAACCGGTTATCATACCAAGATCATCGTAAATCGGCTCGCAAACCATTTCAACCGGTACGCCGCTTCCGCACTCTTCAACTTCCTGAGTGGTAAGGAGACCTTCCGATTGCAGTTCAAATATGGATAAACCATCGTTGATCCTGAGGTTGAGACCAAGGGTGAGCGTTTGGCCGATCAGTCCGCTCTTCAGTCTGCCTTGTCTGGTAAGGTAGCTGCTGATGCATGCCTGATTTGCATTACATGTTCCAATGATCAGTTCGTTGGATCCCTGGCTGGGAAGGATTGCATCGATCAGTCCGGCATCGCCAGCCTGGAAGATCAGCAGGTTTGCACCCCATCCGAGTGCCAGTTCGCCTTCGCCAAGGAGCATTTCAACGAATTCGGCGGTAGGATATGACATTTCACCGTCGCAGATGGAACTGTTGCCCTGGTTGCCGTATTTACCCTGGGTATAGGTGCAAAGCTCTTCGCATGGCAGCTGGCCTATGGTAACTTCGCACTGGGTTTCGCATCCTCTTGCATCCCAAACCGTCACAATATGTACTCCGGGATCCAGATTGATTGCTGTTTGGGTAGTTTCACCGTTATCCCACAGGAATTCATACGGTTCTACTCCGCCATAGCCATAAGCAATTGCACTGCCGCCGGTGCCTTCGCAATTGGCATCAAGCAGTTTTTCCGTTTCACAGAATATCTCATCTACATCAATGGTAAGATCATCCTGTGCTGTGCAGTTGTTGGCATCTTTCACATAAACCGTGTGCGTGCCGGGATAGGTTGCGATCAGGGTTTCATTTCCGACAATGGCTTCCCAGTCACCGTCATCAAGTTTAACCTGATACGGTGCAGTTCCGCCTGTAATTGTTACAGGGATTGAAACCTGAACATCCAGTGCGCACTGAGCATCCAGCGGGAGGAGAGATACTTCGAGTAGTGGAGGTTGTTCAACAGTTTCCGAACCAGAAGCTTCGCAACCGTGGGCATCTTTTACTACCCAGCTGTAGGTGCCTGCTGCAAGTCCGGTGTAAGCTGCAGGTGAGGTCTTGGTTACAAACCCGCCACCATTAAAGTTAACCTGGTACGGAGC
>DJVU01000044.1 GCA_002441345.1 Bacteroidales bacterium UBA6248
GATTTTCGCGAAGGAGTAAAGCTTTCCGACAGGGGCATCCCGTCAAGGCATGAACTGGACTACTGTTTTGTTCCGGAAAACGGTACAACAGCACAGGAAAAAGCAATACTGTACCATGAGCGATCGGGAAGAAGAATGTCGGTTTACACCACCCAGCCCGGCATTCAGGTATATTCGGCCAACTATTTCGATGGCAGCATCAGGGGGCATGAAAATACTGTATATTCCCGGCATTTGGCTCTTTGCTTCGAAACCCAGCATTTTCCCGACACCCCGAATCAGAAATCGTTTCCTCCGACCCTGCTGATGCCTGGTGAGACGTACAGCCAGAAAGCAGTTTTCCGGTTCGAAACGCTGCATCAATAAGGAAATAAATAAAGTATATTTGCAGGAGCCGCCTCCGGTTTAAGCCACCGCCGGCTGATTCACCACACACAACATCACTGTTTATGGGCGCATTTCACACTCCGGATTACATTGTCTTTACGGTTTACGGACTGCTGATTCTTTTTGTCGGTCTTTGGGTATCGAGAGGAAAGAAAGGGGAGAAAAAAACTGCCGAAGATTACTTCCTTGCGGGGAAGAGTCTTCCATTCTGGGCAATAGGAGCTTCGCTGATAGCTGCCAACATCTCCGCTGAACAGTTTATCGGGATGTCGGGTTCGGGTTTCGCCATCGGCCTGGCCATTGCCTCCTATGAGTGGATGGGCGCCATCACCCTGATTCTGGTAGCCAAATATTTCCTCCCGGTATTTATACGGCAGGGACTTTTTACCATTCCGGAGTTTATCGAAAAGCGATTCAACACCAACCTGAAAACCATTCTGGCCATTTTCTGGATATCGCTTTTTATTTTCGTGAACCTCACATCGGTGCTCTTCCTGGGTGCCAAGGCTTTGGATACCATTATGGGGAACGGCGACGGATCCATGATTTTCCCGCTTATAATCGGTCTTGCGTTATTTGCGGCAGCCTATTCCATCTGGGGAGGGCTCTCGGCAGTTGCATGGACCGATGTAATACAGGTAGTTCTGCTGGTGATCGGCGGACTAATCACCACCTTTATTGCTCTTAACCGTATTACTCCCGACGGTGGAATATTCGAGGGTATGAACCATCTGTACCGGGTTGCCGGCGACAAATTCCATATGATTCTAAGCCGCGATCACCCCGAATATCTTAACCTTCCGGGAATTGGTGTGATTATCGGCGGAATGTGGGTTGCCAACCTCTATTATTTCGGATTCAATCAGTACATCATCCAGCGCGCCCTCGCTGCCAAATCGCTGCGTGAAGCACAGAAAGGACTGGCATTTGCAGCCTTTCTGAAGCTATTGCTTCCCGTGCTGGTCGTGGTACCCGGCATTATAGCCTATGTGCTTTTCACTCAACCCGAAGGAACCACCATAATCGGCGGGGTAACCGATGCATTCACGCGTGCCGACGGCAGCATCAACTACGATGTTTCATATCCCTGGCTTGTAAAAACGTTTATCCCTACTGGTATTAAAGGTCTTGTTGTCGCAGCACTTACAGCCGCCATTGTCTCATCCCTGGCATCCATGCTCAACTCAACGGCCACTATCTTTACCATGGATATCTACAAGCCCTTTTTCGCAAAAGCAAAAGAAGGAAATAACCTGGTAGGCGTTGGCCGGATATCGGTACTGGCTGCACTGGCAATTGCCGTCGGGCTTGCCCCTGCACTTGACACCATGCCCCAGATGTTCCAGTACATTCAGGAATATACCGGAGTGGTAAGTCCGGGTATTCTGGCGGTATTTCTCATGGGGCTTTTCTGGAAAAAGACCAACACCCGGGGAGCCATCACCGGCGTTCTCAGTTCCATCCCGGTGGCTTTGCTGCTGAAGTTTTTGCCCATTCAAATGCCGTTTCTCGACCAGATGCTTTACACCTGCATCATCACCATTGTGGTAATTATGGGTGTAACGCTGGTAACGGCGGATTACGACGAAGATCCCAAAGCCATACCACTGCCGCGGGAAACCTTCCGCACAAGCCGTAACTTCAACGTGGCAGCATACGCTGTAATGATAATATTAACACTGATTTACACTGTTTTCTGGTAAACAGGCATCTTATGAAGCACATAGAGGTAAGCAAACACTTCCGTAAACTCTTTGGGGGCGATTTCCGCTTCTTTTCGGCACCCGGTCGCATCAACATCATTGGCGAGCATACCGATTACAACGACGGATTCGTACTTCCGGCGGCCATCGACAAACGTATTTACCTCGCCATAGCACCTTCCGGCAACCAAAAAGCTATCATACATTCCTTCGATTTCAGCGAAACCGTGGAATTTGAAACCGGCAAAGACCATCAAAAACTGCCGCACTGGGCAATGTATCCTTACGGTGTAATGATGGAACTACATAAAGCAGGGTATCGGACCGGCGGATTTAAGGCGGTGTTCGGGGGCGATATCCCGGAAGGGGCGGGACTTTCCAGCTCTGCCGCACTCGAAAGTGTCTTTGCACTTGCCTTCGACCAACTTAATGGATTCGGACTCAACCGCATGACCCTGGCAAAAACCGGACAGCTTGCCGAGCACAACTACGCAGGTGTTCGCTGCGGTATCATGGATCAGTTCGCCTCGCTGCACGGAAAGGCCGGACACGCCATGCAACTTGATTGCCGTTCGCTCGATTTCCGGTACTTCCCCTTACAGCTGAGCGAATATGAGCTCATCCTGGCCGATACGAAAGTAAAGCACAGCCTGGCCGCCTCGGAATACAACATCCGGCGTGCGCAGTGCGAAGAGGGCGTTGTGTTGCTGAAAACGCAGATCAGCGGTATGCGCAGCCTGAGGGATGCAGAACCTGAGGATGTGCTGGCCTGCAGGGGAATACTGGGAGAAGAAATTTTCCTGCGCTGCGAATACGTTACCGAAGAAAACCGCAGGGTACTGGAAACCTGCAAAGCGCTGGAAGAAGGCAACATCGAAGAAACGGGCAGGCTGATGTACGAATCGCATCACGGTCTGCGCGCCAAATACGATGTCAGTTGCGATGAACTTGATTTACTGGTCGACACAGCATCTGCAACCAAAGGTGTTGCCGGTGCGCGCATGATGGGTGGAGGTTTCGGCGGTTGCACCATCAACCTGGTTAAATCGGAACACGCGGAAGAATTCCGGGAAATTGCCTCTGCTGCATACCGCGCAAAATTCGGCAGGGATACTGTTTTTTATTCCGTGAACATTGGTGATGGGGCGTCGGAAATGGATGTACCTTCAACATAATGATCCGCATGGAATAATCAGAGATCGTCATGCCAAATGCTTTACCGGATCCTGCTCAAGAAAAAAGTTGAGCAAACTCAACCACCGGCTTGTGGAAGCCCTGCCTTCTTTTCTTGGCAGTGATGGCTGCCGGTTGTAATTTTGCATCATCAAAACAAAAAAGAAATGAAACAGACTCTTAATACATCCTGGAAAGGCAATATGCAATTTGATGCACAGGTTAGCGGACATACGCTGACCATGGATGCAAAAGCCGAAGTTGGAGGACACGATGCCGGCCCCAGGCCCAAGGAGCTGATGCTCGCCTCCCTGGCCGGATGCACCGGTATGGACGTGGTTTCCATTCTAAAAAAAATGCGTGTGGAATTAGAAGGCTTCAACATTGTTATTGAGGCTGAAATGACGGAAGAACATCCGAAACACTACAGCAGCATGCACCTGATTTATGAATTCAAAGGCAAAGGGCTGGATGAGGAAAAACTCCGCAAAGCCATCGATCTGTCACAGGAGCGATACTGTGGTGTATCCGCTGTCTACCGCCAGGCCATGCCGCTGACCTACGAGATAAAAATCTCCGAGTCCTAAACCATTCTTCGCCTGTCGGAAAAATGCAGGCAGACCCAAGGATAACATCCTGAATCTTAAACTTTTAAAAACAAACAATACCCGGTTATAAATCCGGGAATCACCCCTCGTATCTTTTTGTTAAACCAAAAAAATCAAATACCATGCTTTACACCAACCTACATCATGTAATGACTGCAGATGAGCATCAGAAACTCATAAGCGAAAACGAAAACGTAATGATCTGCTGCGGCCGTATGGGTCCCATGTGCATTCCTGTATACGGAATTATGGAAGAGCTTGAGGACGAATACAAACACGTGAAATTCGCCGACATGGAATTCGACAATCCTGAGGCATATGTTATCCGCGATGTTCCCGAAGTGCGCGGCTTTATGGGAATTCCATTCACCATGTACTACAAAAACGGAAAGCTTGTAAAGGCGACCTCCAGCATCCAGAGTATGGCACAGGTGCGTACAATCCTCGACAAGGAATTTAGTCCGGTAACTGCCGATACCAACCGTTAACAGTATTTACAAAATCTGCGGGGGAGCCTTCCGGGGTTTCCCTGCGGATTTCTAACTATCAGAACTATGAATGATACGAATCATTTCGATGCCATCGTTGTCGGCGGAGGACCGGCAGGATTGACGGCCGGAATATACCTTTCCCGGGCCCGGCTGAATACATTGATCATCAGCGATGGCTTACCCGGAGGTCAGATGATTCTGACCCATGAGATTGCAAACTACCCGGGTGTGGAGAGTATTTCGGGATACCAGCTGGCCAATATCATGAAAAAGCAGGCCAAAAGCTTTGGTTGTACCATTCGTTCCAACGTTCAGCTCGAAACCATTGAAACCGAAGGTGACATCAAGGAAATTACCCTTGCCGACGGTTCGAGGTACACTTCCGATGCAATCATTTTAACCCCGGGAGGGCGTTCACGCACCCTCAATGTACCGGGAGAAGCCGGATTCAAAGGTCAGGGTATCTCCTACTGTGCTACCTGCGACGGCGATTTTTTCACCGGAAAGGAGATCGTAGTGGTGGGAGGCGGCAACTCTGCGCTTGAAGAAGCCGTTTCGCTCACCAAATACGCTACCAGGGTTACCATCGTCCACCAGTTCGACCACTTTCAGGCGTTTGAATGGGCGGTGGAAGAGGCAAAGGCAAATCCAAAAATCCATTTCGTTATGGAGTCGGCCATCACGGCATTTCACGGGGATGAAAAGCTACGGAGTGTAGATATAAAAAATCTGAAAACGGGAGAGATACAAAACTTTGCCACCGACGGAGTCTTCATTTTCATTGGATATGTACCCAACACCGAATTTCTGAAAGGAAAAGTGGAACTCAACCAGTGGAATGAGATTACAGTGGCTCCGGATATGTCGACCAGCGTTCCGGGAGTTTTTGCCGCCGGCGATTCCATTGCCAAGCGCTACAGGCAGGTAACCACTGCAGTTGGCGACGGCACGATCGCTGCACTTGCTGCCTCAAACTACCTGCATCAGCTGAAAACCAAACACATTCACGCATCGTTAACCCATTGATATGACAACAGGAGTCCTGATTGCACTGTCCGTAATAGCCATTTTTCTGGCTTATCTCTACTTCTCGTTCCGGAAAATGAAAAATGCCCCAGCCGTTGCCGAAAGCGAGCGGATCGTAACCCTGAACGACAAAAATTTCAGGGCTGAAACCGGCAAAGGCGTTGTGCTTGTCGATTTCTGGGCCGAGTGGTGTATGCCTTGTAAAGTAATGGGGCCCGTACTAAACAAACTGGCGGAAGACGAATCCTTCGGAGCTGTCGTGGCCAAGCTGAATGTGGATCACTTTCCTTCGGTCTCGCAAAAATTCAACATCCGGGGCATCCCTACCATTATTATTTTCAAAGACGGGAAGGAAGCAGAACGAATAGTAGGCGTAAAACCCGGAGATTTCCTGGTAAAACAGGTAAACAAATACCTCTGATTTCCGTTGATATCCAAAGTGTCAGGCATCCCTTTCGTTACCGGACCGGATGCCTGAATAATTTTTCCGGAAAGTGCCATGCCTGGAGAAACCATCGGGTACTTTCACATCTTAACCGGCCGTAAAGCCCAATTCGTGTAATTATGGAAAAACCCGTTTTAATGTTTGAGAACCAAAGCCGCTTTGGCTTTGCCGAAACCATTGAAAATCTTACCAATGCCATCGACGAGGGCGGATGGAAGATACTTGCCTCACACAATCTGCAGGAAACCATGCGAAAGAATGGCAGGGAAGTACTTCCGGTAAGTGTGCTAGAGCTGTGCAATCCGGCTCTGGCCTTCAGAATCCTTTCGCAGGATGCTTACCGCGATTCCTCACCCATGTTGCCCTGCAGGGTTTCGGTTTATGAAAAGCAGGATGGCAGCACCTGGATTTCTCGCATGAATGTCCCCGCTTTTGCAGAAATGACAGACGGTGATGCAGGCCAGACCATGAAAGAAGCCTTCGAAATTATCGAAAAAATTCTGCAACCGCTGATACGGTGAGGTCATAACCTTACCGTTCCTTTTTCATCTGCAAAGGAAAAATAAAGAAACCCCTTCTTATACGATAAGGAAGGAGGACGGGCATACGTGTCCGCCGGCTCTGTGCGGTAGCAATATGCATCGAACGGATTAAACCGCCAATGCCCCGATCTGCAATTGAATCAATAGTCCAGCGTCAGTATACGACCTTTGGTAAAGCTGAAAAATTTCTCTTTCCCGGCCAGAACCACCCCGGGCATCAGGTCGGCTTCGCTCTTTCCGGCGGCTTTCAGGCATGCCGGACAGGCAAAAATTGTCACCCCTTTATCCATCAAGGCTTTAAGCGATTCCAGGGAGGTTGGAAAGGTGGGATAGCTGAGGTCAGGGGCATCGTTCAGTACAACTTCAATACCACGGATGTCGAAATAAATCAGCACATCCTTATCCTCTGCCATCATAACTGCCTGGCGCAGCGCCATCAGTACCTTGTGCGGATTCTCCGGCCCGCTCGAAATGTGATAAAATACCCCGTCGCGCGGAGCAACCGCCGTTGTGTCGTTCACAACCACAACTTCTTTCTCAATGGTCTCCCTGCACGATGAAAGCAGGAAGGTCAGGGCAATCAGCCCGAAAATCACTCTTTTCATAAGATATCGGATTAAATCAGCATAAATGTATGGAATAAACCTGCCAAAAACAACGTGTATTTTCTTCCGTATCCGGTATTAAAGCTCTATTTCCGGGTTTTTTGTTAAATGATGCGCTGGGTTTTCCCGTTTGGATTACTACCAGGTCATTAAAAACAAACTATTTATCAGAAAAAAATAATCCGTACGGGTTAAAGGTTTATCCCTTAAAATGTGACTCGTTGGATCCTT
>DJVU01000070.1:0-6108 GCA_002441345.1 Bacteroidales bacterium UBA6248
ACTTCGTGCAACGATTTTCCTGCTACAAAATTGAGCCCGTCGGCATCGTCTTCCGATTCAGGTACAGTTACGGATTTAGCAGGATTTCCGATGCTCAGAACGGTTTCGAAAATAACCCTCAGCCCTTCCTGTATATACTGACCCATGGAGTGAAGGTCGGTTGTAAAGCTGACTCCTGCCGGAAAAATCCCCCGGTTTTGCTTTCCTTCGCTTTCTCCGTACAGCTGTTTCCACCATTCGGTAATATAAAGCAGCGAAGGCTGGTAGTTTACCATTATTTCGACGGGCTTTCCGGAAGCATACAAGGCGTTGCGGGCAGCTGCGTACATAAAGGCAGGATTTTCATCCAGCGTCTTTTTTTCAGTTACAACCGCCTTCATTCTGCGTGCACCATCTACCAGACTGCGGATATCGAATCCCGCCACGGCAATGGGAAGCAGTCCCACCGGTGTAAGTACCGAATACCTTCCACCCACATCATCGGGAACCACATAAGTCTTGTATCCTTCCGCCACAGCCAGTTCTTTAAGGGCTCCCTTCGATTTGTCGGTAATGGCTATAATTCGTTTTCCGGCTTCCGCCCGACCGTATTTCTGCTCCATATGCCGGCGCAGTATGCGGAATGCAATGGCAGGCTCCGTTGTTGTTCCCGATTTGGATATAACCGTCATCGCATAGTCGTACTTGTCGAGAACCTGCAGAAGATCAGCCATATATTCCTCCGAAATATTATTACCGGCATATACCACCAGTGGAGCTTTGCGCTCCGGTTTCGATAACAGCGGGGAGAAATTATGCTGCAGTGCTTCAATAACCGCCCTGGCTCCAAGGTAAGAACCACCAATACCTATCACAACGTAAATATCCGCTTTTGCGGCTATTTCACGGGCATCGGCTTCCAGGGATGCCAGCAGTGAATCCGGAATCTCATCGGGAAGTGTGATCCAGCCCAGAAAGTCGTTTCCGGCACCGGTCTTATTCAGCAAAACACCCTGGTGAAGCACCAGCTGCTGCTCGTATGCATATATGGCTTCTTTCTTAACAAAGCCTTCAAGCTTCGTTACATCAATTTTTACGTCCGTCATCTGCTTTTTTTTTGGAATTGAGAATCCTTTCGTTGCAAAGATACGTCAGGTAAATAAAAAAAGTGCAGTCCTGTGGGGCGACTGCACTCTTTTAACACAACACACACTTATGAAACATTTACACACAAAAAACACACCAAACAAAACACTTTCGGGAAAGCTTCCTCTGTGAAATTTCATTGATGGTACAAAAATACGCCAGTGACGGGGGGTGTAATGTTAAGGAAATCAAACAAACGTTAAAAGATGTTAATGTCCTCCGGTTTATGGTTCAAGCCCGCTTACCTTTGCAATCATGAACCGCCGGCTGATACTGTTAATCACTGTTCTGGTGAGCATTGCACTCATCGTACTAACCGGGATCCAGACATACTGGATCAGCAGTGCCGTGAAGCTTAGAGAAGCCGACTTTCAGCGGACGGTTGCCGAGGCAATGGGCGATGTTATGAACCGACTGGAGAAACTTGAGATGAGCAGGCAGATGCGGAAAAATACCGCGTATACCAATCTGCTCCGCTCCATCGATTCGCTGGATTACCTCATCTACAGGGAAACCGGACAGATGCCCGGGCAGAACGATGCAGGCGGTAACTACAACTATCAGCGGCAGCAGGAATGGGGCGAGATTTTTGAAGACAACCAGTGGAAAATGGTGAAAAAGACGGATTCCGCCATTCTCACGGTTCCCGACACCCTGGGCATTGCCGGGGGCAGCAGCGAACTCAGCGAAAGAGCCAGGCAGCTGCACCGAAAAAAAGCATTTCTGCTGAACCAGGTCTTTGAAGAGCTGTTCAACAGTCCCTTTGCCCCAAGCATCGAGAACAGGGTTTCGCGCGGACAGCTCGACACCCTGATCAATATCGCCCTTCAGGCCAAAGGAATCAATGCAGAATACGAATTCGGGGTCTTCAGCGAGTCACGCAACATCATGGTTCTGGAAAAAGATGCTGCAACGCGTGAAAAGCTCATGGAAGAAGGAATGTTCTTTCCCATGTTTGCCGGTGGCGGCTACCCAACGGGCGATTTTCTGCTGATCAACTTCCCGAGGCAAACACGCTACCTGCTTCTTCAGATGAGCGGTATGCTCATCATTTCGGGCGGACTTTCACTCTTTATCGTGCTTGCCTTTGCCGCAATGATCTTCGCCATCCTGAAACAGAAAAAACTCTCGGAGATGAAGAACGACTTCATCAACAACATGACGCATGAGTTTAAAACCCCTATATCGACGGTTTCCCTGGCGTGTGAAGTACTGAACGATCCGGACGTCCCTAAAAGCGAGGATCTCATGCACTCCTACATTGACATAATAAGTCAGGAAAACAAACGCCTGGGCGTGCTTGCCGAGAAAATTCTTCAAACCGCCATCCTGGAAAAAGGTCAGCTTAACCTGAGAAAAGAGCCGTTTGACATCCATGAAGTAATATCGGACGTTATCCGGAAGATTGCCATACAGGTTCAGATTCGCGACGGGAGCATAGATACCTCGCTGAATGCCTCCAATCCGGTGATAACTGCCGACCGGGTGCACGTTACCAATATGATCAACAACCTGCTCGACAATGCCAATAAGTACACTCCGCGCAAACCACTGATTATGGTAAGTACCGAAGACCGCAACCAGGGAGTACTCGTGAGCATTACCGACAATGGTACGGGCATCAGCAAGACAAATCAGAAGAAAATATTCGAAAAACTCTACCGGGTTCCAACGGGAGATGTTCATAATGTAAAAGGCTTTGGATTGGGACTCAGTTATGTTAAATTTATAGTCGAAAAACACGATGGCGAGGTAAGTGTGGAAAGCGAACCCGGAAAAGGATCCACCTTCAGGGTGTGGCTTCCGCACGGCGAATAAAATAAATGCCGGTTTTTTACGATTATAATCCAATGAAATAACCAGGAAATACTATGGAAAAGGAAAAAACGAGGATACTGCTTGCCGAGGATGACCGTAACCTTGGCAACATTCTCAAATCGTACCTCGAAGCCAAGGGGTATGCCCCCAAGCTGTGCGTAAACGGGCAGGAGGCCTTTGAGCTTTTTTCGAAAGAGCAGTTTGATTTCTGTATTGTTGACGTTATGATGCCGGTAAAGGACGGATTTACACTGGCCCGGGAAATCAGGCAGGTTGACCGCAATATTCCGATTTTATTCCTTACGGCAAAATCCCTGGAAGAGGATAAACTGAAGGGCTTTCAGGCCGGAGCCGACGATTACCTTACCAAGCCCTTTAGCATGGAAGAGCTGCTGCTGCGCATCGAAGCCATCCTCCGCCGTGCCGGATACAATCCTCAGGGCGGAAAGGTGTTCACCATCGGCACGTTCACCCTCGACTACAACCGGCAGGTACTCATGCGTAACGGGGAGGAACAGCGCTTAACCTCAAAGGAAAATGAATTGCTGAGGTTGCTGTGCGAAAACCTGAACGAAGTCCTCGACCGGAGCTATGCCCTGAATAAAATATGGCAGGACGACAGCTATTTCAACGCCCGGAGTATGGACGTCTACATCGCCAAGCTGCGTAAATACCTGAAAGAAGACGGGAACGTCGAGCTCATCAACGTGCACGGGATCGGATTCAAGCTGGTCGTTAAAAGCTGATATTCCGTTACTTTGGCGAATAGTTACGCATCATCTCCTCGGCTTTTTCCACCATATGCTTCGTACCGGTGAAAAACGGCACGCGCTGGTGCAGATGCTGAGGCATGATATCCAGAATACGCTCAAAACCGGTGGAAGCCTTTCCGCCAGCCTGCTCCGCAAGGAAAGCAACCGGATTGCATTCATAGAGCAATCGTAATTTACCGTTTGGATTCTTCAGGGTTCCGGGATAAATGTATATGCCTCCCCGGATAAGATTGCGGTGAAAATCGGCAACCAGGCTTCCGATATAGCGGGTGGTATAGGGACGGTTGGTTGCCGGATCGTCCTGCTGACAATAATTAATATACTGCTTTACCCCTTCCTGAAAATAAATATAGTTTGCTTCGTTAATCGAATAGATGTTTCCTCCTTCCGGGAAGGTCATATTGGGATGCGAGAGCAAAAACAAGCCGACGGAAGGATCCAGGGTAAATCCGTTGACTCCTTTTCCTGTGGTATATACCAGCATGGTTGAAGATCCGTAAATCACATAACCGGCGGCTATCTGCCTGTTTCCGGGCTGCAGCAGATCTTCCACCGTTCCCGGACCACTGTCGCCAAGCCGGCGGTAAATGGAAAAAATGGTTCCTATCGGAACATTCACCTCAATGTTTGAGGATCCGTCGAGCGGATCCATGGCTACCACATACTTCCCCTTTTGCGAAAAGGCATTATCGTAGGTATACAACTCCTCATTCTCCTCCGATGCCACCGCGCATACCATACCTCCGTAACGCATAGCCGAGAGAAAACACTCGTTGGCAAATACATCGAGCTTTTTCTGGTCTTCGCCCTGAACGTTTTGCTGACCAAAATAACCGTTGATATCGGCAAGTCCTGCCTTGTTGACTTCCCGGTTAACCAGTTTGGCTGCAATACCTATGTCGTTGAGCAGACGGGTAAATTCTCCCGTTGCATACGGGAAATCGGCCTGCGTTTCGGAAATAAATTCAATAAGTGTCTTCATAGTTGCAGTACTTTTCGGTTAATCGTTCATCAAAGTCCAAACCTACAGGAATTAATTTCATTTCGCAAGCAACGACTGAAAAACATTTTGGGGCTCAGAAGCCGGTATATTCCGGATAATACTTACGAAGAAGGAAATTTACGGTATCTCCTGCTCCATAATATTATTGAACCGGTTAACTCCCGGAATAATTTAATTAAATTTGCTCTGCCTGAACAGAGAATGCCGTTAAAGACAGACGGCACAGGCTTTAATGAAAAAACGTTCGGGCATAATAATCAAACATCAAGGCATGAAAGTTTTCAAGTTCGGAGGTGCATCGCTAAGGGATGCGGAAGCGGTAAGAAATGTCAGGGAAATTCTGAATCGGTATCCGGGAGAGCGTATCTGCGTTGTAATTTCAGCAATGGGTAAGACAACCAATGCGCTTGAGCAGGTTGCCGATGCATGGATTAATCAGGACGTCGGCGTGTTTTCACTGCTCAGCGGGCTTGAGAGTTTTCATCTGGAAATTTCGTCAGGGCTCGGGGGTGCCGGCAGTTCCGCGGTTAAATCTATCATCAGGGATATACGTCTGCTGCTTCAGTCAGCACCGCCCTCACTCTATGACGCGGCTTACGATCAGGTGGTATCGCACGGAGAGCTTCTGTCGACCGCTATTGTCAGCGAATTTCTCAGGCAGGAGGGAGTCCCGAATCAGCTTCTTGACGCCCGGAAGCTGATAATAACCAGTGAAGCATTCCGCAATGCCCGAATAAGCTGGGATGAAACAACCCGAAGGATACTTGCAGCCTTTGATGAAGCCAACCCGGAATACGAAGCTCCCTTGTATATCACCCAGGGATTTATCGGCAGCAGTGCCAATGGCCACCCGGTAACATTGGGCAGGGAAGGTTCCGACTTCAGCGCGGCCATCTTTGCCTACGCCCTCGATGCCGGCGAAATGATTATCTGGAAGGATGTACCCGGCGTACTGAATGCCGACCCCCGCTACTTCGACGACACCGTGCTGCTCGACCGCATTTCTTACCGCGACGCCATCGAGCTGGCCTATTTCGGGGCTTCGGTCATACATCCGAAAACCATTCAGCCGCTGCAGAACAAGAATATTCCGCTGTACGTGAAGTCCTTTGAAAAACCGGAGGAAAAAGGAACCCTGATCCACAGTTTCGAAGATCAGCCGCTGAGTACGCCCTGCTACATTGTAAAAAAAGAACAGGTGCTGGTCTCCGTCTCGCCCAACGACTTTTCATTTATCGCCGAAGACGGGCTGCACACCATTTTCGGACTGCTTTCGCACATGGGTATCCGCATCAACCTGATGCAGAATTCAGCCATCAGTTTTTCCATCTGTATCGACGATCATCCAGACAAGCTGAACCGGCTTTTCAAGGCCCTCAGCGGCGATTT
>DJVU01000070.1:6115-16295 GCA_002441345.1 Bacteroidales bacterium UBA6248
GTGGTTGAATCCCAGAAATCAAAATAAAAGAGCCTCCGGTTTCCGAATAACAAAACGGGAGTCCCGATTCCCGCAGCATCCTGCATGCCGTTGAAGATTAACGGCAAATTCCTATTTTTGCGCATCACTCAAATTTTCAGGCATGAACAGCACCCCTGCAAACAAATCGGGTTTCAAGTCCTTCCCGCGTAATTTCTGGACAGTCATCGTAATGGAGTTTTTCGAAAGAGGTTCCTACTACGGTGTGATGTCGGTACTTTCGGTTTACCTCGTCACTTCGGTGGGCGATGGCGGACTGGGTTTCAGCAAGGAAGGCGTGGGGGTAATCAAAAGCACCATTACGCCGCTGCTGTACCTGCTGCCCATACTTTCGGGGGCGCTGGCCGACCGCTTCGGTTACCGCCGCACGCTGATGATGGCCTTTACGGTGATGAGCGCCGGCTACTTTTTTACCAGCCTCTCCTCCTCCTACGTTCTTGTATTTATGAGCCTTATCCTGATGGCCATCGGGGCCGGGTTCTTCAAACCGGTGATTTCGGGGACCATTGCCCGCGTTACCGACGAAAGCAATTCAGGCCTGGGATTCGGCATCTTTTACTGGTCGATCAACCTGGGGGCATTTATTTTTCCGCTTATTCTGGTGCCTTTCCTGAAAGGGATAGGATGGAATTACATTTTCATTATGGCTGCCGTGGGCACCGGCTCCATGCTGCTGCTCAACCTGTTCGTTTACAAAGAGCCGCCACGCCCGGCCAGTACCAAGCCCCTCGCGGAAGTGCTGAAAGGCATACTGCTGGTGCTGAAGGATTATCGTTTTGTGCTGATGATCGTGATTTACAGTGGTTTCTGGATTCTCTATTTCCAGATGTTCGATACCATACTCTGGTACCTGACCGATTACATGGACATGACGCCGGTAAACAATGCCATCAACAGTTTTCTGGGGCTGTTTGTCAGCAATCCCTCCTGGAAGTTTGAAGCCGAGCATGTAACGGTGGTCAATGCGGGGGCCATCATCGCGTTGCAGCTGCTGGTCTCTTCCATTGTAAAGAAAACCCCCGCCCTGCCCACCATGATCACGGGAATCGCGCTGGGGACGCTGGGAATGGGCATACTGGCCATCAGTACCTATGCCTGGGTTTTTGTTGCCGGACTGATTATATTTTCCATAGGCGAGATGACCGCCCACCCGAAATTTATCTCCTACATCGGACTGATTGCCCCGCCCGATAAAAAGGCGCTTTACCTGGGCTACTCCTTCCTTTACGGAGTCATAGGCAGCGGCATTGGCGGCATACTCGGCGCCACGCTTTATGTGAAATTTGTCGACGGCATGGGACGCCCCGGGCTGCTGTGGTTTATCTTCAGTATGATAGGCGTGGCCACCATTATCGGGCTGCTGTTGTATAACCGCTACCTGAAGCCCAGGCAATAGTCTGCACCCTTTCTGACAGAAGCTGTCGCAGAAAGTCAATCCTTTACAGGATCAGGTGGCAAACAACAAACAGGAACCATCACCGGCACATTGAATTAGAGGTATTATGTTGTTTCCCAGGCAATTTCAAACAGAAATACCGGAAATCTTATACTGGAATTCACGCTGATTCGTTTTACAAATCAGATTATTAGTACCTTTGGAATATGAAGAAGTACAATCGGATTATCCGCATAAGCGCATCTAAAAGATTTGGCAAACCCTGTATCAGGGATACCCGTATCAGTGTGTCTGACGTACTCGGATGGCTGGGATCAGGCATGTCATTCGAAGATATTCTGGCCGATTACCCTGAGTTGACTAAGGAAGACATCAGGGCATGCTTACTGTTTGCTTCCGACAGGGAGCGTAAACTTCAGGTTTCGGAATGAAGCTATTGTTGGATCAGAACATTTCTTTCAGGATAGCCTCAAGGATTCAGGATATCTACCCCGGAACCAGGCAGGTTAAGGAACTTGGATTGGAAAATTCCAAAGATTTGATTATATGGGAGTATGCCAGGCGAAACGGATTCTGCATCCTTACTTTCGACAATGATTTCTATGACATAGGGCTTCTTAAAGGATCGCCGCCCAAAATAATCTGGCTGAGAACCGGAAATACCAAAACCAATAACATTGAACGGATACTCAGAAAAAACCATGATACAATAAAGGCATTTCTGACTGATCCGGCGTATGCCGGGATGGGTTGCCTGGAAATTAATAATTTACTTTAGCTTTACTGCATCCGATCTTGCCATAACCGGATTTACTCAGGGCGCGATCAGAAGTTTACCGCCGGTGGTTCCTGCAGGTTCCCGCAATCTGTAGAAATAAACGCCAGGCTTTGCCCCTGCCGGCTCCCATACGACTTTCACGCTGTTGGCAGGTATCTCTGCAACCGTTCTTCCGGTAATGTCGGTTATGGTTATTATACGCCCGGGCGATGGCTGGTCAAGTTCGAAAACTACAAATCCGGCGGCAGGATTCGGATAAACCCTGACCTCCTCATTTATTACACTTTCTTCAAATCCCAGACCACTGATGTTGCCCAACGCGTCGGTTTTGATTAATCCGGGAAATACCCGGTTGTCATTGGCTTCATGATATGTTGAAAAAAGATAACCCCCATCAGGGGCAACCTTGATATCAGTAACCCAGCTCTTATCATAATCAGGAAAAGAAAATTGTCTTGTCCACAGGCTGTCCCCTTCTATGGAAGTAGCGTGCATATAAATATTTCTATTAAAATCAGCGCAATTAGCTCCAAAAAAAATCAGATTGCCTTCATGATTTTGTACTGGTCTTTGTACGATACAACTACTGTCAACATAAGCCAGATTTTTCACTAAAACCTGCGCGCCACCGAGATCATGGTGTATCAGAGAATTACCTGTAACAGGTGGAAAAGCAAGTAAATTCATGTAATACCCTGTGCAAATAAACCCGTCTTCGTATGGCAAACATTCATATCTCAGCGTGGTTGCAATACTGTCGCGCAGCATACCATCCTTATTGAAAATACGCAGGTAAGCATAATGAGGCGGATACTCGAAATGGAATACACGTAAGTAGTCCATCGAATAAACGAACAAGTCGCCGCCCTCAGCTTCTATGACAGAATATGGTTTTGATTCAGATTCCGTTCCATTGGTTTCTCCGCCATACTGTTTATGCCAGATAATGTTAAAATCCGTATCAAGTTTCAATAAATCATTTCCACATACAAGCACCAGATGGTTATCGGCAGTATGCGTAATGGCGTAAGTCTGGTAAGTGTTGAAGGTTGGGATGCTTTTTCGCCTGAGTTCCTGCCATTCGGGAGAATATTTTACGATAAGGGCTGAATCACTGCTTCGCGAAACAACAATATAATGATTGCCAACATGGTCAGTAATTTCCAGACAAGGGTAGAGTCCATGAAAAAATTGAAAATCAAAATACATTTTTCTGGTTTTTATGGTGTCGCCGGAAAAATCCAGGTGTAGCACAAAAACAAAATCGCCATTAATATCCCTGCCTGAGCCAATCATCCTGTAACCGGTTTCTTCGAAATCTACCCGGGCCGCTTCCGCGTTTCCGAAAAAAGAATACGACTTAATAAAGTTCTGCGAAAAAGCGCCAAAACTTACCATACAAAGCAAAAGGGTAATAAATTTTTTCATAACATTAGTTTTTAAGGTTTTACTCAACCTATTAAATCATTAAAAGTTGAGCTGCCCGATTTATTTTAATTAATTCATAATCAACAGTTTGCCAGAAACAACCGAAGTTGCCCCTTTAATTCTGTAAAGGTAAACCCCGGTTGGTATTTCGCCTGTTTGCCACACCGTCTTCTCGCCGGTTAAAGCCATGGTTGTTACCAGCCGCCCGGTAATATCACTTATGGTTATGTTACCCACAGGTAATGGTTTTTTTAATTCAAATACAACGTAACCTAGCGAGGGGTTGGGGTAAACCCTGCAAACAGTTTCTTCCATTTCGTTAATTCCAATGCAGGTTTCAACATTTATGTCAAGAGTTTCACTCCAGGCACTGCTGCCGCAATCGTTAAAATTAAATACCCTTAAACCGGCAGTACCTTTAAAACTTGTATCCCAGATTACTGTTGCCATTGTGCTATCCTGATCGAGAATGCCGGCAGTAACAGGCGTTATCTCCCATACATAACCATGCGAATTCACGGCTGGCTGTGTGTTATATGTGCTTTGTATTGTAGTTACAGTACATACATCTACAGGTCCTTCAGGCATTGCAGGAATGGCCGGGGCATAAAAATCGCAGTCCTTTATCTCGAAAAACCAGGCATCGGTATCTAATGGAGTAATGGAGCATTGCACATTACCGCTACTGTGCGGAGTCCGCGAAGAGATTATATACCGGAAATCATTTATTCTTGCTACCGAATGATTATTCAAATACTCGTCACCTCTGCCTCCAAAACAATGTTGACCAAGCAGCACACCATTGGAATCAATCCTGGCAAGCCAAACATCATTAGTACCTGGGTTCGAATTGTTGCCTGATACATCACCATCGTTGGATGTTGTATGACTAAAAACCAGAATATCCCCGTTACTACTATTAAAAATTGCATATGGGACATCATACCCTGTTCCTCCAAGACATTTTTGCCAGATGATCTCGCCTTGGGTATCTATCTTTACAATCCATATATCTATTGTACCACCTGGCCCCGATGGGCCATGATGTCCGGACACATCCCCGTCATTTGAACGAGCGAAAGCAGCAAAGATATATCCATTATTCACCTCCAATATTTTCATTCCACCTTCATAATAGCTTCCCCCATAACATTCCTGCCAAACAATATTACCTTGCATATCAAGCTCAACCAACCATACATTGCCTATTTCTCCATGTGGATTGCAGGTAACCATACCCCCGGGCCATTGTACCGCACCAATCATCAAAATATTACCTTTTTTATTGATTATCATGGAAACCCCATTATCCATTCCTTCGTTGCCCAATGTTTTTTCCCATTCTATATTCCCATCAGCATCGCATTTACACATCCAAACATCAAACTGTCCAAAATACTGACTGATATCCCCTCCGTCGCTGCCCACACGATTGGTAAAAACAAAGCCGCCATCGGGGGTAACAACCAGATCTTTGGGTTCTTCATAGTAAGGAGAACCATAAGTCTGCTCCCACAAAATATCGCCCTGTCCGTTAATTTTAATCACCCACACATCGTTAAAACCATAAGTTCCGGAAACCACATCACCGTCAACAGACCAGGTAGAGCCATATATATAGGATGCGGTATCGTTAATGGTTACAATTTTATGCGGATTATCCGCATCTGAACCACCATAACATTTTTCCCATAGAATATTATGCAGGGAATCTGTTCGGATAAGCCAAATATCTGAACTGCCATGATAATTCGTAGTTCCATTATCTATATTTAACCCTAAGGCAAGGAAAAATCCGTCAGATGTTTTTGCAACAGTATGATAATGAGTAGTGGTTTCATCTCCTAAACACTGTTGCCAAACAATGTTGTAATTTTGTGCGTTAATAATAATAAAGCAGTAGAGGAGGATTATTGTAAATATAATCTTTTTCATCGGAGAAAAGAAAAATGGTTCATCCCGGAATATCCCGGGATGAACCAGATGAAACATTATTGAACTACCAGTTTGCCTTGCTTGTTGAGGGTACCGGCTTTCAGAGTATAAATATAGATACCCTTTTCTACCTGCCGGGTATCCCATACCTGTTGTCCGACATTTCCCGTTACTTTGAACGAAACTATTGTCCTTCCATGCATGTCTGTAACCAGGATTTCTCCTTTACTAACATTAAAAGGAAGTTCGTATTCAAAGGCAACCCATGAACTTGCCGGGTTGGGATTGGCTTTTATTGAAATACCATTCTCATTAATAGCGTTATCCACATAGCTGGTTTTAAGCGATGCCCCTTCTGCTCCGGGCAAACATTTTTCGAAATGGTAACCATGTCCGTACTCAAGCAATGCCCTGCCCATCATTGAAGCTCGACTTGCACCGTTTTCGGCTGTTTCTAAAAGCATTTCAAAAGAAGAATCGTCAATGGAGAAAATATTTTCCCCCTGCTGAATCATTTGAATTTGCCATAAAATAAATCCCTTGTATTCGTTGAATTCATCGAGTTCATTGCCTGTCAGATTGCGAACGGCTGGTATAACATCCAGCATGGCTGATACAGCGCTGTAGTTCTTTTCGGTTAGGTAAGAAGCAACAATTTCATAATCAGCATTCAGATTGTTCAGATTATCATACCAGCTACGCAAGTAATTATAATCCATATATGAGTCATTGAGACATGACCGGATAAGGTCGTTGGCTGCTTTTACTTTTTCAGCTTCATACTTTGCCATATCCTGTTTAAGAACTGTTTTGTAGGTAATCCCCCCTGCCAGTTGCTTCAGAATGGATATCATGTATTCTGGAAGTGGCTGCTCCTTGTTTTCGAGATATTCTATCAGGGTTTCTTTCCGCAATTCATCGGGATTGGCAGAAAGGATTTCAAATAATACGGACTCGGGCAAGACATCGGTTTTATCAGCAGCTAATTTTAACACTTCTTCTGACAAATGCGGTGAATCACCAAGTAGTTTTGCCCTCAGTTCCCACATATCCTGTGGCCAGGAACTTGAAACTTCCAGCTTTAACCCTTCAGTATCACCCCCATCCTTCAAATTATCAAGCAGAAACTTAACATTATTGTAATCGGCTATGTTTGTAGCATAATCCAATTCACGTTGTAATTTCTGGCTTTCATCCAGCACAATGGATTTGGGATTAATACCACCAAAATTAGAAGGGCATTGGTTGACAGCGGTTACATAAACCGGAACCACATAAACAGGTGTGTAATATTGCGGTGGACTTGTGTTATAAAAATAATTGATTATCTGCCTTCCATCATTTCTGAAATGTCCATACTGAAGTGGATTAGCAGAAAAGGTATTCTTTGCTTCAAGGTTCCGTGAACCCTGAAAAGAATGGATCATTGGTCTATCATCAACATTCTTTTTAGCAACAATAAAATCAATGGCATTATTCTGGTTGGTGTTGCACATAAATTGAAGACCATTATCGTCAACATCTGGATCACTTCGGTTCAAACCCTCAGCATAATTGCCATAGCTTAGGCCGCTAAAACTATTCCTGTAAATAACATCTAGCAATGTTTTGCTGTCTTTACACCTTATACCAACGTAAAGCCCCTGAGGCGCACCTTCATTTTTAATGAAATTATTCTCTTCAATTATGTAGCTATTGCTCTCCACCATATCAATCCCAAATGAAGGAGCACCTGATGTACTACAAGTGCCTGCATCACCAGTATTCGGCCCCAATTTAAAGTTGCAGAATAAAATGGAATGGTTTTTAACACTATTCACTTCAATGCCGATTGAATTATTAGTAAAATCTGCTCTGTTAACTGAGAAAGTATAAGACAGATTAGAGCCATTTCCTGAATAAATTGCAGAATAAAATCCGGAAAATGTGCTCCTGTCGTAATCACAAGTACCTATTCCGGGATTGATGCATATTGCTTCAACCTTGAATCCGGAACTGTAGGCAGCAATGGCCTGATTAAATTTTGCAATATTGATTGCAGCGGAAGATAAGCTAAAGTCACACCCTTTAAATTTAATCCCATTCACCTGGTTTAAATCCACATGTTTGTAGAAAGTATGTGTACCATTGTAATCCGCTGTAATCTCGAAGTTACAATCACTAAAAGATGAATTATAATCCATCTCCCTTTCATTTATAGGATGAGAATTTCGGTAAAGCAGGGCATGGACGGACTTTACATTATCATTAAATGTAGTTCCTGTTGCATGGACAATGCCTCCGGTTTGAGTATGGTCGCCAGGTTTCCATAGGTTAAGTGCATTTACAGCATTTTGAATAGTTGCACTATCCAATACTACATAACCCTGTGAGTATTTACCATTTTCATCCGGCCACTGGTTGGCTGAACTGTTGCCCCAAACTTCAATGCCTTGCCAGGTTGCGTCACAAAGCCCGGTCAATACACTATTGTTAACAATTAGCCTGCCGCCTTGTTGAACAATAATTTTTACATCAGGAGCAAAAGAGACTTCGCAATTATTAATTTCAAGAACACCATTTTGTTCAATGGTAATGTTATAGTAAATGTTTCTGTCTGTTGTCCAGGGCGCCACAGCACCAGTTATTAAAATTGGCGCACCAGGAGCAACATTTTCAAGTGCACGTGCTGCGTTGATTCGGCCATATCCCATTTGATCATTACAACCCGGATAACCAGGTATTGAGTTATAATCATAAGTGTCATGTCCCATCATACCAGGTAATTTGTCAGCTGTTTCTCTAAGAATCTGTCTAACTTCATCAGGAGATAAACAAGGATTGACCGAGAGCATCAGAGCCACCACCCCGCTCACAAAAGATGATGAAGCAGAAGTACTGGCTGAAGATTTGGTTGAAAATATGTCATAATCCTCTGTATCCCAATAAAAAGAGTTTTGTCCTTGGGCAGAAATACTTATAGGGCTACATGGGGCCATGATTTCTACACCATAATTATCGTCAATATAATTTGAGCCCCAAGTTAAAGATGAATTTTTTTCGTGCCATCTGGCTTCCCAAGATACAAATTCAGTAGCTCCAACTGCTATAACATTTTCTGAACTAGACGGAAAAAGAATATAGCCAGGACTGCTATTATTACCAACTGCAGCAACAAACACAACACCCTGACCATAATGATAACCTATTTCATCATCGATAGCTTGTGAATAACCACCCCCAAAAGCCATATTAACAACTTTGGCTCCATTCAAACAAGCATATTCTATGGCATAGGGTATGTTAGCTGATTGGATATTCTCATTCGGTGATGAGATTTTTACATTCATGAGGCTTACACCTCTGTTACCCCAGCCACCAGCAATGCCAAATGCTCCTAAAATTCCATTTGTATTACCATTGTTGGTTTTTGCAGCAATAATTGAACCTGTCATACTTCCATGAGAATATAGATCGGGCATGTAATGTGTAACATTATTATCTCCCCAATTAATGTCAAATGTTCCGAAGTTCCAGCCATAATAATCATCAATGTACCCGTTATTATCGTCATCTATTCCATTGTCAGGAATTTCTTTATGGTTTACCCAAATATTTGAGTACCCATCTGATCCATTACCCAAGTCAGAATGATTGAGTGAGATACCATTGTCAAGATTTGCAACAATAATATCAGGGGTGCCTTTGGTAATATTCCAGGCTCCATAAACATCTGTTTCGGTGTAAGGCCACATGATATTTTCCTGAGCCCACCAAGGATTCCAACTAAACCAGTCAATATCATTGTTGGGTGGCATGAAATTTGACAAAGTTTTATAAAGGTAGTTTAAATCAAAAAATTCCAAAAGAGTTGAAGCAGAAAGGCTTTGAGTAACTCCGATAAAGTTTGAGCCCTGATTCAGCGTATAAAGACTAACACCATTGAGTGTAGATTTGATAAAAGTTAAGCCGTTGTTATTTGCAAATCCGGTTTTGGCTTCCGGTGTAACACCGTCTTTAAATTTGAGTAGAATTTTATCGGGAAATACTTTTGTTGTATCATCACCATTGATTCTGTAGAACTGTCCATCGCTTTCCAGTATACTCAAGGCACCCACCTGATAAAGTATTTGACCCTTCACTGCAGAACATAAAAATATCACTGCTATTGTAAGAAAAAATCTGAAAAATTTCATATAATTAAATTTTAAGGTAAAAAATGTTATATCCCTGGTCTGATGTATCCCTCCATCCGGTAAATCATATAACTATGGAGGGTATCTCCTTAGATAACCGGAATGATAACATATGAAACAGATTGCATGAATTTCCGGAAAAGAAATCCTGAAATTTGTATTTGTTTGATTTACAGTTTGATACCCCCCCCCATTTAATAATTTTCCGGCCCTGATTCTCTTCTTGTTCAGAATGGGAAGCTTGGTTTGAATATGGATAATTTTCCGGTACATTATTTTGAATTAGCTTATCACATTTATAAATTAAAGGCTGTAATTCATACACTATCTCCCCCGCTAACTGAGCCCGGGCGCCTATGAATATATTGCTCCGCAAGATAAGTCAATCTGCCGTTAAATTCAAGTTAAATTTTACGACCGGCAGCATGC
>DJVU01000037.1 GCA_002441345.1 Bacteroidales bacterium UBA6248
TCATGCGGATGCGGTCGCCCAGCAGCGCCCCTCCGCTCTTGCGACGGGTAGGATCAACGGAGAGGATTGCCAGCTTCTTTTCGGGATTGGCCAGCAGAAACCGGCGCACAAGCTCATCCACCAGCGACGATTTTCCGGCACCGCCCGTCCCGGTAACCCCAAGCACGGGGCTCGAAAGGGTACTGCATGTACTCCGCAGTTCCCGGGTAATCTCTTTTGCCTTGTCGGGATGGTTTTCCGCTGCACTTATAAGGGACGCGATGGCACGCACATTCCCGGAGCGAATAACCTCCGCATCAATACCGTTAAGATTTCCGGCTTCGAAATCAGCCTTCCGGAGCAGGTCGTTGATCATCCCCTGCAGGCCCATTTTGCGGCCATCGTCGGGCGAATAGATCCTGGCGATACCGTATTTGTGAAGTTCTTCAGCTTCCTGGGGAAGTATAACACCGCCGCCGCCGCCGAAAATCCGGATGTGACCGCAACCCGCCTCCCGCAGCAGGTCATACATGTATTTGAAATACTCCATATGCCCTCCCTGGTAGGATGTAATGGCAATGGCCTGAACATCCTCCTGAATGGCACACTGCACCACTTCCTGAACGCTTCGGTCGTGACCCAGGTGTATGACTTCCGCCCCCGACGACTGAAGGATTCTGCGCATCACATTGATGGCCGCATCGTGTCCGTCGAACAATGAAGCAGCCGTTACTATCCTTATATGGTTTTTGGGCTTGTACGCTGTGGTTTCCTGCATGGGTGNNAATTTATCCCCGACTACAGGCCGGAACTCCGGCTATTTTGTACATAATCCGTAAAACCGGACATGTCCGGGCAGTAACGGAGAATTCAGAATGTCTGTAGTGCAAACGATTGCACTAACAATCGGGGAGGCAGTTTGGTTCGAAACCTGCTGTACACTATAACCCAACCACTGCTTTCCATTGCCGGTGCCTGTCCGTCAGAAAATTTAAATACGATTAAACATCGGGTAGGAATCACAATTTTCGCGATACAAAAAATCCGATACTTTCACCATCCGATTGGTTATCAACAATATAATTAAGCAATCATCCATATTGATTTTAAAAACATATTTCAGTGGTATACGCAATTTCTTGCAAAAAAACTGTACGTTTGTGATTACCTATTTAACCAGGCCCAACATCACTCTTTATGAAAAAGTTTTTTTTACTCCCGACCCTGTTGTTTTTACTTGCTCTTGCCACCAGTGCACAACAGGAAAAATATTCACAAGTGAAGATCTTTGCCGGTCCTGAAGATTTTCCTGCGCTTGCCCGCCTGGGTATCGCCCTGGATGCAGGTTTCTTCGATGCTAAAGAAAGTACCTATACTACTGCCCTTACGCCGGACGAATTGCTCGCGCTTGAGTCTCTGAACCTGAATCACATTGTAGAGATTGACGACCTGGCTGCCTATTATGCTGCCAGAAATACCGGAATGGATATTAAGCAGGCAAAACAGCAGGCCATGCGATCCCCATCCGACTATCCGGTTCCGTATAATTTTGAACTTGGCTCGTGCGGAGGTTTCAGTACGGTGGATGAGTGCTATGAGCATCTTGATCTGATGTTTAATCTTTTCCCCGATCTGATTACGGAGAAACAGCCCATTTCAGATATTTCCACCATTCAGGGAAGACCGGTTTATTATGTTAAAATTTCCGACAACCCTAACCAGAGCGAGCAGGAGCCTCAGGTACTTTATACCGGAATGCATCACGCCCGCGAACCCATCGGAATGCAGCATCTGCTCTATTACATGTATTACCTCCTCGAAAATTATGAAACCAGCGAAGAGATTCGCACACTGGTCGACAATACCGAAATGTACTTTGTTCCGGTTTTCAACGTCGACGGCTATCTTCACAACATCAGTACCAATCCTAATGGTGGTGGAATGTGGCGCAAAAACCGCAGACAGAACACAGGAGGTTCGTTTGGTGTGGACCTGAACCGCAATTACGGACTCGGCTGGGGATGGGACAACGAAGGCTCATCGCCCTATCCCTCCCAGGATACCTACCGCGGAACCGGACCATTCTCGGAACCGGAAACACAGGCTATGAAGGAGTTCTGCGAAAATCACGATTTTAAAATTGCTTTGAATTACCATTCCTACAGCAATCTTCTGCTCTACGCCTGGGGCTACATCCCTGAATCAACACCCGACGAAAACGCTTTCGCGGAATATTCCCGCAGAATGACAGCAGATAACCGGTATACGTACGGACCTTCAAGTACAACCATTTACATTTCGAACGGCGGATCCGACGACTGGATGTACGGCGAACAAACGACCAAAAACAAAATCCTGGCCTACACCCCGGAAGTGGGAAGTCAGGGCGATGGCTTCTGGCCTGCCGTTAGCCGCATCATCCCCCAGTGCCAGGAAAACATGATACAGAGCATACTTGCTGCCCGCTATTCAGGACCTTACGCTGAAATCAGGGATAACACCCCCGTTATTATCCCCGATAAATCGTCGTGGATTAAGTTCGACCTTACCCGTCTGGGACAAACCCCAGCCTCGTATGTTGTATCGGTAACGCCTCTCGACGATAATTTTTCTTCCTGGGGCGACCC
>DJVU01000033.1 GCA_002441345.1 Bacteroidales bacterium UBA6248
CCCGTCTTCTCTTGCCGCCTTAACAAGAAGGTTTTTAAACACATCATTATCGGCAAGAGGTTTTTGCCCGATTTTATCGATATACGGGGACAACTGGTTGCTGAAAGTTCCTCCGTTTTGTACATAGAGTGATAATAACTTCTTCAGATTTCCCTGTTCGGTCGTCTGGCTGCGGCCATAAGTGATCTGCCGGCTGCCGTTTGTTCCATCCGGATATACCACCAGAGCATCATATTTCCCCTCAGGGGTTCCGGTTTCAAAGACGTTAATAACGCACTTGATCAGTTGTTTTGTTTTTTCGTCTATCATAACGTGTTCCCTGTTAAATGTGACTGCATCCAAGTTACCATTGAAGGTTTTCATCGGGGTTTGGACAACGAGGAACTGGTTTGCACACAAAAGCCAGGATAAAAATATTGTCATCCTCGATTGATGTTGGTGATGGATTTTGTGGTGATTTCGGCTGAATGTCCGGGAGCTTCTTTAGTAAGGACGCAGAAGCCAATGCCTGATTCAGCAACACTACATTTGCCTGCCGTTGCCTGTTAGCGCCTACAATGGTTTTTACCATTTTCGATTCCTGAAGTACATTTTTGGCAGGATTTAGAATGAGAGGTTTTCTGGTTGCGACCGATGCGACGGGACTCACATTATGTGTCATAGGGGCTTGGGATAATTTTACCGGCGTAACGCCCATCAATACAGAACCGGTTTGTTTGCCTGGCAGACTTATATTGTTTATCGTTTTAATTTTTGTTGTGACATTGAGCCGCGTTTGGGTATCGAGTCGAAGCGTTTGTACATTCATATTTTTTAGAAATATATGCGGAAGGAAGCGAAAACCACCAAACTTGCCGTTTGGTTTATTTGGAACCTGTTTTGTTTTAATCACAATTTTACGGGCAAAGACAACAGCGACAGGGTATGACGGACATATGCCGTTTGGCGGATCACCGCCATCAGACAATAATCTTCCGTCACCAAATTTCCAGAATTGCGCTCTGAAGACTTCCGGTCTAAACCAGGGGCGCAGCAGTTTTGCCGAGCTGAATTCAAACCGTAAGGATTCTATGGAACTGCCGGCGTTGCCTACATTAAATCTATTCCGGATTTCCTGGGGGGCATCTGACAATAATTTTACAAGTTCGGCTTCGGTAATCTCGAACGGTTGCCACGAACTTTCATCCAAGGCACTTGCCGGAGTATAACTGGTTGGAAATACGGTGACCAGGTCTTTATCACGGGTTAGACTGTCAATATCCGGATTAAAGCTTTTAGACCACTCTGCCCATGTGAGGTGCGGGGATTTTGAACCGAGAGCTTCTACGACAACTTGTGCCGTTTCCACCTGAATACGATAACCTTTAGTTTCCCATTGAGATTGCGCATCGGCAAGATTGTTGCGAAGTTCAGGCTCCGTGACTTCATTCCATGTCTTTATTTCGTTGGGATCAGTGAGCGATTTAGCGGTGCCTGTTTGTGAAGTATAGGCCTGCAATGCATTTTCATACAGCGACTGATAATTGTGATAAAGCATAAGCTGCATGCTGTCGTTTATTGTTCCGTCTGAACTTACTGTTGACAGCACATTATGTGCTTGTCTGTACTTAACTTCTTCATCATCTGTTCTTGTTGATGAAGCAAATGTTGCTTCCTGAAGGATGCTTTTATACACATTCCATAAAAAATCTTCTGCATGGGGTTCCCAGGCAATGCCCGTTGGAATCATATTGGTAATCATCGAAAATTCAATGATGTTGGCGTAGGTGGCGTCGTCCAATAAATTCAGCTTTGCTTTTTTATAAGACAATGGCGTTACCGGGAAACTTAAAAACGTATCGTCACTACTGAATACGTTTGCTGCCTTGGCCATGAGAGCTAATTGTGCCGCTGCATCCATAAAACAAATTTTCCTTTCTTTTTTATTGTATAGTCTGGAGGCTTTCACCTCCAGACTATACGTTCTTTTTCTTTCTCAGTGCCTTTTAGTATCACTGAGCTGATGAAGTGCCTGGTTTTCTCAAATCCATTCAGTAATATTAGGAAGGGGATCAGGCGATTTCGGAAACACATGGCATTTAAAGCCGATGATTTGAGTTCCGGGCACCCTCATTGTCTGTGTATCGCTGTCGTAGTGATAGTCAGTAGAGCTTTGCCCGCTGGCAGAGCTTCGCGAGTGTGACCCGCCGAATGTAAATGGTCCCAACGATAACACACCGCCGCCACCGGCAGAAGATCTCTCCCAACTGGAAAACGCGTCGGAAAAACCGCTCGACTTGGCAGAACACATCCACAGGTCTTTGATGAGTATCATGGTTGTCGGATAAGCCGGAATGAGGCCTTTGGGGGGTGTGCCTCCATCTGAAACCATTTCACCTTTGGCTTGCGGATTATTTTGATCCATGCGCCAGGTTTTACTGGAAAGATAGGCTGTCTTGAACCACGGACGCACAATCGGCACCTGAGCAATCTTGAAACGTAAAGTGAAGTAATCGGAATCGAACTGAACATGGGACTGCGACGACCCGCTGGCACTGCTTGCGGAACCGCCGCCGCCGAAAATACCAAAATAACTTCCTCCGGCTCTGGTTTTGGAGCTTTTCATGCTGTAACTTGAGTTTGAACTGTTATTGTAATCAGTTGAGGTGAAAGTAAATTCTGTCCAACCGGAAGCATCAATAAAATCTCCCGGGACTGCCGCGCTGTAGAAAAAGTCACTGCCGGAAGCCAGACCGGTGAGTCGTGCTTTTTCAAGATCGTCCCGATACTGGGCTTTCAGAAGGGACATGTCGCGCTGCATGACTTGATCAATAAACGCGGCGATCTGTTCGTAATCGTTTTTATAACCGCTGGAAACCCAGTCAGCCATGGCTGCTTTGACTTTATTTCGCAGGATGTTGGCGTTGATGGCCCAATATTGGACAGCTTTCTGGTTATCGGCCGACAAGGCATCAATGCGATGCATGTTGTATTCCAGTGCGGCATCGATATATGCTGACATCTTTGTGTTGTATACCTGGACCAAAGGACTTGGTTCCGAGACTTGTGTTTCGCTGTCATCGATAAGATTCTTTTTGGTTTTTGTAATCTGAAGCAGGTTTCTGAATTTCTCAATTTTTTGTTTTGTAGCATCAGGAAGTTCTGATTTCATCACCTGACTCATGCGCAGAATATACTCGTATCGTTCAGACAACGTTCCTTCGTTATTCATGACGCTCAGGCTGGCAAATTGATTATTGGTGTTTGCTGCTACATCAGGAACGAAATCGACCAGGCGGGCAAAATCCTCAGCCTGGCGGATGAGCTGCGCGGCATCGGTTGCGCGTAATTGTTCCAGCAGGGCAGGGGTCAGTTCAGGTTGTTTTGTTTCCTCTTTCGAGCCGTCCGTATTGGTTGTGCGCATTTCATCCAGTGCGGCTTTGCGAACTACTCCGGTAAGACCCTGCTTGAGAAACCTGAAATCTTCAGGGGATATCGGAATACCGGGGGTTGCCCAACTGAAAAAGTTATCTTCGGATTTGGGTACAGTATCGTCACCATTCGTTAAAATGTTATATACCTTACCCATGATTGAATTCAACATAACATCTGGAGCAACAAGAGCCATGACAGTACCTCCTTTAATTTTGTTTTTTGATTAGCGAAAAATGTAGCGGCTATAAGACCAGGCGTCCGGCAACTCTTCATCTTTATGAAATTTTATTTAACCAGCAACGCCTAGGCCAGTGAATAACCGTTTACCTTAGACCGTATCGGTGCAAGCGTTACGGGTCAAAGCCGTTAATTATTTGAAGCATCGTGACACTCACCGCCATCGCGATTTGTTCATTATGATTCATTGAATGTTCCTCCTTTTTTATTATAGTGAATAATCAATCTGTTATCGTATCAGTGCGATCAGTCCATGATACGACCATAGCCATACCGCCGGTCGTCACCGTAATACAGATGGGCTGAGAAAGAGGCGTAACTGCAAGAGTTGTGAATGGCTTCATCGGCGGTTTGGGCCGAATAGTATTTGGGTATTTTCGGATCGGCTTGCGGTGGTTCGTACCATTCCGGGATGTGATTGTTAGCGGCACCACTATTGTTATCCACATAATGGATAACTTCATGTGCTACAATAGCCGCTCGGCAATTAGGGCCGCATCCTTGTGGAAACAGTGTTGTAAAGCTCACCTTGTCGTTGAAGGTGGTGTATGCCCGGACATTGGCTGTTCCATCGGGCCCCGCGTATCCGTTTGCAGCCGCCTCCTTGTCCGAGTGGGCCCTGAAGATAGTCGAGCTTTTGTCGAGAGCCTGTGTGAGACCGGCAAAATTGGCGGCAATTGTGTTCAAATATCCAAGCTTCTTGTTGGCAGGCCAGGCTGGATCAATATGGAAATGTGTCTGTAATGCCTGTTCGAACAGCGGCAAAGGGAAGGCAAATGTCACGCCTGTTTGCAGCCAGGCCATGTAGGCTGTCACTTGCGGCTGCGCCGCCCAGATCCATTTGAGCGCTTCGCTCTTCGCTAGCCCGGCAGCCAACAATTCCAGCAGACCCGGCCAGTTCCGGAGCAGGACGCGTGGCTCTTGATCCGGTTTGTCCGTTGCCCAATCATAGCGGCAGTAGGAATCGCCTTTAAAGAAATAGGCTTTTCCTTTGTAAGAACCGCGTCCGTTAAGGCAGGCGTCAAACCCGGTAGCGAAGACGCCCGGTAGATTCCAGGCGCTGAGAGGCTGTGGATACCCGGCATCGATACGTTCAGTAGCCCAGTCGTAGCGGACGTAGGAATCATTTTTGAAGAAAAAGGCTTTACCCTCAAACGGTCCTTCGCCATTGAGGCAGGCCGTTATACCAGTAGCAAAATCACCGGGGAGGCCCCAGGCAGTCAGGGGTTGCGGAAATCCCGCATCACCGCTGTCCGATTTCCAATCATAACGGGCATATTCACCGGCCTTAAAGAAATAGGCTTTGCCGGCATATTTGCCTCTGCCGTCGAGCGCGGTATCAAAGTCGCCCGCGAAAGCCGGAGGCAATTTCCATGCTCTCAGAACAGGTTCGGTTCCAAACTCGGTCTTATCGGATGTCCAGTCATATCGGAAGTATTGGTCGCCTTTGAAAAAGTACGATTTAGCGGCGTATGGGCCGCCGCCGTTGAGGCTTGCATCGATCCATTGACCTGTCATAATTTGTTCTCCTTTCAGGTGTTTGATTCTGCGTTACTTGTTTGCTGATCCCTGTATGTTTAGGGTCAGGACTTGAAAAATAAGTTTTCAGTCTCCAGCTTAAGTTGCAGATTTATTTTAATGAAACATGTGGAACCAAAGGCATCATCGACGCCCTCCGCATAGAGCGGGACTTTTATTGAACCGAATTTTAATAACTCCATTTAATATAAAATGCAAGAAAAAAGCTTTCAAAAACAGTGAAGAGTGAAGGGTGAATGGAGAAGCGTGAAAAGTGAATAGTGAAAGGGGAGGAAAGAAGAGGATTAGAAGATTGAGGTTTGGATATCCATCTCTCGGAAACTATCCCGACTTAAACAATTCTTATGCCCGTTTCTAAAATCTCTTTGACGAAGTAATCGCTGTCGTTGAAGTCTTCAGGGCGGTACGGCATCGGCGATATATCACTATTTACTTGCAACGTAATTTTACGGA
>DJVU01000022.1 GCA_002441345.1 Bacteroidales bacterium UBA6248
GACCTCTGTTAATATTCAAACGAAATCTTCAGGTCATCGAAATAAGCCACCTTGCCTCCTCCATAGCCGAACACTTTGAGCTGATAATCAGGACTTACGGGTGTATCAACGCTAAATCGTGCAGCAAATGGAATCCACTGGTTCAGATTGGTAATCACATCGTTCAGCGCATAGGATTTCCAGAGGACCGTTTTGTTGTTTTCATTGATATCCACAATTATACTGAGCGATGGATTTTTTTCTGCGCTGAATACATAGCCTTCCACGATTACGGCAACTGGCAATTTTTCGTTGATGTTCGAAAAGTTTTCCCTGAATGTGTAGGAATACAAATCCTCACCATCCACCCGGGTAACGAAAATACCGCTGTGCGCGGAAGCTCCCTCAGGCATGCGGCTGATCGTTTTTTCATTAATCCAGGAAGGAATCCCTCCAAGGGCATTCTCCATGTCGTTAAATATAACGGCCGGTGACTCCAGTGTTTCGGTTGCAGCCTGATCTGCAACTTTTGGGGAGTTGTTCGAACACCCGAACAAAACAAATCCTGCAAGCATGGAAATAATAACTTTTTTCATCTTTTGCTCTTTTTAATCGTTGAGGACAAGGTTAAAAACAGGGGCTAAATTACGTTTTTTTTCAGTGTTGCCCGAATTCAGTCCTAACGTAATGCAAAGCGGAAATATTGCATTTTTTTTCGGGGAAAACGTTCAATCTTTTGTCTAATAAAATTTATTTTTTCTTAAACAAAGTTATGCCAATATCTGTTTATCACCCGAAAGAAATTGTGCCGTGTGCCAGGTTTTTTCCATACATTTAACGAAATTCGGGATATGAAAAATATAAATGTGATCGTTATCGGAGCTGGATTTGCCGGCTTATCTGCAGCTGCCACACTGGCTTCCAATGGATTCAACGTTACTGTTCTGGAGAAAAACTCCATTGCAGGCGGGCGTGCACGCAAATTCAGTGCCGATGGTTTTACATTTGACATGGGTCCGAGCTGGTACTGGATGCCCGATATTTTTGAAGACTATTTCGCTGGTTTTGGGCGCAGTGTGTCGGATTACTATCAGCTCGACCGAATCAACCCTTCGTATAAAATCTTTTTCGGGCCGGACGACGAAGTGTCTTTACCAGCATCCCTCAGCGAAATTCATGCGCTTTACGAGTCCATAGAACCCGGCAGTTCGAAAGCCCTGAAAAAATTTCTAAAGGAATCCGAATACAAATACCGCATCGGCATCGGTGAATTTGTCAGCAAACCCAGTCACACAATACGGGAATACCTGCACTGGAAAATATTTGCTGCCGGGCTCAGGCTGAACATGTTCAGTTCGTTTGGCGGTTATACCAGGCGTTACTTTAAATCGGCCAAAATCAACCGCATGCTCGAATTCCCGGTCCTCTTCCTTGGCGGGACGGCTAAAACCACACCTGCTCTTTACAGTCTTATGAATTACAGCGATATGGTTCAGGGCACGTGGTATCCCCGGGGTGGAATGTACCGCGTGGTGGAAGCAATGGAAGCCCTGGCCAGGGAACAGGGAGTTGACTTTAAATTTAACGCGGAAGTTACTGCCATCCGAACCAGTCAGGGCAAAGTTACCTCCGTGGAAGCCGGCGGACGGCAGTATGAAGCCGATTTTGTAATTGCCGCTGCCGACTACAACCACGTTGAACAGCAACTGCTTCCGGAAACGGCACGAAAATATTCCCCAAAATACTGGGAATCGCGTGTACTTTCACCTTCTTCACTGATTTTCTACCTTGGATTCAACACCCGCATTCCCCGCCTCGACCATCATACTCTGCTGTTTGATGAAGATTTTGAAGGACATGCCGATTCCATTTATAAAAAACCGGAATGGCCGGTTAATCCTTCGGTGTATATCAGCTGTACATCCAGAACCGACCCGGGCGTCGCCCCCGAAGGCCATGAAAATGTGATGGTTCTGATACCGGTAGCTCCGGGGCTTACCGACACTCCGGAAATCCGTAAAAACTACCTTGATCACGTTCTGATGCGAATGGAACGATATACCGGACAGTCGTTGCGCGATCACCTGGTTTACAGCCGCTCATATGCCCACAACGATTTTGAACGCGATTACCATGCATTTAAAGGGAATGCCTACGGCCTCGCCAATACCCTGCTGCAAACAGCATTCCTGAAGCCGAAAATCAGGAATCCAAAACTCAGCAACCTATTTTATGCCGGACAACTTACCGTTCCCGGGCCTGGTGTGCCTCCTGCAATTATCTCAGGTCAAATTGCTGCCGGTGAAATTACCAACCAATTTTAAGCCTCCTGAAAATGAAAGAGATATTTGATATGATATCGAAAAAGTCGAGTAAACTCACTACCGTGACCTACTCAACATCTTTTTCACTCGGGATAAAGTTCTTCAGCAGGCGGTTTCACGATCCCATTTATGCTATTTACGGTTTTGTAAGGCTTGCGGATGAAATCGTTGACTCTTTTCACGGATACGACAAGGCAAAACTGCTGAACAAATTCAAAAGCGACACCTACGCTGCCATTGAAGAAGGCATAAGCCTGAATCCCATTCTCAACAACTTTCAGTGGGTAGTAAATAAATACGGCATCGACAAGGAACTGATAGAACAGTTTCTCAGAAGCATGGAAATGGACCTGGACGATATGACTTACGACAGGCAGAAATATGAGCTCTACATCCTGGGGTCGGCCGAGGTGGTCGGACTGATGTGCCTTCGTGTTTTCTGCGAAAGCAACGGTACGAAATATGACGAACTGAAACCTTCAGCCATGCGTCTTGGTGCTGCCTTTCAGAAAATCAACTTCCTGCGCGACCTCAACGCCGACTTCCATAAGCTGGGACGCTCCTATTTCCCCGGTGTGGATCTGACACACTTTAACGACGAAACAAAATTGGCAATTGAGCAGGAGATTGCTGAAGATTTCTCTGCCGGACTCGAAGGCATACGGCAATTGCCGAGGGGAGCACGCTTCGGGGTTTATATAGCCTATGTGTATTTCTTCAAGTTGTTCCTGAAAATCAGAAAGACCGATGCATCCGTTATCCTGAGGAAGAGAATAAGAATTCCGAATCATACCAAATACAGGCTTATGTTCACCTCTTACCTGAGACACCAGTTTAACCTTCTGTGATTATGAAAATCCGTCTCCTGATTTTAATGGCTATTGCGCTTTCAACTGGCTCCCTGTATGCACAGGTCAGCCTGCAGGAAGCCAGAAACCTTTATTTTCGAATGGACAAAGACGAGTGTAATGCGCTTGTGCTCAGCGACAAGTTTAAACAGTCGCCTCCCGCGGGTGCCTTGCTGAAGGCATACTATGGCGCTGCATCGGCTGCTGCTCCTGCCTGTCTGAACAGCCCGATGTCAAAACTATCGAGTTTCCGCAGGGGCAAACAATTGCTTGACGAAGCTGTTTTTCAACAACCCGACGATACCGAAATTCGTTTTCTCCGATTTGCAACACAAACTAAAGCGCCGGCGTTTTTGGGTTACAACCAAAATACCGGCAACGACAAACAAATAATTGTGAGAACAATAGAGCACTTTTCGAAAAAAGAAGAAAATAAAATGGTTGCCGGACATATTGCCCGCTTTATGATCGCCTCGGGTGAACTGAATACAACAGAAAAAGCAGTTTTTGAGCGACTACTTAAATGAGAAATGAAATGGAAGAATTTGTAATACTCGTGGATCAGAACGACCGGGAGACCGGAACCATGGAAAAAATGCAGGCACACCGCGAAGCGATGCTGCATCGTGCATTCTCGGTTTTTGTATTCAACAGCAGCGGTGAGCTGATGCTTCAGCAGCGGGCTTTTTCCAAATACCATTCGCCCGGACTGTGGACCAACACTTGCTGCAGTCACCCCCGACCGGGTGAACGTACCGAAGATGCTGCCCACCGGCGAATGATGGAAGAAATGGGATTCGACTGTGAAATGGAGGAAGTGTTCAGCTTTACATACAAAGCCGCATTCGACAACGACCTTACCGAACACGAGGTGGATCATGTTTTTATTGGCGTTTCAGACCAGCTGCCGAAAACAAATCCAGAGGAAGTAGAGTCGTACCGTTTCGCCGGAATGGATCAGATCCGGAATGAAATGATGCTGAATCCCGAAAATTTTACGGTATGGTTTCGCATTGCCTTTGAACGGGTGGATGCCTATTACAAAAAAAAATAATCCGGATCGACCATTAAGTTAATGGCACAAGTGGATAGAATTCAAACAATAATCATCAAAACAACAAACCCTAAATCTTTTGCAATATGAACGTAGTGGTGTATTTTTTACTAATTCTCCTTGCTTTCTTTTTCATGGAGTTTATGGCCTGGTTCACGCATAAATACGTGATGCACGGCTTTCTGTGGATTCTTCACAAGGATCATCACATCCGCGATGGCCGGAAAATTGAATGGAACGACGTATTTGCCGTTATTTTTGCCATTCCGAGCATCCTTCTGATCTATTTCGGGGTGATGAATCCGAACAATTATCTGCTCAGCCTCGGTATCGGAATTCTGCTCTATGGTTTTGCATATTTCATGTTTCACGATGTTTACGTCCACCAGCGGATTCCCATTCTGCGCAACTTCTCCAACCGCTATCTGCGGGCTACGGTTAAAGCGCATCTGGAACACCACAACCCGCACGCCCATTACAACTACGGCTTCCTGATAGCACCCGTGAAATATTACATTGAGGAATTCTCACGCAAAAAAGAAACTCAAAAATAAATTCTCTGCCGTGTCGTACTATTTCTGGATCAACCTGCTTGCCATTTCGGTTCCGCTTATTGCCGGATTCGACAAGCGACTGCAGTTCTACCGCAACTGGAAATACCTTTTTCCGGCAATGCTTGGAACCATGCTGGTTTTTATCCCATGGGACATGCTTAAAACGTCGCTGCAGGTGTGGGGATTCAATCCCGTACACCTGCAGGGCATATACCTTGCCAACCTTCCGGTGGAGGAATGGTTGTTTTTTATTGCCATCCCCTATGCCTGCCTGTTTACCTATCACGCCTTTGAATACCTTATCCGCAAGGACTACCTCGGTCCGTACGCGAAAGGGATCACGATAGTTATAATCGTTATCATACTTGCTGTCGCCATTTTCAATCCCGAGAGATGGTATACCTTTATTACGTTTGTTCTTACCGCTGTATTCCTTACTCTTCATTTAACCGTCATTAAATCAAGCTATCTCGGAAGGTTTTACGTAATGTATTTCGTGACGCTCATCCCCTTCTTCATCGTAAACGGAGCGCTTACCGGCATGTTTACAGCCGAACCCGTTGTATGGTACGACGACACGCGCAACCTGGGTATACGCTTGGGAACCATTCCCGTGGAAGATGCCGTATACGGACTTTTTATGCTTCTGATGAATACAACTATTTATGAGTGGCTGAGAGGACGTGACCGGAAAAAAGCAGTTACTGCTTCCTGAATAAACTCTTTAGCAAAGGTTTGTTATTTACGATAGACTAAAATACTTTTGGATGGATGAAATAATATACCTTCCATGAGCAAACATTTAAAAATTACTGTACTGAAGACTCTGGTTTTTTCGCTCCTGATTGGTCTTTGGAACTATTGGATATCAAACAACTACGACGATTTTCACTCAGACACTAAAACACTGATCCTGCAAACACTTGGGACAGGCGTATTGTTCGGCATAACAATCTTCATTATTGATAAACCAAAAAATAAGCAGAAAGAATAACGTAATAATCCCGGTATAGAAGCAGAGCTCCCTTCGATCAGCTGTTCACCGGTAATCCCAGTTTTCTGAAATCTGCACCCGACGGATTCTGGAACACCTGCAGGTCGAATTCGGGAATGGCAGCCAGCAGATGATCGAAGATATCGGACTGTATGTCTTCGTATTTCGCCCATTCCTGAACCTTACTGAAGACATAGATTTCGATTGGGATTCCGCTTTCGCCGGGTTGCAGCTGCCTTACAAGGAAGGTCATATCCTGCCTGATATCGGGGTTGTTTTTCAGAAAAGAAGAAAGGTAAGCCCTGAAAATTCCGAGATTGGTCTGTCTGCGGCCATTTACCAGCACCGTATTATCAATGGAATTTGCGGTATTGTATTCCTCCAGCTCTTTTTCCTTGCTTTCAACGTAAGGTTTAACCAGCTGAATGTGCATGAAGCGGTCGATCATTTCCTGGGAACAGAACTTCACGCTGTTCATGTCAATGTTGATGGAGCGTTTGATACGCCGTCCGCCCGACTCTTCCATACCCCGCCAGTTGACAAAGCTTTCCGACACCAGGGAATAGGTTGGAATGGTAGTGATGGTTCGATCCCAGTTCTGTACTTTCACGGTAGTCAGGGAGATATCGGTAACCACCCCGTCGGCTCCCGATTTGCCCATCACGATCCAGTCACCCTGCCGTACCATATCATTGGCCGAAATCTGGATTCCAGCTGCAAGTCCCAGTATGGGGTCTCTGAAAATCAGAAGAAGAACCGCCGAAAATGCGCCCAGACCTCCCAGCAGATAGAGAGGAGATTTGTTGAGTAACATTGAAATTACGATGATAATCCCGATAACAATCAGAATGATTTTAAAAACCTGCAGATAACCCTTTATAGGTTTTGCCTTTGAAATCTCAAAACCCTGGTATATCTCGTAAACGGCATTCAGAAAGGCATTTGCAGTTGCAATAGAAACAAAAACCAGATAAATTTGTGTAAGCAGCTGCACCCTTGAAAGTGCTTCCGGAAATTCACTCAGGGTAAAAGGTGCGGCAAAACCAAGCAGCACTCCTGGTATAAAAAGCAATGCTTTATTAAAGAATCGGTTGTGAAACAAGGCATCGTCCCAGGTGGTTCCCGAACGACGGGTAATACGCCGGATAACACCCAGTATCACATATTTTGCAACGTAATAGATTACAAGTATCAGCAGGAATGCGATTACAAAGTCTGTAACGTCTCTTATCGCGGCAGCGAGCGACTCAGACATACCTTGCCTTGTAAGCCAGTCTTTCAGGTGTACTCCAATCTGTAATAAGCTCATAGTAATTCGTTTCTGTTTAGTTTTTCAACCGTTTCCTTCTTCAGTTTTACGATTTTCATAGGCTGATCGTGCCGGTAAAGCTGAAAGTCGTGGAAGGTAACGTAAGCATCTTCCGGAAGCCAGCGGGGATCAAGATAATAAAAATCTGTGGTATTGAAGTCATCGTATTGAAACTTCAGCAACTGCATTTTACCCAGTGTAATGTAGAAGGTGGTAGCGTGTTCGGTTTCGGAATCCTTAAAAATAGAAAGCTTTGCATCTCCGGTAACTTCAGCGGCCTTCAGCGCGCCTTCCTTGTGCACCTGAAAATCGTTGTATCTCGGAGGAATGATAAACCAGTCGAACCCAATCCGGAGCATAAGCATGGCGGATGCGAAAATGATCATCCGCTGCTCTTTCAGTTTATAATAAAGCCATGTAAGAAGTGCCATGGTTGCAAACATCACACTGGCCTTCAGCCAGGCATGATCCACGAAGTTGGTCTGTTTCAGCAGGGGCATGGGGATGGCGGCAAGAATACCCAGCACCATTACACCCATCAGAAAATACTCCACCACCCGGCTGTATTTCCCGTTTCTGGCCAGATCACGGAAAAAGTGAAATACCAGAATGGTAAACAGTGGCGGGAAGAGCATGAAAATATACCTGGGGTACGATTCCGGCGAGGTCCAGTAGATGAGGATGTTGAAGATAAAAACCAGGAAATTGAACCGCAGGAACGGATGCTCGCGAAGGGTAGACCGGAAATCGCGTCTGAAAAAGTAGATCCAGAGCACCGACCAGGGGAAGAAATGATAGAACATTTCCAGCGGAAAGGTAAAGAGGTGGGTGGTAAAACGATACCAGCCGTAATTGATGATGGTACGCTTTTCCGATTCGGCAAACAGGGTTTTAAATATCTTGAGATCAAAGGGATGTACCTGAAAATAAGCATAATAATATGCGCCTATGATTAACAGAAACAAGCCGATTCCGGCAAAGTGCTTCCACGAAAACAGCTTCCTGAACTCCCGGTTGTAGCTGAAAAAAGCCAGCAGGGTAATTCCCTGAAATACCAGTGAAGGCAATCCCTTCATAAGGAAAGTTATTCCCGTAAGGAAGTAGGAAACCAGAAACAGAGCCAGATATTGCTTTTTCTCTCTGAAGTGGTAGATCAGCATAAAGGAGAGGTAAACAAGCCAGGAGAAGGTAATGTCGATGAGGCCGAGAAACGAATCCCAGAAAAGGATGCGGCCGGAGGTAATAAAAAGGATGGCAACGATAAATCCCTGTTTGTTGCCCAGATGGCGGCGCACAAACCAGAAAATGGTAAGTCCGAAAAGCAGCAGTCCCACCACTACCGGCAGACGGAGAGTAAACTCGGAAAAGTTGCCTGCCAGTTTGTAATAGGCTATGATAATCCAGTTGTACAGCGGTGGTTTGTTGTAATAAAAATCCCCGTTGATGGTTGGGGTAATGTAGTTACCGCTGACAATCATTTCGAGAGCAACCACGGCCCGGGTTGGTTCATCGGTTGGAAAATTGATGGCCAGATATCCCAGGTTACCAAGCAATGCCGGGAACAGCATCAGAATTGCAAACGCATAAAAAAACCATGGATTACGGCGAAAAAAATCCGGTAAACGGGATATCATAAGCGATTTTTTTTGATCGATTGATTATCAAACTATAGCTTTCATCAGCCACCAGCCAGTTTTGCCTTATAGCCCTTTTTCAGCAGGTAATCCAGGATCTTCTGCCTGAAATCGCCCTGCACCAGTATTTCACCGTTGCCGGAAGTACCACCGGCCGCACACAGATTCTTCAGTTGTTTGGCAAGTGCGTCGAGGTCGGATGTACTGCCGGAAAAACCAGTAATCAAGGTAGCTTTTTTCCCGCCTTTCAGTTTGCGATCGAGCATCACACGCAGGTTCTGCTGTGCCGGGGGCAGGGTTTCCTGCTCCGGTTCGGTTCCGAAATCGTACTTAAAATCGGGGTTGGTAGAGAAAACGACTCCTTCGGGGCGCTTGTTTCTTGATTTACCGGCTGACATATTGCTTCAGATTAGGGGACAAGAATGGACAATGACAATGGATTAACCTTGATATTTAATGTTTTGTCGAGCTTAACCGGTTCCCCGTCAAGGTTTATCACCTTATTCTTCTTACGGGTCAGACTGACTTCCCGGGCTTTAATTACTTCCACATAATCGGAAGTATCTATCTTCTTTGTCAGCAAAAGTCCGACAACATGCGGGGCAAAGATCAGAGGTACTTTTTTCACGATGCACACATCCACCAGGCCATCGTCGATTTGTGCCGAGGGGGATATAATGGTATTGTATCCGAACTGGTTGGTATTGGCGAAGCTGACAAAAAGGGCTTCACGGTGAACGGATTGCCCGTCGATCATCAGTTTGTATCTCCGCGGGCGATAGTACGGGTATTCGTTGGAAACAATCCGGAAATAGGAGAGAAAACCACGTCGTCCGGCTTTTGCAAACTTTTTGGCAACCAGGGCATCAAATCCTACTCCTGCTATCGACACAAAAAGATCGTTATTAATACTAACGGTATCCATTTGTTTCACATTCATGGTATTGATTAGTGCAAGGCTTTCGCCGGTTTCGACCGGAATGCCGAGGTGATGTGCCAGTCCGTTCCCAGAGCCGGCAGGGATAAGAGCCAGCACCGAATTGCTTCCGTACAAACCTTTAACAACCTGATTCACGGTTCCGTCGCCACCCACAGCGGCAATAATATCGGTTCCGGCTTCTGCTGCTTCACGGCTAAGCTCTCTTACCTGATCCGCTGATTTGCTGATAACAATCTGCCATTCAAAGCGCTGTTTATCCAAAACTTCGGCCGCGAGATCTGTCAGCATGGCTTTGCGCGACTGATGCAGGCCCGAGACCGGATTAACGATAAACAGAATTTTCTTTTTAGTCTGATTCATTGAAATTTAAACGGATGACCGTTATGGCAGGCAAAATTAATCATTTTAGAAGACTTCCCCTTCCGGAAAGGAGATACGGATACAAACACAGCAAAACAAAGAAAAGGCTGCCCTATTAAGACAGCCTTTCAATACGTTAAAACGTAGTGTTTATTTCTGAATAATCACGCTTGCCTTGGCACGGTCGCCACGACTGTAAAGATCTACAACCTTAACAAGACCAAGCCTGTTGTCGTGGGTCTTGAAGAGGAATACCTGACCCTCAACCAGGTTGTTTACTTTGGTGGTCTGCTGAAGCATGTTGAACGTCGGGAACTGGAAAGTTTCACCGATTGCATCAAACTGAGCGGCAGTCATGGTTGAAGGATTGAAGCGGGTCTGGTTTTTGGTAGTCCAGGCGCTGATGGGGCCGAGATCCTGGATAGTTTGTACATCTGCATCGTCGGGCGAAGCAAACGTGTTGAAATTGGTTGCACCCTTGAAGAATACAAAATCGATCTTGATCTGATTGGCGGGAACGTTGCGGGTCTGACCAACGGTGTAGGTGATTCCTTCTTTTGAAGCGAAGAAACTTCCAACGGCATCATTCCATGAACCGAATTCAACATTCAGATATTTATTGATCTGAGCACCCGGATCCTCAATGGTAATGTTGAAAGACTGCTCAGCCCTCATACCGCCTTTATCCCAGAGTTCGAAAAGCAGGCGTCCGGTACCTACTCCGGAGAAAGTAAGTTCACTTTCCCAGGTAAAGGTATCGGCATTCAGGGTGGAGTCAACATAAACGGTTTCCACATTATTGGAAATAATGGAGAATTTGAAGCGGTTCAGTTTCTGTCCGGAAACCGGGCTCTTCAGACCATTTACTCCTACCAGGATTGCATCGTTTATCTGAACTGTTGCATCCTGTGAAGTGTATGCGGTTCCGCCTTTCAAACTGAGGCTTGGACCCGGATCCACTTCGTCGTCATCAGAGCATGAAGTAAATACCACTGCAACAGACATGAGCAGTGCCATGAACAGGAAATTCCACTTTTTCATAGTAATTGGTTTTGGTTTGGGATTATGGTTAATTTATAAAATCTCACAGAAGGTGCAAAAATACTGAATTACGATAGTCGGAGAGCATTGCAAAAACTGTTCCAGAACTACGTATTATGTACTAACCAATTTTTTTTCGTTTTGTTTTAACACTTAGATGCAGACCATTTTCAAAGGTTGCAACAAAGCCGAATACAATTCATGGTAAAAGCGGAAATACAGCCTGAAGCCAGCCATCCGTATTGTTCATTTTCAAATCATTAAGAATTTTTGCCTGATTAACCGTATTTTGTCAGATGCAATGAAAAGATAACAATCCGCTTTCCAGTTCCAGGGTAAATGGCAAGTTTCACTTATCACATCCAGAAATCAAAATATGTTATTGACCATTGGATTCCGCCGGATATTTTCAATATAAACCGAACACTGACGGATATTAATATTGCCTTGATATTGAATAAATCAGTTATGAAAACATCCTGTGATCTTATAAAACCGGATGATAATAATTGTACTGTTTCTTTTTTTTTACGGATGGCTGCCGTTACTTTGCATGACAATGAACACAATAACCCAATTAAAATCAGGAGGCTGATGTGGCAACTAAAGCAACAACGGGTAACAAAGGCAAGGGAGTAAGGTCTGACTGTGCCCTCACCCTGGAGATAACTTCAGAGGGTGGAATTAACATTGAACTGATCAGCAAGGTAAATGTGCTTTATGGGGAATCCATTAGGAAGCTGTGCAGGGAAATTCTGGCATTTTACGGAATTGAGCATGCCATTCTGACACTGGAAGATTCGGGAGCGCTCGATTTTGTAATTTCGGCACGGCTTGAGGCTGCCATCCGGAATCTGACCGGCGACACCCGGGAATTCCTTCCTGAGATGCTGCTTCAGAACACCTACCAAACCACACGCGACCGATACCGCTTCTCAAGGCTTTACCTTCCCGGAAATACCCCGAGTCTGATGATCAACGCGGGTATTCACAAACCTAACGGGATCATTCTTGACCTGGAAGACGCGGTAGCGGTAACCAAAAAGCCTGAAGCCCGCTTTCTTGTGCGAAATGCCCTGCGCGCCCTCGACTTTTACGGAGCAGAACGCATGGTCAGAATCAACCAGGTGCCCGACGGACTGGGCGACCTTGATTACATAATTCCACACAATGTGAATCTGATTCTTGTTCCGAAATGCGAAAGTGCGGAACAAATTTCACGGGTTAATCTTCGCATCGCAGAACTGAAAGCGAAACACAACATCACGGGCAATGTATGGCTGATGCCGATTATCGAAAGTGCCATGGGAGTGCTAAAATCCCTTGAAATTGCCCAATCGGAAAATGTGGTTGCCCTGGCCATAGGCCTCGAAGACTACACTGCTGACCTGGGAACCAGGCGAACCAACGAAGGCACGGAGTCGTTTTTTGCCCGCAGTATGGTGGTAAATGCATGCAAAGCAGCCGGTATTCAGGCCATCGATTCCGTATTTTCGGATGTTGCAGATATGGAAGCCCTTAAGGAAAATGTTCTGCGGTCGAAATCCCTGGGCTTCGATGGCATGGGATGCATACACCCACGCCAGATAAGGGTGATACACGACAATTTTGCACCCGATGATGCCGAAATTGAAAAAGCCGGAAAAATTGTACATGCCTTTATTGAAGCCGGAGAAAAAGGACTTGGAGTGGTTTCACTCGGCACTAAAATGATTGATCCGCCGGTAGTAAAGCGTGCACAACGTACCATCGACCTGGCAGTAAGCATAGGAAAACTCAGCGCCGACTGGCGAAATAAGTTCATCGAAAGCCAGAATGACTGAAATCAGTAAGAAAGTCTGCTAAAAAAACTGTAAAGAAATGTCAAAATACGATAAAATAACCGTGAATACCCTGGGTCGTGCTGTTCCTCAGATTATCAACGGCCGGGAAGCAGTTCCGTTTTTAGGAGTAGGTAAGTATAAACCCACCGGCCGTAAGTATGCACCGCCCATCAGCACATGTGCCGACTATCCTGCCGACGGCAACAAGGTTGTTGCTTCGCTGCGTGAGGCACTGATTCGCTGCGGACTGAAAGACGGGATGACCATCTCAACCCATCACCACTTCCGCAACGGCGATCTTGTTGCCAATCAGATCTTCGACATAGCTGCCGAAATCGGCGCAAAAGCACTCACATGGGCTCCTTCCGCATCGTTTGAATGCCACAGTCCGCTGATCAAATACCTTGACAACGGAACCATACACCACATCGAAGGCAGCATGAACGGCGCCCTGGGAAGACACACCTCTGAAGGCGGGATGCAGGGCTTGGGCATACTGCGCTCACACGGCGGCAGGTATCAGGCCATTCAGGATGGCGATCTGCATGTGGATATCGCTGTAATCGCAGCTCCAACCGCCGATTTCTTCGGCAACGCAACAGGCGACCGCGGCGCAGCAGCATGCGGTTTGCTTGGATTTGCGCTGGCCGATTCTCAATATGCCGATAAAGTAATTGTTGTTACCGACAACCTCGTTCCATTCCCCTGTATCCCATGGCAGATTCACGGCAATTACGTCGATTATGTGGTGGTGATGGATAAAATCGGAATTCCCGAGAAAATCATTTCAGGAACTACTGAAATCACGAAAAGTCCTGACCGGCTGCTGCTTGCAGAAATGACTGCCCGATTCTGCGATGAAGCCGGTATTGTCCGCGACGGTTTCTCGTTTCAGGCCGGCGCCGGAGGCACGGCTCTCTCCATCGGAATTTACTTTGCGGAGATGCTGCGCAAACGGGGCATGAAAGCCCGATTTGCACGCGGGGGCAGCAACAAATACCTGGTCAGCATGCTCGAAGAAGGACTGGTGGATTACATCCTGGACGGGCAAACCTTCGACCTTGAAGGTGTACGCTCCATGCGTGAAAACAGCAACCATGTGAATACCAGTCCGTTTACCAGTTATAATTACCATGGCAAAGGCAATTTTGCATCCATGGTGGATGTTGTAATTCTGGGTGCCACGGAAGTAGATGTTAACTTCAACGCCAATGTGGTTACCCATTCCGACGGTTATCTGCTACATGGCATAGGCGGTTGGATGAACTGTCTGTTCTCCAAATGCGTCATCCTGCCAATTCCCCTTTTCCGCGACAGAATGCCGGTTATCCGCGATGAAGTAACTACCATTTGCGGCCCCGGAGAACTCATTGATGTAATTGTCACCGAAAGGGGCATAGCCATCAACCCCCTGCGAACCGACCTGATTGATAAGCTAAAGGGCTCTTCGCTGCCGATAAGGACCATACATCAGCTGAAGGAGGAAGCGGAACGTATATGCGGGAAGCCGGCACTTCCTGAACTTAGCGATGACTTTATAGCAGCCATCAAGTGGGTCGACGGCACCGTGATTGATGCTGTGCGAAAGGTGATAAAACCTTAATTACAGACGCCCGTACGAACCGGATCCCGTAAAAGGGGTATGCGCGATTTCGCTTATTCCTCTTTCAGAGTTATGGTAATCCCCGGCCATTATCAATGGCCGGACTTTGGTTATGCTGATTTTACAGGCATTTTACATAACGTCAGGAGTACACTTCTTAGCCAATTGTATGATGGTAAATACGATAAATCATTCAGTGCTTGTATAAAAATTTCGAGAATTAAAATTAAAAATTGCCTTCTAACTATGTGATTATGAAACCATTTGAAAAATCGTAAAAAGAAATAGAGAAACAATGACATTTTTTTTGCATTTTTTATGGAATGACGCTACATTTACATTGTATAAATCTTTTACATTTGCAAATTGAAGTCGACGTGCGTTTTTATCATCCGGCAGAGAAACGCGGTCAAAACAGTTAAATTCAAATAAAGCGATATGAGCAAAATTCTGGTCATTGATGATGACTCCATTATCAGGACATTACTTAGCAACAGCCTCGGGAAGGCAGGATATGAGGTATTAACAGCTGCAGACGGAGAATCGGGGCTTGAAATCATCAATAAGGATAAACCGGATTTGGTGGTAACCGATTACCAGATGCCGGGCATGTCGGGTATAGATTTGATTACCGAAGTATTGAAGAAACAGCCGGGCTTACCGGTGATACTTTTAACCGCGCACGGAGACGTAGCACTTACCATCCGGTCGATCCAGGTGGGAGCATACGACTTTATCGAGAAGCCGATACAGATGCAGGAACTGCTTGAGGCGATCCGCAACGGACTCGAGGCATCGTATCAGAGCCAGAACCTCACCGAATCGATAACGCCGGGTATGCGTAAAGCCATCGAGGATAATCTTCTCGTCGGAAAGACACCTGCCATGCGTGAGATCTTTAAAAACGTCGGACGCGTTTCGATGAACAAGGTAAACATTCTGATTACCGGAGAAACCGGAACGGGAAAAGAGCTGATTGCCCGGTTGATTCACTTTAGCGGTATTACGCGTGAACACCCTCTTGTTGTAGTGAATTGCTCCGCTCTTCATGAAGATATTCTGGAAAATGAACTGTTTGGATATACGGAAGGGGCACTTCCCAATACAACAACTGCCAAAACCGGGAAGTTTGAACTTGCGGGTGAGGGAACTATTTTCCTTGACGATATTTCCGACCTTAACGAAGCCATGCAAACACGTTTGCTGCGTGTAATTCAGGAACTTGAATTTGAAAAACCCGGCGAACCCGCCCCTGTCCCCCTGAAAGCAAGAATAATAGCTGCAACAAACAAAGACCTGGAAGCACTGGTTAAATCCGGGAAATTCCGCGAAGAACTTTACTACAGACTCAAGGTGTTTACCATTGCTCTCCCCCCTCTGCGCAACCGCAAAGACGACATTGAAGCACTTGTAGGCCATCTGATGCAGAAACTGAACCGTAAACTGAACAAACGCATCGTTAAAATTGGGAACGGCGTAATTGAGCTTCTGAATTCGCACGACTGGCCGGGCAATGTAAGGGAACTCGAAAACACCCTGATGCAGGCAATGATCATGACCCGTGGCGATGTGCTTGAAAAAGAACATATTATACTTCTTTCCAAACACGAAGGTTCCGGTGAGGAATACGAACTGAAGTCCATTGCAGATGTAGAAAAAGTGCACATAAAAAAGATTCTCGACCGCCTGAAATGGAATAAAGTGGAAGCATCCCGCGTACTCGAAATCACACGACCAACCCTCAACGCAAAAATTGCCAAATACGGACTCAAACACAACTAATAGCATATTCCGCTGATCTGTAGTTTCACGACTTCAGGCTGTTTCAGACAAAGCAATCAGGCTTTCTTTTGAAACAGCCTTTTTTTTGCCCTCCCCTGTCGAATCTCCCGGAAGAGAAATCCTGACCTTTTTTCATCCGCAAATCAATAGCTCTTGTATATCTTATCCGTCACGACACACGTACCGGCAGATACCTGCAGACATTCTGAAAACGAATGATTATGCAGAATGCAAAGGCCGGTGTGTTGGGAAAAAGAAAAATAAGTAAATTTATTTTACTTGTTGCATTGATCGATTTTTTATACTTGTATCTTTATTTTCAATACTTTATGATTGTATTAACACTATAAAACGCCATTAAGAATTTATTTTTCACATTTTTTGAAAAAATTCTTGACTTTGTATTATTATTCGTATTATTTTTGTCGCGTTGATTCCATAAACGGAAAAACAAACATGAAAATCCGAACCCTGTTGGTCATTGCAATCAGTCTTGCATTTTGTTCAGCAGCCTTAGCGCAGGCCCGGGCAACCGGCCATGTGCTTGCAGAAGTGGTAGAGTCTGCAGATGTCAGCTTCACCGGGAAAACGGAATTCATAATTTCCAAAAAAGAAAAAAAATTTCTTTCACTTGGACAACTTACACTCACCTCAAAGCCCGGCCTTCTCTGTTGCTATACGATTTCCGACGCTGAGGTGAGAGACATTCGGGGAGAGAATTACCAGATCCCCACCCGGACTACTACAGCTGACCGGATTTTCTCTGCAGGTGACAACGGAGTACAATCTCTTGAGGTTTCTGCTTATACCGGACAGTTGCCAACCGGAATCAACTACTCCGGCAATTACAGTCTTATCTTGTCTTACTACTGAATCATTGTTTCCTGTACTTATAGCTGCATTCATTGAATTTTGAATGCAGCTTCTTTTTTTTACTCTGCGACCAGGAGAACGGTGAGATTACCGGAGTACTTTAACACCCTGAACCCTTACAGGCAGGGATTTACAAGTAAAACCCCTACCTTTGCAGCCATTATACATAAATGCCGGGAACCCGGTCAGAAACACGAATCCTAAGCCATGGACAGCACTACCTTAGAATGGATTGGCTATACAGCATCGGGAATAATCGCCCTTTCAATGACGATGAGTTCCTTCCTGAAATTCCGATGGATTAACCTTGCCGGAGCAGCTTTGTTTGCCATGTACGGTTTTCTGATCGGTGCACTGCCCGTAGCCCTTATGAACCTGTTTATTGTTGGGGTTGATTTGTATTACCTCTATAAAATATATGCCCGAAAGGAAGTTTTTGAAGTGATGGAAACCGGCCCCGGAAACAAATTTCTGGAGCGCTTCCTGGATTTTCACGCACACGACATACAAAAGTTCTTCCCCGGCTTTACCCGGCATGCCGGAGATGACACCCTAACTTTTCTGATATTGCGTGATATGGCCGTAGCCGGAGTGTTTATGGCTCATCCGGGAGAGGAAAACTGCCTGAGAGTGAGCCTCGATTACGTTCTGCCAGAATACAGGGATTTTAAAAACGGACGATTCATTTACCATCACCTGAAAGAACGGTTCGTACGGGAAGGATTCAACAAAGTGATAGCCGAAGAAAAAAGCAGAAAATACGGAGAGTATCTTCAAAAAACAGGTTTTACCATAAATGAGAACGGATTGTTCCAAAAAACCTTGTAGTTTCCCGACAGCCGTTTTTCAACGAATCGGCCGTTTCTCACTTTTCTTCGGAATTCTCACAGCGGTACTCAAGAATATCTCCCGGTTGACAGTTTAGCACACTGCATATAGATTCAAGGGTTGAAAACCGTACTGCTTTGCTTTTGCCCTGTTTCAAGATTGAAAGATTCACGATGGAAACACCCAGACGTTCCGACAGTTCTGTCAGTGTCATCTTTCGCTTCGCAAGCATAACATCAAGATTGACAATAATTGGCATGTCACTTAGTTAAATGATCAGGGATTTTTCGAATTCTGTTATAAATCGTTCGTAATTCCGCCTGTTCTTCCCCCAGTCAAAAAGCTGAAAAAAGCAAACCGAAGAAAATTCAAACTCTGACCTGCCGCCCGTATCCCTGACTGTTATATAGATGTTTTCACCCCATGACACGAAACTCGTTCCGGTGATCGCAAAAACCAATCCGGACTCCCGGTCCTTTTCCAGAACCCTGAAACCAGCCTGCTCCGCAACCTCTCCAAGCTTGTCAACCAGAATATCACTTGGAATATCCGTGGGAACTACATAACGTTCCCCGGTTGAAAAAAAATTCAACCGATGATTAAAGTATGACTTCATCGAGGTTAACCTCCTAAATATGAGGTGGAGAATAAAAATTATTGCAATTGAAATTGCCAAGCCTTTCACTACCGGATGGGTAGATTTGCCTGAAAGAATCACTGGCAGCACTATGAGAAAAATGAAAAACAGCAACCCTTTCAAATAAACCATTAAACGAGATTTCATAAGCGGGATATTTTAGTTTCATTATCACAAAACTACTACTAAAATTACAATTAACAATAATTATTTAATGTTTATCATTAATTTTTTAATGTAACAAAATAAATTGATCCTCCAAAGAGAACGCTGTTTTTTTTTACCGGAATCGCTTATGAATAATAACCTGGCGGTGGTTAAATGGCGCGTTTCAACAACAATACACTCTCCTGCAGTTCCCCGCCGAGCAGCCGGACAAGGCTCTCTTCCAGCCTGAGTTCGTTTAAATTCCGGCCAATAAAGATTAAGCGGCTTATCCGATCTTCTGCATCCTTCCACTTCTCCCCCGCCGAGATCATAATATGGTCACGGACCGATTGCACAACGATTTTCTGCGGAACTTTATCGAAACTCACAATTCCTTTGATCCGGTATATTCCGTCGC
>DJVU01000011.1:0-891 GCA_002441345.1 Bacteroidales bacterium UBA6248
TTAGAAAATATTAACATATTACTGAACCAATTGATGTAACTTTGTATAGTCCGTGACGTTAAATCTGTAACACAAAAAGCCCGGCCGGGCAACCGAAGTGAATTCAATGGCAAAATCAAGGGTTCCGAAATACCGTATAGGCAGGATCTTTTTGTTTCCCATGCTCCTGTATCTTTTACTGGTATTCCCTATCCTGCTGTTTCTGCTGTTAAAGAGCTTCCCGCAGCTGACGGAAAAGGGTGTTTTCCGGAATATGCAGGAACCGGATACGCTGAGCATGATACAACTTCCGGAGAAGACCATACCGGCTGAAACCGGGGCGTTCGGATTGCATCAAATGCGTATTCAGGATCAGGATATTCCGCCGGAGGAAAGTCTGGAAATCGTTACAGGTACGGTTTTCGAAACCGACGCAGAAAAAAAGAACGGAGGGCTTACCATACAATTCGGCAATACCTCGCGAAAAAATACTTCCACCGCGTTTTCCGATTCCATTTCCTATCTTTTCAACGTTGTAATTCTGTTCAGTACCCTGGCAGGATTTGCCATTAATATCCCGTTTAAGCGATACTTCAACCGAAAGCGGAAAGGGCGGAAAATTTCGCCAAAATTGTACCGTTACTGCCGACGGCTGCTGCTGTACACTCCGCTGATCAACTCGGGCATTGTGCTGCTGGCGTTCAGTATCGTTCACGGCATCATGATATACCAGCTTCAGACCCCCGATATGCTGAACGACGACATCAGCCGCCGCATGTTCAGCAGTTACCTTTTTATCTCACTGGTGGCTTCGTTACTGACGGTTCTCTTCATTTATTTCTGGCAAAAGCACCGGGTTCACATCAAATACATCGAACACATTTACACCCGTGAAGAGCTTCAGAAAAGGAT
>DJVU01000011.1:966-20611 GCA_002441345.1 Bacteroidales bacterium UBA6248
CTGGTGGATATGATGGGTCCTGATTTTGACCTGAAAAACAACGAAAACTTCAGCAGTCTGTATTACATCAGCGCGCTGGACAATGCGCTTATGTTCGGCGGAATCTTCAGCGGAATCCTGGTATCGTTTATCTATATACTGTTTTTTGTAAACTGGTCGACCGCCGATATCGTCCGGCCTGTGAATGAGCTGGTAAGCAGCATGCAAAAGACAGGCGAAGGCATGCTCGACAACTACACCATTGTTCGTACCAACGATGAAATAGGGGTGATGTCGGAAGGTTACAATCAGATGACGGAGCGATTGCGGGAGTATATTTTCAGGATTTCCCGCATGAACGAGGCGTACTCGCGTTTTGTACCGAACCAGTTTCTGGAATTTCTGGGGAAGCAGGATTTTGAAGATATCCAGCTGGGCGATCAGGTGCAGAAGGAGATGTCGGTACTCTTTTCGGATATACGAGGATTTACAGAGCTTTCGGAAGAGATGACCCCGAAGGAAAATTTCGACTTTATCAATCACTACCTTGGATACATGGAGCCGGTAATACGGCAGAACAACGGATTTATAGATAAATTCATAGGGGATTCGATTATGGCTCTGTTTCACGATAAGGTGGACGATGCCATTGATGCCGCCATTCAGATGCGTGAAACCCTGCACCGTTTCAACCTCGACCGCATCGATCAGGGAAAACCGGTTATCGATTCAGGAATAGGCATTCACACCGGAAACCTGATGCTTGGCGTGGTTGGCGGGGAGGGACGCATGGACGGAACGGTGATTTCAGATGCGGTAAACCTGGCTTCCAGACTCGAAGGACTGACAAAAATCTACCATACCTCCATTATTATCAGCGAAGACACCCTGATAAAGCTTGAAAATCCCGCGAAATACAACTTCCGCTTTCTGGATGTGGCACGGGTGAAGGGTAAGAAAGAGGCTGTTTATGTATTTGAAGTACTGGATGGCGATCCGGAGGAAGTTAAACTGCTGAAAATAGAAACAAAAGGCCTTTTCGGTAAGGGAATCGATCTGTATAAAAGCCGGAAATTCAGCGAGGCAATGGAAGTATTCAGTGAGATTGTCAAATTGAACCACCACGATTCGGTTGCAGCGTTTTATGTTAACCGTTGCCGGAACAACATACAGAAGGGCATTCCCGACGACTGGAGCGGGATAGAGGTATACGATGCCAAATAGGCATGCGGCGTTCGCTGCCGTGCCGGCTGATAATCAACGATTCTTATCACTACTTTTGCAGACAGGGAAAACAAGGGATAAAATCCTGCGTTTATCCATTTGAAGCAGCCTGAACCTGAAGAACCATGAATGACAATTATTCCTTTCTGATCGACAAGCTTGATGCTTTCATCAGAAAATACTATACAAACCTTCTCATCCGGGGCATTCTTTACAGCATTGCCCTGCTGGGGGCATTTTTTCTTATACTTGCCCTGCTCGAATCCGTTGCATGGTTTTCACCCGCGGTCCGTACCGCCCTGTTTTATTCCTATGTAGCAGCCGCACTCTTCATTCTTGGCCGGTACATTGCCATCCCTTTGCTTAAACTCAATAAAATCGGAAAAAGAATTTCACACGGTATGGCAGCTGTAATTATTGGCCGTCATTTCAGTGAAGTCAGGGACACGCTTTTAAACACCCTGCAGCTCAAAACGATGGCTGAAAATGGTACGGCCGACCGTGAACTGATCCTGGCAAGCATCAATCAGAAAGCCGGTCAATTAAAGCCGGTTCCCTTTGTTTCTGCCATCGACCTTTCAGGGAATAAAAAATACCTGAGGCTGGCATTACCTCCGGTTTTGATTCTTCTGGCTATGCTGCTGCTTTCTCCTTCCAGTATTACCGAACCCGGACGCCGTCTTTTAAGGCATGCTGAGGTTTTTGAAAAACCGCTTCCGTTCAGCTTTATTCTTGAAAATCAAAAACTTATTGCTGTACAACAGGAAGATTTCGAAGTCAGGGTACGCATCAGCGGTGAGGAACTGCCCGATCAGGTTTACCTGGTTTCGAATGGGAGTGAATACACGATGCAAAAAATATCGCGTCTGGAATATTCCTATACGTTCAAAAAGCTGCAGCGAAACCAGCAGTTCAAATTTAGTGGTGGAGGATATTATTCATCTGATTATGAACTAATTGTGAATCCACGCCCTTCGATAATCAACTTTGAACTTGAGTTGCAGTATCCATCCTATACAGGGATAAAGCCCGAAGTGGTTTCCAATTCGGGAGATTTAGTTATTCCTCAGGGTACTAATGTTTTATGGAAATTTTACACCCGTGATACCCGTAAAGTAAATTTGAAAATCGGAGAAGATATTCTGGGATTGCAGGCTTCGGGCAATAACGTATTTTCATCGGCACGTCGCATTATGGAGCCGCTCGGATACAGCGTTACTCTTGAGAATGAATTTATGACCGGTTCCGACAGTATGTCGTTTTTCATTAATGTAATCCCGGATGTATATCCGGTAATAACGGCAGAGGAATACCGCGACTCAACGTACGATCATCGCTTGTATTTCAGGGGTGTAATTAAGGACGATTATGGATTTAATAAGCTGGAATTCAAACTGTCACGTAAATCCGGCCTGAATGAATATTCGGCAGAAACGGTGGTTCCGGTTGTTATTGATAAAGGCAATTCACAGCAATCGTTTTATCATTTCTTCGATCTTTCAACCCTTGGATTATCTCCTGGTGATGAAGTAGCGTATTATTTTCAGATCTGGGATAACGATGCAATTAACGGAAGCAAATCGTCGCGAACGATGGAGATGAATTTCAGGGTTCCCACCATGGAGGAAATTGAAGATATGGTCAGGCAGAATCAGGAGAATGTGAAAGGGGAGCTCGAGAAGAGTCTGAACGAAGCCAAAGCCATTCAGAAAGATCTGGAGCTTCTGAACCGTTCTCTTTTCGACAAAAAGAATCTGAATTACCAGGAGCGAAAGCAGATTCAGGATTTGCTGGAGCGCCAGAAAAACCTGCACGACAAGGTGGAGGAGATGCGTAAACAAAACGAACAGAGCAATCAGAAGGAGTCGCAGTACCGTGAGATGGATGAATCCCTGGCGGAAAAGCAGCGGCAGCTCGAAAAGCTGTTTGAAGAGATTATGACGGATGAAATGAAGAAACTTTTTGAGGAACTTCAGAAGATGATGGATGATCTTGATAAAAACAAGCTGAACGAGGTAATGGACAAGCTGAAATTTAATGCGGAGGATCTGGAAAAGAGTCTTGACCGCAACCTGGAGCTTTTCAAACAGCTTGAATTCGACAAGAAGCTGACCGAGACCATCGAAAAACTTAAAAAGCTTTCGGAAGAGCAGAAGGAGTTATCGGAAAAAACAGCGGACAGCGACAAAAAAGATGCTGAAAAACGTCTGGAAGAGCAGAGTAAGATAGAAGAAAAATTCGAGAAGATTCGGGAAGATCTGAAGGATCTGGAAAAAAAGAACAAAGAGCTGGAAGAGCCGAACAACTTTAAAGTTCCCGCAGAAAAAGAGCTGGAGATAAAGAAGGATTTGGAGAGCGGCGATGAAAATCTGAAAAAAGGCCAGATGAAAAAAGCTTCGCAGGATCAGCAGAAGGCTTCCGATAAAATGGAAGAAATGAGCGACATGCTTTCCGACATGCAGCAGGAGATGGAAGAAGAGGCTTTGGGTGAAGACATAGAATCGTTGCGTATGATTCTGGAGAATCTTGTTCGTACGTCGTTTGATCAGGAGGCACTGATGAATGAGCTTTCGGTAATGAGGCGCAACGACCCCAGGTATGCTCAGGTAACAGAAAAGCAGGTGGCAATAAAAGACAACCTTAAGATGATTGAGGATTCGCTTTTCGCACTGAGTAAGCGGCAATCGATGATAGAATCGTTTGTTAACCGCGAAATCAGCATCATCAACGATAACGTAAATCAGTCACTCGAGGCCATTCATGCAAGGGTAATTTCAACGGTGCTGAACAAGCAGCAGTATGTAATGACGTCAGTAAACAATCTGGCGTTGTTGCTGGCGGAGTCGATGCAGCAGATGCAGCAGAATATGGCCATGAAATCGTCGGGAAAATCGGGAAAAAGTTGTCCGATGCCTGGTCAGGGAAAGCCATCTTCGATGAAATCGATGCGTCAGATGCAGGAAAAGCTTAATCAGCAGATGGAGGCAATAAAAAAGGGCATGCATGATAAGAAAGGGGAGAAGGGGGAAACGGGGAGTGGCGGTTCGATGAGCGAGCAGTTGGCCCGGATGGCGGCCCAGCAGGAGGCTTTGCGTCGCGAATTGCAGCAATACCGCGATCAGATGCAGAAGGAGGGCCGGCTTGGCGATAAGGGAATGAATCAGATGATTCAGGATATGGAGCGCACCGAAAATGAGCTGGTCAATAAAATATTGAATGAGCAAACCATGCGCAGGCAGCAGGAGATACTGACGCGATTGCTTGAATCGGAAAAAGCGGAGATGCAACGTGAGCAGGAAGAGAGAAGGGAGTCGAATGAGGGGCGTGAATTACCCAAGCCCGATCCGGCAAAGTTTTTCGACACCATGGGATTGCCCGGGAAAGAGACGGAATTACTGAAAACCATTCCGCCATCGTTCCGTAACTATTACCGCAACAAGGTAAATGAATATTTCATTTCCATACCTCGGCCGTCCCCATAGGTCAAAGTGAAGGGAATGGGAAAGTATAAAAGCCGGTTTTCACCGGCTTTTTTATTTTTATCGGGTTTTCATACAGCCTGAATGTTCAGCCGTTTGTCAGCAACCGGCCCGGCTGCCGCCGCCAAACAGAATACCTGCACCGAGAACAAAGCCGAAATCGTACCAGCCTCCGTTATTATTAACCGCATACATGGCTATGGAATCGCTTATCAGGCTACCTATGAAGGAAAGCGGGGCAATAAATCCATGCCATAAACCTCCTAAAAATCCGTAGGGTTTGGCATGCACACAATCCTGAATGGGCGTAACATCGGCACAACTGCTGAGCAAAAAGGCGGCGGCAGATAAAAGAACTACTGCAGCTGCCATTTTTCTTTGTTTTGAAGTTTTCATTGGATGGATTTTCAGGGTATGGATGTGAAACAAAATAACTCCGGACAGCCAATATACGTAAAACTCCGGGCAGCGGTTTCCTTTTGGGGCAAATAAAAACTGAACCTGCAGAACCTTCCCGGTACCTGAATCTCCGTATCTGCATTAAAATCCCTTTAAAGGTTTTAAGCTGAAACTTTATCTTGTTGTACCTTTGCAGAAACCAAGGCATATAAAAATGGCGGGCAGGATTAAATATTATCGTGAGGATGTAACATATCGTCTTCGTAACATCCGAAACATCCGAACCTGGATGGAAACCTGCATTGGGGAGCAGAAAAAACAGACAGGGGAGGTCAGCATTATTTTTTGCAGCGACGATTACCTTTACAACATGAATGTGGAATATCTGAATCACGATACGCTCACCGATGTAATAACCTTTGATTATTCGGAAGGGGATACCATTTCGGGCGATGTCTTCATCAGCATTGAAAGGGTGAGGGAGAATGCTGCCTTGTATGGAAAAACTTTTGGTGAAGAATTGAATCGTGTAATGATACACGGCATATTGCATTTATGTGGGTATAAGGATAAAACCCGCAAGGATGCTGCACTTATGCGCCGCAAAGAAGAGGAATGCCTGGCGCTGCTGGCCTGAAATCGGGACTTCCCCGCCTATTCATATTATTCGTAATTTTGCCTTTCTTTTTTCGCCTTCGACAAAGGGCGGATTCCGGAATTTTTATTGTTATAAAACCATTGAAAATCAATTTCGGAAGTTGAATGTTCCACGTGAAACAAGCGGTTGATGTTTAAAGAATATGATGTAATAGTTGTTGGTGCCGGTCACGCCGGAGGTGAAGCCGCAGCGGCAGCAGCGAATATGGGCTCATCGGTTCTGCTGATTACCATGAACATGGGCACAATCGCCCAAATGTCGTGCAATCCGGCCATGGGTGGCATCGCAAAAGGTCAGATCGTACGTGAAATAGATGCATTAGGCGGTTATTCCGGCATTGTTACGGATCATACCATGATTCAGTTCCGGATGCTAAACAAATCGAAAGGCCCGGCAATGTGGAGTCCGCGCGCACAAAGCGACCGCATGCGGTTTTCCGAAAAGTGGCGTCTTATGCTTGAACAAACACCAAACCTCGATTTCTGGCAGGATACCGTGAACGCAATTATAACAGATCAGGGCAGAGTGGTTGGGGTTAAAACCGCAATGGGGCAGGAGATTCGCTCCAAATCCGTAATTCTCACAAACGGAACCTTCCTGAACGGCATTATTCACATAGGAACAAAAAATTTCGGGGGCGGACGCATGGGCGACCGGCCTTCAACGGGACTAACGGAAAATCTGCGGGAACTGGGATTTACCTCTGATCGTCTGAAAACAGGAACTCCTGTTCGTGTGGATGGCCGTACCATAGATTTTTCGAAACTGGAGGAACAAAAAGGCGACGATAATCCCGGCCGTTTCTCGTATACCGATACGCCTGTACTTCAAAAACAGCGCAGTTGTTACCTTGCATATACCAATCTGGCGGTACACGACGTCCTGCGTACCGGATTCGACTTTTCTCCCATGTATGCGGGTCGCATCGAAGGGCGGGGTCCGAGGTACTGTCCCTCTATTGAAGATAAAATAGACCGTTTTGCAGATAAAATAAGGCACCAGCTTTTTGTGGAGCCCGAAGGCTGGGACACGGTGGAGTATTACATTAATGGATTCTCTTCTTCTCTTCCCGATTACATTCAATACAAAGCGCTTCAGCTGGTTCCCGGATTTGAAAATGCGAAAATATTCAGGCCCGGTTATGCTATTGAATACGATTATTTCCCCCCGCATCAGTTGCATTACACACTCGAAACACGAGCGGTTGAGAATCTCTACTTTGCGGGTCAGATTAACGGAACAACCGGTTATGAGGAAGCCGCTGCTCAGGGACTCATGGCCGGCATTAATGCTCATTTAAAACTGAATAATCTGGAGCCGTTTGTACTCAAACGATCGGAAGCATATATTGGTGTGCTGATCGACGATCTGATTACAAAGAGTATTGATGAACCCTACCGTATGTTTACCTCCAGAGCCGAGTATCGAATACTGCTGCGACAGGATAATGCAGACCTCCGGCTGACGCCTTTATCGTACAAAATAGGTTTGGCCGGTGTCGATAGGTACACCAGGGTCCTGGAAAAGCAGAAAGCCATTCAATCGGCCATAGCGCTGTTAGCAAAGGTGAGTGTTCGTCCCGATCAGGTAAACGGAGCGTTGGAAAGGGCAGGAACGGCAGCAATAAATCAGAAAGTAAAACTCGACACCCTGTTATTACGGCCTCAGATTCATTTAAACAATTTGATCGAAACGCTCCCCTCTTTGAAAGAGTTTTTTGATAAATTTGGAGCAATCGGGGAGGAGGTGATAGAGGAAACGGAAATTCTGGTAAAGTACCAGGGGTATATCGACAAGGAGCAGGAAATTGCTCAACGCTTATCCAAATTTGAAAACATGCCTCTTAAAGCGGATTTCGATTACCAGTCGCTGAGCTCTCTCTCGTTTGAAGCACGTGAAAAGCTCAGTAAAATCAGACCGGAAACCATAGGCCAGGCATCCCGTATAAGCGGTGTTTCTCCAGCCGACATTTCCGTTCTGGTGATCTTCTTAAGTAAATAATACCAACGTTTGCAATACAATGTTTCACGTGAAACAATCAGAAATTATAGCTCCGGATTCTTGCTTACTCTGTGGTAATAAGTCACTTACAAATCACCTGACGCTTCGTGATTACTTTTTAACGCAGGAAGAATTTACCATCTGCCGCTGCGGGACATGCGGGTATATGTTTACCTGGCCGCAACCCGAACCGCAGAATCTGCAGCACTACTACGATTCACCCGACTACATTTCGCATGCGAATAATACAAGCGATCTGCTCAGTAAGATTTACCATTTCGTTCGAAATCACACCCTGCGCAGTAAGGTAAAACTAATAAAACGGTACAGTAAGGGAAACCGTCTGCTCGATATCGGATGTGCCACCGGTGAATTTCTGAACCGATGCCGTTTGCAGGGCTTCGATGCAAGAGGCATAGAACCGAACGAAAATGCCCGTTTAGCCGGACAGAAAAAATATAATCTACCCATCGATCCAGTTTCAGCTATAAAAGATCTGGAAGATTCTTCGTTTGATAGTATCACCATGTGGCACGTTCTCGAACACGTGGAAAATCTTCACGAACGAATGCGTGAGGTTTTCCGGCTGCTTAAACCACAGGGCACACTCATCCTCGCACTTCCCAATCCCGAATCCGACGATGCCCGCTACTACGGAAAATTCTGGGCGGCCTGGGACACCCCCCGACACCTGAGCCATTTTAACCAAAAATCGGTAAACCATCTGGCCGAAATGCACGGGATGAAAATTATCCAAATTCATCCCATGTTGTATGATTCGTATTATATCTCACTTTTAAGTGAAAAATATATGAAGGGAAAATACAACTATCTTTCGGCCCTCCTCCGTGGCTTTTTATCCAACATGAAAGCCGGAATGGGCCGCAACGACTACTCGAGCCTCATCTACATCCTGAAAAAGCCCGCTTAGCTTATTTGGGGCGTTCTGATGCAAAATCGCCCTTCTTTAGTATATTTACCTGATTTTTGACCGATCGTTCGTTAAAGGGCCTGATTTTTGATGGCTTCTAACATTCTGATTTTACGCCATTTATCGCTTCCGGTATGAAAAAACTTCCGCTTCAGTCCCAAAGACTGACGATTTACCTTCTTACAGCCCTTATCGCTGCCCTTATCGCCATCGTAACCGTGGCAGCCGTCAGAAATTATTCCAGACCGGCAAATCGCATACCCGCTTTCAACAATACCCTCAATAAACAATATTCCATAGCTCTCCAACTCGCCGGGTCGCTGCCCGAGCCCGACTCCTCCTTCCACTTCGAAAAATTATCTTCCTTTAAAGAATCCCTGCCCGCTGCCTTCAGTTTGTATGCTTTTCGCAACAACGAAATGGTATACTGGTCGAACAACGATTTTGCCCTGAATCAGGTTGACCCCGACTCCCTGGTTAAAAACAGAATTGTCCGCACCACCGGAGGATACTATCAGATTGTTCACCGGCAAGCCGGCGAATTCACCCTGATCATCGCAAACCTGATACGGCACGAATATCCCTACCGCAACGATTACCTGAAATCCGGCTTTGCCGAACCATACCTGCTTCCCGATGCGTGGACCATCACCTTTTCAAAAACAGCTTATCCGGTAAACTCGCAAAATGGCGAAATCCTCTTTTTCATAAATGCGTTACCCCAAACCGGGCTGCCGGCATCCGTTGCCACCCTTGTATTTCTTCTTTACCTGATTTCGTTCGTATTCCTGATCCTTTCGCTGTTCGCCATTTACAAAAAACTACAGTCGAAACAGCCACTCCCCCTGATGCTGTTTCTGTTTCTGGCCGATATTCTGGTTTTACGCGGAATCCTTCAGTATTTCCGGATACCGGCCGTTTTGGACCATACGGAGCTGTTTAATGCCGTTCATTACGCCTCTTCGGCTGTTTTCCCGTCGCTTGGCGATCTTACCATTACCATTGCCGGACTTACCGTTTTTGCCGTTTTATTCTTCCGGGAGTTTGATTTCGTGTACAATTATGCGGACAAAGCCAGGCCCGGCCAACACTCCGCTGCCAGTCGCCTTTTCCTGCTCGTGTTTGTTGTGCTGCTCTATTTTGTAACCTGCTATATCATCGAATCCCTGCAGGTTAACTCCACCCTGCAGATGGATTTCGGAAAGATCATTGAATTCTCAGCATTCAGCATCCTCGGCTTTCTGATAATTTTTCTTGTGCTTCTGAATTTCTTCCTTATCTCTTTCCCGATTATTAAAAACGTGTACAGGCAAAGCGGGTATCGCTATGTGCTTCTGCATACCGGCGGCATGCTACTGCTCACCTATACAATTGCCAGTGTTACCGGGTGGTATAAACCCGGATGGGGCAGCCTGCTGCTGTTTTTCGTTTATCTGATCCTCACACTGCGCATAGCAGGCGACCGTCTGCGGTTTCCGGGCATAACGGCACTTACCCTTCTGGTTATAATCCTGACGTCGATTTCGTCGTATAACTATTACCGGAACAACCGCATCAAGGAAAATAATCAGCGCAAGCTGCTGGCGGTAAAACTTTCGAACGACAGGGATAAAGTCGCGGAGTACCTGTATCCCGGACTTGAAGCTAAAATTGCCTCCGACACCCTGCTTCAGCAAATGATACGAAAAGCCTGGATGGATCCATCTTTTGAAACGGAATGTTCCGACTACATTCTGGAGTCGTACCTGAAAGGATTCTGGTCAAAATACAATGCTCAGATCACGCTTTGCTTTCCCGGAAAAACTCTTATGATCAGGCCGGGGGACTACGTTATCGGGTGCGAGCCCTACTTCGACAACATCATCGTCTCGCTTGGCGAAAGGGCCGGAGAGGGCAACCTGTATTACATCCGCGAAACCTGGGACGAAGGAAACTATATTGCACGCATACCCGTAAACCTTAACGGAAACAATCCGCTGAGTGCCACCGTTGTTATTGAGATGATCCGGAAATACGCCCCGAAGGGACTCGGATATCCCGAATTGCTGCTCAACAAGCCGGAAACGACCTCCGACGAATGGTCGGAATATTCGTATGCCATTTACAGCAACAACGAGCTGGTAAAGAGTGCAGGCGACTATTCGTACAGTATTTATGAATCGGCTTATACGAGCGAGAAACGTGAGTTCTTCTTTTTCGACAGAAATGGCTACAACCACCTATTTCATGCCATCGACAACAACAGTTCGATCATCATCAGCCGCAAAAACGAAGGATTGCTGAATACCATAGCGCCTTTTACCTACCAGACCACTTTTCATGCATTGATGGTATTGCTGATAGCCGGAGCTGCCGGTTTGTTTAAGCCGGGCAAAAAGCTGCGGCTGGATCTGAGTACGCGATTACAGTTTACTTTTATCGCGCTGGTACTTTTTGCTTCCACGCTCATCGGATTTACGGTTCTTAACAACATCCGCAATCTGAATTCATTAAAAAACAGGGATATGCTCAGCGAGAAAGCCCATTCGGTGCTGATCGAGCTTGAGCATAAACTGTCTGCCAGAAGCCATCTCGATCCGGCGGAGCAGGCATATTTTGAAGAGCTGCTGGTGAAATTTTCCCAGGTTTTCTTCTCCGATATCAATTTGTACAATGTCCGGGGCAATCTGCTTGCTTCTTCGCGTCAGCAGATTTTTGATGAGGGGCTGAAATCGCTTCAGATGAATGCGGAGGCATTCCGTCAGCTGTCGGTAAACAAGCGTACCCTGTACATCATGAACGAGCAAATCGGCAGCTACAATTACCTTTCGGCCTACATTCCGTTCCGGAATCATCAGAACAAACTCATTGCCTACATCAATCTGCCCTATTTTGCCCGTCAGCAGGAGCTGAAAGAGGAGATTTCGGCTTTTCTTGTCGCGTTTATCAATATTTACGTGATCCTGACTTTTCTGGCTATTGTAATCTCGCTGCTTGCCGGAAGTTATCTTACCAAGCCGCTTCAGCTGATACGCGAGCGCCTGACCAGTCTGAATCTGGGCAACCGCAACGAAAAAATCGAATACAACCGGCGCGATGAGCTTGGGGAGCTTATCAACGAATACAACCTGATGATAGAAAAGCTGGCAGAAAGTGCCGAAAAGCTTGCCCGTTCGGAGCGTGAAAGCGCCTGGAGGGAGATGGCCCGTCAAGTGGCACATGAGATAAAGAATCCTCTCACTCCCATGAAGCTCAGCATTCAGCATCTGAAAAAATCGTGGGAAGAGCAGGCTCCCGACTGGGACAAGCGGTTTGTGCGTACCAGCAATACCCTGATACAGCAGATCGATTCCTTATCGGCCATAGCCTCTGCCTTCTCCGATTTTGCCAAACTGCCTCTGGCCAACAACAAAAAAACCGAGCTTCTCGAAATTATCCGCAACACACTGGGATTGTTTACCGAGCACCCGAATACCGACATTGTGCTTGAGCTTACGGATGGGCCCTGTTATGTTTTTGCCGATGAAAAACAGCTTTCCCGGGTATTTATCAACCTTATCAACAATTCGCTGCAGGCCATTCCGCAGGACAGAAGGGGGATGATCGTGATAAAAGTGGAAACAAAGGGAAAATATCACAGCATAAGCATTCGCGACAACGGAAGCGGGATCAGTGCAGAGCAAAAATCCAGAATATTTTCTCCTAACTTTACCACCAAATCGGGCGGCACCGGACTTGGACTTGCCATGGTGAAGAACATTATAAATTCTGCTGGCGGAGAAATTGGTTTTATTTCGGAAGATCAGAAAGGAACCACATTTATCATAGACCTTCCGGCCGTTATGCCTACGTAAACTGTAAACGGTATATACCTTGAATCCGCTGAAGAAACTTGCCGGTCAAACCGCCATTTACGGACTGCCCACCATTGTCGGGCGCCTGCTCAACTATTTGCTGGTACCGCTCTACACCCGTGCCTTCATTCCTGCTGAATACGGGGTAGTTACCGAGATGTACGCCTATGTTGCCTTTCTGTTTGTGATTCTCACGTATGGAATGGAAACGGCCTTCTTCCGTTTTGCCTCCCGGCAGGAAGGCAGCAGCCCGGTTTTCGGCACAGCCATGGTATCGCTGCTCACCACTTCGTCCGTTTTTGCCCTTGCGGGGATGTATTTTTCCGGGGGCATAGCTACGTGGATGGGATATCCCTCGAATCCGGAATACATCCGCTGGTTTGTGCTTATACTTGCCGCCGATGCCGTAAGTTCCATTCCCTATGCCAACCTGCGGCTTCAAAACCGGCCCCTGCGGTTTGCCTTTATCAAAATCGCCAATATTGCCACCAACATAGGCTTTAACCTGTTTTTCATCGTTCTGTGTCCCTACCTGTTGTCAAGGTACGGAAATACCCCGGCGGGATCCCTTATTTCCGGCATTTACAATCCGGAAACCGGGGTGGGCTATATCTTTATATCCAACCTTATTGCCAGCCTGGTAACCCTTGCTCTGCTGCTGCCCGATATTCTGAAGGGAGAGTACAGGATAGATCTGAAGGTACTGAGGAGTATGCTGATTTACGCATGGCCTCTGCTTATTTTCGGCCTTGCCGGGATTGTAAATGAAACCTTCGACCGTATCATTCTGAAGCATCTGCTGCCTCCGGGTTCCGATTCCATGGCCCAGCTGGGAATCTACGGCGCCTGTTACAAGATTTCGATTCTGATGACGCTCTTCATTCAGACGTACCGTTATGCTGCCGAGCCGTTTTTCTTCGATCAGTCGAAAGAAAAAAATGCAAAGGAGACGTATGCCCGGATGATGCACTTTTTTATCCTGGTCTGCCTTTTTATCTTCCTCGGGATTATGCTTTTTCTGGATGTGGTGATGCTGTTCGTGGGCCCCGAATACCGCTCGGGTGCACCGGTTGTTCCGGTACTGCTGCTGGCAAATCTCTTTCTGGGGATTTTTTACAACCTCAGCGTATGGTTTAAACTTACCGACAAAACCGCGCACGGAGCAGCCATTTCGCTGGCCGGAGCTGCAATAACCCTTATCCTCAACTTTATCCTAATCCCGGTAATGGGATATATGGGAGCTGCCTGGGCTACTTTTGCCTGCTATGCGGCCATGATGATACTGTCCTATTTCATGGGGCAGAAGTACTATCCGGTAAACTACAACCTTAAGGGGGCGCTGGCATATACCGCACTGGCAGGCTTCCTGCTGCTTGCTGCCCTGATAATTTCTCCTGCCAGTCCCTGGATCAGGTATTCCATGAATCTTGTGCTGTTACTGGTATTTCCGCTGGTGGCATGGTTTCGTGAAAAGAGCCCGCCGGCAGCAGGCTGAGAGATTGGTTGACGGCCTTAACCGCTAAATGTTTAATTTTGTGGGCTTCAAACAGCCGTTTTGCTGATATTTACCAACACCCGTATTATGCAGATCCGAATCGTAAACAAATCGCCTCATACCTTACCGGCATATGAAACCATACATTCCGCAGGAATGGATCTCCGTGCGAATCCGGAAGCTCCGGTCGTTATCGGCTCTCTGGAGAGAGCTTTAATACCTACGGGACTTTTTATCGAGCTTCCCGAAGGGTATGAAGCCCAGATTCGTCCCCGCAGTGGTCTGGCCGCCCGTTCCGGTATCACCATCCTGAACGCCCCCGGAACCATTGATGCGGATTACCGGGGTGAGATAAAAGTAATTCTGGTAAATCTGTCGAAAGAAACATTTACCGTAAATCCCGGTGAGCGCATTGCACAGATGATCATCAGCAGGCACGAAAAAGCCGAATGGGCAGAGGTGGAAAGTCTGAACGAGACAGCACGGGGTGCCGGAGGATTCGGCCACACCGGAACGCACTGACCCGGAGGCATGAAGCCTGTGACCGGTTCCAAATCTTATTAACACGAAAACCCTAATGCCGATAAAAAAAATAATTCCCCTGCTTTCGCTGGCACTGCTGCCCTGGTTTGGTACAGCTCAGGAACTCCCGGAAGGGGGAGAAGATACCTTTACCAAAGAGGATGTGCGCCGCTACCGTGAGGAGCTGAAAAACAGAAACCTGTTTTTTGAGGCAAACAAGGCAAAAATTACCGGAAGCAACGAGCAGGCACTGACGTTATTTGAAGAGACGGTAAAGGCCGATCCGTCGAACGATGCTGCCTGGTACGAGCTCGCACAGCTTTACTTCATGAAAAAAGACGGGCCCGCAGCTCTCGAAAGCGCCAGAAAAGCTTACGATCTTCAGCCATCCAACACCTGGTATTCCATTACCCTTGCCAGTCTTTATTCCAATTTCGGCCAGCCCGCAGAAGCTCAGAAAATCTACAAAACACTGGTTCAGCAGCACCCCGAAAACAACGAATACGCACTGGAACTGGCCAACACCTTTCTGCAGATGGATAAGCCGGCAGAAGCCGTTAAAATCTACGACCAGCTGGAACAACGCCTGGGCATCAGCGAAGAATTGTCGATGCGCAAGCACAGGATATACCTTGCTACCGGAAAGCCTAAAAAGGCGCTGGAAGAACTGGAGCGTCTGGCCCGCGAAAATGCATGGGACAGCCGCATTTTGTCGATGCTGGCAGAATTTTATCTGGTACAGGGAAAGACAAACGATGCCCTGCTTACGTACAACAAAATCCGGGAAATTGATCCGGAAAATCCCTACATCAATATTTCACTGGCCGATTTTCACCGTCAGCAGGGCAACATCGAAAAGGCCACAGAGTACCTGAAAACCGGTTTTGCAAATCCCTATCTCGATTCCGACACCAAGATTCAGGTAATGCTTTCGTATTATTCACAGGTAAAAGATTATCCCGGGATAGAAGACGACGTTACCGAGCTTACGCGGATAATGTCGGAAGTGCATCCCAACGAACCCCGGGCGCTGATGCTCAGGGGTGAAATTCTGATGGGACAGGAGGAATACAGGGAAGCTGCCATACTTTTCAGAAAGGTAAATGAGCTGGATCCCGGAAAATACCAGGTCTGGGAAAACCTGCTCCGGATAGAAGCATTACTCGACAATTACGATTCCCTGGCAGTGGAAAGCGAACGGGCAATCGCCCTCTTTCCCATGCAGCCCATGCCTTACTATTTCAACGGTTTCGCCAGCTATATGCTGAAGCGGTATCCCGAAGCCATTGCTTCCCTGCGCAAAGGAGTAAAGCTGATTGCTTCGGAACCGAGGTTGTCCGCCGATTTTTACGGGATGATAGGCGATGCAAACCACGCCGCCGGTAACGACGCGGAAGCATTTGAAGCCTACGAATCCGCTCTGAAAATAACTCCCGACTATGCTCTGGTGCTCAACAACTACGCGTACTACCTTTCGTTAAAAGGAGAAAATCTGGCCAGAGCCGCCGAAATGGCCCGGAAGGCAATAGCCATTGAACCGGCCAATGCCTCGTACCTCGATACCTATGCATGGGTACTTTACAAGCAGGGCGACTTTTCCGGTGCTCTTGAGTACATCGAAAAGGCCATGCAGGTGAATACAGAAGCCAGTGCTACCCTTCTGGAACATTACGGCGATATATTATACCGGCTCAACCGGACCGGAGAGGCACGCGATGCCTGGCAAAAAGCCGCCGAAGCAGGGGAAGGGTCGGAACTGCTCGGAAAAAAAATAAAAGAGGGGAAACTGTATGAGTAAGCCTTCCTTTTTTCTGTCCCTCAGGGGGATAATGACCAGCCTGGTGCTAATGCTCCTGCTTTCCTCGTGTTCATCCACGCGCAGACTGATAAAAGAACCCCTGCGTGAGGAAGGGGCCGCATTCCTGTTTGAGAACCTGAAGCAAAACGAATTCAAATACGACTACCTGTCGGCCAGGTTTTCAGCCGAATTTAGCCAGGACAGAAACAGAAACTCATTCAGCGGAAATATACGGATTAAAAAAGACAGCATAATCTGGATTTCCATTGTGCCGGTACTCGGCATAGAAATGATCAGGGTAATGATTACGAACGATTCCGTGTGGTTTATCAACCGCATCGAAAATACCTACATGATCAGCGACTTCAGTTATATCAACTCACTGATCAACAGCAGCCTGGATTTCGATATGCTGCAGGCTTTCCTTACGGGAAATGATTTTTCGTTTTACGAGAATTCGGAATTCAGGGCATCGGTTGATCATCAGGAATACAAGCTGATGACCACCAACCGGCGAAAACTGAAGAAGGAGAGCCGCAACAACCAGGAAACGGCAATCCCGGTTCAGGATATATGGCTTGATCCGGAGAGTTTCAAAATAAGCAGGGTGATGATACGGGAGCTGAATCAGGGCGGACGCAGNNCCATACAGGTAGATTTCACCAGGATCAGCATTAACGAAACCCTGCAGTTTCCGTTCAGGATTCCCGAAAAATACACCCCTGTGGGGAAACTTTAATACTACTGCACGATGATGAAGCCGGATACGAAACCATACCTGAAGCCGGGGTTTGCAATAAGCCTTCTGGCTCTTATTTTTATTCTGGCGGCCGCGATGCCTTCCGCTGGGCAGGATAAAAAAACCCAGCTTCAGCAACAGAAGGCAAAAATTGAACAGGACATCAGCTACACCAACAAGCTTCTGGAGGAAACAAAAAAAACGAAGCAAGCTTCGGTAAATCAGATTGTACTGCTGAACAAGCAAATAGAAAAACGGCAGGAGCTGATATCGGCCATCAACAGCGAAATCAGGGATCTTGACCGTGAAATCAATCAGACCAGCGACACCATCAGGCACCTTAAACAAACCGTGGAACGTTTGAAAAAGGAGTATGCTTCGCTTATTTACTACGCGAACAAGAACCGGAATTCCTATTCAAGGCTGATGTTTCTCTTTTCGTCGAAGGATTTCAACCAGGCCTATCAGCGGCTGAAGTACTTCCAGCAATATTCCGTTTACCGTCAGAATCAGGTGAGGGTAATCCGGGAAACCGAGGAAGAGCTCAACCAGAAGCTTGTGCTTCTGGAACAGCAGAAAAAAGAGAAGGTATTGCTGAAGCAGGCGGAGGTCAGCGAGCAGCAAAAGCTGAGCAAAGAGAAGAGCCAGCAGGATCAGGCGGTGAAAAATCTTTCGAAAAAAGAAAAAGAGCTTCTGAAAAAACTGAGGGAAAGCGAGAAGGCTGCCAGGAGGCTGCAGAAAGCCATTGAAGACCTTATTGCTGAAGAGATCCGGAAAGCAAATGAAGCGGCAAAGAAAGCCGGTACCAAACCTGCACCGGAGAACAAGTTTGCCCTTACCCCGGCAGAGATGGAACTGTCTGCGAGTTTTGCCGGAAACAAGGGGCGTTTGCCCTGGCCAACCGAAAGAGGAATAATTTCGGGTACCTTCGGCGAACATCCGCATCCGGTTCTGAAAGGCATTAAAACAAAGAATAACGGAGTAGACATCGCAACGGAGAAGGGCAGCAAAGCCAGAGCCGTGTTCGATGGAGTGGTTAGCTCAACCATGACGCTGCCTACCTTCAACAACGTGGTAATTGTAAAACACGGCGAATTCCTTACCGTATACTCACACCTCGATCAGCTCTACGTTAAAAAGGGCGATAAGGTAAAAACCAAACAGGTTATCGGCGACATAAGCACGGATGATTCCGGAAAAACCAGGCTTCATTTTGAAATCTGGCACGGCAAAAACCTTCAAAACCCGGAGGCCTGGATACTGAAATCAAGGTAAATGGCCTGATGTAAGCCAAATACAACAGTAATCCCGGGGATTATCCGCTGCATACATACCGAAGCAATAGCAAGCGTTGAAATGCAGCGATACGGGCAATAAAAATAAACAGGTGTCAATTCTGTGCTTTATTGATTAAATTTGCAATAGGTATTAAAAATACTTCGTATGATAACACAAACATTACTGGGTATGCTGGGGACATGGCAGATAATTGTAATTCTGCTGGTAGTACTTTTACTTTTCGGCGGTAAAAAGATTCCCGAACTTATGCGTGGCCTGGGAAAAGGCATTAAGGAATTCAAAGACGGAATGTCGGGAGAGGATGAAAAGAATGGCGGCGGAAGCAGCGATAAAAGCCGGGATCCGGACCAGAAATAAGCCGTAAAGAGAATTATATTAAATGACAAGGCCTGTAAATCGTTGATTTACAGGCCTTGTTTGTGGAGCGTAACCCAAGCGAAGACGATATAACCAAAGGTTTAGATTTGGCCGATTACTTAACCCGGTTTGATTACAGGTTATTTAGACAGTACCAAACCCAGGATGAACCAAACGGCGCCGCCACCGGTAGAAACCCCGCCACAGGGCAGCAAAACAAGCCAAATAAGGCATTGAATTACCCGGCAGTTTACCGAACGGCTGAACCCGCTTGTTTGGTTGAATGATTGGAAGACAGATGCAGAGTTTCTTTATGATTTACAGGTACTGACAGACGATTGCCGGAGCCATTACGGAATAGATATTGCCCCGGATGAATATTACAAGAACTTGAAGGAATAGGAAGGGGAAATTTGTAAACAACAAAATTAATAACGTTATGGGACTGCCAAAAGGAACCACAAACAACCCGAACTGAAGGCCAAAGGGAAAGCCAAACCGAACAACGGATGAAATCCGGGCGATGGTACAAAACTTCATTGATACCAATATCGAAACATTGCAGGCGGATTTTGACCAGTTAGAAGCAAAGGACAGGTTAACATTTATTGAACATTTGCTTAAACACGTATTACCGGCACCGCTTCAGGATTTGGAACGGCTGACTGATGAACAGTTAGATGAATTAATTGAACGACTTAAAGCGAAAAACCAATGATTACGCAAAACAGAACAGCCAAGTTAGAGCGGATCCGCAAACTGGCAGCAGGCGAGCCGGAAGGCATACAGCCGCAAACAATAATTATCCGGGATGGATTAGACCCGGTCACAGAAAAGCCCCCGAAAATTGAAGATAAGCCCGGAATATTATCGTTTATCGTTGATATTATCAGTACAAACCGCAACCGACCGGATGAATAGAACCGGAATT
>DJVU01000051.1 GCA_002441345.1 Bacteroidales bacterium UBA6248
TTTTTTACAGAAACCCAAAAGACTTAAATTCGCCAAACCATTGCACAAGAAATTTGTTAATAGATTCACAATTTTACTGCCATGCTTACCGAATTAACGCTTGCCGAACTCAATGCCATGTGTCCCGGCACCCTTATGGAACAACTGGGAATTGTTTATACTGAAATCGGCACCGATTACCTCTGTGCCACCATGCCCGTTGATCACCGTACGAAACAGCCGGCCGGGCTTCTGCACGGAGGAGCTTCCGCCGCCCTGGCCGAATCCCTGGGAAGCATGGGATCCGTGGCCGTTACCAACAACCGTCAGGCAATCGTCGGGATAGAAGTGAACGTAAATCACCTGCGTAAGGTTACCGAAGGCACGGTATATGGAAAAGCTACCCTGATCATGCGCTCGCGCCGCCTGCATGTATGGGAGATAAAAATAAGCAACGGCAAGGGTGAGCTGGTATGCATTTCGCGCCACACCATCATGGTTCTGGAGCCTCAGGCATAATATTATGAGTAGTATAATTTCTTCATTAAAGGAGCTGCACCGTCTCCTTGCCGGCACTTCCGCGGGATTTGCCTCCTGGCGGATGCCGGGTCAGCCGGAACCCGTTACCATTGTGAGTACCGGCGGTTGCCAAACCCTTCCGGATGTACTTCCCGGGGATCAGAATTCAGGTTTTATTCTAGCCCCCTTCCTGCCGGGAAAGCCTGCCAGCTGGCTGAACGCCGATCTCACCTTCAATGGTTTTACATTTCCGGAAGTTGCCGTGGAAAAATATCCCGCTGCAGCGGAAACACCCTCTTCCTTTCCTTTTGAAGCCACCAGAGAGGAATACCTGACCCAGCTGCGCAAAGTGATCGCCCGTCTTCGTGACGGTGAAGCGCAAAAAGTAGTTTTGTCACGAACCATTAGCATTAGTTTTCCCAATCTTACAGACGCGAGCATGCTTTTTCACGAACTCTGCAGGATGTACCCCGATGCGTTTGTGTACCTGGCGGGATTGCCCGGAAAGGGACTTTGGGCCGGAGCCACACCCGAAGTTTTGCTTAAAGCCGGAGATGGAAACATCAGCACCATGGCGCTGGCAGGAACCCGGAAAGTGGGAACCACCGGCTACTGGGGTGAAAAAGAAATTGCCGAACACGAATGGGTAAGCCGTTATATTAACGAAAACCTTGAAGCTGCCGGAGCAACCGGAATCTCTGTTACCGGACCCGAAACCATAACGGCCGGAAAAGCAGAGCATCTGAGAACCTGTTTTATGGCAATGCTTCCGCAGAAAAACCTGAGCGCTCTTATCCGGGCGCTGCATCCTACCCCTGCCGTATGCGGATGGAGCAAAGAAAAAGCACTGAAAATAATCGCCGATACCGAAAAATACGATCGGGAATATTATGCAGGATACTTAGGACCCATTAACTCCGGCGGAAACACCAACCTGTTTGTTAACCTGCGGTGTATGCAGATAAAAGGCAGAAAAGGCATACTGTACGCCGGAGGAGGCATCACCGCCGCTTCGGATCCGGAAGCCGAATGGGAAGAAACCGTGCTGAAAAGTTCCACGATTTTGGCAGCTACCGGAAAATTCCTGAATTTAGCGTATTCTTAAAACACCGGCAATGAGTCAGGAACATCTTAACGTAATGGCCTCCATCCTGGCCGGAAAAGGGATCACGCACGTTGTAGTCTCCCCGGGTTCGCGCAACGCCCCCGTCATCATTGTGCTGAACCAAACGGGTCATTTCCGCCTGCACAGCATCGCCGACGAGCGCAGTGCCGGATTCTACGCCCTGGGACTTGCACAGCAGACCGGCAATACCGTAGCTTTGCTTTGCACTTCGGGATCGGCAGCCCTTAACTACGCGCCAGCCCTTGCCGAAGCTTTTTATCAGAAAATTCCCCTGCTGGCGATTACTGCCGACCGCCCCCCGGAATGGATCGACCAGGGCGACGGACAAACGATACGGCAGCTTAACGTCTTCAGCAATTTCATCCGGAAATCGTTCAACCTGCCCCAATCTATTGAAAATCCCGGGAACCGCTGGCATTTCGAGCGTATGGTGAACGAAGCCGCCGACCGCTGCCTGTTTCCCGTCCCGGGACCCGTGCATCTGAATCTGCCCCTGGCAGAGCCCCTCTACGACCTGCAGCCTGCAGCACCCGGACAAAAAGCAAACATCATCTCCCTTGCCGGAAATAAAACACTGCTCAGCGATTCCGCCCTGGAAGAGCTTGCCGGAATCTGGAACGCTTCGCCTGCCAAGCTTATCCTTGCCGGACAGCTTCACCCGAACAATAAACCCGGCAAGCTGCTCGACAAACTGGCTGGCGATCCTACGGTTGCCGTTTTCACCGAAAGCACATCCAACCTGTACAGGGATGGATACACCGGCTGCATCGACCGTACCATTGAGGGATTGAATGAAAACAACTTCGCGGAATACCGCCCCGGCATTTTGCTTACCTTCGGGGGAGCCATCGTCTCGAAAAAAATAAAGGCGCTTCTGCGGAAGATGAAACCACACCACCACTGGCACATAAATGCCGATCCGGACGATTTTCACCTCGATACCTATCAGTCGCTTACCCTGACCCTGCCCGTTCAGCCCGAAACCTTCCTGGAACAAATCGTGCCGCACATCAGATTTACCGAAGGCAGCTATGCAAACCTGTGGCATAAGCGGAACGCTCTACATCTGAAAAATCACAAAGCCTTTGCGGAAAAAGTACCCTATTCCGATTTCCGGGTTTTCGACACCATCCTATCACACCTTCCGGCTGAAACCCACCTGCATCTTGGCAACAGCACACCGGTACGTTATGCCCAGCTGTTTGAAGCAGCATCGCGCTTTCCCAACTGGTCGAACCGGGGCACAAGTGGTATCGACGGCTGTGTATCCACCGCTGCGGGAGCAGCATGTATCTGCCCGCATCCCGTGACCGTGATTACCGGTGACATCGGTTTCTTTTACGACAGCAACGCGCTTTGGAACACCAGCCTTCCCGGAAACCTCAGAATCATTCTGATCAACAACGGAGGAGGTAATATATTCAGAGTTATTCCGGGTCCCGACCGGTACGAAGAGCTTGAAGAATTCATTGAAATGAAACACCAATTCACGGCCGAAGGCATTGCATCCGCATTCGGGCTTCGCTATTACAAAGCCTGCAATATAGAAACACTGGAAAAAGCTTTGAATGCCATCTTTACCGAACAGCCGGACGACGGTCCCGTGCTGCTGGAGGTAAGCACACCCGCCGAAACCAGCGCAGGAGTATTAAGAGATTATTTTAAATTTATTGCATCATGACAAGCAAACGTAACTGGACAACGATAAAAGAATACGAAGAGATCCGATTTGATTTTTTCGAGGGGATCGCACGCATCACCATCAACCGGCCGCGCTACCGCAACGCATTTACGCCCGATACCATCAAAGAGATGATCGATGCCATGCACCATTGCCGCGAGAACGATAAAATCGGTACGGTGGTGATCACCGGCGAAGGCGACAAAGCCTTCTGCAGCGGGGGCGATCAGAACATAAAAGGCCACGGCGGGTATGTGGGCAAAGACGGAATTCCGCGCCTGAACGTGCTGGATCTGCAGAAACTCATCCGTTCCCTTCCCAAGCCCGTGGTTGCTATGGTCAACGGCTATGCCATAGGCGGAGGACATGTACTGCATGTGGTATGCGATCTGAGCATAGCATCCGATAATGCCATCTTCGGGCAAACCGGTCCCAAAGTCGGAAGCTTCGACGGAGGTTTCGGCTCTTCCTACCTTGCCCGCATCGTCGGACAGAAAAAAGCACGCGAGATCTGGTTCCTCTGCCGCCAGTATTCGGCTCAGGAAGCCCTCGAAATGGGACTAGTAAATAAAGTCGTGCCTTTTGATCAGCTTGAAGATGAAGTGGTTGACTGGTGCAAGACCATGATGCAGCGAAGTCCGCTTGCCCTGCGTATGCTGAAGCTTGCCATGAATGCCGAACTCGACGGGCAGGCGGGACTTCAGGAGCTGGCCGGAAATGCCACCCTGCTCTACTACCTTACCGAAGAGGCTCAGGAAGGCAAACGGGCGTTCCTTGAGAAACGCGATCCCGACTTTCAGAAGTTCCCGAAATTTCCCTGAGAATTTCTCAGAATTTCACGGAAGTTACGACGATACAAACGCGAATGAAAAAACAAAAGCTTAAAGCCTGGATACGTGCTTCGCGGTTAAGAACCCTGCCACTGGCATTCTCCTGCTCCCTTATGGGCAGCTTTGCAGCCTGGCACGACGGAGCATTCAGCCCTGCTGTATTCTGGATGGCACTTATCACTACCCTCTTCCTGCAGGTACTGAGCAATCTTGCCAACGACTACGGCGATTCGGTGAACGGAGCCGATAATATTCTCCGGGTAGGACCGGCGCGTACCGTACAGAGCGGAGCCATAAGCCGCGAAGAGATGAAAAGTGCCGTGATCCTGACCTCCATTCTTGCATTTATGTCGGGAATTATACTGATAGGTGCCGGAATAGGGTTTTCATTCTCCCCGGGATGGCTGGCATTTCTGGGGCTGGGACTTCTGGCTCTCGCAGCTGCCATTACCTATACTGCCGGTTCAAAACCTTACGGATATGTAGGTCTGGGCGACCTGTTCGTATTTCTCTTCTTCGGGCTTACCGGAGTAATGGGGACCTATTTCCTGCATACGCAAACCCTTAATGCAGACATACTCCTTCCGGCAACGGCAGTCGGATTTCTTAGTACCGCCGTGCTTAATCTCAACAATATGCGCGATGTGCAGGGCGATGCCCTTTCGGGGAAAAATACCCTGGTGGTGAAATTCGGCAGTAAAACAGCCGCCTGGTATCATGCCTTCCTGATTCTAGGTGCCCTGATTGCACTCATTGTATGGACACTCCTGAACTACCGCCATCCGGCTCAATTCGTCTTTATTATCACCATGCTGTTTTTTGTTCCTCACATCTCCCTGGTTTTCAGAAATAAAGTCCCCGCTGAGCTGGATCCTCAACTAAAAAAACTGGCACTCACCACGTTTCTTACTGTAATCCTGTTCGGCCTTGCACTGATGCTGTAAGTATGCTGCGCGCCTCCATCCATAAACATACCCTGATCTTCAAAGATCCCGCAGGAACCTCAAGGGGGGTGCTGTACAACAAGCCTGTATGGTATCTGCTGCTGCGCGACACCAGAGACGAAAGCACTACAGGCATAGGAGAATGCGGCATCATACCGGCACTCAGCGCAGATGACAGGCCGGATCTTGAACAACAGCTTGAACGTCTCTGCGACGAAATCAACCGGCACGGAACAGCCGACTTCACCGGACTTACCGAATGGCCCTCTATACGTTTTGCCCTGGAAACAGCCCTTGCCGACCTGAACGGAGGAGGACAGCGGATTTTGTATGAAAGTCCTTTTACGAAGGGTAAAAAACCTGTTCCCATAAACGGACTGGTGTGGATGGGTGACGAAGAATTCATGGTCCGGCAGGTGGATGAGAAGCTGGAAAAAGGGTTTCGTGTGATAAAGCTGAAAGTGGGTGCCATTGATTTCAACCGGGAACTAGAAATTATTCGCTCGATACGGAAACGTTTCAGCGAAGAGCAGATTACCATCCGGCTCGACGCAAACGGAGCTTTTTCTGCCGAAGAAGCAGCCGGTAAACTCCAGCGCCTTGCTGAATATGGTATTCACAGCATCGAACAGCCGATCAAAGCCGGCAGGCCGGATCTCATGGCCCGTATCTGCAGAAATTCGCCCATTCGCGTTGCCCTCGACGAGGAACTGATTGGCGTACACCACACCAGTGAAAGAATAAAACTTCTTGACGAAATCCGTCCCGCATACATCATACTTAAACCCTCACTGCTCGGAGGATTTGAATCCGCTCGCGAGTGGATAAAACTGGCAAAGGACAGAAACACTGACTGGTGGATTACCTCCGCACTGGAATCAAACATCGGGCTGAACGCCATCGCACAGTGGACGGCCACGTTAAATAATCCGCTGCCGCAGGGACTCGGAACCGGAGCGCTTTATACCAACAACATCCCCTCGCCACTAACGGTAAGCAACGGAAACCTCTGGTACCATACTGAAAAGAAATGGCAGCCCGAAAGCATTGGAATAAAAATGCCCGGGGAATAATGAACATGTAAAACCACCGGATAAATCCGTCAACCGCATCCGGAAAAGGGATTTATAAAATACAGACAGGAGAAACGAATGAGCGGCAAACCGTCACTGATTCTCAACGGAAAAGAGTATCCAGGCAGTTACCTGGAAGAAAAAGCCCGGCAGCTTTCGCAGGAAGGCAGCAGCAACGAGCGTGCGCTCGGAGCTTTCCTGCTCGAGTGGATGTCGGATACCGCAACGGTAAGAGTCCGTACCTCCGGTTCAACGGGACCACCCAGGCTTCTGGAACTCGAAAAGCAGCGTTTGCTGGCGTCGGCTAGGGCTACCGGCGATTTCCTGAATCTCGGCGAACACCGGACTGCCCTGTTGTGCCTCCCGGTCAGTTCCATTGCAGGGATTATGATGGTCGTGCGCGCTATGGTTTACCGCCTCAACCTCGTTATGACCGAACCTGCTGGTCACCCTTTTGCGCAGCTCCCTCCGGAGGTGCAGCCCGATTTCACGGCACTGGTTCCGGTGCAGGTTTTCAACAGTCTTGCAAATGAAACGGAGAAACGACAGCTCTCAGCTATTAAAACAGTAATCATAGGAGGAGGAAGTCTGCCTCCCGCTCTTGAGAAAAAACTGTCCAACTTTCCGAATCAACTTTATGCTACTTACGGCATGACGGAGACCCTCTCGCACATAGCGCTCCGTCGCCTCAGCGGAAGCGGAAGGTCGCAGTGGTTTACAGCCCTGCCTGGTATCAGCGTAAGCACCGACGATCGCGGATGCCTTGTGATCAATGCCTCCCGTATAGCCGATGGGCCCATTGTAACCAACGATCTGGCGGAGCTATCCGGAAGCAATACTTTCCGCATCATAGGAAGAACAGATTTCGTAATCAACCGCGGGGGTGTAAAGCTGCAGGCTGAGGTTCTTGAACGCAAACTCGGGTCGTTGCTGCATGAACGCCTCATAGTTGCCGGAATTGAAGACAAAAAGTACGGACAATTACCGGTACTCATCGTAGAAAACAAATCGGGCCGCGAAATCGACAAAAAACAGCTCCTCCGGGATGCGGAATCCATACTTAGCTACCAGGAGCGACCGGTAGAAGTATACTTTTTACGCCATTTTCCGGAAACCCCGACAGGCAAAACCGACCGCCGCGAAGCCCTGAAGCAGGCTCTTGAAAAAGATCCTGGTTGAAAAAAAAGAACCCCTATGCACTGCCACGACAGTGGCTAAACAGCACCTCCGGTGCTTGCAGCCGAGTTCACTCCAAACTATGATTACAGGAATTTAATTGCTTTGCCGGCATGCTCTGATCTACCTGTTATCACATTGAGCACCCATGCAATGCC
>DJVU01000004.1:0-14172 GCA_002441345.1 Bacteroidales bacterium UBA6248
GAAAGCCGGCAGGATACCAAATACAGGATTTTAACAGTTTAGAGAAAAAATATGACGAATACCATTCATGGGTTTTAAGTTATTTGCTTTTATGATGTTCGATATCTCAGAATAAGCAAAATGTTTTTCCATATTTTTACACTTTCGTAATGTTCCTGAAACATGACACCTGAAGAAAGCAAAATATTAAAGCGCAGGCTTTACAAAATTATATTTGAAGCAGATACCCCGGCAGGTAAGCTTTTCGACGTGATCCTTATATGGTCCATCATCCTGAGTGTTATTCTGGTAATCGTTGAAAGTTCCCACGAATACCACGATAGATACCAGGTGTGGTTTACAGCAGGAGAATGGCTCTTTACATTACTTTTTACGGCTGAATACCTTCTCAGAATTTATTCTGTCCGAAAAAAGGCGGTGTATATACTGAGCTTTTACGGGATTGTTGATTTACTGGCGATTTTGCCGACATACATCAGCCTTTTGTTTCCCGGTTCGCAATACCTGATGGTCATCCGTATCCTGAGGCTGATGCGGGTATTCAGAGTTTTCAAGCTTACAACATTCATTTCTGAAGCAAATACCCTGCGCAAAGCACTTCTGGCGAGCAGCCGGAAGATTCTCGTTTTTCTTTCAGCCATCGCCCTGCTTGTTGTTGTCATTGGTTCCATTATGTATGTAATTGAAGGCCCATCCCATGGTTTCAAAGATATACCGACAAGTATTTACTGGGCAGTTGTAACGCTTACAACAGTCGGATACGGCGATATATCGCCACAAACCGGCGTGGGACAGTTTTTTGCAAGCATTGTCATGATCCTTGGTTATTCCATTATCGCTGTTCCAACAGGCATTATGTCAGCTGAATTCAGTCGCATGCGGAACCGTACCGATAATTCAACTGCCCGTGTTTGTCAGGACTGTATGCGCGAAGGACACGATCCCGAAGCCAGATATTGTAAATTCTGCGGAGGTATAATCGATTCAGACTAATCGGAAAGTTTCATCAGGCGCAGGTTTTAAATGAAATAAACTGCCAGGCCCTGTCCTTTTTTTTGGTTAAAAAATGCCATAATTTATTTGCGAATTGCGAAAAGTGTGTATCTTTGCACCCTCGATAACGGCTCCGTAGCTCAACTGAATAGAGCATCTGACTACGGNNAGGTTACAGGTTTGAATCCTGTCGGAGTCACAACAAAAGGGGTTTTTACACCCCTTTTTTTTATGCCTTTATGGATTGAAAACCGGCGGCATGTTTAACAAATCCGGCGACGGGCTTAATGTTAATGTTAAAAGATAAGACTATGATTACCAATTGGTTTAACGGGATACCCGTAGCAATTACAGTTTCCGATAACGAAGGAAAAATAATTGAAATGAACGAAGCTGCCTCAAACGTTTTTGCACGCTCAGGTGGCAAAGAACTTATTGGAAGCTTCTTAGCCAACTGCCATAAACCGGATTCCATGCAGATTATTGAAAAACTGCTGGAAGGAGCGAGTCCGCATGTATATACTATTGAAAAAAATGGTCAGAAGAAGCTGATCTTTCAAACACCGTGGTATCTGAACGGTGAAGTAGGCGGACTGGTAGAAATTTCGATGGTAATACCTGCTGAAATGTCGCATTACATCAGGAAATAGTCATTCAAACGCAGGTATTTACCGGTTGGTTTTCCCGCCAAGGGCAGTAAGTGCCTCATCCACCGGTTCCCAGAGTTCAATTTTATTGCCTTCCGGATCCAGGATGTGCACAAATTTTCCATAATCGTAGCTTTCAATTTCGTCAAGTACGGTTACACCCGCCGCTTTCAGATTTCGTACCATTCCTTCAATATTTCTTACCCTGTAATTGATCATCATCTCCTGTCGCGAAGGTGACAGATAGGTACTTCCTTTCCTGAAGGCACTCCATCTCAGGTAGTTTATTTCTTCCGGCCGGTTCGAATTTCTAAACTCAAACACCGCTCCGTACGGATCCGTAACCATGCCAAGGTTAGAACCATACCATTCAAGCAAGCCGGCGGGATCTTCCGCAGCGAAAAAGATTCCCCCTATTCCGGTTATTCCCGGAGTTGTATCTGCTGCAATTTCCGCTTGTGCGGATTCCACGGCAGTAACATCAACTGTTGCTGTATTGCAGGCAGCAATCAGAAAAATCAGAAAATAAAAAGCGGATTTTGCGTGGTGAGTGATACCGTTTCCCATTGCTTTCCTTCGTTTTACCGTTTATACTGATGATCGTCATCTCCCGCGTCAAAGCGGGGGTTTGCGGAGTTCTTTCTTTTGCGACAGCTCTTTCTTTTCCGCCAGGCGGGCTTCATTCACGGCTTTTCCCGGTTTCGTTTTCACCCGTTTCTTTGCCGGCTTCAGCGATTTCTCCATTAAAACATAAAACCTTTTGACCGCATCTTCCTTGTTTGCCTGCTGCGAGCGCGACCTGCGGGCGGTTACGATCAAAACACCATTGACGGTAAGCCTGTGCGCAAGCTTTGCCATCAGTAATTCCTTTTGCCCGGGCATCAACAGTTTTGACTCCGGAATATTGAAGTGCAGGTCAACCCTTGTTTCTGTTTTATTTACATGCTGTCCGCCTTTTCCGCTGCTGCGGGATGTAAGAAATACCAGCTCGGATGAGAGGTCCGGAATGCCTGCAATGGATGTAGTCTCGCTCATGAATTCAGAAAAAAAAGCTGGTTCTGCCCCGGAATTTTGTCCGCATCTCTTCCAAAAAATATATAAGACCGGAAGAATTAACGATGCTGCAAAATAATGAAAAAACAGAACCAGCCCTGCAGGAAAACCGGCGTAAATAAATTATTTACCAGCTACTTTAATTGTACATCCAATGGCCTTGGTCGTTGTGGTAACCGGCTTATTGCCTTTTATCAGTGCATATACGGCATCCTCAACGTACTTTTGCTTTACGGCTTCCGTATCCTGATGATTATCGTCGATGGCGCCTATATACTCCACAATATACCCGCCTTTTTCACGGTTCAGCACAAACACATGAGGCGTGCGTGTGGCTCCGTAAGCAGGAAATATCTTCTGGCCCTCGTCGATCAGATAGGGGAACGTAAATCCTTTCTCAGCAGCACGCTTCTGCATGTCTTCAAATCCATCACCAGGCGAAACAGCCGGATCGTTCGGATTGATAGCTATCACAGGATATCCCAGTTCCTTAAACCTCAGATCAAGATCAATGATTCTGTCTTCGTAGGCGATTGAAAACGGACAGTGATTACACGTAAAAATTACGATAAATCCTTTTGCATCTGTGTAGTCGCTCATCGACACTGTAGTCCCGTCGATGTTTTTCAGTTTGAAATCAATGGCCTTATCCCCGGGCTTATACCCCTGGGCTACGGCATATGCGGCAGCCATTATTAAAAACGCTGCAAGAATGGTTTTTCTCATAGGTTATTCAGTTTTTGTTTTACAATTTCTTCAAGTTCCGGATACGTGAAGCTTTTTTCATAAAAATCGAAGCCGCTTCGGTTATATACTACCGTTGCCGGAAGGGCTCCCGACCACAGAGGACTTACCTTTTCAATCCAGCTGTTGGCATCGGGATCGTTTAAGACAAGTACTTCAGGGGTTAAATTGTGTTTAGTAATAAACGGGATCAGCCGCGTTTCAATCTGTCTGACAAAATCCAGGCTTACCAGCACAACTTTCACTTTCTCAGCGGCATACGAATCGTGGAGCAGCTGGAAGTGAGGCATCTCTTTCACGCAGGGAAGGCACCAGGTAGCCCAGAAATTAACCACATAGGTTGTATCGTTTCGTTGCATCAGCATAGGTTCGAGCTGCCCGAAACTAACTACCTGAATTTCCTGTGCATCAGCTACCCGGATCAGACCGAGAAAAAGTATCAGTGCTATAAGCTTCTTCATTGGCTAAAAAAAATTTGCCTGAAATTGGATCAGGTAATCAGGCTCACCATAAACTTATGTAAGTAAAAAATTGCCCCGGACAATATCCCGGATGCATTCTTTTCCGAACTATTCTGATGTATCAAACAAAACTCCCGGGCGCTTGTTCACTGGCAGGGCTTTGCTGTTCAACGGTTATATACCGGGTTGCCATCAATATAGGTTGCAAAGACTCTTGAAAGCGGAATTTCCTTTTCGGGGACGGTCATAATGTCCCGGTCGAGGATGACGAAGTCGGCATTTTTACCGGGCTCCAGACTTCCGCGCCTGTTTTCTTCGAAACAGGCCTTTGCAGCCCATATGGTAATCGAGCGGAGTGCTTCCTCACGGGTGAGGGCATTTTCCTTCTGAAAGCCTTTTGGCGGATTCCCTTTAAGATCTTTTCGGGCTACGGCAGAATAGAAGGTGTTTACCGGACTTATTCCTTCGATGGGGAAATCGGTGCCGTTTGGAATCCAGCCGTTCTGCAGCATCAGTTTGCGGAAGGCATAGGCATTTTTAAGCCTGGCCTGTCCAATTCGCGAGCCTGCCCAGCCCATATCGCTGGTGGCGTGGGTAGCCTGAACGGAAGGGATGATGGCGAATTCGCCGAACTTGCTGAAGTCGTCAGGATGAACAATCTGGGCATGCTCAATGCGCCAGCGAAAATCATTATCGGGCAGCAGATAATTGCTGTATACATTTAAAACGGTTCGTACCGCAGAGTCTCCGATTGCATGGGTATTCACCTGAAAGCCGCGGTCGTAGGCCATCAGGCAGATTCGGCCAAGTTCTTCCGGAGTGATTGTCAATAGTCCGTAATGCCCCGGCTGATCGCTGTAAGGTTCTATCATACAGGCACCCCTGGAACCAAGAGCCCCGTCGGCATAGAGTTTTACGGCACGTACACTGAGTCTGGGCTGAACGCGTATTCCCTTTTTCAGATAACGGTTTATATTTTCATCGGTTGGACTAATCATGGCATAAACAGCCATCATCAGCTCGTTCTCCTGCTGAAGGCTGTCGATAAAATCAATGGTGGAGGCATCCAGGCCGGCATCGGCTACCATTGTTAATCCAACGCTGTAGCAGTTTCCTGCCGCTTCTTTTAACAGAACAGCCTTCTCACCTGCCGATGGTTCCGGAATCAGTTCCCGGAAACGGTCGGCATACGACTCAAGGAAAATACCGCTGAACTTACCGTTTTTCATATGCGCCATTTTCGGGTCAGAAATGCTGTCGGGTGTAAGTCCGGATGCTGCAATTGCGGCATCGTTGACAAGTACGGCATGTCCGTCGACTCGTACCAAAACTACCGGAACATCAGGAAAAATCCGGTTCAGGGCGGTGTTGTCGGGGAAACTCCGGCCTGGCCAGTTGTTCTGATCCCAGCCCCTGCCGGCAAGCCAGGCAGAGGGATACTCGTTGTAATGGTTTTCAAGTATATCCAAAACCTGCTGAAACGAAGATGCATAGGAAAGGTCGGCATATTGCTTGATAAGAGAATATCCGTAAAAGTGACAATGAGCATCGATAAAACCCGGATAGATTGCTTTGCCGCCGGCATCAAACACCGAATCGGCTTCAAAATTCTCACGAATGTACCTGTCATCTCCCAGCGCCAGTACCCTGCCCTTCGCGACAGCCATGGCGGTATAAATTGTAAAACCACTGTCGGCCGTATAGATAACGGCATTCTCAATGATAAGATCAGCCGTCGACCGGTTTCGGTTACAAGAACTTAACGCCATAATTATCAATGGAATTGCAAAAATTCTGAATATCATTTTTGTTCCTGGCTATTTTAAGGCAAACTTATAGATTTTTCCTGTTTACATAACAGTTATTCCTGCCTTTTTGCTGAGGATATTTCAACATTTTTGTTATTTTTTGGATGGTAATATGTTACACGCACGACTTCAAAACCTTCTGAATGATTTCTGTTTTTATTTTTTCCTTGCGGACTTATCCCTTAATTGTCATTGTCAGAATTTCGTTTTACGTTACCATGGTTTTGACCGGGGCCGGAAATCCGGCCGCTGCTTTCTGATTCTTAGGAATGGTACGGAAACCGGGTAAATTACCGGAGAACAACTGCTTTCACGGGATTTCGGATTGCGATAGCGAGGATGATAGAAACGGGTATGAACAATGAAGTGGAACATCTGTTTATCAGGAACAAAGAAAAATGGTGGGTTCGTGCCGGATAAGAATGATTGTTATTAATTATTTATTTTCCGGGCAATTATTTGAAAGCCAAAGGTGCCACGTAAGCCGGCTAATTAAAAAAGTCGATTAATTTTGACTTTTAATTTCTTTATCGGAAAACCTTTTTAATTTTGCCCCGAACTAAACTTGTACACGATGGAAAAGAAACATGTTTCGACCAGGTTTATGATTATAGTAATTGCAATTTCACTTGCCGCCTTAATGCGCCTGGTGCCGCACTGGCCAAATTTTACACCGGTTGCTGCCATCGCCTTATTCAGCGGTGCAACCATACACCGTAAATCGCTGGCGTTTCTTATTCCAGTCATTGCCATGCTGCTCAGCGATATGATTCTGGGTTTTCATGCTACCATGCTTGCCGTATATGCCGGCTTCCTGATAACGGTTCTTATCGGATTCCGTCTGCGTAACAGGGTTAAAGCAGGTAACGTCGTGCTGGCTTCATTGTCGTCATCTGTTATTTTCTTCCTCATTACCAATTTCGGAGCCTGGATCAGCGGTATGATGCCATATTCGAAAGATTTCAGCGGACTTATGCAGGCTTACATTGCCGGTATCCCGTTTTTCAACAACGGATTACTTGGCGATCTTTTTTACAGCACCGTTCTTTTCGGAGCATTTTATCTGGTTACCCGACGCTATCCTGCACTGGCAAAATAATTTTGTTTAAGATCCCTGCCGGTGAATTTCCACCGGAAATTTATACGGTTCAAAAAAATAAAAGGCTGCCTACTGGCGGCCTTCTTTATTATCAATACTCCGGAGTATCATTCTTCAACCCGAAAGGGAAAATCTGCTGGTGAGCAGCGGTAATGGGAAGAAGCAATCACAGCATCCCGGAGTATTTCCTGTTAATCCTCATCGCGCTCGAGCAGCAATACCGAATGCTGGGGAACGATGAAGTATTTTACTTCGTTGTACATAATCTCAACCGCACCCTTCTGAAGGAAAATAGCAAGGTCTCCTACCCTTGCCTGAAGCGGAATATAGCGAATATTCCCGCTTTCGCCGCGCTTCCATGACTGATCTTCATCTTCCTGGAGAGGAATGGGGTAGCCGGGTCCGGTCTTTAATACGTACCCCGATTGAATTTCCTCCTTTTCGTTGTACCCGGGAGGCAGAAACAAACCTCCCTTGGTCTTTCCCGGAGTCGATAACGGCCTTATCAACAGCCGGTCACCCACTACAATGAGGCGGTTTAACTTATACGTTTCATTTTCTTCCATATCCTGACAAACAAAATCATACGTGAGGGCTGTAATCTTCTGCACTATTCATTTACAGACATTTCAGTTGCAAAGATACGATCTTTAAGCTATGGGCCGGTGGTGCAGCCCTTTAGAGTTGAGGGATCTGAATACCGGCAGATACCGCGTTTCCGTTATTCACGGTAACACCTGTGAATCCCTTTCAAACATAGAAAAAGAAAGGGATTCAGAATATTTAACCGTCAATAATAACTGTATTTATAGGGTGGCACAAAGCGCGGGGCTGGCAGGTCATACCTGAAGCACATATTTGGTTTTGCCCGGGCCTTTGTTCGATGTACCAGACGATTTTCTGTGGTTTCAGGATGCTTTTAACAGAATAATATTTGTTGCGGCGATGGAAATGGAATAGCTTACCTTATAAAACCAACGAAATTAATGGTATTTTTGTACATTGAAAACTGCCGCTGCGGAAGGTTTACTATTTGAATCCGTCAGGCAGAGGATATTTATCAAATTTAGAAGAAATGAAAATCGTTGCTTTTCATACCCCCAGACCAAAGTCGTTTAATTACAAGCCAAGATTTTACGACAAGCGGAAGGAAGAAATGGAGGAAAGGCTGAAGAAATATGCCGATGCCGGGGAGATGGAAACCACGGAACGGCTGAGAATGGACATTAAACGTAACTGGAAGATAAAACAGGACCGTTCACGTACGATCTCAACCCGCACATTTGTTATCTATCTTTTCGTGATTTCGCTGCTCGTTTATTTCATCTTCTTCCATTAATCCGGAATACCGCCTTTTTATGTCAGATATTATCAGGCTTCTGCCCGATTCCGTTGCGAACCAGATTGCAGCCGGTGAGGTTATCCAGCGTCCCGCCTCGGCAATCAAGGAGCTGATTGAGAATGCCGTGGACTCAGGTGCCACCCACATCGAGCTGATAGTGAAAGATGCCGGCAAAACCTTGCTGCAGGTTATTGATAACGGTTGCGGAATGTCACCCACCGATGCGCGCATGAGTTTCGAACGTCATGCAACTTCCAAGATAAAAGAAGCCAACGACCTGTTCCGGATTCACACTTTCGGATTCAGGGGCGAAGCCCTGGCTTCCATCGCAGCCATCGCCCAGGTGGAACTTAAATCACGGCGAATGGATGATGAGCTGGGTACCCACCTGGTTATTGAAGGTTCGATGGTTAAAAGCCAGCAACCCTGTGCATGTCAGGCAGGTACTTCCATCATGGTAAAGAATCTTTTTTACAACGTTCCTGCACGTCGCAATTTTCTGAAATCCGATTCGGCAGAAATGCGGCATATTATCGAAGAATTTCAGCGGGTTGCGCTTGTAAATCCAGATATCGCCTTTACGTTTCACAATAACGGAAAGCTTATGTTTCAGCTTCCCGCTGCCAGCCTGAAACAGCGCATCGTAAATCTGATGGGATCTGCCTATCAGGAAAAACTGATCTCACTCGGTCAGGACAGCGATGTAGTTCAGATATCGGGGTTCGTGGGAAAGCCGGAAAGTGCCCGTAAAACAAAAGGAGAACAGTATTTCTTTGCCAACAACCGTTACATCCGGCACCCGTATTTCAACCACGCCGTTGAAGAGGCCTTCAGCGAACTGATACCGGAAGGATACTACCCTGCTTATTTTATTTATCTTAAAGTTGATCCGTCCAACATCGATATTAACATTCATCCCACAAAGACAGAAGTTAATTTTCAGGATCATCAGGTGATCTATTCGATGCTCAGATCAGCGGTAAAACAGGCCATCGGAAAGCACAGCCTCTCCCCTACGCTCGATTTTGAGGCGGAAACCATCTTCAGTACTTACTTTCCGAAAGACAAACCTGTTGTGGAACCGGGGATTACCGTCAATCCCGACTACAATCCCTTTGTCAGGAAACAGCAAGCCGAACTGAACCTTTCTGCCGGCCTCAATCAGGATCCCAATCTGGCAAACTGGAAAGATCTGTATGAAATCTCGCGGCGCGACAAACAAGGTTTTGGGTCCGAACCCAGAACCATGACCATTGGCGCCGATTTTGACTCGGAAGTACCTGCCAGGGGCTTCATGCAGTTTCAGAACCGTTACATCGTAAGCCGGGTAAAATCGGGACTCATGATCATTGACCAGCAAAATGCACACGAGAGGGTAATTTATGAGCGGTTAATGGAACGCAGCAACGAAAAGAAAGGGCATTCGCAACAACAACTTTTTCCGCAGACTGTTAATTTGTCAGCAGCTGACAGCGAATTGCTCAGCGAGCTTCGGGATGATTTTTCCGATCTGGGTTTTGTAATTGAGCCTTTCGGTCGGAATGCCTATATTATTCAGGGTATACCACCCGATATGGTGGACGAAAACATTCAGGCACTGATTGAGAATGTGCTGGAGAGTTATAAAACAAACCAGATCGGTCTGAAAATTGATAAGCGAAACAACCTTGTACGGTCGATGGCCCGCAATCTGGCTATAAAAGCCGGGAAGGTACTGCTTCCGGAAGAGATGCAATCGCTGCTTGATGATCTTTTTGCCTGCAGCGTGCCTAATGTCAGCCCCTCCGGTAAAACCATCATCATCTCAATAACATCGGAAGAAATTGAAAAACGATTCAACGATTAAGAACTTCATCGCATGAACTACCAGCAATACTCCCCCAGGGGATTCCGGGTGCTTCCTCCCGTCGTTAAAAACCTGCTGATTATCAATGTCCTGGTTTTTTTCGCCCAGATGACTGCCCGACAGGTATTCAACATCGACCTGGTGGACTACCTGGGGATGCATTACTACGGATCCTCAAAGTTCAACCCGGCGCAACTGGTAACCTATATGTTCCTGCACGGCGGATTTTCACATATTTTTTTCAATATGTTTGCCCTCTGGATGTTTGGTTATACCCTGGAAAATGTATGGGGACCCAGGCGTTTCCTTACCTATTACCTGATTACCGGGATTGGAGCAGCCCTGGTTCATATGGTTGTGATGTGGGTGGAGATATCTTCCATACAGGCTCATGTAACACAGGTAATGATGGATCCATCGCCGGAGGCGTTTTCAGCTTTCCTGGCGAAGCACTTTTCCTGGTATCAGGGACAGCTGGCCGGATTTATCAGCTCCTGGTCGCTAAACCCGACAGATCCTTCTTATATCAACCAGGCGTCAAATTATCTGAACGACCTGGTGAACATCCGCATGGATATACCAACCGTCGGAGCCTCGGGAGCCGTTTACGGTATTTTGCTGGCCTTTGGCATGATGTTCCCCAATACACTGATTTATATCTATTTTCTCTTCCCCATCAAGGCCAAGTGGTTTGTAATCGTTTACGGTGCCCTGGAACTGTACTTTGGTTTTGCCAACAGAGCCGGAGATAACGTAGCACATTTTGCTCACCTTGGTGGAATGCTCTTCGGATTTTTCCTGATCAGGTACTGGAGCAGGCATGTTAACCGTTACAACAATTACGACTGACCGGTATCGAAAAATTGAAGAACACTCCACACCGGATACATTGAAAAACCCGGTCTTTACGAAGCGGAAATGACCAAATGCACAATTAAACGGAAATGATTCAACATGTTTCTATACCGGAACGCATCCGGATTTTCTTCAGCCGGAACGAAGCCCTGCCTAAGATTATACTGATTAATATTATCGTCTGGGTCCTCTCGCTGCTGATAAAAAGCATTGCTTTCCTTTTTACCTCTCCGGAAGCCGCCGCAGCAGGAATCTACAGCCACAGCGTCAGCACGACCATGATGAAATACCTGGCCGTACCGGCCGATCCGGGCAGCTTACTTTTGCATCCGTGGACGCTGGTGACCTACATGTTTTTTCACCTCGATTTTCTGCACATTCTGTTTAACATGTTGTGGCTATTCTGGTTCGGGAAGATTTTTGTGCAGTACCTTTCGCAACGGCAGTTGCTTGGTACCTATCTGATTGGCGGTATTGCCGGCGCACTTCTTTACATTCTGGCTTTTAACGTATTCCCGGTCTTTGCAATAGTGAAGGAATCGGCACTGGCACTGGGTGCATCGGCTTCGGTTCTGGCTATTGTAGTAGCTATTTCGTTTTATGTCCCCAACTACACCATTCATCTGTTTTTACTGGGTCCCGTAAAAATCAAGTATATTGCAGTTTTCTCCGTGGTGCTTGATGTTCTGATGCTCGACTCGGGAAATCCCGGCGGACACCTGGCTCACCTGGGAGGTGCACTGTGGGGATTTGCCTGGGCAAAAATGATCCCCGGCTGGGATCCTACACGAATCTTTTCAAAATGGTCTCTTTTCAAAATGCCTGAATTCCGGCGACGAAAAAAAGGATTCCGTGTTTATACCAATCCGCAAAAAATGACCGATGAAGAGTACAATATGCGGAAAGTGGAAAAACAGAAACGAATCGATGCCATACTGGATAAGATATCTAAGTCGGGATACGACAGTCTCACAAAAGAAGAAAAAGAACTGTTGTTTTCAAACAGCAGGAGATAATTAACCAAAGCATGGGTGCAGCAAGAAAAAAACGCCGGCGATTCTTTCTTTTCAGAAAGCTGTTTCTGATAGCCAACATTTTTTTTGTAGCCCTTCTGGCACTGGGATTTACTGCTGCTTTCCTTCCCCCTGATAAATACTGGGCAATTGCATTTGCCGGACTTGCATTTCCATACGTCGCACTGATCAACGTTGTTTTCATGATTTTCTGGCTGCTTACTGCCCGAAAAATTTATGCACTTATTTCGCTGCTGATGATCCTGGTTTCTCTCCCCCGACTCGACGGTTATTACCAGCCGGTGGGCGGAAAGACAAACGACGATGCCAGTGAATCGATACGGGTGCTGAGTTATAACGTCCGCCTCTTTGATTTGTATAACTGGGAAAAGAAGAAAGAATCTGCCGACTGCAGGGCTCAGTTTGTTTTGATACGTGAACAGAAACCCGACATACTCTGCATACAGGAGTATCATGCCGGCAGATCGGGAAAGGTTGATATTGCCGACAGCATCTCGGCGTATTCCGGTTTGCGGTATAAGCACATTACATTCGTGAAAGTCAACGGGGATACAAAACCATACGGAATAGCAACCTACAGCCGCTGGCCTGTAGTGAACCGCGGAATGGTGCGGTTCGACGATAATCCGGTTAACTTCTGTATCTACAGCGATATCGTAAAAAACGGCGATACAACCCGGATATTCAACGTGCACCTCGAATCCATACGTTTCAGCAGAGAGGATTACCTGTTTGTGAATGAACTCCGGAAGCAAACCGATGACCAGGACCTGTTTTCGGAAAATTCGCGTAAGATCATCCGGAAACTGAAGAGTGCATTTATTTCCAGAGCCCGGCAGGCCCGGACTCTCCGGACAGAAATTTCCCGCTCGCCGTATCCTGTTATTGTTTGTGGTGACTTCAACGATACGCCCTCTTCGTATGCATATCATCAGATGTCAGCAGGTCTGTCCGATGCATTTTGTGAAGCCGGCACCGGGTTTGGTCATACCTATGCCGGATCCCTTCCTTCGTTTCGTATCGATTACATCCTGCACGACAAAGAGCACTTTTTTACCGTTGAATTTGAAAAAATTAATCAGGCTTATTCCGATCATTATCCGATAGCAGCTACCCTGGGTATCCTGAGCAAAGTACTTAAATAAACAGCATATGCCTGTTTTGCGGTACTTTTTGTGCTTAAATCCGGAATTCATCGAAATTGGTTCTGCCGTGAAAAGCGAATGGCTTTCCCGAATCATTAACTTTGCAACAAACTGCACGCTGAAATGGAATTTAAGCTGACTTCTGAATTTTTGCCAACAGGCGACCAGCCCGAAGCCATACGGCAACTGGCCGATGGATTGAAGCGCGGCGATACGTCACAGGTACTTCTGGGTGTTACAGGATCCGGTAAAACATTTACCATTGCCAACGTTATTGCTGAAGTTAACCGCCCGGCTCTGGTGCTAAGCCACAACAAAACCCTGGCAGCACAGCTTTACGGCGAATTCAAACAGTTTTTTCCGGACAATGCGGTGGAATACTTCGTTTCTTATTACGATTATTATCAGCCCGAAGCATTTATTCCAACCACAAATACATACATAGAAAAGGATCTTTCAATAAACGATGAAATAGAAAAACTCAGACTAAGCGCCACCTCTGCCCTGCTCTCGGGAAGGCGCGACGTTATTGTTGTGTCTTCTGTTTCCTGCATCTATGGGATCGGGAATCCCGACGATTTCGCCAATAACGTCATCAGACTAAAAAAAGGCGATCGGGTCAACCGCCATAAACTGCTCTGGAGTTTTGTGGAAGGCTTGTACAGCAGAACAGAAGCAGAGTTTTCGCGCGGAAATTTCAGAGTCAGGGGCGATACAGTGGATATTTTCCCCGCGTATGCAGATCATGCGGTAAAAATTATTTTCTGGGACGATGAAATCGAATCTATTGAGACGTTTGATCCCGAAAGCGGCGGAAGCATCGAAAAGCTGGACATGATAAATATCTATCCTGCAAATATTTTCGTCACCTCCAAGGAGAAAATGAAAGATGCCATCGAAGAGATTCAGCACGATATGGTAACCCAGGTTGAGTATTTCCGGGAAACCGGAAAAGGACTGGAAGCCAAACGGCTTGAAGACCGGGTAAGTTACGACATCGAGATGATGCGCGAACTGGGATACTGTTCGGGAATTGAGAATTATTCACGCTATTTCGACGGCAGAAAAACCGGCTCCCGACCGTTCTGCCTGCTCGATTACTTCCCGGATGATTTTATTACAATTATCGACGAAAGTCACGTAAC
>DJVU01000004.1:14241-24289 GCA_002441345.1 Bacteroidales bacterium UBA6248
TTCGAACTTCAGAAGTCGGAAGGTGTTGTGGTTGAACAACTTATAAGACCTACCGGCCTGCTGGATCCGCCTATTGAAGTCAGACCAAGCCTGAATCAGGTTGACGACCTGCTGGATGAAATCAGTAAGACCGTCAACGAAGAAAGCAGGGTACTGGTTACAACCCTTACCAAACGCATGGCGGAAGAACTGACCAAATACATGACCAAACTCGATATTCGCTGCAGATATATACATTCCGATGTGGATACAATAGAACGGGTGGAAATTCTCCGCGATCTGAGGCTTGGCACTTTTGATGTTCTTGTCGGTGTAAATCTGCTCCGGGAAGGCCTTGACCTCCCCGAAGTTGCCCTGGTTGCCATACTGGATGCAGATAAGGAAGGCTTCCTCCGTTCGGAACGCTCCCTGACGCAGACCGCAGGCAGGGCCGCACGTAATGTCCGCAGTAAGGTGATAATGTATGCCGATAAAATCACCGATTCGATGCAGAGGACTATGAACGAAACCATCCGAAGACGTGAAAAACAGATGGCCTACAACCTTGAGAACAACATTACGCCGACACAGATCGTCCGTTCAACAAGCTCCATCCTTGGACAAACAGCAGTTGCGGGTGCAAGCGGTAAGGCAGGCAGAGCTTATGTGGAAAATGAGAACCCTGTGCTGGCAGCCGATCCCGTTGTTAAATACATGAGCAACGAGCAAATCGAAAAAGCCATTCTGCAAACCCGGAAATCCATGGAAAAGGCTGCCAAAGACCTGGATTTCATCGAAGCCGCACGATACCGCGACGAACTATTCGCACTTCAGGAGTTGCTTAAGAACAATTAAAATAAAGCCTGTACCCTGCTCAATACTCCCCGATATGAACGTCTCTGTTGATGCACTGATTCCTCTCGTATTAAATACCGCTCTCAAAGCCGGTAAAGCTATATTAAACGTGTATGAAAGCGGCTGGGAAACTACAACAAAAGCGGATAATAGTCCGCTTACAACTGCCGATCTTATAGCACATGAAATAATTAGTCAGGAATTACACAAAACGGGTATTCCTGTCCTGAGCGAAGAAGGCAACGGGATTCCATATGAAATACGCAAAGAATGGGTGCAATGCTGGATCGTGGATCCGCTGGATGGCACCAAAGAATTTATCAGCAGAAATGGCGAATTTACCGTCAACATTGGCCTGGTTCATAATCATGAGCCGGTTCTCGGTGTAATATACATTCCCGTTACCGGGATGTTGTATTTTGGTTGCGCAGGAGCGGGTTCATTCCGGGTTTCAGCTGCGGCGATTTCGGGGATAAAACTGCCGGAATGCATGTTCGTAGATGTTGCAGCTTTGTCGGATAAGCTTCCGCTAAGCATCGGAAGGGATGAACTTGTTGTAATGGGAAGCCGTTCACATCTTACAGCCGGCACAGTGGATATCATGGAACGGGCAGGCCGTTTGTTTCCGGGGAGCGTGGTTATAAGTGCAGGAAGCTCCCTGAAGTTCTGCCGGCTGGCCGAAGGCAGTGCGGATTTCTATCCGCGGTTTGGCCCAACCATGGAATGGGATACCTGTGCCGGTCATGCCATTGCTGTAAATGCCGGAATGACGGTTGTTTCCCTCCCCGAACTGGCGCCATTAACGTACAATCGGGAAGAATTGCGAAATCCGTTTTTTGCAGTTTACAACCCTTCCCGCATCGATTTGCAGGGACTACTCAGGGATAAATAAAAAAAAGGGCCATGACGGTTGCCATGGCCCCATAACAGGAAATCCTTACTTTCTTAGTTAAAATCAATCAGTTCCACATCGAAAACGAGAGTTGCGCTGGGCGGAATGGTTGGCATACGTCCGTCGGGGCCGTAAGCAATGGCCGACGGGATGATAAGACGGGCTTTTCCGCCTTTATTCATCAGAGCAATGCCTTCGTCCCATCCCTGAATAACTTGTCCCTGTCCGAGAACAAATTCAAACGGCTGGCCACGGTCGACCGATGAATCGAATTTCGTTCCGTTGAGAAGGGTTCCGGTATAATGAACCTTAACCGTTTTACCTGCTGAGGGTTTTTCGCCCGTACCCTTCAAGGTTTCAACATAATAGAGTCCGCTGGCGGTAGGTTTTGCCGTAATTTTGTTATCGCGGATGTACTTCTGAAGAATGCTGAGTTCTTCTTTAGCAGCCCTGGCTTTTTCTTCTTCTGCTTTCTTTTGCTCGGCTTCTCGTTCGCGGTCGAATTCCGCTTTTGTCTGGAAGCTTACCAGCTTTAAGTTATAGACAAGACTGGTATACGGGTCAACCATGGGAGGCCTGCCCTGCTCTCCAAAAGCAAGAGCCGACGGCACGATAGCCAGAGCCTCGGAACCTTTTGTCATCATCTGCAGTGCTTCGGTAGCACCAGCGTTATCGAAAGGCTTTCCATATTCCCAGCGCATTGGCTCACCCTGCTCAAAGGAAGAGTAGAATACGCGTCCGTCGACATTCGAAACGCTGAAGTGAATCTTAACAATATCCCCTTCTTTGGGTTTCTGGTTGTTGCCTTTAACTTTCTCAATAAAATAAAGTCCCGACTCCAGAGGTTGTACAGTAATGTTGTTGGTTTGGAGGTAGTTCTGCAGTTTTCCTTCTTCTTCGTCTTTCAGTTTCGCCATTTCAGCCTGATTTTCAGCATCCATTTGCTCACGGGTCATTGCAGAAATCATGCGGATGTCAAATACGATGTCCTTTCCTTTATACGTGGAATCGGGCAGCTGGGGCATACGGATGGTTTTGAGGAAAAACGAGTCAGCACTGGAAATAAAGGTAGCACTGTCACCGGGTTTCATCATGGCAAGTGCGGCATAAATGTCGCCTTTGTAGGAAGGGGCTTCCAGCGGCAGCATGAATTCCTCAGGGAAGTCGGCTGAATTGAAGAGCATTGAATCGTTGATTGAATATTTCATCAGGAGATTCAGAATCATACCCTCGGTCAGCGTGGTGGTATCGTTGCCTTTTTCATGAAATTTATAATACAACCCACCTTCACCCTTTTTAAAACCGGGATGTTTAGAGCATGCAAAAAATGTTGCCGACAGCCCGATAACAAGCAGCAGCAGAATTAATTTTCGATTATTCATTTGATAAATAATTAGGTGATGATTTTTTTGCTTAATGAAGCGAAATAAGCTCCAGATCGTAGATAAGGGTTGATTTAGGCGGGACAAGGTTTTGATCTCCCAGCAGGCCGAAACCAAGGTGCGAAGGTATAATAAATTTAGCTTTATCGCCTACCCTGAGTAATAAAATTCCCTCTTCCAATCCGCTTTCCACACCTCCCCGTCCAATTAGAAACTCCTTTAATCCATCTTTATCGGAATTGTAGATTTCGTCACCCGAGATTAGCCTGACAGAATATCGAAGTACGGCGATTTTTCCCTCCTCTGCCATGGGGCCGTTTCCCTCTTTATAGATGGCATATCTAAGTCCTGTTCCTGTTTTTTCCATTTGCCACCCGTAGCGCTCAACAAAGCGGTCTATTTGTGAATCTTCCTCCAGCATCGCCTGCCGGTTGGCTTCCACCAAAGGCTTTTCAACGAGTTTTGGGTTAAATTCACGGGTTTCTGACTTATCACGAATTGAGTTGCAGGAAGTCAGAATAAGGGCTGTAACAATTGTCAGACCGATATTTTTCATATTCAGTTGCATTCTTTTCCGGTATTAAAGCATAAGCATGGAGCTTTGCAAAGCGGCATTATTGAGCTCGGTGCTGTAACGCGGCAGAAGTGTAACAAATTTATCAATGGTATCGTGCAGCGACAGGTATGAATCGCCTCCGGAGGCATTTCTGTGCCCTCCTCCTTCAAAATGGTCGCGGGCAAAAGTGTTAACCGAGAAATTTCCTTTCGAGCGAAAGGAGATTCGCACACGGTCGTGCTTTTCGGTGAAAAAAGCCGCAAAACTGATTCCCTTTATAGAAAGTGCATAGTTAACAACTCCTTCGGAGTCACCAGGCTGGAAATGAAACCTGGCCATATCTTCCCCTGAGAGGTAAATGTAGGCTGTTGCATGTTCTTCTACTATGGTCATCCGCTCACTCAGGCAGAATCCCAGCAGTCGCATGCGATGCTCCGAGTACGTGTCGTATACCAGCCGGTGAATCTGCTCCGTATCGATACCATGGCGTAAGAGCTCTGCAACCATTTCCCAGGTTTGCGGATAATTGCAGCTGTAGCTGAACGACCCGGTGTCGGTCATAACGCCCACAAACAGGCAAACAGCCGTTTCACTATCCAGAAGATGGCCGTCGCCCATGGCTTTTATAAAATCGTAAACAAGCTCTGCTGTGGATGAAGTACCTGTTACCGAAAGCATGAAATCAAACTGATTCTCAGGTTGAACGTGATGGTCGATTAGAATCTTTGTTCCACTGGCCTCGGAAAGCACGCCGGCAAACAGGTTTACGCGGTGAATGGCGTTGTAGTCAAGGCAGAAAATAATCTCAGCTTCACGAATCAGCGCATCGGCTTTATGGCTGTGGTGAAAGTAAATAATAGCTTCTTCCTGACCCGGCATCCACTGTAAAAACCCCGGAAAGTCGTTGGGGATGATCACATGTACCTGTTTCCCTTTTTTCTTCAGGTAACGAGCCAGTGCCAGCGACGAGCCAAGCGCATCTCCGTCGGGATTGTAATGCGTGGTTATCACTATTTTACCTGTTCCGGACATAAGCTTTGAAATGTCCGATATACTGTCTGGATTAAATTTGTGCAAGGTGAAGCCGTATTTATTGTGTTTGAATCGAACACAAAAATAGAAATATTGTTAATTAGCCATTCACAATAAATACCTTACCTTTAGTTCAGTCACGGAAAATTACACAAATGGCCGGAAACATTACGTTTACTATGATTAAGCCCGAAGCTTTTGCTGCTCGTCAGGCTGGAAAAATTACCGATATGATCCTGAGTGCCGGATTTGATATCACTGCTATGAAGATCGTTCACCTTAGCCGTGATCAGGCTGCCGATTTTTACAGTGTACACCGCGAACGGCCATTCTACAATAATCTCGTAGAGTTTATGTCGTCGGGTCCTATAGTTGCCGCAGCCCTGAAAAAAGAAAATGCTGTGGAAGACTACCGAAAACTGATCGGTTCAACCAATCCTGCCGATGCTGCTGAAGGTACTATACGCAAATTTTTCGGAACTTCTATCGAACGGAATGCAGTGCATGGTTCCGACAGCGATGAAAACGCTGCCATTGAATGCAGTTTCTTCTTCAGCAGACTGGAAACGGTTTAATCCTCAAACGAACCCGGACTGAATTCTGTAAACGTATGGTCGGAATAAAACCATACAATTTTTACCGGTTTACGATCTGAATTTTGCCGGGATGGAATGGTGTGCTCTTCCTGTATTGCAACAACAGGTTTTTCCTCTAGCTTAACTTCTTTTTCAGGTGCCTTAAGTGAAACCGGAACCTCTTCTGTGCTTTTCAATTTTTCCGGACTGAGTGTTTCATCCGTTTCAGATAATCGTTCAGGCGCTTTATTATCCTGATTTTGAGTATTATTCTCAGGTATTTCTGGTATTTTTTCCTCAAAATGCGCGGGCTGAATCGCCTCCTCATCATCTTCGTCCGCAAATAACTCCATTATCAGCGGTTTTGGCTTTTCAACAGGCTCAGGTACGGGTTGAGCAGCAGCTTTTGCATCCCCGCCGGCATTGAACATCGGCCCTTCACCAAACAATAACCATTGCATGCTGATGTCCGGGAAACGCCGTATCAGACGCTGGACAAAATCCAGGCTGGGTTTGTTCCGGCCATTAAGTATGTGCGAAATCCCCGAACGCTGTACCCCGAGATCATCCGCCAGCTGAGCCGGTGTGATGTTCATCGCTTTAATGATTAAGGCTATCCGACTGTTCATCTCTCTTTTCATTGATCAGATTACAAAGATAATCTATTCTATCAAACATTGCTGTATTTTCAATATTATAAATGTAAATCGCCTCTGGAAAAAAATTATTACAAGTTTTACTTTAGGTTCCGGTTATTATTAGCTTATAATTAGTGTATTATGAATACTTTTTCAGACTGGTTATGAAACACCCCGTAATCTGCTGTTAACTGAATTATAACTTAAGGTAATCTGATTATAATACTGGATATGAATGCTTTAATAATTTTTTAAGTGCATTTTAAGTGTTTTTGTACTATTTACAAATTCTACCCAAATACAAGTGTAATGGAACTAATTACACCTGTAATTATTTACAAAACGAACTTCCGGAACAACCAAGTTACGTATGTCAACTCAAAGTTACATATGTAATTTATTACTCTTGATTACAAATGTAACGTTTGATTTTACTTTTGTTATAGTCTTTTAATCAAGCAATTAAATTGTTTTAGAATTATCCGTTCTATTTGCATTGTATTACATTTGTAACATTCTTGTCGATTGACCGGTACTTCTAATTCCTTTCCCTGGTGTTTAAGAACTGGCTTAAATTTGTTTACTAACAAACTTTCCGACGATGGAATATCATCTCTATTGTTCACCCTGATTAAGTTCTGCAACAGTTAACATTAAGGAGTGCTTCTCTGCCTGCCCCCGATTCCGGTTTGCAGGTTTAGATAATAAGATGTTACTCAGTTAAAAATTCCGGTAAGGCGGTTGTTGCTTTTTTTCCATATTAATGAAAACGTACTCCCTTCCCTTTTCGGTGTCGGAAGCAATACCATCGTATAAAATTTTGAAATGAGAATAACCCCTGATTTTTTAACTATTCGCGTGCATTGTTACGAAGCCTTAAAAATATTCGATTCTTTTGGGGATATATTCCTTGTAAAAACCTGCTAACGTATTAACAGCCAATAAAAAATCCGGCGCTGGCCGGATTCCTAATTTTGTATCAGAAAAAAAATCGGATTACTTTATCACCTTCGAAGCGCTGACAAAATACCCATCCGAGACTTTAATCATATAAATCCCGTTTGATAGCCGGTCAAGATTTTGAAGAACCACCAGATTTTTACCTTTTGAAATTTCAATCCCGTTCATTGCGGCCACTTCCGTTCCTTTTGAGTTGATGACACGGATATCAACAACGATTGACTGATCGGTGGTAATTTCCACATTTATATAGGAGGAAAACGGGTTAGGGAAAGTCTTTACGGAATGCGGGTGATGTTTAATCTGAATCAGTGAATTTGTCAGTAAATTATTGGCCAGTAAAAAGTTTGGTATGCCCCATCCTTTTTTGTTATCCGGGTTTGAGGCTTGCGATGCACTCATTTTTATTGCATGCATAAGATCCATGTTGCTCATGGTTGGGTTGGCCTGCCAAAGACATGCGGCAGCTCCTGCAATGATTGGAGATGAGAACGATGTACCGCTGCCTCCTGCAACTCCGGAAGGTATGGTTGCCACAATAGTACTCTGTCCCTGTGCCGTTACTTCCGGTTTGATCCGGCCGTCGGAGGTGGGACCGCGTGAACTGAACGAGGCATACAAACCGTTTGCATCCACCGCTCCAATTGTGAATACACTGTCGCCATCCGCAGGCGCAGTAATGAATTGCCATTGTCCGGAGCCTGAATTTCCGGCACTGTTTACTACAAGTATCCCTTTGGCTGCAGCCATATCTGCCCCTATTGTAACAGGAGTAGTATTTCCGTCCATATCCGCATAGGTGTGGTTTTCGGCAGGATTATCGAAAGTATTGTATCCCAGCGAAGAGTTGATAACATCAACCCCTACCGAATCGGCAAATTCGGCAGCATTAACCCAGTAATACTCTTCCATGAGGTATTCGGCAGTTGCATCTTCCGATCTTAGCAGCCAGTAGGAAGCATGCGGAGCCGTTCCGATTATTTGTCCCGGCAAATTACCACCCATGGTAGATAAGACCATCATACCATGCGTACTTATGTTTGTGGCGTATACGTTGTTACCCGGCTGTACAAAATCCCTGGTACCAAGGATTTGCCCGTTAGCCCGGATACTGTCGAATGCTGCGAGCGTATTCACACTGTTGAACCCTGCATCAATCACTCCTATGGTTATGCCTTTACCTGTAAAGCCCTGGTTGTGCAGCTGGTCAATATTAATCATCTGCGTCTGGTTACCAGAAGGGCCGTAATTAAATGCTCCGGTCGATTTGAATTGCTTGTGACGGTTTGATATCCGCTCCAGTCGCTCATTTTCGAAATGTGCCTTACGGTTGTGTTGAACCCGGTTGCGGTACAAATGGTCAGCTTCCTTAACATCAAGGATAAATGGCTTAGACGCAATCACACCTTTCAGCGTGGCTTCATCGGTATGAATGATTACCGTATTCAGCCATTTTGATGTATAAACCACCTCGGCTCCGGCAGCCTTGATTTGCTCCAGGTATGCCGGACTTACAGGAAGGTCGGTTTCATTTACCGGAATACGCTGCACCAGCCTGCGTTCAATGGATTTTGCAGAAAGAAATGCAGAAGGATCTGAAATGCTGTAACTTGAATTGCTCTTATCGTTCAGCTTGAGCATGTAATAGGATTTAGCTTTCTGTGCACTGACAGACAGGGCAAGAAAAGAGACCAAAACCGGAAGTAGTAAAAATCTGGACATGCAGGTTAATTAATGTATAAAAAGTGAACACCAAAACACAGTAAAAAGTTTATCTTCTTCACACATAAGGCGCAAATATCGGTATTAGATCTGAATTTTTGTCCGTACAGGGTAAAATATTTGCCTGACTCTCTCACTCATCACGACAGGGATCTTTCGGGATGTTTCAGTCCGGAATTAAAGGTTGCCGGTGTGATATTGCTGCACTCAGCTGCTGGCGAGCACTGCACAGGCAAAGCGGTCTTTGCCGTGCATATCTTTTATTATCCGGATGCCGGAAAACGAATGACTCTCCAGAAGCCTGTATATGGAGCTGCCTTCGCATTCGTTTATTTCAAACCAGAGTTCACCATCCTCAAGCAGCATTCGTTCAGCATATGCGGCTATAGCATCATAATATATCAGAGGCTGGTCGTCGTTAACGAATAAAGCCAGAGAAGGCTCAAAATCAAGAACATTACTCTGCATTTTCGCCATCTCGGACCGCTTAACGTAGGGCGGATTACTGACAATAAGGTTAAAAACCGGCTTGTATTCACCATCTGACGGATTCAGGATGTCTTCTTTTCTGAATTTAACCCTGGCTCCAAGCTTTTCGGCGTTAACAGCGGCAATACTGAGAGCCGCATCGCTAACATCGGTTGCTTCAACATAGGCATCCTTCAGCAGTTTTGCCAGTGAAACGGCAATAGCTCCGCTGCCTGTTCCAATATCCAGAATTCTCAATCCGTGCCGGTTGCTGCAACGGTTTCGGATCAGATAAACCAGCTCTTCGGTTTCAGGCCTGGGTATCAAGACTCCCGGCCGAACCGTAAACTCAAAATCACAAAACCAGGCTTTCCCGGTAACATACTGGACTGGTTTATAGGTAAGAAGTTCGTCAAGGGCTTTGCGAATGTCGGTTTCCAGATCCTTTCCGGCCTCATTATCACGGATTAGCAGCCACTCCGACAACCCGTCAAAGACTCTCAGAGCTCTGAAAAGATATCGCTGAAGCGATTTCGCCTCCTCAAGTCCGTACAATGGCTCAAGATTTTGTATTACCAGCTGTTCAAGTTGCCTGTTCGTCATACCGGGTGTTTCGCCTGCAAAGTTAATCCGAAATTACGAAATCCGATTGCCAGCGTTTGCACAAGCAACAGCCGATTTAATACCTTTGCGACCGCTGACCTTCAACAATAAAAAGCATCCGGAGGAAACACAAAGAATAATATTGACAAAAATGGGTTATTACATTGTCGACGGAATATGCAAAAAAGTGCCGGTCAATCCGGATGCGGGTGAAAAAACCAGCAATCCTGCACAGGATGTCACCATTGCCCTGATGTTTATCCGTTCCGAAAGAGGTGCGGTGCGAGTGCATATCATCAACCCCTCCTCGCTTCCCCCTGAATTACTGTACAATAACATTCTGCTCACAGCCCCGTATATACGCAGACTTGCAAAAACCGATCCTG
>DJVU01000023.1 GCA_002441345.1 Bacteroidales bacterium UBA6248
GCAGTGCTTCAAAATCCATTGAACCGCACGGCGCTGTAACGGGTGCCCTTTTACTTTTTATTCTGTGGAAAAACAAAAACGTCCCGATTTACTGCCCGAAACTGCTCCGGTGGATGTTGTTCTTGAAGTTGCCGGATTTATGGCGATTCCTGGAGTATGGATTTTCGTACTGATGCATTACCCCGGACTTCCCGACACCATTCCCACTCACTTCAATGCATTGGGAGAGGTCGACGGCTATGGCAGCAAGGCCTCCTTATTTGCCCTGCCGGTTATTTCGACCATATTGTTTGCGGGTATTACCATTCTAAGCCGTTATCCGCGCGTATTCAATTATCCGGTAAAAATAAACCCCGAAAACGCACTCAGGCAGTACACCCTGGCAGTCCGCCTTTTGCGTATTCTGAAACTCGCCGTAGTAATTATGTTTGGAATGATTGCTATAATGATGGTTCAGAATGCCGGCGACTCAGGAAAAGGTTCCGGATCAGCGTTTCTGCCTTTTGCACTTGGGATAATCTTTGTGCCGTTGTTTGCTTACTTCTGGCTTGCAAGTAAGAAGAAATAAAAGCAATACCCTTCCGGGGCCACCGCTTTCGTCACCTCCAACATTATAAAGCCGTCAGAAAAAAGCAGCCGGGGAGAACCCGGCTGCAGACTGAAATTCAACGAATGACCCCGAAAGTCAGGGATTGGTGTCTTCAAGTTCGTCCTCCATTATCTGACGGTCAAGCTTTTTCAGTGCCCATCGGGTCATGTAATAGGAGAAAACGATCATTCCCGGCCAGGCAAGGAACCATAAGATTTTATCTAAATACATGTGCGTTTTTTTTAAGGTTAACGATTAGTAGATATGTGTGCTGTCGTCGTCAAGATCCGATTTCTCGATCGGCTTGTTGTTAATCGACTTCCAGGCTACGTAGATGTAGGCAATCACCACCGGGACAAACAACGACACATAGCTCATTGCTGTGAGCGTGTAATGACTTGAAGAGCTGTTGCGTATGGTAAGCGAATGCTGCAGATTGTGGAGCGAGGGATAATAGGCTGTATTGTTGAGCCCGGCGATGAGTAGCAGGGAGAAAACGGCCAGTACGGTTCCAGTACCCCCGAACCATATTGCTTTGCGGCTTCGGCAGAAAAGGAAACTTGAGATTCCGTAAAGAACGCCTGCCACACCGGCAAGGAAGAGTACCAGTACTACCGGCATTTGCAGCAGGTTGTGCAGGTACTTGTATTTCTCCATAAATATTACCCCGGTTTCCGGATTTACGGCAAAACCTTGTTTCAGAAGGAGATGAATCACAAAATACAGGAAAAATACCAGAAATGGAACGGCGTTGTACCACATTTGCTTTCGGGCGCGTACGAAGATGTTCTCCTCGTTTACACTGTTGACAATGTAAAGAATGCCCAGAACCCTGGCAAGGAAAAACACCGATAGTCCGAGAGCTACGTTATGGATATTCAACACAGCCTCGAGGCCGTGAAACGGAGTTTCCCAGCGCGAGATGGCAGAGTCGTATATATTGGTAAGGTTCATTTTATCGACCGAGAAGTTTGCGCCGTTAAAGAACGTTCCCACCGCGGTTCCTATCAGAATAGTTCCAAGCAGTCCGTTCAGGAACAGGAAAACTTCATAGGTTTTTCTTCCCAGGAAGTTGGCCGGTTTGGTTCGGTATTCATACGATATAGCCTGAATAACGAACGCGAAAAGTATGGCCATCCACACCCAGTAAGCACCACCGAAGCTGGTGGAATAAAAAAGCGGAAAGGATGCGAAAAAGGCTCCGCCGAAAGTGACAAGTGTGGTAAAGGTGAGTTCCCACTTACGACCCAGGGTGTTGATGATAAGAGAACGCTCGGTTTCGGTTTTTCCGAGCTGGTAGATAAGGGTTTGACCCCCCTGAACAAACATCAGGAAAACCAGCAGGCTCGCCAGCAGCGATATTATGATCCACCAGTACTGTTGAAGTGTATATAATTCGAATGTTTCAAACATATTAGTGTCCTCCTTCTTGTTTGGGTCCTATTTTAATTTGCTTAAACATAATCTTGAGCTCGGCAATCAGCAGGGTGGTAAATACAACCCCAAACAGGATGAATGTAGTGATAACTGCATTGGTGTCGAGTCGCGAAACAGCTGCCATGGTGGGCATCAAATCCTGGATTACCCAGGGTTGACGTCCCATTTCTGCGGTTATCCATCCCGACTGGCTTGCAATGTAGGCAAGCGGGATGTTTACAATTCCAATGGTAAGCCAGAATTTCGACTGCGATATTTTCCCCTTGTATACAAGAAGAAGAACGATGGCAAAAAACATCATGAACCACATTCCAAGTGCTACCATTATGTGGAAGCTGTAGAATGTAATCGGTACGCTGGGAACAAGCCGTGAAGGATCGTCAACAAAGTAACCGTATCCGAAGTACCTGAAGTTTTCATCGAGAATTTGCCTGGCTTCGTCCATCTTGGCCTGATCCTGAACCTCTTTGGCTAATTTGAATTCGGCCAGAGCGTCAATTGCCAGCTTTCCCCGGGCAATTTTTTCGGCAGCAGAGGGGATGTTGTATTTCTCATTGCCCTCCATCAGGTCGCGGATGCCGGGTACAAAGGCATTGATATCCTGAAATGCCATGTATGAAAGGAAGTTGGGGATTTCGATTTTGAAAACGAAGTCCTTGATATTCTCATTGTCGGGATCTTCGGGACTTGTCGACATAACTCCGATAGCTACCAGAGGGGCGCGTGTCTGGCCGACATAAAGTCCTTCAAATGCTGCAAATTTCATGGGCTGGTTCTGCGCAACCACCCTGGCGCTGTAGTCGCCCGTGAGTATGGTAAAGATGGAGGTAATCAGCCCGAATACTGCGGCTACCACGATGCTTCGTTTGGCAAATACAATATGGCGCTTACGCAGAAGGTACCACGAGCTGATGCCGATAACCACAATTGCAGCCAGCAGATAGGAGGAAGAAATGGTATGGGTGAATTTGCTGACAGCCATGGGCGATAACAGAACATCCCAGAAGTTGTGCATTTCGTTGCGCGCAGTTTCCGGGTTGAATTTCATTCCCACCGGAAGCTGCATCCATGCGTTGGCTACCAGAATCCAGAGGGCCGACAGACTGGCGCCGAACGCTACAAGCCATGTGGAAACCAGGTGGAATTTCTTGCTTACTTTATTCCATCCGAAAAACATAACGGCAATAAACGTGGATTCAAGGAAAAAGGCCATTATACCTTCGATGGCAAGCGGTGCTCCGAAAATGTCACCGACAAACCAGGAGTAATTTGACCAGTTGGTTCCGAATTCAAACTCCAGAATAATTCCAGTTGCAACTCCAATTGCAAAATTGATTCCGAAAATGGTCATCCAGAATTTGGTGATGCGTTTCCATTCCGGATTGCCTGTCCTTACATAAATGGTCTCCATGATGGCCATGATAAACCCCAGGCCAAGCGTAAGCGGAACAAATATCCAGTGATACATGGCCGTAAGCGCAAATTGCGCACGTGACCAATCAATCAGTGAGTAGTCGAATGCTTCTGTCATATTGTTCTAGTTATTTGGTTTTGTTAATTGTTCAATTACATAATCGCTTCGCTCTTCATCGGTGCTGAAGTTTGTTTTTAGAAAGTTGGGAAAAAAGAAAAGCTTCAGAACGACAAACATCACAAAAAGCTTTATGAGAATGATGAGCCACAAGGTCCTGCCCAGGGTCATGCTCCTGAATCCTTCGTAGTAAAAATTGAAGACTCGTAGAAATATGTTCTTGTTTTGCATAGTTTTTTGCTTTGTTGCCCAAAAATAAGGAGAAACAAACGGAACAAAAAAATTTATTTTAATTTAGATTTTGTCTTAATTGTCTAAGACTTTCGCTTGCTGCTTTATGCAAAAACCATGTGAATGAGCTGATAGATAGCACTATGAAAAGATTGGTATTTTGGTTTTGTTTATCCTCGTTAAACAAAACACCCGATTTCAAGAAGTTGACAGAAAATGCCGCAAAAAAGCATTTCCGGATCACTCTCCAGAAAAGCAGAAAATGATCCGGAATTCGCTGTTTGCTATGGTTTCTGTTTAACAGACAGGCAGAAACCAGACGGATTATGGCAAATGACAGCCGTGCCTATTCCGTATCTTCGTCCTGTGCCAGCCCTTCAACAGTATATCCAACGCCTTCTATCGCCAGCGCGATTTCATCCAGGCTTGTCAGTGTGGTGTCGAAGCTTACCTCGGCACGCTCAGCAATGTGCGATGCACTCGAAAGCGTTACCCCCTCAAGCCCGTTTAGGGCTTTCATTACCGTGTTTTCACAACCTTCGCAAGTCATGCCGGTTACGTGCAGTTTAATTGTTTTTACTGCTTCAACGTTTACTTCGGTGCTCTCCTTTTGGTCCCCTCCGGCAGGCTGATTGCAGGCTGTAAAAAACAGCCCCGCAATAATAATCAGTACAATCTTTTTCATGTGTGTTGTTTTTAGTGAATTTATGGATTTTACATCAATTGATGCTGCTGCTGTATTCTTTACGAAGGTTCTTTACCTCCGGTTTTTTCGCTTTCTTCGGGTATTATTGATTCAGATTCAAGTTCGTCGATAAGTGTTTTACTCCATTTTTGTGTGCCTGTATAATGAGCCACTCTGCTGATCAGGTGCGATGCAACCGGTGCAGTCAGAAAGATAATTACTATTACCAGTATGCTGATGAGTGTTGTATAAAGGGAAGAAAAATATACTGCAGCCGCGGTCTGAAGCAGTAAAAGACCGAATGCAGGTGCTTTGGTGGCGGCATGCATGCGGGTGTAGAGATCCGGAAACCGTAATACACCGATGGCAGCCAGCAGAGAAAAAAAAGCTCCGGCAATCAGAAAAATGGATGTGATCGCAATGCTAGTCATTGTATCTCTTTTTTAAATATGTTGCATAGGCCACCGTACCTATAAAAGTTACCAGCGCAACAATGGCAGCTATATCGAGGTACCTGCTGGCACCGGAAATAACGGCAAATGCCACGGCAAAGCACAGGGTTACGGATGCAATCAGATCCAGCGCCACGATCCGGTCGGCCGGAGAAGGGCCCCTGTATAACCGTATCAGCGCCAAAAGCATGGCAGATGAAAGAAATACAAGCGTAAGCATTTCAACCCATGCTGGGAGCTCCGGCAAATTATCCATCATTCAAATACCTCCATTATTCTTTTTTCCATTCCTTCACGAATTTCTTTTTCGAACGAATCCCGGTCTTTTACGTACAATCCATGAACATAAATATGGGTTTTGCCGGCATCAATGTCCAGGCACAAACTGCCCGGGGTCATCGTTATCAGGTTGAACAGAGCCAGCAGCTGGTTTCCGCTGCGGGCCCGGATTGGAATTTTTACAATGGCCGGACTGATTTTCATGCGCGGACTCAGTATATCACGGGCCAGAAGCAAATTCGCCTTTACCATCTCCTTCAGGTAAAAAAGAAGGAAAATGAAAAAGTCGAAGGTGTTTTCAATGATTTTTTTCAATCTGTTCATGGTTAAGGATTTATATGAGCGGTTCCAAGTACGGCCCGTATATAAGACGCCGGATCAAGGAGACTGGCAGCAGCGTTCTCTGCTATTTCAAGCATTGGTTTCACCGCCAGACCCATCAGTAATGTCAGCAGTCCCAGCATCACAACCGGAATAATCATTGACACCGGCAGCCTGTCCGTTTTGTTCCTTTCCCCGGGTGCGGGCTTCCAGAATGCCTCGTTCCAGATTTTAACCATAGAGAACAAGGTAAATAATCCTACTGCCAAAGCTATAAAAGATATCACATATTCACCCGCACTGAAACCGGCCGATATCAGTATCAGCTTTCCGAAAAATCCCGAAAGGGGAGGGATGCCGGCAAGTCCGAATGCCGGGATGATAAAAAGTATTGCCAGCCAGGGCCTCATTTTATAAAGCCCTCCTATCGATTTTAAGTCATAGCTGCCCGTAGCACGGTTGATGAGCCCGGCAACCAGAAAAGTGTTTGTTTTTGCAATGATGTTATGCGCCATGTAAAAGATGGCTCCGGCTATCCCGGCAACGGTATAAATACCCAGTCCCATAATCATGTAGCCAATCTGGCTGATGATATGGAATGAGAGGATTTTCCGGATGTCGTACTGCGAGGCTGCCGTAAGTACCCCGATAACCATGGTGAATCCGCCGATCCATAAAAAAAGCGGATGCCAGAAAAGCTGGTTTTGTACGAAAAAAAGGGTGTAAAAGCGTATCATCGAATAAATTCCGACTTTGGTCAGCAGTCCCGCAAAAAGCGCCGTTACAGCGATAGGAGGGGTGTGGTAGGATGCCGGAAGCCAGAAAAAAAACGGGAAAACAGCTGCCTTTATCGAAAATGCCACAAAAAAGAGTACTGCCGATGTGTTTATCAGGATATTGCTTTCGGATCCAGAAAAACGCAGAGCAAGATCTGCCATATTCAGCGTGCCGGTTTTACCATACAGCAGTCCGATCCCGGCAAGGAAAAACATGGACGATACCAGGTTCAGGGTAACGTATTTGACTGCACCGGTAAGCTGTTTTTTTTCACCCCCGAGCGTTATCAGTACAAACGACGACATGAGCATCACTTCAAACCAAACGTAAAGATTGAAGATGTCGCCCGTGATAAAGGCACCGTTCACCCCCATCAGAAGTCCGTGTACCATTGGGAAATAGAAAAACGATTGCCGCTGACGGTCAACGGCATCGATGGAGTAGATGCTGATACTTACGGCAATGATGGATGTAAGTACCAGCATTACCGAGCTGAAACCGTCAATAACCAGTGTTATACCTACCGGTGCTTCCCAGCCTCCGGTGTGAAGTACCATTATTCCGTTGCGGTTGACGTGTACAGCCAGTAATACCGATAACGCAAGCTGAAGCAGAGCCCCGGTCAGCCCGATCCACGGTTGCCAGGCCCGCTGCCTGAAGTTCAGCAGCAGAAAAATGATGGTCATCAGCGGAAGCAAAACAGGCATTGCCAGTACTATCATTTGTGCTCTCCTTCCGTTAGTTCGTCAAGATCTTCGGTACCTGTTGATTTGTAAAACCGGTACATTAATGCAAGCGCAAAAGCCGTAATTCCAAAGCCGATAACAATAGCGGTAAGAATCAGTGCCTGAGGAAGCGGATCGGTAGAATTAACCGTCAGGGAAGCATCTCCTGCAAACTGAGGCAGTGCTCTTACAAGTCCGCCCGCAACAAGTATCAGCAGGTTGGTGGCGTGACTGAAAAATAGTATGCCCAGGATAAGTTTCACTATGCTCCTTCGGAGCAGAAGGTAAACCCCTGCCGCGTATAATATTCCGATTACGATTGCAAGCAGTGTTTCCATTATTCTTCCATCAGGTTAAAAATTATGGTCAGCATTACTCCCCACACGGTAAGATAAACCCCGAGATCAAACAGCAAAGGTGTTCCGGCTTTTATTTTTCCGATGAAAGGAAGGGTTACCGAAATCCACTCACCGGTGAAAAACGGATTCCCTGAGAAAAGTGCCGGCAGAGTGCTGATGAAGGCTGTTGAAAGTCCGGCAATAATAAGTGTAAGCGGACTGACCCGGAGTTTCTTTTCGGCTTCCTGGGTGTCGAATGCCAGTGCATAGAATACGAATCCGGCGGCCGCCATAAGTCCTCCAATAAACCCGCCGCCCGGCTCATTGTGGCCCCGGTAAAATACAATTACCGAGAGCAGGAGTGTAAAGGGCAGCAACTTCGATGCGGCAAGTCGTACGATGTGTGATTTCATGCAGCGCTACCTTTCTTCGACTTTAGTTTAAGTAATGCAGCTACTCCGATGGCAGCAATCACAAGAACCGTAATTTCGCCCAGGGTGTCAAGAGCCCGGAAGTCAACCAGTATTACATTTACCACGTTTTTACCGTGTGCCAGAGGCAAGGCATTTTCGGTGTAAAATGCCGAAACCCTTCCAGCCGGATCCATCTGACCAGCCTTGAGTACCAGTCCGGTCATAAATCCTCCGGTTGAAATGGCAATTACGGCATCCCGGATGCGTGATCCTCTTCCTGAAAAGTTGGTAAACTTCGGTAGATGAAAAACCACTACCATAAAGAGCACCAGAACCAGTGTTTCAGCCAGCAGCATGGTTATGGCAACGTCAATGGCTCCGTAAATAAGAAACAGCATACCTATTCCATATCCGGCAGCACCCATCGATAGGATGGCCAGAACCCTCGATTTTACTGCAACGGCAACCACAGCAGCCGATACGATAAGTCCTGCAATAAGTATCTCGAAAATTGCTGGTGTGAGACCGGTATTTATTCCGGTCCCCTGCCAGGTGTAATAAATCTGGTACCATGCCAGTACCGAGGTCATGATAAATATGGCCATCAGATAATAACGCTGGTATCCGCTCTGAATCAGGGAAGTTTTTTTCTTTGTCAGTTTCAGAAACAGATCCATTGTCCGGTTAAAGGCATTTGCAAAACGGAAGGTTATCACTTCATTGTTAAAATAGGTGAGTACCGGATTTACCTTTCGGTAGAGCAGGTACAGCGTAATACCGGCTCCGATGGTGACAAGGCTCATTAGCAGCACTTCATTGAATCCGTGCCATAATGAAAGACTCAGGGTGTCGATGGCAGGACGTATGGAAGTAATGGCCGGCCGAAGCAATAGGTCAGCCACCGTTGAGGGGAACAATCCGAAGAGCAGGCTGGTTCCTGCCAGTATGGCCGGTCCTATCCAGAGGGCAAATGCGGGCCGGGTGGGTACCCGCCCGGCGTACCTGAGTTTTCCTCCGAATAAATGAAAGATCAGTGCAAACGAGATGGCAACCATTATTACATTGGTAAGTACGCCTGCGACCATCAGCCAGTTACCTATTTCGGGAAGACCGATCTTTGCTTCATAAATGAGCTCTTTTCCGATAAATCCGATCATTGGAGGAAGTCCGGCCATGCTAAGCAGGCTGATGACTGCAGCAACCGATGCTTCCGGCATAACATGAAACAGCCCTCCCAGTTTTCGCAGATCCCGGGTACCGGCCGATTTGTCGATAAGCCCGGCGATCATAAACAAGGCGCCCTTGTACAGGGCATGCACCAGCATAAAGATAACAGCAGCCTTAATGCTGATGTTTGTATCGATTCCAAGCATCAGTACCAGAATTCCAAGCGCACTTATTGTAGTGTATGCCAGTACTTTTTTAAAATCCGTCTGCGAGTAGGCGAAGTATCCCCCCAGAATCATGGTGATTGCCCCGGTAATGGTAAGAATATACTTCCATTCGGGGGTTCCGCCCATTACGGGGCTGAGTCGCATCAGCAGATAAATACCCGCTTTTACCATAGTTGCCGAATGCAGGTAGGCGCTTACCGGCGAGGGAGCCTGCATGGCACCTGGAAGCCAGAAGTGAAATGGAAACTGGGCCGATTTGGTAAAGGCCCCGGCCAGTATCAGAATAAGGGCCGGAAGGTAGTGCGGATGAGAACGAACCAGCTCTCCCGATTTCAACAACTCATTGATTTCAAGTGTTCCGCTGATCTGCCCCAGCATTATAAATCCTGCCATCATCGACAATCCGCCTGCTACAGTGATAAGCAAAGCCTGCAGAGCGGCATTGCGGGCTTCGGGCTTCTCGTGACTGAATCCCACCAGCAAAAACGAACTTACGCTGGTAAGCTCCCAAAAGATAAAAAGGGTGAACAGATTGCCCGAAAGCACCAGGGCAAGCATGGCAAATTCAAAAAGCAGTATCAGCAGAAAAAACCGGTCTTTCTGCGGATAGGGCTGCATGTATTTACCGGCAAAAACGAGCACAAGCGCACCCATTCCAGTGACAAGAAGGGCGAAAAACAAGGATAAACCGTCGAGATAAAGAGAGAAGTTAAGATGCAGCTGCGGCAGCCATTCCAGAGTCATGGAAAGCGTATTGCCGCGGGCAGTAGCTGCAGCAAAGCGCAGCAGGTAAAGAAATCCGGCAACGGAAACTAAGCCCAGCAGCCAGGAAGCCGCTTTGCCCGCCCTGTTAATTATGGCCGGTGCTAAAAAGGCCGTAATAAGTAATATTATCAGGTAACTGAGTATTCCCTGCATCTTCCTTTCCTGCTTTTGCCGTCAGTATTTTTGTTTGGTAAACGAATATAGGGAAAAATTGTTTAAGAATTCATTCGATGCAATAAACACTTCTACTCCCCGGTTCATTGTTTGTTTACATTGACCGGATTATTAAAAAATGCTTGAATTATAATAAATACCAATGTCATTTGTTCAGATACAGATATTACAGAAATCAGACTTATTTCCATGATATTTCAGTCAATGGTAAAATGCGTCAAACATGCACGCGACTTTATTGTTTAATGACTGCATTCAGCCGTAGGATGCTTGTATCCGCTCCTGTTGCCCGGGAATTTTTATTTGTTACACGGATTTATTTTTCCGGAGTTTTTATGATTTTACCGTATTTTTGAAATGCCAGAGAGCCCGGAATTAATTATGTTAGCATCGTTTAATATTGATTACCTTATTCTTATTGCAGCCGTTCTGCTTGTTTTCAGTATAATAGCCAGTAAATCGAGCGGCCGTCTCGGAGTTCCCTCCCTTTTGGTTTTTCTGATTATCGGAATGCTTGCCGGGGTTGACGGTCCCGGAGGGATTGAATTTAATAATTACGGTTTTGCTCAGTTTCTTGGCGTTTTTGCCCTGGTGGTGATACTTTTTTCCGGAGGCCTTGATACGCGTTGGGAAAGCGTTAAACCGGTATTGAAAAAAGGCCTTCTGCTTTCAACCCTGGGAGTTATTCTTACCGCTGCCGTGGTTGGCGTGTCGGTTTGGTATTTTACTCCTTTTTCCCTGATTGAGGGACTACTGCTTGGTGCCATCATTTCTTCCACCGATGCGGCAGCAGTATTTTCCATCCTGAGATCAAAAAACCTTGGATTAAAAGGACGATTGCGCCCCATCCTTGAGCTGGAATCGGGAAGCAATGACCCAATGGCATATTTTCTTACCGTTACCCTCATCGGATATGCTCTTACGCCTTCTATCTCCCTATGGACGGGTGTACTCTCCTTCGTTCTGCAAATGAGCATTGGCGGACTCGTTGGATATCTGGTGGCAAAGGGAATGGTTTGGCTGCTCAATAAAATCAATCTTGACTACGACGGACTGTATCCGGTTCTCCTTTTAGGTATGGTAATGCTTACCTACGCCATTTCGTCCTTTGCAAAGGGCAATGGCTTTCTTTCCGTTTATGTTGCAGGAGTAATTCTGGGTAATAACAACTTCATCCACAAAAAAAGCATTTTGAAATTTTTCGACGGTATTGCCTGGCTGATGCAGATTATCATGTTTCTTACCCTCGGTTTGCTTGTCAACCCCAGCAGCATTGTTCCGGTTGCCGGTACCGGCATCCTGGTTTCAGTGATTCTGATCTTCGTAGCCCGGCCCATAGGTGTATTTGCCAGCCTGGCCTTTTTCCGGATGCAGCTAAGGGAAAAAATACTCATTTCATGGGTGGGACTAAGGGGTGCCGTACCTATTATATTTGCAACCTTCCCGCTGATTGCAGGCCTTGATAAAGCCGAATTGATCTTTAATATTGTCTTTTTTGTCGTATTTACTTCCGTCGCTCTTCAGGGAACAACCCTTGCACTAGTTGCCAAATGGCTGAAGCTCTATCGTAAGGAACATGCTAAACGACGCTACCCCCTCGAGCTTGAACTGGTTGAAGGCTTTCATAATGAACTGGTTGAAATAGCTGTCCCAAAAGGTTGCACAGCCGCCGGAAAACGACTCGTAGATTTAGGATTTCCGAAAAATACCCTGATCGTAATGATCGAAAGAGATAAGAAGTACATCACACCCAACGGCTCCACCATCATCGAAGCCGGCGATAACCTCCTGGTTATGACCGACAGCCCGAACGATCTGAATTATATCAATTCATGCCTCGGTATCAAAAAAATCGATTAGTTTTCTGATCTCATCCTGCCCGTTTTTTTTCGTATACTTCTCCAAGGCTTACCTAAGCCCTTAATCAGAATAATTCTAAATTCCCTCTTCCTTTTGTTTTTCTTTACAGACCGACTATTTTTGCCGCCGATATGAAAATATATTCTAATCGATTTTTAAACCAACCAACAATGAAAAGACTTGCAATTTTTTGCGGAATGATTCTGATGGCCGGAGTTTTCTTCTCCAGCTGTACCAAAGATGAAGATGAACCGATACCCCCTGCAATCGCTTTTAATCAGCAGGAAGGTTTTATTACCGGAAATACGTCGGCAGCTTATGGCGATACCCTTCGTTTCGGTATTATCCTTCATGGTAACGGCAGCGATAACATTGTAAAATTTGAAATCCGGGCCAACAACCAGCAATTGCTCGATTCAACCATTAATACTCAGAGTTTTGTTTTTAATTTTTACTCCATCAAAACCATAGCCGACACGGAAGTATGGTCCTTTATTGCAACTGATATTGCTGGAAATAAAAAAGAAGAATCAATCACAATTACGGGTCAGTTTGGTGAAATTAATTCATATACCACCATTCTGATTGGCGCTCAGGATAACGTTGATACCGAAAGTTTCCTTTCGTTCAGTGATAATGCTGCAACTAAGTACTTCCAGGCTGCTGCTTTTCAAAACCAGGGAAAAATTGACATTTTCTGTTTCTTCGAAAATACAGCCACACACCAGAATATGATGTCGCTCGGATCTCCCGGATCCAACATTACCGGGATTTTTGAAGGAGCCTCATCACCGGATAATTACACCACAAAGAACCTTACCCATTTTTATAAAACCGGATTAACAGCTTCTCAGTTTGATGCCATCGCAAACGATGCCGTGATTCTTGATGCATACAATGCCGATGATGCACGTAAAAAAGCCAGTGTTCTTACCGCAGGCGATGTTTATGCCATCAAAATTCAATCCGGACTTTACGGACTTGTCAAGGTTATTGAAGTGAACGGAAACGAAACCGGAACCCTTGAAATTGCAGTTAAAATCCAGAAACAGTAAATGAAATTCTGTGAATTAAACAACTTTCTCCGGTTGCAGCCTGCTTTTCGGTTGCTGCAACCGGTTGTTTTCATCCTTCTGCTGCTTGCTCTGTCCTCCTGTTCAACCGATGAGCAAATAAGGAAATCCTCCGTCATTCTTAAAACGGGAGTAGCCTATACAGCCGACGGCGATTTTGTATCACCCGGTTCAAAAATTACCCTGGGCGTTCTTGCCTCAGGCTCCGGAGCACCACTTACCTACATCCGCATCGAACGCATTACCGGAAACGATACGGTGGTACAGGTCGATATGGGAATTTTTGCAGGAAAGGAAGGATTCGATCGTGATTTTACCTTCTCGCGAAGCCAGGCAGAAGTCGAATATTGGGATGTGCTCGTAATGAATGCCGACCGGGATATAGCCACAACAAGTCTGCGCGTAAACAGGGGGGAAGGAATGGATTATGGTCCTGTAAATCATTATGGTCCTCTTGAGATCGGACTTCAGTCGAATAACACCCTTCCCCGGTATCTTGATCTGAATACCGGAACCCTTTATCATGCTTCCACTGTTGGCGGTCATGAACAGGATATCGACCTTGTGGCATATTTCTACCTTACTTCCGGACTCCCTTCTCCAACCCTTACATGCCCGGCTTATACTTCAGCGCTTGGCTATTACCCTGCAATGGGCGCATGGCCGGTTCGTAATTCAACCCTTTTCGATTATTACACTTCCGACAACCAGCTTGTCAGCACCGCACAATTCGATGCAGCCGTCAACGACAGCCTGCTGGTATCCGCATACAATCCGGCAAAAGTCAGCGGTAACTGCAAATTTGCTTTTCCCGGACGTGTAATTCCCTTCAAAACGCAGGAAGGTAAGTACGGTATGATCCGTATAAACTCTGCTTCTTTGGAAGAGAGTGGAAGTATCTCGATGGAAATAAAAATTCAGCAATAATTGTTCAAAACTGCGATGATATCAAGATTTTTTGTGCTGTTTGCAGTTCTGCTGCTTAGCCTGTCAATGCAAGGCCAGCAGACGGATTGCATTATCGGACAGGTGGTGGATGCCACGACCGGACAATCCCTGCCCGGTGCTTCCGTTACCGCAGATAACGGCACCGGAACATCAGCCGGCAAATCCGGAACGTTTAGTCTGTGCGGTATTGGTAAGAATAGCGTGAATCTGAGCTTCAGTTATGTAGGTTATGAACCGTTCAGCCAGACTGCCATGCCTGGCGAACAGCTGCTAATCAGGCTTTTGCCTTCCGTATCCTCGCTCGACGAGGTTGTGGTGACTGCCACACGATCCGGATCGCGCATTGCCAATACCCCCGTCCGAATCACTACCCTGGGCGCAGGACTTATCGAAACCCTTCCCGCGCAAAGTATGGATGAAATCCTGAAAGTGGCACCAGGTATCAACTACAGCCGCTCCATGGGCATTTTCAGTACCAAAGCAACGGTTACCATGCGCGGCATGAGTGCCAAAGAGCAGGGGAGGGTACTGATACTCGTGGATGGAATACCAATGAATAAAAGCGACGGAGGCGGATTTGACTGGAATATGATTGATCCGTCAATGGTAGAAAACATAGAAATTACCAAAGGTCCGGGGTCTGCCGTTTATGGAGGAAATGCAATGGGCGGCATCATCAACATCCGGACCCGTAAACCCGACCAGCCTTTTTTTATGCGTGCCGGATTTGATTTTGGCACCTATGGAACTCTCGGAAGCCGGGTAGTTGCCGGCGGAAACCTCCCTGTTAAAAAAGAAGGGCATAACTGGTATTATACGGCCAATGCCGCGATCAGGCATTCGGCAGGTTACATTACCCAGCCCGGTTATGAAGTGCAGGTCAATCCTTACATAGTAAAATCTTATCTGAAAGAGGCAGGGGCGGGATTCCGGACACGGTATACCATTGGAAACAGTCACAGCCTGGGAGCCTCGCTTACTTTTTACAACGATAACCGGGGAACCGGTGAAAAGGTATACCAGCCCAACGGAAATACCACTGACCATGATTCCTACGGATTCACCCTGGATTACAGGGGAACTCCGGGAAAATTCAATCTTTTGTCGTCGGTTTACTTTCTGAATGAGGATTATAGGAAAGTTAACGAATATCTTAAGGACGACTACACCTGGTACGATGTGCTGAGCACCCGCCGCGATTACGGATTTATGTCGTCCATCTCACGGAGTATTGGCACCGGTCATACGCTTACGGCCGGAATCGATTACCGTAACGGCAGTGTGGATGCATACGACAAATATTACACCTCTACCGACATTATCTACAACGCCGGTACCATGGGAACCTGGTCAGCATTTCTGCAGGATGAAGCCGGATTTTTCAGCAACAGACTCAGGATTCTTGCCGGACTCCGTTTCGACCGGGCACGTTTCTCTAAAGGAGCCTTTTTCGTGGAAGCTCCGACAGCCGAAACGATATTTATGGATATATACCAGGACAGGGAACTTCCGGCACATGTCAATACCGCAATCAGCCCGCGATTCTCGGTTCATTACCGTTTTAATGACAAAACTCGCGTTTATGCCGGCTATTCCCGCGGTTTCCGGCCGGCAGTCCTCGACGATATGTGCCGATCAGGCCGGATTAAAGGCGGTTTCAAAGTGGCAACGCCCGATCTGAGACCTGAATATCTGAATAATTATGAAGCCGGAGCCGACCTCCGGCCCTTTGACAGAGGTTTCCTCAAATCCCTGAAAATCGAAACCTCTGCGTTCTGGTCCAGGGGCAGCGACTTTCAGTATTACGTCACCAACGGTCAATCCATCGATATGGGATTTGGCGAACGTCCCATTCTGATACGGGCAAATATCAGCAAAGCGGAAATTAAAGGCGCTGAGCTTATGATTCATCTCGAACCAATCCAAAACATCTCCGTATATGCTACGTATGCTTACGCAGATGCGGAAATAATTGATTACCGGAAAATATCGGCCAACGATACCGTTAATCTGTCCGGGAAAAAAATGACGGATGTACCCAACCACCTGATTACTGCCGGTGTTTCATGCAAAACCCGGTTCGTTAATGCATCAGCATCATACCGTTACACGGGAGCAATGTATATCAACGACCAGAATACAACCGATGAAATCCTGCTGTTGGACAGATATCCTGCTTTTTCGACCGTGGATATTCGGTTGTGGCGCTCATTCAAAAACCGTTTGAATGTGCATCTGAACATTCAGAACCTTTTCGATGTGATGTTCTACGACAGCAAGTACAACCGCGGCCCGGGAAGGTTTATCGTGGCAGGAGTGGAAGTTGTAATTTAACATCCGCAATAAATGAACCCTTAATTTAATAAATACGATGAAATCCATTTTAAACAGTTTGCTCGTTGCCCTGGTATTTTCTTCCGCAACGTTTGCTCAAACCAATGACTTTTATGATGATGCTCCATTGAAGCAATTAACGTTCAAAGGATTGGCCATCGCAGGGGAGATAGCCGAACCGGGACAGGTTGATGTGTCCGGACTTCCGGTACGGGATGTTATTGTAAAGGAAACTCTTCTTGGAGGTGAGGCCGGACAGTTTACCGGCGCTTACCTTTATCAGGGATATTCGCTCTACGATATTCTGAATGAAACGGTTCTGAAGAAAAAAAATGAATCTGAGTTCCCTCCGATAACCGACCTGTTTGTTGAAGTCGAAAACGATAAAGGCGAAAAGGCAGTCATCAGCTGGGGTGAGATTTATTATCCCATACACCGGCATGAAATTATAGTTGCAACCGGCGTACGCCGTATTGTTCCTTCAAAGACAAAAGAGTTATGGCCATTGCCGGACGAATCGCGCCTGATTGTAGCATCTGATCTCTATACCGAACGCAACATAAGCAATCCGGTTAAGATTACCGTTCGTTCTTCTTCCATGTCATTTGTAATCGACCGCAATATCCCGGATATGTATGCCGAAGAACCTGGCGTTTATTCGGGCGATACGAAGCTTCTGAATATCCGTGAAGGCGGGCTCACCGGAAATATGGTCTCATACGGCTCGGTATTTTACGGGCGCGGAACCGGTATACATGGCACTACACCATTCAAAGGCGTTATGATGAAAGATTACCTGGCTGAATATTTTCCTGTGAACCGGGAACAGCTCATGCAGGGTATTTTTATCGTGGCTGCCCCCGATGGCTACAGGGCTGTGTTCACCTTCGCAGAAATTTTTAACCGCAACGATCAGGCGGAGGTCCTGATCGTTCCGCGTTATGGTGAAAAACACCAGGGAGCTTTCCTGCTTTATCCTGCCGCCGACTATTTTTCCGACCGTTCCATACGTTGTCTCAACCACATCCGTCTGGTAAAGGCTTCCGATATCTGAAACCCGCGCCCGGCCCGATAAAGCCGCATTCCCGGGAAATCCGGGGATGCGGCTTTTGCTTATTTTCCCTCCCTGTATACTCCCGGTATGGGTAATTATACCCATGCAGAATCCCCTGGTTCCCATTGAAAAAGTAGTATTTTAACGAATTGCGCAGTCTTCAGAGCCGGTGTAATTTTGTATCATCATCAAAGAGATAAGTTTACAGCAGATTTCGATGATGAAACAAACCTGAAACCCCTTATACCAAATATCATGAAAAAGTTAGTTTTACTCCCGGCCTTAATTCTGAGTGTAATCGCCTGTATGGGTCAGATTAAACCTTCTTCCGGTACCAAAGCCCCCGGTCTGATGCTCGGGCTCGACAGTACTCTTGTGAAAATGGAATACGCACGCTGGAATAACGCAAATCCCGATGAAGCTTGGGAAGTATATTCCATACCGGGACGCATTGTTTTCTACTGCGAATGGTCAAGCAATAAAAACAGATCGAACGTGGCACACGTATACGACTTTGATGAAAATGGAACCAATTTTAAATATACCACCATCGCCACCCAGGAGCGATTTAAATATGCTACGGATTATTTGAATAATGTTGCCCTGAGAAATCGTTACATATATGAATACAAGGGGGTTAACGAGTTCAACCAGGGCGTATGGGTCTCCAGTAAGTTTATGGCCGATTATACCGGTTGCGATTGCGGAAACCTGAAAGTAACCGTAACCGCCAATATCCCGGATGATGGCATACAGAATATTGTGGAAGCCTGTCCGGTAAAACCGGGGAAATCCGGAGAATTACTATCAATTGTTTATACACCGCTTAACGATTAATCTTCCGGGTGGCAGATAAAGTGGGGCGCAAGCCCCATTTTTTTTGCCCTTATGTTACAGGACTCCCCCGAAGTCAAGAGGGTAGTTGTTTTATCCAACCACTTGCTGACCAATTTATTATATCCTTTTACGATTGAAAACCACTTTAATTTCCGTTCCTCACCGGATCGGAAAGGCAATAATGATTTCGTAGATGATTGAACAAGCCTCAGTTCCCGTTGTTTTTTCTTAACTTTAACAACTAACTAAAACACCGATTATGAAAAGCAGAACACTTTTACTTGCTGCCATTGCAGGATTTTTGGGATTGGCTGTCATGTCATCGTGCGGAGGTGGCGGTCAGCAAAAAACTGAAACTGCCGGTCAGGCGGAAACACAAATTTCAGCAACCCCCGATGCGGCCCAGCTTGCAAGAGGCGAGCAATTGTACAAGGAAAAATGCATTGCATGCCACCAGGCAAACGGCCAGGGTATACCCAATGTATTCCCTACACTTTCCGGTTCCGATTTCCTTCTGAATAAAACAAAGCTCGCCGTTGCACAGGTTCTTAACGGTTCGGAAAAGGTGTCTTCAGGAAGTAGTATCAAATATCCGGCGCCAATGCCTCCTCAGGTTGATAATCATGAAGATGCTGTTGCTGTAATCAATTACGTACTTGCAAACTTTGAAAACAACGGAAAGACAATCACCGTTGACGAAGTTAAAGATGTTACTATAGAGCCTCGCTAAACTCTTTTTAAATCCCGGGGGGAGCGCCCCGCACGGTTTTTGTCCTTGCGCCTTTTGTCATGGGGGCTCAGGCGACGCAAACCTGCGGTGTGCTCCTTCTTCGTTATTGACCCGATTCCGGGCTGAGGACAAACGCATAAAATCTGCTGCAGAATTCCAAATTTCAACAAATTGTCATTCCGATTTTTCCGACATTTGTATCCGATATGTATGTACTATTGATACCCGCTTTTCAGCTGACTGCCGGCTCTTCGCTATGGTTGATTCCCTTGTGCCTGCTTTTCGGTGCCGGAATTTCAGCCCTGCTTTATTATAAAAATACATCGGGCGACCTCCCGCGAAATCTTGTGCTTTTCCTGTCGGCTATCAGGTTTTTAACCGGATCATTCATAGCTTTTCTGCTTCTGTCTCCCATGGTTAAAACCTTTACCCGGACTACCGAAAAGCCTGCATTAATAGTAGGTGTCGACAACTCACGCTCGATGGTGGCAGGTGCAGACAGCATGCAGAAGCAGCAGGAATTGCAGAAATTTCTTGACGGACTTAAGGCCGGTATCGACGATCGCTTCGATGTGTACACCTATACCTTTGGCCAGGAAGTACGGGAAGAAGGAATTCCCTCCTTTAAGGATGAGCTTACCGATATTTCATCGTTCTTCGGAGAGCTGTCGTCGCGATTCCACAACCGTAATGTGGGAGCCGTTGTGCTCGTTTCCGATGGCATCTGGAACTCGGGCAGCGATCCGCTTTACCATGCCGGAAATACGGATTTCCCCGTATATACATTCAACGCCGGCGATACCATTGTCCGTCGCGACCTCATCCTGAAACAGATAAACTACAACAGGGTTTCCTACCTTGGCAACCGCTTTCCCATCGAAGTGGTTGTTCACGCCCGTGAAGCAGCCGGCAGTCAGTCACGCCTTGCCGTTGAAGCCGGAGGTAAAGAGATTTTTACAAAAGTGCTGCAGTTTTCCTCCGATAATCAGGTAATTACCGTGCCTGTATTTGCCGATGCCAGCGAAACGGGATTTATGAAGTTCCGTATATCCCTCGGGACGATAGAAGGTGAAACGAATGCTTCCAATAATTTACGGGAGGTGTTTGTGGAAGTAAGAGAAGGACGTAAAAAGATTGCTTTGATTGCTGCTGCCCCGCATCCGGACCTTGCCGCCGTACTGCGCTCGGTAAATGCCGGGAATAACTTTGAAGCAAGCCTTTTTATGGCAGATAACTTCAGGGAAAATCCCGGCGATTTCGACCTTTTTATTCTACATCAGGTTCCTTCCCGTGGTGACTCCCGGCAAACCCTCGCCTCTGATCTGGTCCGACTCGGAAAACCAGTGCTTTTTATACTCGGCTCTCAGTCCGATATACCTTCGTTCAACCGCCTTAAAACCGGGCTGGCACTCGTAAATGCAAATGCATCGGCCAATGAAACACTCCCTGTCTACGATAAGAACTTCAGCCTGTTCGTAGTGTCTGACCCGGTGATAAAAATGCTGGGAGAAGCCCCTCCGCTGATCAGTCCTTTTGCCAGTTATCAGTCAGCCGGGTCGGTGTATGTGATGGCATGGCAGGGCCTGGGCTCCCTGCAAAGCAATAATCCTCTGATTATGTTTAGCCAGTTATCCGATACCAGGTATGGTATCGTGGCAGGGGAAGGGCTATGGAAGTGGAGAATCAGCGAATACAGCCGTGCATCCTCTCACGATGCATTTGATGAACTTGCCGGAAAAATTATTCAATACCTTTCTGTTGAACCCGATCGCAACCGCCTGAAAATATCCTGGAGAGATGCCTATGCCGAAAATGAAGCCATCGAGTTTAATGCATTGCTTCTAAACGAAAGTGGAGAACTCGTAAACGATCCTCTGCTGGAAATGAAGATTCTGGACGACAGAAATAATGGCTTCGAATTTTCTTTTTCGACCGCCGGCGATGGCTACTATCTGAATGCCGGAACCCTGAGCCCGGGCTATTACCGGTTTGCTGCCACTGCCGAAACCGGCTCCGGCAGGCAGGAACGAAACGGCAGCTTTGTCGTTTCAGACCTTCACCTCGAAGACATTAATACCGTTGCCAATCACCGGTTGCTGAATGCCATCGCGCATCGCACCGGAGGAGCATCCGTTTATCCCGGTCAGGCCGAAATCCTTACCGGACTGATAAATGACCGGGAGGATGCAAAACCGGTTATCTACGCGCGAAAGAAATATACCGACCTGGTTAATTTTGCACCGCTGCTGGTCCTTATCGTTTTGCTGGCAGGAGTGGAATGGTTTCTGCGCCGTTATTACGGAAGCTATTAAGCACTGCCGGAAGTTCCGGCTGTCGTTCTGCTGATCTGTACTTGTATAAACGATGGATAACGTAATTCTCAAACTTATTTTAGCTTTTGTCACCGGTGGCTTTCTGCTGGGACAGGTGCTATCGTTCCTTAACCACAGGCGCAGAAAACTGCCGGCACCTCCCGGACTCGAAGATGTCTTCGATAAGGATAAGTACAGGAAATACAGGAATTACAAGCGCGAAGCTTATCGCTCGGATATGCTTGAACAGTGGGCTGCCTTTATTCTGATGATGGCGTTGCTGCTGGGCGGGTTCGCTATGATTGATGATCTTGTGATAAAACTTAGCGGAAATAAACTCCTGCAAAGCCTGCTTTTTCTGGGTATAGCTGGCTTTATCTCTGACTTGATTGCCACACCCTTCAATGTGTACGATACGTTTGTGCTGGAACAGAGATACGGATTCAATACTACCACACCCCGGATATGGATCTCCGATAAGCTGAAATCGTATATCATCGCCGCAGTCGCCGGAGGTGGAATCATGGCCGTGCTGATACTCCTCTATAACTGGCTTGGAAGTTCTTTCTGGTGGCTGGCCTGGATTGCGGTAACCATGGTTTCAATTTTCTTTACGCTTTTTTATTCCACCCTTATCGTTCCGCTTTTCAACAAACAAACTCCACTTCCCGAAGGGCCGCTGCGGGATAAACTGAATGAACTTGCACGTGAAACGGGTTTCGGGGTTCAGGATATTTACATTATCGATGGTTCAAAACGCTCAAACAGGGCAAATGCCTACTTTTCTGGTTTCGGAAACAAACGCAGAATCGTCCTCTACGATACGCTGATCAAAACCATGGACATCGCTGGCATAACTGCCGTGCTGGCGCATGAAATAGGACATTACAGGGAAAAACATGTGGTGTTCGGACTTGTCCGGTCGGTGCTTCAAACCGGAATTATTCTCTTCCTGTTTTCACGAATCGTTAATTCTTCCACTGTTTACGAGGCATTGGGAGCCTCCGGGCCAGGCTTTCACCTGGGGCTGGTTGTATTTGTTCTGCTCTACAGCCCTGTTTCCCTTGTGCTTTCAGTGATTGGCAATTATATCTCCCGGAAAAACGAATTTGAAGCCGATGCCTTTGCGGCCCGGTATTCTGATGGAAAAGCACTGGCCCGTGCACTACGCAAACTAGCATCCGATAATTTGTCCGACCTTACCCCGCACCCCCTGTACGTTTGGTTTGAATATTCTCACCCTCCGCTCGCCGACCGGCTTGCACGCCTGGAATAAGGATCAAAGTTTCCTTGTGTTCTACAGAACGGACTGTTTTCGTTCACCCCCTGAATATCTTCAGGTATCACTGCTGTCAGGATAATCGATTCACCGGCTATTCACTAAGGCAGAACCCAGTGAATTTGCAAAAATTTCTTTATCAGACTAAACCTCTTTATTGTGCTTTGATCCTTCGGAGTAAGCCCGGCGCCGGTTCCGTCCCGTTCACGGATGATTATTTATTCAGGGAAGATCTGAACATATTGGCAGTAATAAATGCCATTGTCTCCAGTGCATCGATTTTACGGGCATGGTTGTAATCGCGGCTGGCTGATAGCGTGTTGCCTGCTTTCTGGTTCGATAAACCTCTGTACAAATAGGCGCTGAGGTTACCGGGACTCAGATCGAGGCAAACGGAGAAATCTACAATGGCTCCATCGTAATCCTTTAACAGAAGTTTGTTGTATCCCCTGTGAAAGTATGCGGCACTGTTGGTGCTGTTCTGATTGATGGCGGCATCGCACAGTACAATGGCCCGGCTGTACTGTTTTTTGTTGGTTGCATCAACCGCACTTTTCAGATAATCAACATATGAAGCCTGTGCCTTCAGTGCTATGGTGCAAGAAAACAAAATTATAAGTATGATATGGAATTTTCTGGTTATCATAAATATATACAAAGATAAGGGATAATTTTTCATTCTTAACCCAACTCTCTTATTATTGTTTAATATCCGGAAATTCTTCATGTTAAAGTTGAACTGGCTGATTTTTTTCGCTTATACCCTTTTTTGACGAAATTTCATGGGTAAAGTTACACGCCTGATCTGCATTTTTTTTAAAGTTATCTTCCGTATTTCAGACACCGGTGGTAATTACAGGTATCCGCAGTTATTTAAACAAAAAGGCCGCTTCAGGGAAGAGCAGCCTTTTCAGGGATTGTGGAGGGATAGGTTATCCTGATATTGACCTGCTTTAGTCAAAAACAGGAACTTTACTATATGACACTTTAAATGCAAAACACCCCTATCTGGATTAAAAAAAAACTGCACCAGAGTCTGATGCAGTTTTTTCTGATAAAGTTATTTAGCGTTTAACGGATGCTGACCTTACGGATAACATTTCCATTTTCGGTGGTGATATTCAGCAGGTAAAGCCCTGAAGGCATACCATTTGTGCTGATGCGGAATTCATTTCCGTTAACGGCAGATTCATATACAAGCTGTCCGGAGATGTTGTACATCCGGATGTTTTCCATTCTGCTGAGGCCGGTAACATTCAGAACATCGGTTGCAGGATTCGGATAGATGCTGAATCCGGCTGGCTCGTTGTTATTCGTTCCAACGGTGAATGTTACTTCAACGTCATCGATCATGAAAATGAAGCGGTCGTTCGATACACACTGAATGGCGACGTATACTTCCTGACCCTCGTAAGCGGAGAGATCATAGGTTACATAGGTCCAGTCTTCAGCAGGAGCATTGATGGGGCCTGCGATGGTGGTGAAGCTCGAAGGATTCGTATTGGTTGTGGAAACCTTAATGTTATAGGTTTCGAGACCATACTGCGCAGTATACGATTTAACCCAGAAGCCCAGGAACGGATTCTCGCCGAGAGCAACCTTGGGAGAGATCATATAATCGTTGTTAACTGCCGGAGGAATGGAGGCAAAGCTTGCACCCAGACGGGCACCGCCGTGAGGAACCATACCAGCAACAGCAGGTGTGGTAGCTGCGGGGTTGAAGGCAATATACGACATAGGCTCACCCATGTGAGGGAAGGTTATGCCATCAAAGCCGTAAGTGTTTCCACCGTCAACATCAATTGCGGTCCAGTCACCAAACGTAAGAGAGAAATCATCCAGATCTTCGAAATCAAGAATAATACTGTTGGTAGCACCACCCTGGATTGTAGCAACAGCAGCATTCGAGTTGCCGGACTCGCCTTCGGTATAGAGTGCCCTGACGTGATACTCATAGGTTCCGGGTTCCAGATCCATGTCATCGTAAAACAGGTCAGCTACAGTTGCAGCATTGATTTTGACGCCGTTACGGTATACATTGTATCCGAGGATTTCGCGTGAAGCATGGTTGCGTGCGGGAATCGGAAGCTGATTGTTAATGACCGGCATAGCGGTACGGGCGATGGTATTCACACCACCTTCGACGGGGTGGTTGTAAATGGCGGGAGCTGCGCTGAGTTCGCGTACGGTGCCGTCGGTATACTGAACGATGGCACGGATAAGATATGCTTCTGTCCAGGCTTCCCAGGTGCCGGCATGGTCGTAATCCCATGAACGGCCGTTGTTCAGACCTTCATCGTAACCTACAAAGGTTGTTTCGTTGATAGATCCGAATCCAACGACGAAATCACCGGTAACCATAAGATTGGCATCGGTAACATCAACTTCCATCCAGCCTTCGTCGGGTGCATTGGCACCAACGGTGTGCAGAAGGGTAGTGGAAGGTGCCGAACCGCCCCATCCGTAAACCTCTGCATTAAAGGCTCCGTCACCACCTTCAAGGGTAGTGTAGAATTTCAGGGTGAGAATCTGACATGCACCCTGGGGCGACATATGCGTAGACATGGTATAGCCGTTATAACTGTAGGCTTCGGTCGGAAGTTCGTTATCGTAGATCAGCTCTTCGATGATGCCGGTTCCGCCTCCGGGAGCATTCCAGGTAAGATGCACATCGTTGCCAGTAACTGCCGCAGCGAGATTGGTCGGAGGATCAAGCTGAGCCGATGACTGAACATTGAGGTGTACGGGAACATTCACCGTAGGATTAGCTTCGCTGTTGCTGGTGATAACCAGGAATGCCTGATAATTACCATAGCTTAATCCTGTAGCATCGAGGGTAACGGTTACATCCGATGAAGCACCGGCTGCGGTGGAACCATTTGCAGGAGCTGCACTAACCCAGCTTGTTGTACCCGGATCAACGGCTATACTCCAGGTGAGTTCTTCGGTTCCCGGATTTGAAATGGCAAGGTTGACCGTTGTGGTGGCGTCCTGTTCCAGCGTTTCACTGATTTCAGCAGGATTAACCGCGATCTGAGGTCCGCTGGCTGAGGCGCCGACTTCACCAAGCATACGGAACATGCCACCGTTGTATTGATTTTCGTTGAATCCACCGGCATAACCTACTGTGTTGTCAAAGAAATCGGTAGCAAGGAACTGTTTCGTCGTTGTACCGGGGAAGGCAGTCCATGTGAGTCCGCCGTCGTTGCTGTAGGAAACACCTGTAGCATTGGTAGCAGCTCCGGTTGAAACATAGGTATTAGCAGTTCCGGGAACGTAAGTAAGATCGTTGGTGAAGAAAGCTCCGACAGGAGTGATGTTCTCCCAGGTGGCACCACCGTCGGTTGTACGACGAACCTGTACGGGTGACTGTGTTTGTGCTACTATACCATTCATGGGATCTTTGAAAGCGATCATATTGATACCGCCGTTTGAAGCAGCAGTAATGTTGGCATTGGAAACTCTCCAGTTGAATCCGCGGTCATCGGAGATGAATACACGGCCTTTGTTGGTGCCGAACATCACGGTGTTTTCACCGGTAGTTTCAATGCAGGTTGTCCATCCGCCTTCTCCTGAAAGCGGTGTGCCTCCGGTAATATTGGCTGCGGGAACACGCTGCCAGGTTGTACCGCCGTTAACGGTAGTGTAAATTTCAAAGTAGTTGTCTTTTACGTCGCCATGGCACATACCTTCCATTTCGTTCCAGAAGAAAACGTTGTTGGCGAAGGAAGCCGATCCCTGAAGAGCTCCGGGAAGCTGAACCCAGGTTGTTCCGCCGTTGGTGGTTTTGTAGATTCCGCAGGTGTTGTTCTGTGCTGTAGCTCCGTTATAAACAGCTGCATAAGCTATGTTCTCGTCAAGAGCGCATATGTTTCCGATGCCGTAGGTAGAACCACCCAGAATCTGGCCGGTTGTCCATGTCTCGCCGCCATTTGAGGTCTTGGTAAACTCGTTGATGGTCTGGTTTCCGCCCGATCCGTCGTAAGCAACACCCCAGGCAACGGTAGCCGAAGGAGCATGCATGTAGTTGACACCCCTGGAGGTAGCAGTAAATGCAGTATTCTGTACGATCCAAGCAGCGGGATTGTTGCCGGGCTGAATTCCAACAATGGCCCTGTTGTCGTCGTTGAAGTTATTGCCTCCCGGATTCAGTGATCCAATGGCAAAATATCCGTTGTATGAACCCGACCAGCCCCAGTTAAAGTGGAATTTGTTGTCGCTGAGTCTGTAACCGTCGCAAATCCAGGCATGTCCGCCACTGGCGGTGCTTGATCCGGCATAGTATATGGGACGTGCAGCATCCAGCTCGGTGCGAAGAAGGGTGTACCAGTCGGCCATTACAGGGTAATTCGTCTTTGACTTAAGCTCAACCGTGCCGTCAAATTTGAAATAGTTTACCAGCGCAAACGGAACGTCTTCACTGTATGCACCCGATCCGGAAGCAGCATACTGCATATTGACCGAAACGCCTGCATGGTACATCAGCGTTGCAACTGCAGTGTTTGCTGTAGTAACGTTGTTGGGCATTGCAGCATAGTTGTAGGAAGCAGAGGCGAAGTCGGCCGTTTGCAGCCCGTATGTAGGATGCATGTAGCTGTGGTATCCTACGCCCGATGCGGGGAAGTTGTGGTATTTCATCAGCACTGCCATGGTGGTGGCAACACAACCGGTCCATGCTCTGCCGCATGATCCGAAACCGGCATTGGGTTCAACGGGACAAAGGGCGTTGTAATAGCAACCCTGATCCCAGGTGGTGGTTACCAGCGGATTAACATCATTGGTTGAGCGCTCCATATTGTTGCTCAGTATGTTATCCCACATCGGCCTGGTTTGGGAATTGCTCATCCTGGCAGAGGCGATACCGGAAATCTCACGGCTATAGTTCTCAATCCATGAGATAGCAGCCGGATTCTCCGTGTTTTCATCTATCGTTCCGCTGTGCGCGTAACCCAGAACCGGAATCGAAGCATCGTCGGCAGCAACCATAACAAATCCACCCGAAGTAAAAGTGAAGGTGTAAATGGTTGTGATCCCGTTAAGTTGTTTTTCAAAACTTCCGTTTACGGTGTAATCGGTAATGTCTCCAGGTGCATAATGAACATAATAGTTCACTGCAACCTGTTCTGCTGTCCTCTTGTCGACAGGGTTAGCCGTTATGGCTACTGTCAGCAATGCCAGCACAAGGGTAAGGATTTGCTTCATCGTGAAATGAAAATTTAGTGAATGATAATTTGATTTGGGAATGATTTTCAAACGGGTTTGTTTATTCTAAGGCTGATCCCTGAATTTTATGAATCACCGACAAATTTAGGATAATATCGTTACAATCGCCGGAAGGCCGCGAGAAATTCTTAAACTTTTATCAACACCTCAGGCCTTAAAAGCAAGCAGGCAAGCCAGGTCACCCGGTGCAGGTATCAGCAATCCTGGATTCTCCTTTTCTAGCTCTTCCCGCGAACCATATCCATAAAGGACTGCCGCAGAACTAATTCCCGCTTCTTTTGCTCCCCTGATGTCGTGATACCTGTCGCCAGCCATCACGATTTGCGATCCGGGCTTCAGGCCAAGCTTGTCAAGCGTGTAATGAATAAGCTCTACCTTTTCGCTGCGGTCGCCGTTGATCTCGCAACCCGACAGCTCCGTGAAGTACTTCAGCAAGCCTGCTTCCTCCACGATTTTTTCTGCATACACCCATGCTTTTGACGTAACCAGACTGAGTATTAATCCTTTTTCTTTCAGTTTTTTAAGTTCGTCTTCTATGCCGGGGTACACCGTAAACATATGCATTCCTTCGCGGCCGTAAAACTCCCTGTAGATTTCCGTTGCCCTTTCCGCTTTAGCGGCATTAAACCCGAATAACTGCATAAAACTGTGCCGTAGGGGAGGGCCGATAAAGGGTGTCATATCTTTGGGACGTTCATCCGGAGGTACGTTAAGCGTATCGATGGTATGCAAAGCAGAAGCCAGTATGCCCGGCCGCGAGTCGATGAGCGTCCCGTCAAGGTCAAAAAAGATGTGCGTAAACATATCCGGTTTTATTTCGGTATTTGCAGCGCTAAGATACCGGCTTTTGGCTTCAGCCGGTTATTTCGCTTCACATGTTTTTGTCCTGAAGCTGATTGAATGACACTTTCATCCCTGATAATGAGTTACTCACAAAATAATCCCGGAGACACAGTGATGGATAATTTATCCGATTAATTGTAATCGCCACGTTTCGCTCAGGCAGTTCAAAAAAAATCCTCCCCCGCTTGTCCGGAGGAGGAATGCATTATAAATTTAAAGGTAATTACCGGATCTGCTATATACTAAAGTAATCCTCCGTTTTTGTAAATCTGAAGCTGCGCATCGTAAAAACGGTTTATCTGGTATGATTTACCATTGTTCAGGTTCATCAGTTCTCCCGTAAGGAAGTTAACGCGAATGCGATGCCCCGTCTCAAGCCCCGTCTCTTCAATCATACCTTCTTTATAAGTGAGAATGGGCAGCGCTGCATTGATTGCGTTGCGTTCATAAATGGCACCAAACGATTCGGCAATTATGCATGAGACCCCAAGCGATTTAAAGCAATCCACTGCCTGTTGCCTCGAGCTTCCTGCTCCGAAGTTTCTGCTGGTCACTACAATATCTCCGGGCTGGGCTTTTCCGGCAAAGTCTTCGTAACCTTTCAGGTTGTCAAACGTGTACTGTCCCATTTCGCTGATGTCGGTGATGGCCAGATACCGGTTATGAAAGATCATATCGGTGTCGATATCGTCCTTTCGGATGACCCAAACCCTGCCTTCAACGGTTGTTTCGGTTTGTGCAGGTACATTCTTTTGTTTTGCAGTAGGTTTGAGTCCGGCAGTTTTTTCGAAAACAGCAGGTTGCGAAGGAATATCTCCGGGATCGGTGATGTAACCGGCGATGGCAGAAGCTGCAACGGTGGCGGGACTGGCTAGGTATACAAAGCCTTTTCCCTGTTTCCCGGCGAAGTTTCGGTTGCCGGTACTGATGGTTACCTCATCCGGGCCGTTTTGTCCGATCTGACCGGCTGCACATCCTGCACAACCGGCATTGGAGACCAGAGCTCCGGCATTTTTAAAAATTTTTATGAGTCCTTCATCCAGGGCCTGCTGCCATATTTCATCCGTCGAGGGTACGATTTTCAGTACGACACCGGGTGCTACATGACGCCCCTTCAGAATTTCTGCCGTTATCCTGAGGTCATCGATTCGTCCGTTGGTACAACTCCCGATAAATGCCGAATCAATCTTGGTCTTTTTTACCGTTTCCAGAGGGGAATTGTCGTGCGGGTGACCCGGATTGGCAACCATAGGGACGAATGTACTGATATCAATTGTATGACTTTCAGCATATTCGGCTCCGGCATCTGCTGTAACGGCGGTAAAGCGCTTTCCCGTAAGGGATTCCAGTTCATCCAAAACCTTTTCGGATGGGGTAAACATAAGAATAATGGCTCCCATTTCCGTAGCCATGGATGCAATGGTGATGCGTTCGTCAAGGGTAAGCTCATCAATGGCATCGCCATAGACTTCTACGCTGTACCCAAGCAGTTTGTTGGCGCCGAAAATGGACAGAAGGTTAAGCACGATGTCTTTTGCGGTTACCAGTGCCGGCCGTTTACCTGTAAATGTGATTTTTACCGATTCGGGTACCTTGAACCATACCGATCCTTTAGCCCAGGCTGCAGCGATGTCCTGATCGCCCATGCCCTGGCCAAATGCTCCGATTGCACCCATAATATTGGCATGCGAGTCGGTGGATACAAAGGTGGAACCGGGATACACCAGTCCTTTGTCGATGGCCAGGTGCGTGCCTATACCCGAATCCACGTCATAAACGGCTATTCCCTGCTGCCGCGCATACATCCTGCAATATTGCTGATTGGCTGCATATTTCTGATCCGACCCGCCCGGGTTGCAGTCGAACGTAAATATGGTACGCGACGGATCGGCAAGTTCCAGCCCGTTTTCGAGCAGGTTTTTTACCACATTGGCACCACCGAAGTCACGGGCAGCCCGGGTATCGATAAATACATCGATGATGTCGCCGGGTTTAACGGATTGTTGCGGTGAATGGGCAGCCAGAATTTTTTCTATTATCGTCATAATCGTCTCTCTTTACCAGGTTCAGATTTTTAAGCGTTCGCGGAAAGGTTCAAAGGTCATGAAGTCGGCGTGATGCACCACATAGGCTTCCGTGGAGCGTTTTACCATATTACCTTCGCCGGCATGGGTTGCAATGATGTGGCAAACTTCTGCAGGAACTCCGCACATTTCAGCGAGCGATACGCCTGAGAACGGATGCCGCAGGTATTTGCCGTAGCTTCCCTGTACCGATTTACCGTCTTTCATCTCATATTCAAGGAGTTTTCCAACGTCGGCGAGAATGGATCCTGCAATAAGCACATCCATTTTCACCGGAAGGTCGTTCCTGAAAAACAGGTTCATCTGGTTGCCGCAATCCCTCGAGATGTGGACTACTGCCCGTTTGTGATCCATAAACGTAACCTTAAGGTCGGGCCCGGCCAGAAGGGTAAACGGAATACTGTTCAGGTCGTCGGGTGTGAGCACGCTCTTTTGCAGTGCCAGTGCCCAGGTGTTTGTTGTGGCTTCGCGCAGCGCACGGTCGTTAATCCATTCCAGCTCCGGCCAGAGCTCCTGTGCCTGCTTTATGTATTCGGGATGTATTTCCGGGGTCATTGTTTTTATAATTACGGTGTTAGCAAATTGTTTTGACTCCTTCAGACTTGCTTATGCTGAGAAATTCTGTTATGCTTTCAGCTTTGCAATGATGGCATCGGCCATATGACGGGTTGAGGCAGCGCCCTGGTTGACTACATCCGGGGTGCCTTTGAGCTTGAGCATATCGTAAGCTCTTGTTTTTCCTTCAGCAACCACATCCATCACCGCCTTGCGGATTCTTCCGGCCATTTCATTTTCGTTCAGATGCTCAAGCATCATCACGGCCGACAGTATCATGGCAATGGGATTAACGATGCTGGTTTCGTATCCGGCATATTTGGGTGCCGAACCGTGGGTGGGTTCAAAAACGGCAACTCCGCTCTCGGGATTGAACTGGGCGCTGGTGGCAAATCCAAGACCTCCGATAAGTCCGGCAAATGCATCCGAAACGATATCGCCAAACATATTACCGGCTACTATAACGTTATAGTTCTCGGGATTTTTGGTGAGCCACATCATCATGGCATCTATGTTCACATCCTCTACCCGGATGCCCGGAAATTCGTTTTTACTCATTTCCTGGGCCGTTTTCAGCATCATGCCGGAAGTTTCCCTGATTACATTTGGTTTTTCACATACCGTAATTTTATCAAAGCCACGCTTTTGTGCGTATTCAAATGCTGCCCTTACGATTCGCGATGTGTATTTTCTGGTAAAGATGCGCGTTGAAACGGCCAGCTCGGGCCTCGGGCACCAGGCAAAGTTGTCCCTGAATTTCTTATGGGTCAGAAGCGCATTATAAACCGTGTCGTCGGGATTTGTCCATTCAACGCCTCCGTACAAACCTTCCGTGTTCTGACGGAAGATCATCACATCCACGACAGGCTCTTCCGGTTGCCCGCCACTGCCCCTGCGGATAAAATTCAGGGGATTGCCCGGCAATGTCCGGCAGGGCCGCATGCAGATGTCGAGGTCAAACATCTGGCGCATGCTTACAATCGGACTGTAATAGGTGTATCCTTTATCCTGCAGTGCAGGCGAAAGTTCTGCCGCAGCCTTGTCCTTCGGTTTGCTCGTGATGGCTCCGAAAAGGGCAATTTTATGTTTTTTCAGCAATTCTATGGTTCTGTCGGGCAGAGGATTGCCTTCATTGCACCAGAATTCCCATCCGATGTCACCGTGAATGTATTCTGCTTCAAACCCGGCTGCATCCAGTACACGGAGAGTTTCTTCCAGGACCACTTTTCCAATGCCGTCACCCGGCATGGTTACAATCGTTCTTTTTGCCATTTTTTTGATATTTTTTTGTGATTGAACTCCTGACAATGCATCAAAATTATGGAACATATAGCAAACACCAAGGCTTTTTGAAAAATTTCTTTCAGATTAAGTTCCTATTCTTAGGAAATTATGTATGATATATATGACAATAACAATAACGTATTTAACAGATTGATAAAAAGTTCTTTAAATGTATGGAACAGGGGTATTTCAATCCTTGCACGGTTGCTCAGGTACAGAGTTTTGCCAATGTGGAATTTCTGTTCATTTATGTGCGGATAGTTTTTCCGGAGCCCTGCATTCTTCCGGTGTGGTTCTGAAAAGCCTGAGGGTGCTGACATGCGGGTGACAGAAGTGAGATACTTTCGTACCTTTGCAGGCGGTAAAAACGAAGCGACGAAATAGTGAATCTTTCAGCTGAACTTAATCATCCCATATTTATAGCTGTGGCGGAAAAGGCTGCGGAAACCGGTGTTCCGGTGTATGTTATCGGCGGGTACGTCAGGGATATCTTTCTGAAGCGCGGCTCAAAGGATATCGATTTCGTAACAGTAGGGGATGGGATACAGCTGGCTGAAAAGGTTGCATCTTCTTTTCACGGACATCACCCTGTGAGTGTTTTTCGCAATTTCGGAACGGCCATGTTTCACTTTGATGATCTGCAACTGGAGTTTGTAGGAGCCCGTCGTGAGTCGTATCATCCCGATTCGCGAAAGCCCGATGTGAGTACCGGAACCCTTGAAGACGATCAGAAACGCCGCGATTTTACCATAAATGCCCTTGCAATCAGTCTGAACCGCGATTCTTACGGCGAACTTCTGGACCCGTTTGAAGGGCTATCCGATCTGGAAAAAGGCATTATCCGCACTCCCCTGGATCCGGATATCACTTTTTCCGACGATCCGCTGCGTATGATGCGTGCCGTGCGTTTTGCTGCGCAGCTTGGTTTTTCCATTCACCCTGTAACCTCCCGGGCAATTAGCCGGAACAGCAAACGCATTTCCATTATTTCGGGTGAGCGCATCAGCGAAGAGCTGAATAAAATTATTCTTTCGGCGAAGCCATCGGTGGGATTCAGGTTGCTCGACAAGGCCGGACTTCTGGAGATAATTTTTCCGCAGTTTGTCGCGCTGAAAGGAGCCGAAACCGTTGATGGCAAGGGGCATAAGGATAATTTCCACCATACTCTGGAAGTCCTCGACCGCATTGCTCCCTGCACCGGAAACCTCTGGCTTCGCTGGGCTGCCGTGCTTCACGATATCGGGAAACCGCCCACCCGGCGCTTTCTGCCGGATCAGGGCTGGACGTTTCACGGCCATGAAGTGAAAGGCGCCAGAATGGTACCTCAGATTTTCAGACAGCTGCGCCTGCCCCTGAACGAGAAAATGAAATACGTACAGAAGCTTGTCTCGCTTCACCTGCGTCCCATAGGATTAACCGAAGAAGAGGTAACCGATTCGGCTGTAAGGCGTTTGCTTTTCGATGCAGGCGATGATATCGACGATCTGATGACGCTCTGCGAAGCCGATATAACCTCCAAAAACAAAGAAAAGGTTCAGCGATTTTTGGCTAACTTTGCCATGGTTCGCGAAAAGCTGAAGGAAATCGAGGAAAAGGATCGCCTGCGCAACTGGCAGCCCCCCGTTTCCGGTGAAGTTATTATGGAAGCATTCGGACTGAATCCCGGGAAGGAGGTAGGGCTGATCAAAACGGCCATCCGCGAAGCAATCCTTGACGGACAACTTGAAAACGACTTTGAAAAAGCCTATTCGTTTATGCTGGAAGAAGGAGAAAAAATGGGACTTACTCCGGTGAAAAAAAGCTGATTTGTGAATTTGGATTTTTAAACCCAATCAATTAATTTTAACCTCGGTAAACAAACATCATAAAACCAATGCACGCCTACAGATTCAGAATGCTCCATGAAGATCAGGAAGATTTTCTGAGGGATTTCGATATTTTATCTTCACAGACATTTGCCGATTTTCACCAGACTATTCGTGAATCGGTTGAATTAAGCGGTAACGAGCTGGCATCCTTTTTTGTCTGCGACCGGAACTGGCGGAAAAAGCGCGAGATCACCCTGATTAACATGCAGGAAGATGAGATCCTGCCGGAAGAGGAAGACGATGACGACCGTCGCGGACCACGACCCGGTCGCATGCCCATCGATGAGATGGATAAGGTCAGGGTGAAAGACATCATCGATGATCCCCATCAGAGACTTTTATATGAATATGATTTCCTTCATCCTAAAATCTTTTTTGTTGAGCTGCTGAAGATTTTTGAAGCCGATCCGGCCATGACTTACCCCGTATGCGTGAAAAGTACCGGTAAGCTGGTACAGGCAGTACCCCCGTTATTGCCGTCCGATCCCGACGAGGAGGACGAAGTTGCACTGCTCAGCGAATTCGACGACATCATGGATAACGAAGATGAAGACCTTCCCGAACCTACCTTCGGACAGGATCTTGACTTTAGCTGATGTCACGTCAGAAATCAAAATACCTTATCGTAATCACCGGCCCAACAGCCTCAGGAAAAACCGCTCTGGCAATTGAGGCGGCTCTCCATTATGGCTGTGAAATTGTTTCCGCCGACTCCCGGCAGTTTTATCGCGGACTCGAAACCGGAACCGCTGCTCCGGATGCAGAACAACTGAAAGCGGTTCGCCATCATTTTATCGGACATCTGAATCCTGAGCAAGCCTACGACGTTTCGCAATACGAAGCCGATGCCCTTCGCCTGCTTCGCCAGCTGTTTGCTGTCAGCGATTTCGTCGTTCTTACCGGAGGCTCAGGGCTTTACATCAAAGCGGTTTGTGAAGGGCTGGATGAATTGCCATCCGGAAATGCGGAAATACGCGAAATGCTGCGCGAGATGCTGGAGGAAGAAGGCCTTCCCGCTTTGAGAACCATGCTCCGGAAACTGGATCCGGAATATTCGGAAAAGGTAGATCCCGCTAACCCCAACCGTTTGCTCCGTGCTCTGGAAGTTTGTCTTTCAACCGGTAAACCGTTTTCATCGTTTCATACCAACACCCCGGTAACACGCGATTTTATTCCCGTTAAAATAGGTATCGACCTGCCAAGGGCTGAATTGCACCGGAGGATAAACGCAAGGGTGGATAAAATGATGGAAGCAGGGCTGGAAAAGGAAGCACGGAAGTATTATGACCGGCGTCATCTAAACTCTCTTAATACCGTGGGATACAAGGAATTATACAGCTACTTCAGCGGTGAAATCACCCGTGACGAAGCCGTTGAGAAAATAAAAACCAATACCCGACGATATGCCCGCCGTCAACTAACCTGGTTCCGGAAAGATAAGGACATCATCTGGTGTAAACCCGACGCCTCTGAAGTAATTGCGGTAATTAACAGTCAAACCGGCCGGAATCAATAAGTTGTCAGGAATTTATCTGCCTGCCCTGTAATACGTTGGCAGCTCAGCGCAGCAAACGAACCCTGTAATTTTCCTCCAGAAACCTGAAATACCAGTACAATCTCCGGTTTACTTCTATGCCATAATCCACCGAAGGGTTGTAATGAAGATAACTGCCTATCACGTGGCTGTACCTGCCCCGGTTGAAATAATCGTTCCAGTTCGAAACACCTATGTTGTTCATACTCCGGTAGAAACCGTTGCTGCGGTCCCTCGACGGACTGTAGTTCATCAGATACCAGCGGTCGAAATACGGATCAATGATCGTTATTTCATATTCCGTGCTGTCAATTAGTACGTTCGCAGCCGGGCTGGCCGAAGATGTACTCTCTTTTTGCGGACTGCAGGCCCACCCGGCGATAATCAGAAGCAGTCCGGCTATGAGCAGATTTTTCATGTCGTTTATGTTTAAAGATTTTTTCCGCATCCGGTTTACGCACAAAGTTAATACCAATTCGTCGTTTTTTTTATCTAATCTTCTGAACAATCAATTAGAAATGAGCAAATTCAACAATTGCTCGGGACAGTTTTCCGGATGCGGCACCCAGCCGGCAACCGATCCCGTGTTCAAGTATCCGCAATGTATTTACGATTTGAGAACGATGCAGTAAAATTGTCAGGTATAGCTGACAAAAACAGCCTGCTCTGCGAATTGGTACCTCTTTTGATAAACCGGCTGTTAAATTTGCCGGAATTCCGTAACATGGCTGATGTTGTAAAACGGTCCTGGTTTCAAGGGATTCTGCTTAAATGCCGATATAGATGAAAGGAAATTTTGCAGAAATTATTGCGTCGGGTACGCCCGTTCTTGTTGATTTTTATGCCGACTGGTGTCAGCCCTGCAAGATGCAGTCGCCCATTCTTGCCGAAGTAGCCCGTGAAATGAACGGCCGCATCCGGGTAATAAAAATTGATGTGGATAAAAATCCGGCAATTGCTGCACGGTATCAGGTTCAGGGTGTTCCAACCCTTGCCCTGTTCCGGGACGGACAACTTGTCTGGCAACAGTCAGGAGTTACCCCTGCGCACACCTTGAAACAGGTCATCGGCTCGGTTCTGGCAAAATAGAGCGTTGTACAAACAAAGGAATGCTGGTTATTAAATCATAAAAGAATTGCCGGTGGCCCGGGCTGAGCTGTTCCCCTACAAACGATATGCGTCTAACAATCTGCTTCGTGTACCGGAGCTTCCGCTTGCTTTACTATCCTGTGTATGCACTGTAACAAATCTGCGGGAGAATCTGCAATCTGATCCGGTTCTGCGCTTTCAAGGAGTTTTCTGCTGCTCAGTCCCCAACTCACTGCAATTACCTTAACGCCTGCTTTTCGCGAAGCCTCTATGTCCCTTATTTCATCACCGACATATATTATTTCCCCGGAAGTGATATTCTCGCTGTTGAAAAGACGCTTCATTACTCTGTCTTTGCCAAAAAGGCTTTTTCCGCTGTAAATAAAGTCTGTTATATCCTTTAACTCACTGTTTCTTAGGAACAGTTCGACGTTGGATTTTGCGTTTGATGTCAATATCCCCAGGCGGAATCCCGTTTCTTTTATTTCATGCATGGATTCACGGATTCCTTTTATGGGTTTTAATTCCTGAATGTGTTTACCCATTTCTTTCCTTACCCGAAGCAATAGCAGAAGCAGATGAAATTCAGATATTTTGTATTTTTTTAAAAGCTCTTGTGGCTTCCCCATGCGAATCTCTTCCCGGTCTTCTTTCGTGATTGGCTGGTAATTATATTCTGCAGCTATTGAATTAAAGATGTTAAAAGCCGGTTCTATGGTATCGGCAATGGTTCCGTCGAAGTCAAATACAATATATTTTATGGATCTCAAAATTCTTTCTTTTGTTAATCCTCCATTTCCGCGGCAGGGGCCGGCCGTTTTTTGAAAAAAGATATTACGGCCGGGAATTTTTCCGGAGGTGGGAGAGGGCCGGCAGTTTTAAAATCTGAGTGTCAATCCGATTCCGCTCCCGTTCAATGTTAATTTTAATTCACTTTTATCCCGTTTTGCACTTGACTGAAGGCTTCGGTTATATGTGTTTATAGCGCTTTTTGTTTTCGTAATATAACCCTGATTGATTGGCAGCGATATGGCAACCAGGCCTAAACCTATGCCGGCCAGTGCCCACTCGGGTTCGCCACCGCTAATCGCAGTTCCTATCGGATAACCGATCAGGAAACCCCCGGTATAACTCAGAATCAGAGCCAGGGTATAATTGGCCTGAGCAGATTTAAACTGCTTGTATGCCTGTTCACTGGACTTTAAAGTCATAATAAACTGACTTGTCGGCAGCCTGTTCTCTCCCTGATAAAACTGATAGTCGCCCCTTTCCTTCTTTAGCGTAAGCGTATCGGCGGCAGTTTGTCCACAGCAGAAAGCCAGACAAGCAGTTAAAAAAGTAAGAATGAGTAAAGCCTTTTTCATATTCCGGATTATTTGCTTTTCGTATGGTCTGTTTAAGGCCCAGGCAGATGCAGTTTCTGGTGCATCTTACCGGCCGGAAAATCCCGATAAATGTACAATCTTT
>DJVU01000088.1 GCA_002441345.1 Bacteroidales bacterium UBA6248
TAAGGTAAAACCATTGTTTACCATAGAAGCATTCGGTGCATTGCTACGCGGGGACATCAGAAACCGGCCGAAAGGATGAATATGAATTCATTAAACGGCTCTGCTTCGTTTACCGGTTCGTTGTGGCTGTGCCGGATGCGTTATGCAGGCGGGAAACTTCAGGGCAAAATCGGGGGTGCCCCTGAAATCATTATTTTTGTGATTCAAATAAACCGGAATATGAATACCCGAATGCTGCTGTTTGTTTTACTTGCTCTGTTTGCATTCAACGGATGTGATAAGGATAAATTTCCGAATGAATTCAACATTCTTGGCCCCTGGATAGAAACGGAAGAAGCGGATTTCAGGATGGAAATAGAATTCCGGACCAGCAGCCGTGTTTTTCTGAAGCGTTCGCCCTTGGGAGGCATTGACACCCTTATGTACAGGCTTGACAAGGCCGATGAGCTTCGGTTGTTTCTTCCGGCCGATTTCCCTTCCGGCCCCTCATCGGCACACCGGATTACTTACAGCCAGCGTAGTGAGCAGTTAACCATTTATGGTCTGATACCTTCGGCAGGAGAATCATCCGTTACGGTATTCAGGCGAAAATAGACTATGGCACCTTATTTACTAAGATATGAAGATCTGCATTATAAACGGGCCTAATTTGAACCTTACCGGAAGCCGCGAACAGGATTTTTACGGTTCAAAAGGATTCGCCCAGTACATTCCCGAACTCAGAAATGCGTTCCCGGAAGTGGAAATTTCCTACTTTCAGAGCAATGTGGAGGGTGAACTGATCAACAAGATTCAGGAAGCAGGTGCGGACTGTGACGGGATTATTCTGAACGCCGGCGGATACACCCACACCTCCATTGCCATCGGCGACGCGGTAAAAGCAATTAAAACACCTGTAGTTGAGGTCCATATCAGCAATGTGGGGGCCCGTGAAGATTTTCGTCAGCGCTCGTATATCTCATCAGGCGCGCGGGGTGTTATCTCAGGTTTCGGACTCGATGTTTACCGCCTTGCCATGCTCAGTTTTCTGCAGCGCTGAACTTTTTTCCGATACAGAGCGTAACCCGATAATTCCTCCCAGAATCATTGCAATAAAAAGAAGCTTCAGCAGGTCTTTCGACTCACCGAACGCGATGATTCCATAGATAACGGCTCCAAGGGCGCCCACTCCGGTCCAGACGGCGTAAGCACTCCCAAGCGGCAGGGATTTCAGGGCCAGGGCAAGCAGATAAAGACTTACAGCCATGGCAGCAATGGTAATTACGGTAGGCCACAGGCGTGTAAAACCTTCGGAATACTTCAGTGAAACGGCCCAGACTGTCTCAAACAGTCCGGCGATGAACAAAATTAACCAGGCCATCTTATCGGAATTTTTTTGGGGATAGTTCAGAGAATTTCTTTTTCCGCCTCAGGAAGTGATCGACCACGATGTTGCCCCGGTAGATGCAGGAGACGTCTTCATGCGAAATCATCTTCCGTTTCCGGCGATGGGTGGGGAAGCGCCGGTAAAAGCTCATATGTGCCCTGACGACTGCCCAGAAATCGGAAAATCCGCCGTCGATAAGAAACTTGAATGCTGCTACTCCATCGAGCACGAGCCGGGCAAAAAATACAGGTGCAAGCCGTTGCGGTGGCAGATTTTTATACAACATGGAAATGTTGTTCCGCATGTTGAGGTAAGTCTTAAACGAAGACTGCTTGGGCAGGGTGCCGCCTCCCACATGAAAGACCTTTGAACCGGGACAAGCCATCACCTTGTATCCTGCATGCCTGGCTCTCCAGCAGAAATCTATTTCCTCCATATGGGCAAAGAAGTCGGCATCAAACCCGCCAAGTTCTTTAAACGTGCCTGCTCTAACAAACATGCAGGCACCGGTTGCCCAGAAAACTTCCGTGGTATCGTTGTACTGCCCCCGATCGTCTTCCACATGCTGAAAAAGCCTTCCGCGGCAAAAAGGATAACCGTAGATATCTATGAAACCTCCGGCTGCACCCGCATATTCGAACTTTTCAGGATTGTGGTACGAACGGATTACCGGCTGACAGGCAGCGATGGATTTGTCGCTTTCCATCAGGTCTATCACTGGCTTTATCCAGTTTTCGGAAACTTCTATATCGGAATTTAAAAGAATGTAATAATCGGCATCCACCCGTTCCAGGGCTTCGTTGTATCCTCCTGCAAATCCGCTGTTCCGGGGGTTTTCAATGATGTCAACTTCCGGGAAATGTACTTTAAGAAACTCAACGGAGCCATCGGAAGAGTTGTTGTCGGCCACAATAATTCCGGCATCGCTGCTGCTGTGCAGAACGACGGAGGGGAGAAATTTCTCGAGAAATTTCTTTCCGTTCCAGTTTAGTATTACGACGGCAGTTTTTGGCAAGGCGGAAGATGTATATAGTTACAGTCTTATCCGGGGTTATTGTATGCAAACATACGACATTGCGGCTGATTTCCCGTAGCTTCGTAATAAATGCAGATGAAATTTGCGATAAACTCAGGCGTACGCTACAGAATTCCGGATGTGTATTATTTTAAATGTCAGAACAGATCGTTATAATACATCGAAGAACGGCGCTTATCTTTACGCATGGCATCGGAATCGTAATCGATGATGTTGCCGCTGTCGTGGATATCGGCTCCCCGAATGAGCAAACGCTGCCAGTTGTAGTTCTGCAGTTCGCCCCTGACATCGGAATGCACCAGCTGATAATCGGTAACCCTTAGTCCCGAGCTGATGAAAACAAATCGTTTGTTGCGTTCCCTGTTGTTGTTGATGCTGTAATAGTGCCAGATCTGGTAAGGTACGGAACCGTATTCCAGATTCTGGGTTGGTTGGCTAAGGTTATATCCCTGTGTTTCAAATGATTTGTCAATGATGGTGTTGGGCGGGCCATACTGAAGATATACTCTTCCCATATCGGTCTCATATCCTTTTTTTACCTGTGTGGAATAGGCCTGATTTACTTTGATTACTTCAAGGCGGTACGTGTGCCAGGCTGCAGAAGGATCAAATTCGTTGCGCGAACTCCAGAATGCATGAAAGAAATTCTGCAGAATTCTCAGCTCTGCGCCGTTCAGTTGAGTATTGATGAATATTTTCTCCATTTCCGTGGCAATAGGCGAGAGAGAGCGGATGTACTCTCTGAGTGTATCGGCGTTGGTATACTGCTGTGAGAAGGAGTTTTTCAGGTCGAGATCGGCAAAATTCATGGCTCTGGCGGTTGCGGCCGGGTTGAATCGCTGAAAGAAGACCGTGTTTTGCCCAACGATTTCATTGTTTTTGTTTCTGACCAGTATTACCAGATTGTAATTCCCGGAAGGGAGATTGCTGATGTCGAACTCGGAGAGCAGCACCGTTACCGGCCGGGACGATTCGCGCTTAATCCGCACGTATTCGTTGAGCATCCGGTTGCTTTCGAAGGTTTCTATAAAAGCGGAAACCAGGAATTTCTCCCCGCTGTTTTCGGTGTGCAGCGGATTGTATACCTCAGCGTAGAATGTAATCTTGTCTTTTCCTGCCGGATAGAAATTGTCGGCAAACGGAACGAAGTCGTACCCGCTTTTACTCAGTACATTTTCGGTTGTGGTTTTGGTAAAGGACCCGATGAGCTGTACGCCGGAAATCGAGATGCTGTTATCGGGGAAATCGATGGAAAAAGGGTAGGAGACAACCACAGGTGTTCCGTTGCGGTTGAGATCTGCAATGGAAAGATCGAGTTCATAGTGCCCGTTTTCGAGCATAAAGCGCTGCTGATCAATAAAATTGAGTGTAATCGAAGTGGTGTCTTCCATCAAGGGACTTTTCAGTTCAAATTTCCGGAAATCAACGATGGAGGTGTCTTTGCGAACAATCATGGTTACCTGCACACTTCCCTGAAACATCCCGTCGCCGTTTTGCCTGTATTCAATGGTATTTCCGATAATCTCCAGATAGGTCTCCAGGTATGGCCCTTCGCCGGGAATGTTAAAAGTGGCATGTGAAAGATACGCGCCAAGTCTGCCATTGCCTGAAAAAGCGGTCGATGCCGAAATAAGTAACACCGTAAGGATGAGGATATATCGTTTCATGAAGGGCTGTTTTGTACTCTATAGAGCGTTTAAAAAGGCTCCGGTTTTCTGATTCCGGAACGGGATTACAAAAATAAGCAAATTGATGGATATTTTCAAGTGAAACCGGTTGCGCACACAGTTCTTAATATACATAATCAGG
>DJVU01000061.1 GCA_002441345.1 Bacteroidales bacterium UBA6248
CGGGAGTCATAATGAAAACGGTTTCATAGTTTTTCAACATCTGCGTTAGGTTTAATTAATAATTCATGGTGTTTTAAAACGGACTGCAAAAGTACAAAAAAATCTGATTTCCAAAGCAAATAAGCAATTCATTTTAATAATGCTGCTAATTAGAGGAATAATTGGTTATTTGATGTGGGAGTTAAAGATGCACTATGTAATTTGCAGAGTATTGTATGAAGAATTCCACAGAGATTCCAGGTGAAGTCACAGAAGTTCACAGAGTGTTGCATTTTTCTCTGTGTTTCTCAGTGAAACCTCCGTGTGCTCTGTGTAACCGCTTATTTTGCAAAGATCCCGCAAATCACATTTTACGGGAGTATCATGATCATAATTACATCAAATGTCTTTTAAAATTTTCTGATTCGGTAAAAATACTCCAATACTGAATAAAATCCGGCAGTAGACTTTTTTGTTTAGCGGGCCCCAATCCATAATTATTTCGTTCCCGGCCTTCTTCGTCTGACCTGAAAGATCGTATACATTCGAACTTCTAAGGTTAGAAAAATACCAGGGTGCATGGGAGACATATCCCCGCTTTATGGCCTGGCTGCTTTCAGGATTTCGTTGCATATAAATTCCGCCGCCCTGCCATCGCCGAAAACGGCCGGAAAGTTCACCGGCGGATGATCGAGGAATTGCTCCAGGGCCTGAAGCAAGCGGACGACATCTGCATCGGCTACAATTCCGGCTCCTGCATCTGTAATTTCCGTCCATTCCGTTTCGGAGCGGGCAATTACACAAGGCTTTTCAAAGAAATAGGCTTCCTTCTGCACCCCTCCCGAATCCGTCAGTATCAAGCGGGCGTTCTTTTCAAGGCGGGTCATATCCAGAAATGAAACCGGCGGAACGATCCTGATCAGATGATTTCCATCGACCGAAGCAGATACGTGTGGAGAAAAATTCCGGCTGATTAATCCGGAAGTGCGCGGATGCAAAGGCAGCACCACCTGAAGCTGCCGCCGGCGGCTGATTATGTCAAGGGCTTCGAAGATGCCATTCAATCGCTCGGGGATATCGGTGTTGTTGTCGCGGTGAATGGTAGAAAGCAGGTAATTCCCCGGTTCAAGGCCCAGGTCTTCAAGTATCCGTGACTTTTGCTCAGCCAATTCCGAAAAGTGAAGGCTGTTGTCGTACATCACATCCCCGCAATGATAGATTTTCGGATTGTCAATGGTAAAGGGGGGCCGGGCCGAAGCATTAAATCCTTCGCGCAGCAGGTTGGCGAATCCGGTGGCAGTCGGACTGAACAGCAGCGTGGAAGCATGGTCGCACATAATGCGGTTGATCTCCTCGGGCATTGATTTATTAAATGAACGCAGTCCCGCTTCTATATGGGCAATGGGAACATGCATTTTGGATGCCGCGACCGCGCCGGCAAGTGTTGAGTTGGTATCGCCGTAAAGGACCAGCATATCAGGCCTTTCCCGTGTCAGAATTTCTTCAATTCCCTGTATCATGCGGGCTGTCTGAACACCATGTGGTCCGCTGCCGACCCCAAGGTTATAATCCGGTTGCGGGATACCCAGTTCATCAAAAAAGACCTGCGACATATTGTTATCGTAATGCTGGCCGGTATGAACTATGACCTCCCGGATGCGGCCGGAAAAAGCACCTGCAATGGCCCGGCTTAGTGCTGCGGCTTTAATTATCTGTGGCCGGGCGCCAATCACGGTCAGTATCTTTAGCATACAAATATCGGTTTAAACAGGCATTGCAACAGATGCAGAAGTCAAAAGAAACATTAACGGGATTACAGCATGCCTTCATCTGCAAAGCTATAATATTTTTCATCGCCAATGATCAGATGATCAAGAACCGGAAGGTCGAGCATCTGTCCGGCATCCTTCATTTTACGGGTCAGCCGTATATCGGCATCACTTGGGCGCAACTGACCCGACGGGTGGTTATGACACAATATGAGGGAAGCGGCATTATGCTGAAGTGCAAGTTTAAATATTTTCTTGGGATCGGCAACGGTTCCTGCCTGTCCGCCTTCGCTTACCGACAGGAGGGCAATTTTTCTGTTTGCCCGGTTGAGCATCAGAATCCAGAACTCTTCGTACAGGTTATCGGCGAAGTTCGGATAAAAAATTTCAAAGGCGTCGCGGCTGGAGGTAATCTGCTTTCGGGCCGGCACTTCGGCACTTCTGCGCCTGTAGCCAAGTTCCAGGGCGGCTATAATACTTAGGGCTTTGGCATCGCCCATACCTTTAATTTTTTTGAGTTCGACGCTGCTCATGCCGGACAATTCGATAAGATTATTCCCGGCTTTCGCCAGAAGTTCCCGAGCAAGTTCTACGGCCGAGGCATCGCGCGTACCTGAACGAAGTAAAATGGCCAGGAGTTCGGCATCGCTTAGTGCCTCCTTCCCTTTCAGGATCAGTTTCTCTCTGGGCTTATCGTCTTCAGCCCATTGCCGGATTGGTATACGTATATAGTCATTTTCCATATATTAGCTATTTTTTCAGCTAATATAATCCAGGGAAATGAATCCTGAAAGTGAAAAATGACGGGGATTACATAAAAAAAAAGCCCCGCGGCCAGAGACCCGGGGCAAGAAAAAATCTAATAAATGCTTAAGCCATTTTATTGACCATTCGTGTAAGTTTCGACTTCAGGTTACCGGCTTTATTCTTGTGAATAATCGTACGCTTGGCAAGTTTGTCAATCATCGAAATAAGCTTTGGCAGCTTGTCAGCAGCTTCGGCTTTATTATCAAGAGCCCTGAATTTACGCACTGCATTACGCATGGTTTTAGCATAATACCTGTTGCGAATGCGGCGGGTTTCATTCGCCCGAATCCTTTTGAGTGCAGATTTGTGATTTGCCATTTCGTTTAATCAATTTTAAGCAGTCCGTAGGGGAATCGAACCCCTGTTACCAGGATGAAAACCTGGCGTCCTAACCCCTAGACGAACGGACCGTAGGTGTTTCTTTAGGGACTGCAAATGTACAACTATTTTTTAATCCTCCAAACAGTCGATAAAAATTTTTGAAGATTTTTTTTACCTGCAATTTCCGGCTGTTTTGAACAAGGACTTATGCAACAATTCAAGCAATTGAAATTCAATGATCTTCAGGCTTAAATTCTTCATGATCAGCTTGAAAACGGAAGCCCAGCCTTTTGCCCGTTTTAAGCTTCATATTTTCAAGGGAAGCCTGCATTTCGAACACCGTAACTTCTTTGACCTGCTCGTAAGGAGGGGTCAGCAAGTCGAAGTTAATCGTGTATAATACAGAGGATTCCACTACCTGCCTGGCCGATTCACGGTTTATCACTGAAGTGGAAAAATTGTTAAACAGCATTCCGATTTCGCGTTTCCCCTCAATAAAATAATGTCTGTCCTTATTAACAAACACCCTTCCGATCATATATCCCACGTCGTTAATGCGGTTATACCGGAACGAATCTGCCAGAAAGTTGTAAATATTAATAACACCGCAGTATGACCGGTCCTTATCTTCGTTGATGTAGGTTGTTTTCATAACTTCATGCATACGGGAGAACTCGAAGATGTTTGTATGCATCATAAAGATAAGTACATCCCCGCCAAACCGTAACTCCAGCTCAAACTCCCCCCTGTCGCGGTATTCAAAAGGTATCAGCTGCTGATTTCCGTTGTATTTTTCCTGATACTCAGCAACCATTTCCAGTATAACACTTTTAAAAAGCTTAAACGTGGAGAGGGTTATCTGATAAACGTCTTGTTTTAACCTGGATTTATTACGCAGGATGTCAAAAAGTTCGGAATCTGGCTGGCTCATTGTGTTGCTGTTTATACTATCCAAGCATACAAACGTACGTCATTCCGTAATTAATACCAACGATAATATTTTTTTTATGATAAATGGGACGAAACTATTGCTCCGTCAATAGGTATCTTCGGTACCGGAAGCGGGGGTGAACGACTTGCCTGCAATCGCCAGAGCCACACGCTGTCCGTCCATGGCCGATGAAACAATGCCTCCTGCATATCCCGCTCCTTCGCCGCAGGGGTAAAGTCCTTTCATCTGGGGATGCATCAGGCTGTTTTCGTCGCGCAGAATGCGGACCGGTGACGAAGTCCTTGATTCCACAGCAGTAAGCACCGCCTCATTGGTAAGATATCCTTTCATCTTACGATCGAAAGCCTCAAAAGCCATCCTGAGTCTGTCCGTAACAAATGCCGGCAGAATCTCTTTCAGCTCAACACTTACAAGGCCCGGGTGGTATGAGCACGCAGGAAGGGTATTAGAGAAGACGTCGTTCATAAAATCGACCATTCTCTGTGCCGGGGATCCGAAGGATTCTCCGCCCGCCCGCCAGGCTTTGTTTTCTATTTCCTGTTGCAGACGCAACGCGGCAAAAGGCCCGTCTTCCCTGTACGAAAGCCAGTCGGATTCCTCCACCGCAACAACGATTCCGCTGTTGGCATATGCGGAATTCCGTTTCGAATTCGACATACCGTTTACAACCATTTCTCCTTCTGCAGTTGCTGCCGGTACAATTGTACCTCCCGGACACATGCAGAACGAGAATACTCCTCTTCCTCCGGCCTGGGTTACCAGGCTGTAGGATGCGGCCGGAATATGTTCGCCACGGTCCGGCATGCGATATTGTATGGAATCGATCAATTGCTGGGGATGTTCAATCCGGATGCCCAGGGCGAAAGGCTTGGCTTCAATCAGCAAACCATGATCCATCAGCATTTGATATACATCTCTGGCTGAGTGTCCGGTTGCAAGGATCACCCGTGGTGCCATAAACTCCTGTCCGTTCTGATCAACCACTCCCTTTATCTTACCCCTGGCAGTGATGAGCCGGGAAACCCTGCAGTTAAAATAAAATTCACCGCCCGATTCAAGGATGGTTCTGCGGATGCTTGCAATGATATTAGGAAGCTTATCGGTGCCAATATGGGCGTGTGCATCGATAAGTATGTCGTCGGGAGCTCCGTGTTCAACAAGGGTACGCAGCACCGAAGCAACATCACCGCGCTTGGTGGAGCGTGTATAGAGTTTGCCGTCGCTGTATGTGCCGGCTCCTCCTTCTCCAAAACAGTAGTTGGAATCGCCGTTAAGGCGTTCACCCCTGTTTAGCAACGAAATATCGTACTTTCGTGATTTTACATCTTTTCCCCTTTCCAGGATGACCGGTCTGAAACCATTGCCGATCAGCGAAAGCGCAGCAAACAATCCTGCCGGGCCGGCTCCGACAATAATCACGGGAGGCCGGTGACTTACATCGGGAAAGCTTCTTTTTAGTATTCTTTCTTCCTGCGGGAAGTGTTCGCCTATGTAAATTTCTGCTTTGAGTCGGAAAACAACTTTTTGTCTGGCATCCAGCGATCGTTTCAACGGCTGAATGTGATATATCCTGCCTTTGGGAATTCCCAGCAGGGATGCGGCATGGTGTTTCCAGCGTGCCGGATCCCCGGCATCGGCCGGATTTAACTTCATCTCCAGAATTTTTCGCATCAGCAGGATTCGTTCGGAATTATTTCGTGATGGTCTGACTTCCGTTACCGGAATCGCCTTCAGATAATCTTCGCATTAAAACGGAATTACTCAAATGTAAAAGAGAGGAGGAAAAGCTTGGAATTCAGTTTATCGACCGCTCCGGTATAGATATTTCCCTCACGTTTGAGGATATCGCTTAAACCATACGACATTTTTAATTCTATACCGAATTTAAAGAAAGTTGTATAAAAATCGAATCCTGCGCCCAGCTCACCATAGAGATCGCTTCGGTTGAGTGCAACGTAAGTGGTATTGTTTTCTTCTTTTTTTCTGCTGTCACTGGCCAGGTCGATGGCATATTTCCCTCCTGCCAGCCAGTAGGGACGTACGTTATTTAACCGGCTGCCTTTGTATTTGATGTGCAGGGGAAATTCAACAAAAGTGGATTGCAGTTTCTTGTTCACCAGAATGGAATTTGTTGCACCATTAAAGTTGGTGATAATGGCATATTCAAGGTCTCGTTCGCCGAAAGAGAGGGAAGGAATAAACCGGAGGTCGAAATACTCTCCCATACGAAGATTGGAAACAATACCAATGGTAAAGCCAAATGCAGGTTTATGTTCCAGCCCGAACAAACGTGCCGAGTCGGAATATAAATCCGGTGTTTGAAGCGAATTGTAGGTAATGTCCTGAAATCCGGGATTTGTCCGGATGGAAAAAAGCATCTGGTTCATCCCAAGTATAAATCCGAAATGGTAAGGGGCAAGGTCATACGCAGGCAGGTTTCGCACCTTTATACGCTGTGCGCGGGACTCCTGAACGCCCGTTACCAGCATCATCACACCAATAAAAACCGGAATAAGTATCTTTCGCACGTAATTGTTTTTTTGTCTTAACGGGCTTGAAGCCATTTTATTTTAAGAGATGTGTTTGCTGCCGTGTTGTTATTTCCCGTCGGTAAGCAAAGCAAGAGCCTCACGTTTTAATCTCTCCCTGTCTACGGGTACTACTCCCACGTATTCGCACACCATGCCGCCTGCCAGATTGGAAAGGGCAGCGGTTAGCCGGGTTTCGGCATTCAGTGCCCTGCAGAGTGAAGCTACGCTGATGACGGTATCTCCGGCTCCTGAAACATCGGCTATTTTTCTCAGATGCGCCGGCAGGTGCAATTCCAGATCGTGTTCCTGAACCCGTTCACGCAAAAACAATCCGGCTTCCGAAAGCGTAACCATCACGGCCTTGATGTCCTGATTTTGCTGCAACAGAGCAGATGCACCACTTACCGAAGCAATATCGCTGACATCCACATCGGCTTTCAGTCCCTCACGCAACTCTTTCAGGTTTGGTTTAAAAAGATCGACACCCCTGTAGGCGTCAAAATTCTTTTTCTTGGGATCCACAACTACCGGGATTTCGCGTTTGGAAGCCATTTCGATAAGCCTTCCGATGATATCACGGGTAAGGACACCTTTATTGTAATCCTGACAAACGACCACACGGATAGGATAGCGATCGAAAAGTTCTTCCAGCCTTTTAAGAAGCAGGTTCGAATCGGCTTCAGAGAGATCGGCGTCTACCTCTTCATCCACTCTGAGCATCTGAACGTTGTTTCCGACAATCCGGAATTTGGTTGTTGTGATGCGATCAGGGCTTCGGATTATACCGTCGGCCGAAATCCCATCCTTCCCGAGCAAATCAGAAAATTCGGCACCACGGCTGTCGTCACCTATTACAGAACACAGTACAGGAACGGCTCCAAGTGCCTTGATATTCAATGCCACGTTAGCAGCACCTCCCAAGAGATTTTCGCGGCGGTTTAGCTGCACAACCGGAACGGGTGCTTCGGGTGAGATACGCTCGACCTTACCCCAAAGGTATGCATCAATCATCACATCCCCGATAATAAGTACGTGTTGTCCCTTAAAATCTTCGAACAGACGTTCTATAACGCGTTTTTCAGTTTTCATGACAGCCGGATTGCCGTGTTCAGATTTATTAGCGGGTGCAAAGATAGTCAATAGTTCCGGAACACGGTTGCAGCCACTTTTCCGGCATGTTTTATCCGAAGAACATTGCGTTGAAATTTACCAGGTAAACTTCGGATGCGGCCCGGGTAACGGCAGTATACAACCAGCGCACAAAACCGGTATCCACCATCTCTGCAGTAAGGTATCCATGGTCGATAAACACGGCATCCCACTGCCCGCCCTGTGTTTTATGACAGGTGACAGCATAGGCGAATTTGGCCTGAACCGCATTGTAAAAGGGACTGGATTTTACCTTTTCCATTCGTGCCGCAGCAGAGCTAATTCCGGTATAATCGAGTATTATTTCATCGAAAAGCTGTTGCATTTTATCCTGCGGCATCGATGGCGTATCGGTGTTCATAGAGTCGAGAAGCAACTTAACGTCCACCACCTCTTCATCGGGGTAATCCATAAGTTTGATGCTGATATCGGCAAAACGAAATCCGTACATTTCACCAATATGCCGTATTCGCCGTATTTCTGCCAGATCGCCGTTGGCAATAAAACCGGCCCTGGTGCCGGGAGGCAGCCAGAAATAGTTGTTTTTGGTTATCATAATGATGTCGCCTGCCGAGAGTTCGGTTTCCCGAAACAGCAGTCGTGCCCTCACTTCGTTGTTAAAGAGGTTGGCTCGTTTATTCGAGCGTGTGATGATGGCTGTATTTTCAATGCCAAACCTGGAATAACAGGAGTTAAGAGCATCCTCGAAGGTAGTGCCATCGATCTGCCGGATATCATCAAAGCCGCTGAGGTTAAAAAAAGGAAGTTCCGGATCTCCGGGTTGCGCATGCAGCCTTAAACGGGTAGCATTAGTCAGGATACCGCTTTCCCCTGCCTGACGTACCACCTCGCTGAGCTCGAAAACACGGAGGTCGAGGTGGTATTTTTTGATAAGAGTATCGTGGTCGAGCGCCGGGCTTATATCATCCCCGACAGGGGGAAGCTGGGCGTTGTCACCGATCAGAAGGAGGCGACATCCCTCACTTCCGTAGATGTATGCAATCAGATCGTCGAGAAGGTCACGGTGAGCATATATTCCCTGATCGCCGGAAGAGCCGGGACCAGGGATCATGGATGCTTCATCCACAATAAACAGGGTAAACTTATGCGGATTTTTACTGAGTGTCATCCGCAGCCTTCCGTCACTGCCCTGTTCAGCTCTGAAAATCTTCCGGTGGATGGTAAATGCCTGTTTGCGCGAATACCCGGCAAGAACTTTGGCTGCTCTTCCGGTAGGTGCAAGAAGCACCGACTGCAGTCCGGCGAGCGGCAGAATGCGCACCAACGCACTAACGAGAGAGGTTTTCCCGGTTCCTGCATACCCTTTAAGTAAAAAAGCCGGTTGCTCGTTTTTCTTATAGTCGGCAGTAATAAAATCACAAAGCAGGCGGATTACCTCCATCTGTCCGGTGGTGGGTTCGTGTCCCAGCTCCTTTATAATCTGACCAGCCATCAGCCGGTTATCCATTTCTGTCATAAAACGATCATCAGAAGGGATATCCAATCCCAAAGTTCCAGTTTATGTCGGCCAGTTGAAATCCGGGAATATTCAACCATCGTGAGCCGGTTTTTTGCCCGGGATCATAGACTGGCAGTCCCCCGTCGATGCGAAAGATGAAAAAGCTAAAGTCGAACCGGAATCCAAGGCCTGCATCCAGCGCCAGGGTAGAGGGTAAGTTCCGAAGGCTAAAATGCCCTCCCGGGAAATCTTCATTTTCTTTCAGAAGCCAGATATTACCCGCATCCACAAAGGCTGCACCACTCAGGAAGCTGTAAACCGGAAAACGGTATTCAACGTTTGATTCGAGCCAGAGATCGCCAACGCGTTCGAAGCCGGATTTAACCGGACTGTAATATTCGCCCGGCCCAACCGAGCGCAGCTGCCATCCTCTGAGGCCGTTGGCTCCGCCGGCAAAAAATCCTTTTTCGAAAGGAAGCACATTCGAATTGCCATATGGAACGCCGATTCCAAAAGCCGCCCTGTATACCACCTGCCGTTTATCTCCGGCAGGCCGGTAATAGCGGAAATCGAAATCGGTGCGCAGATATTGAGCAAATCGAATGTCGAGAAGTGTAAAATTACCGTCTGAATCACGGGGCGCCCCTGCCAGGGTGCTGTAAAAATTAAGAATATTACCGGCCGATTCAAAGTTTCCACGGAAATAGAAATAATTGCTTTGCCCCGAAAAGTTCTGATTATTGAAAATGTACGAATATTTCAGAGCCATCACCAGGTGGTCAGTATATTGATTGAGATAGCGCGGATCTTTGAGTGAATTCAGATATTCGGTGATGAGGCTGTCGCGTTCGATGCTGATGGAGCTGAGCTCTACCGGCGAAAAAATATGGCGGGTAGTATTGGATGTACTCCATTCATAGCCAAACGACAGAAACGTCAGGTAACGGGTATAGTAACTCCTGTCCTGATAATTGAATCCGAACCCAATGGTTGTACGTGCCCGGTGTTGCGCGCCCTGGATAGCAATCCGAAAGGGTGTAAGAAGATGCGGAAAATCGATACCCGATTCAATTCCGGCTTCCAGAGAGTTAAACAGCCGGCCGGGCATTTCGGTGCGCAAACCGTATTGCGGCTCCATTTCCATTGCCCCTCTTATTTTGAGCCTGAAGGTTTCAGCACCTCTGAAAATATTCCTGTTCTGGTAGCTGAAGCTCCCTCCGAGTCCTACGTGTCCGCCGGCATTGGTCGCCTCGGCTTCGGTGGTAAACATATTCACCGGATTTCTGACCATACGTACTTCGCAGTCAAGCAGCGAAATACCTGAAGGTTTCAGAGAGTCTGGGATACGGGCCGGAGGAAGGTTTACTGAAACAAACCGGCTCAGACCCATATTCTGAATACGATTGTAGGTAAAGTTTATATCCTGCTGCTTATAGGGTTTCCCCGGCTTAACCATCACGGAGCGGGCAATGGCTTCAGGGCGAACACGCAGTTTGTTACGGTATACAAGATGAAAGTCAGGCCGAAAGCCCGCCGCTGAATCTTCCCGTTTGCCTTTCCAAACCAGGGTATCGTTACGATAGAGGGTATCGCCTACCTGTTCTGCGAAGTTAGTATGAATGAAAACGTTGTTTATAAAATACCGCCGGTGCGGGACGTATTCCGCCGGTGAGCCGGGTGCAGGCTCTTTCGAACGAACGTTCTCTACCCGCACCATCACATCTGCAACTCCTTTTCTGACGGAGGTATCGATCTCGAAGAGAATGTACTCCCTTGAGAATCCGAAATAACCGGCATCCTTCAGGTCGCGGGTAATACGCTCGCGTTCATCGCGAATTACATAAGCATCGTATTGTTTTCCGGAAACAAGCAGGGAGGAGTTGCCCGAGCGTGACAGAAAATACCGGAGGCTGTCATCGGGTATATCAAAGGCTATCGTTCCCAGACGGTGGGGTTCAGGGGTTTGGGTTTTATAACGGACAAACGCACGGGCGCCCTTGAAGTAGATTTCACGCTCAACTCTGGCTCCGAAATAGCCTTTATTGTTCAGGTATATCCTCATCGGATGCAGGGAATTGTCGACCAGAGCCGAATCGAGTAATACGGGCGGCCTTCCGATGCGGGTTCTGAACCAGCGCTTTACTTTGCGGTCTTCGCCGCCTGAGAACATATCGCTGACCCACACACCCGGTCTTAACAGTCCAAGAAATTTACGATCGGGTCTGGGCTGAGCAAAATTGAGCAGATCATCGGTATTGATCTCCGGCCTGTCGGCCTTAACACTGTGGCCGGCAAGCATATATCCCCCGCGTTTCTGAACCTTCGAAGCCGGGCTGCACGACGAAAGCAGCAGCACCAGCAGTACAGGATAAAGAAAAATGCGTCTGAAATAATGGTTTAGGTCAGGCATATGCGTATCGGATATGCAAATTTAATGCAAATGTGCGTTGGTTGGGCAGGAAGGATGATTGCAATTACTCTGTTCGTTGCAGCCTTAAATGAAGTTTTCACAAATAATGGCAGTTAAACCAGCCGGTGTTTTACCAGCGGCCAATAAAGATCTTCAATTTCTTTAAAATTCGTTATTGTATTCCAGGCTGTTATGATTTTTATACAAGAAAGTTTCATTTTTTTTAATGTATCTATTGCCAGTTTGAAAATTGATTGTAAATTTGCAGCCTCAATCGCCGCCAAACACGGCTTCACATCCTGAAGTAATGGGAGCATAGCTCAGCTGGTTCAGAGCACCTGCCTTACAAGCAGGGGGTCACAGGTTCGAGCCCTGTTAGTCCCACCAATTACATAAATGCGGCCTGGTAGTTCAGCTGGTTAGAATGCCAGCCTGTCACGCTGGAGGTCGAGGGTTCGAGTCCCTTCCAGGTCGCCAATTTAATACACTATGCTGGTGTGGCTCAACGGTAGAGCAGCTGACTTGTAATCAGCAGGTTGTAGGTTCGATTCCTATCACCAGCTCCAAATAATTTTTGATCCATTAGCTCAGTCGGTAGAGCACCTGACTTTTAATCAGGGTGTCCCGCGTTCGAGTCGCGGATGGATCACCA
>DJVU01000086.1:0-516 GCA_002441345.1 Bacteroidales bacterium UBA6248
CTGATGCTCCTCGTCGAAATATTGCTGTGAAACCTTCTCTATGAATTCGCCTTTATTGTAAAGGGTTTTAAAAAATTCCGAGGCAGTTTCGTGGTGAATCTGGCTGGAAGTACGGCTGTAAATGTCGAATGAAATTCCGAAATCCCCGAACGACTTTTTAATAATACCGTGGTAGGTGTCAACTACCTGCTGTGGCGTTATTCCTTCCTTGCGGGCCTTAATGGTAATGGGAACTCCGTGCTCGTCAGAACCTCCGATAAATAATACATCTTCGCCTTTCGAACGCAGGTAACGGGCGTATATATCGGCCGGTACATACACTCCNNGCCAGATGACCAATGTGTATGGGTCCGTTTGCATAGGGGAGGGCAGAAGTTATGGTATACCGTTTGAATTTCTTTTCGGATTTCTCGTTCATTGTCAGCCTTTTTTATTGCAGGGTGCAAAGATAAGCAAATGAACCGGGTTGGTAATTGCTTTGTGATAAGGCTTTGAATCAGGGAAAGAGAAAACGCC
>DJVU01000086.1:585-1950 GCA_002441345.1 Bacteroidales bacterium UBA6248
GTAATCAGTAGTTTTCCTGTTTCATTTCAAAAAATGCCTGCGGATGTTCGCATGCAGGGCAGTTTTTGAGGGCTTTTTTGCCTTTGTAATGATATCCGCAGTGACGGCATACCCAGATAATCTCTTCTTCTTTTTCAAAAACCTTGTTTTTGTTCAGGTTTTCGAGCAGTTTCAGGTAGCGTTTTTCGTGCTCTACCTCAACGCTTGCCACCAGTTTGAAGGTGTTTGAAATCCGTTTAAATCCTTCTTCCTCGGCTATTTTCGCAAATTCGGGATAGAGAAGCGTCCATTCTTCGTTTTCGCCTTCGGCTGCAGCCTCAAGGTTCTCGGAAGTAGAGCCTACCACTCCTGCCGGATATGCGGCAGTGATTTCAAGCATTCCTCCTTCAAGATACTTGAAGAACATGCGGGAATGTGAATCTTCCTGATTGGCGGTTTCTTCGAAAAAAGCAGCAATCTGCTCGAACCCGTCTTCACGGGCTTTATCGGCAAAGAGCCTGTAGCGCCTGGCAGCCTGTGATTCTCCGGCAAATGCCTTCAGAAGGTTTTTTTCCGTCTGTGTTCCTTTGATTGTTTTGTCCATGTTCTACTATTTTAAAACTGTCCGTTTGTATTTTTTTTTGCATCCTTTCTATATCCAGCCCCTGTCGAGGTAAAGCTTGTATCCTTTCTGCAGGGCATCTTCAATCTGCCGGCTTAATTCGTCGTCCATTTTTTTTACGTGAAAGCAGGATTTTCCTTTTAGCAATTTGAGAAGCTCAGGTTTGAACACCGCTTTTATNNTCCGCATCCACATAAACAGGCATAAAGTAGAATCCCACGTAGTTGCGCTGGATAACGAGTCCGGCAAAGTAAACATCGTTACGTTTTCTGCCCTCAATTTCCACTTTTTTTTCAGACCAGAGATCGTAGCGTTTCTCCTCATCCACCCGGGCCTTTATGGTGCCGGTTTCAAACGGCTTCATGAGGGTTCGCAGTTGATTGAAGATCTGCGATAAGTCGGTTGTCGCATCCATAAAATTATTTCCGTTTTTGTTCGCTTATCCGATTCTCCGTCCGTTGTCAACCTTGCGTTCGGGTTGCAGCAGTACCACATCTCCGTCTGCCGTATAGGCACCCAGCACAAGACACTGGCTGCGAAACGGGCCGATTTGCTTTACCGGAAAGTTAATTACCGCCACCACCTGTCTGCCAGGCAGTTCCTCGCGTTTGTACAGTGAAGTGATTTGTGCNNGATGAGTTCAGTACTCCGAGTTCCCCGAAATCGATGGTCAGCTTAAAGGCCGGTTTACGGGCTTCAGGAAAATCTTCAGCCGAAAGTATCGTTCCTGTTCGAATCTCAATTTTCTCAAAATCGCTCCAGCT
>DJVU01000086.1:1990-3253 GCA_002441345.1 Bacteroidales bacterium UBA6248
TGAAGTGTAGCGGATTCTGGCAGCAACTGTTCGGGGCTCCGGGTATAAAGGGTTCAGAGTGAAAATGTTCCGGTGAAATTTTGCCCGGGGCTTGTATATTCGCATGAATTCGTGTAGGTTTGATCGTTATTTCACGGTATATGATTACTCCGGAATTTCTTAAAATTGGCGATAAAATTGGCATTGTAGCCACAGCCCGCAAAATNNTCCAGGGAAGAGGTTGACCCGGCAATCCGGGTGTTCCGGTCGTGGGGACTTGAGGTTGTGGAGGGTAACTATCTGTATGCCGTTGACAATCAGTTTGCCGGCAACGATTCAAGCCGTGCGTCGGATTTGCAGCGGATGCTCGACGACCCTTCCATCCGGGCCATTGTGTGTGCCAGGGGAGGATATGGTACGGTCAGGCTGCTTTCGGGACTCGACTTCACCGGATTCATGCAGCATCCGAAATGGATAGTTGGTTACAGTGATATTACCGTTCTGCATTCACACCTGCACCGCCATCTGGGCGTTGAAACGATTCACGGCATAATGCCGGTAAATTTTCCTTCCGATGGTTCGGAAAGCGAATCGGTTGAAGCTCTGCGTAAATGCCTTTTCGGTGAAGCTCCGTCGTATCCGGTGAATCCGGAAGTGCTTTCGCGAAAAGGATATGCAAGGGGAGAAGTAATCGGTGGCAACCTTTCGATCCTTTACAGCCTCGGTGGTACTTCTTCCGACACCGACACAACGGGGAAGATACTTTTTATCGAGGATCTGGATGAGTACCTGTATCATATTGACCGCATGATGATGAACCTGAAGCTGGGTGGCAAGCTGGAAAATCTTGCCGGACTGGTTGTGGGCGGCATGACGGATATGCGTGATAATACGATTCCATTCGGGCATACGGCGGAGGAAATTATTGCCGATGCTGTGAAGGAATTCCGTTACCCGGTTTTATTCGGATTTCCTGCCGGGCATCAGCAAAAAAACATGCCCCTGATTTTTGGTCGTGAAGCCGTGCTGAATGTGGATGAAAACAATGCCAGTCTGTCGTTTATGCANNGCAAGTGCCGGTCAACGGGGCGGCAAACTGCTGAATTTCATCAAACCCGTAGCCTTTATCGTTGGATTTTTTTCACTGCTCTATCTGCTGTATGCCCTGCTGACAGGCAATGGGTGATACGAATTCCCGTTGTTTCTTCCGGAAAGACACGTAGAACCAAATTCCTGATCCGGAAGTTTTTACAGAGATTATTTTAAGATACAGCCGGCACTGCC
>DJVU01000056.1 GCA_002441345.1 Bacteroidales bacterium UBA6248
TCCCGGATGTAAAACTTGATTTTGCACGCCAGTACCAGTTATACGACTCAATCCGGATTGAACCGGATTCCGTTTATATAACCGGTAGAAAAGAAATTTTAGATACAATTGCTTTCCTAAGAACCAGGCATAAGGCATTTCAAAACCTCAGAGAAAACATCACCGGCTACCTCACAATAATTCCTCCTGCTGTTTGGCCACCGGTACAGCTTGCCCGCGACAGCATTAAACTGGACCTTGTTGTGGAGAAGTTTACAGAAGCAACTATAGAAGTGCTGGTTTCAATGAAGGCCGGTGAACGGAGTCAGGCGTACCGAACTTTCCCGGAGAAGGTTACGCTTACCTGCCGGGTTGCCATGCGGGACTATAACCGTGTTGATCCCGGTCTTTTTGTAGCTTCTATCGATCCTGCGGCATCCGATGCTTCCGGAAACAACAGGCTGCCTGTAGAAATCCTCCGGGCACCGTCCTTCGCTAAAGTGATACGCATTGAACCCGAGAAAGTTGAATACCTTCTTCTGCAATAATAATCTCTCCTGACAGGCTTAACAGAAACAGGGAAACACGATCCGGCCGAGTCCTCTTTTCTGCCGGAGTCTTATGTAACCGATCGTCGCAGGCCCGAACAGCTATTCTGACGTTAAATATGTAAATATCTGTTTTTGGCGATTCGAAGTGTGCTGCCTGCACATTTTTTGGTAAATTTGTCTTAATAACCTGCCCGATGTAACGGCTCGTAAACTTGCCGGTACAAATCCTGCAGGTTTGTATTTTAACCTTCAGTATGATCAAAGTCGGACTTACCGGGAGTATCGGAAGCGGGAAAACAACCGTGGCCTCGTTGTTCAGGGTGCTTGGCATCCCGGTTTATATTGCCGATGCTGAAGCCAAAAAATTTCTGAACAATCCGGAAGTTATTAGTCTTATTCAGGCATTTGCGGGTGCGGATATCCTGACAGATTGCGGTTCAATAGATCGCAGGATACTGGCATCCAGGGTGTTTTCAGATGAAAATAAACTTCAGGCACTCAACGGTATAATTCACCCGCGTGTTAAAAACCACTTTTTAGCATGGGTTGAATCCCATAAGGATTCTGCATATATCGTTCAGGAAGCCGCTATTATTTTTGAGTCAGGGTTTTACCGGATGTTTGATGTGCTGATAACGGTTACGGCGCCTGCCGAAGAACGCATCGCCAGGGTGATAAAACGCGATGGCCTTTCGCGCAGGGATGTGCTGGCCAGGATGGAAAATCAATGGAGTGAAGAATCAAAAGCTGCAATGTCTGACTTTGTTGTCAGTAACAGCGATACAGATCTGGCAATACCACAGGTGCTTGCCATTCATAATGAATTACTTGAAAAATCCAAAATACTAAAATCCGGATAAAATATGGATGAAGCTGTTTTAGGGATAGGCTCCAGGGTGGAGCATCCTCAGTTTGGTAAAGGTGTTATAATACAAGTTCGAACCGATGCCTGGGAAATTACTTTTATTGAAAACGGAACGCGCATTATTCAGCGCGATTTTACCGGATTAAAGGTAATTGAAGCGGTTGAAACGCCTTCAGACCTTGCGACCTATGAGAAAATAGAGAAGAGCCTTATCCGGGTTTTACGCCGGTTCTCCGACGTTCAGGAGACAGTGGTTATGGGACAGCGGTGGACAGGCGGCCGCATGGTTCTGTATCCGGGCGACACATCCCTTAAAGAGAAGGAAATCCCCATAGATGCTTTTTTCCATAAGATAGTAATGGTTCGCGATCGCCTAAGGGTACTGGAGCAGAGGGTTAATTCAAGTACGATGAGCGATGAGGATAAAGTCAGTATTCAGCAGTACATTACACGCATCTATGGCAGTCTTACGACGTTCAATGTGCTTTTTAAAAATAAGGAAGACTATTTTGTCGGTGACAAGGGTGCGTGATTTCCGTATTACGATGTGCCGGTTTCACTGAACATTATAGTTGTAAACCTGTTAATGCGAATGCCCGGACCATTTCCTGATCGTATCAGGTAGGCGGCATCCCCGGTTTTATGCCACGCCGGTCCTGAATCCTGAACCGATAATTATCAGAACATAAATACCCAGACACAATGTTATTCGACCTTGATCTAATCCGGAAGGTTTACGATGCGTTACCCGAGCGCATCCGTGCTGCAAGAGCTGTACTCGGCAGGCCACTCACACTCAGTGAAAAAATTCTTTATTCCCATCTTTTTGATGGAGAACCTCTGATTCCCTACGAGCGGGGAGCCAGATACGTTAACTTCGCTCCTGACCGTGTTGCCATGCAGGATGCGACGGCTCAAATGGCTCTGCTGCAATTTATGAATGCAGGACGCAGCCGCACTGCCGTCCCGTCTACGGTTCACTGCGACCACCTGGTTCTGGCGCATGCCGGTGCTGAAGCTGACCTTAATCATGCTCTGGAACAAAACCGTGAGGTATTCGATTTCCTGCAATCCGTATCAAACAAATACGGTATAGGTTTCTGGAAACCCGGAGCAGGAATCATTCACCAGGTTGTTCTCGAAAATTATGCATTTCCGGGCGGAATGATGATTGGAACCGACTCGCATACCGTAAACGCCGGCGGACTGGGTATGATTGCCATTGGTGTTGGCGGTGCAGATGCCGTTGATGTTATGGCCGGAATGGCCTGGGAGCTGAAAATGCCAAAGCTTATCGGAGTTAAACTTACCGGTAAGCTCAACGGATGGACTTCAGCCAAAGATGTTATTCTTAAAGTTGCCGGAATTCTTACGGTTAAAGGCGGTACCGGAGCGATTGTCGAATATTTCGGTCCCGGGGCCGATGCCATCTCGGCTACAGGCAAGGGAACCATTTGCAACATGGGTGCTGAAATCGGTGCCACCACCTCCATCTTCGGCTACGACGAACGCATGAGCGCATACCTGCGGGAAACTGGCCGCGATAAGGTCGCCGAAATGGCAGATGCCATTACGGATCATCTCAGAGCCGACGCTGAAATATATCAGAACCCCGGGATGTATTTTGACCAGCTGATCGAAATAAACCTGTCGGAACTGGAACCGCATATAAACGGGCCGTTTACTCCGGATGCCGCCTACACAATCTCGGAGTTCGTCAGGGTTGTACGTGAGAAAAATTATCCCCTGAAACTTGAAGTCGGCCTGATAGGATCATGTACCAACTCATCCTATGAAGATCTGACACGTGCTGCTTCCGTGGCACGCCAGGCAAAAGCGAAAAAGCTGAAGGTGCAGAGCGAGTTTATTATTACGCCTGGTTCCGAACAAATCAGATATACCACCGAGCGCGACGGGTTACTGAAAGTGTTTGAGGATATCGGAGGAGTAGTAATGGCCAATGCCTGCGGTCCCTGCATCGGACAGTGGAAAAGACATACCGACGATCCGGAGCGGAAGAATTCTATTATCACATCCTTTAACCGGAACTTTGCAAAGCGCAACGACGGCAATCCGAATACGCACGGCTTCGTTGCTTCGCCAGAGATTGTGACAGCAATGACCATTGCAGGAGATCTGACTTTTAACCCGCTAACCGATAAACTGCAAAACGAAGACGGAGAATGGGTGAGTCTCGACCTTCCGCAAGGACTCGAACTTCCTCCTTCCGGATTTGACGTGAAAGATCCCGGATATATAGAACCGGTCGCCGACGGAAAAGCAATTAACGTGGTAGTTAGCCCGGGCTCTAACCGCTTGCAGCTGCTTGAGCCTTTCCCTGCCTGGGATGGAAAAAATATGACGAACATGCGGCTGCTTATCAAAGCCAAAGGAAAGTGCACTACCGACCATATCTCTATGGCTGGTCCCTGGCTGAGATTCAGAGGTCACCTCGATAATATTTCGGATAACCTTCTGATCGGAGCAGTTAACTATTTCAACGAAAAAACCAACTCTGTCAGAAATGCTCTTACCGGTGAATACGATGCTGTTCCTGCAGTAGCCCGGGCTTACAAAGCCGCCGGCATAGGTTCGGTTGTGGTTGGGGACGAGAACTACGGAGAAGGCTCTTCACGCGAGCACGCTGCAATGGAGCCACGCCATCTGGCCGTGAAAGCGGTACTGGTAAAATCCTTTGCCCGAATCCATGAAACGAATCTTAAGAAACAGGGTATGCTTGCGCTGACGTTTGCGGATAAAGCCGATTACCTGAAAATCAGGGAAGATGATCTGATCTCAGTAACAGGCCTTGAAGTCTTCGCTCCGGGAAAACAACTGACCGTCGAGCTGTTGCATTCCGATGGCAGCCGCGAATCGTTCCCCGTTAACCATACCTACAATACAGCTCAGATTGAATGGTTCAGAGCCGGAAGCGCTCTTAATCTGATACGGCAACAATTGATAAAGTAATTCCGGGAAACCGCCGGGTGTAATGCCCGGCGTTTTTTTTATATCTCTGTACCATTGAGGCGTTTTTCCCGGGTATTGCAATAATAAAAGCTCCGCGGCGTTTTTATGCCTGTTTTACGATGCAGTTTGTAACTTTGCAGTGCTTCAATACCATCCAAACGTGATAAAAAACACTACGATATCCGCCCTGGCTCTTATTTTGATGCTTTTGGCGTATCCGGCCTCTGCCCAACCCGGCGGCACATCGGCATACCGCTTCCTGAATCTGCCCAACTCACCCCGAATTGCTGCCCTTGGAGGTAATGTTGTAGCAATTGACGACAACGACCTGGCCGCCGGACTGAATAATCCCTCCCTGATTAATCCGGAAATGCACAATGCAGTGTCACTGAATTTTGTAGACTACTTTGCGGATATCAACTACGGGTTTGCAAGTTATTCGCATACGTTCGAAAAACTGGGCAGCTTTGCCGGAACCATGCAGTACATCAACTACGGAAAGTTTCCGTATACCAACGAAACCGGTGTTTTAACGAGTGATGCCGGTGAGTTTACTGCCAGCGATGTTGCACTGGTTCTGGGCTGGGGACGGCGGCTCGATTCATTGTTCAGTATAGGTGCTAACATTAAGGGAATTTATTCAGTTCTCGAGACTTACAATTCCTTTGGCTTTGCCGTTGATGTCTCCGGAACCTATCACGCCCGGTCAGGCTTCACGGCTTCACTCATTGCCCGCAATATCGGCCGGCAGCTTACAACCTATGTCCCGGGAAATTTTGAGCCCCTGCCGTTCGAACTTCAGCTGGGATTGTCGAAGCGGCTCGATCATATGCCCTTCCGCTACTCATTCCTGATTACCAACCTTCAGAAATGGGATATATCTTATGAAGATCCCGACGGCGTGGAGGTGGACCCGTTTACCGGCGAAATTAAAACCAGAAGCAAAACTGCTGTATTCGCTGATAATGCGCTGCGCCATATTGTACTTGGCGGAGAGTTTATCCCGACCAAAAACTTTAGCATCCGTTTCGGATACAATTACCAGCGAAGGCAGGAAATGAAAGTGGAAAGCAGGCGTTCTACCGTCGGTTTTTCCTGGGGCTTCGGGTTCAGAGTTTCTAAGTTTAACTTCTCGTACGCCCGCTCAGCTTACCATCTTGCGGGTTCACCCAACTTCCTGAGTATTTCTTTTAATCTTTCCGACTTTGTAAGTAACAAGGTTTACTGATTCACCGGGAGAACTGTTTGTGGTTTCTGACGGAATTCAGGATTAGTTTATCCCTCAGCTTTTCCGGATCCTGAAATACCCGGATTATCTGCCTTCAGGCACCGTTTTATCGTGTAAATATGGTTGACGAGGAATTGTCACACGATTTGCACAGAATAACAGCTTCAATATTTTGTAATTCTAAAATTACATCTCTTAAAGCGTTTATTAATCGCTCCAATGCTATTGCTTATCCCTGATTTCCGTAATTTTGTCTGATGAAACGTTCCCTTCCGTTGATAGAGATTGATTCAATGGCCGGCTTTTGTTCCGGGGTTAACAGGGCTATTCGGATTGCAGGTAAGCATCTTTCGGGCGGTGAGCGTCTGAAATGCCTTGGCGAACTGGTACATAACGAAGAGGAATTAAACAGGCTTCGTTCGCTGGGAATGGATTTTATCACTTTGGAAGATATTTCTCGGGATTGGCGTAAAGTGTTTATCAGAGCGCACGGCGAACCGCCGGTAACCTTTGAGAAACTTAATACTTATAGGTTGGAAATTGTGGATGCTACCTGTCCCGTTGTATCGCGGCTTCAGCAAAAAGTAGGGAACAGCAGCCGGGAATTTAAACGCAGGGGAGAGGGGCAGGTAGTTATTTTCGGGAAACCCGGGCATCCGGAAATTATCGGATTGATGGGACAAACATCAGGCAATGCTGTAGTTGCTCAGCATTCGTCCGATTTCGGAAAAATTGCTTTCGGCGGTCCTTTGCACCTGTTTGCACAAACAACGGCCAATCAGGACGATTACCGTGACTTTTGTGCAGCAGTAAAGCAAAGGTCAATCGAAGCATGCGGTGACGAAACACTGGTAACCATTACAAATAGTATATGCGGACAGGTGAGCCGGCGGGCTCCTTCACTGCTTGACTTTGCCCGTATGCACGATGTAATTGTATTTGTGAGCGGCAGGGAAAGTTCCAACGGGAAATATCTTGCCGGATTGGCTGGAAGCGTTAATCCCAGAACCTATACAGTCAGCTCGCCGGAGGAAATTCAGGACTGGTTTGGCAATGCAGCTTCAATCGGAATTTCGGGAGCCACTTCCACTCCGCGATGGCTGCTGGAACAGGTGGCCGAAAAAATCAGGGAAATCACCGGTAATTTATAAGAAAATGTATCTGAAAAAATTAACCCTTTTTAATTTTAAAAATTACCGGGAAGTCTCACTCATCTTCTCTGAAAAACTGAATTGTTTTACGGGTCGCAACGGAGTAGGGAAAACCAATATTCTTGATGCCATTCATTATTTGTCGTTTACCAAAAGCTATTTCAATCTGGTCGACAACCTGAATATTCGCCATGGGGAGGACTATTTTGCTATTCATGGTCAGTTTCAGCGTAATGGAAATGGTCCGGATGATGTAAGCTGTATCCTCAGGCGTAATCAGAAAAAGCAATTCCGGATCAATACTAAGGATTATGACCGGATGGCCGATCATATCGGCGAATTTCCGCTGGTTATGGTGTCGCCTTACGATCGTGACCTGATCAACGAAGGGAGTGAACTCCGCCGGAAGTACATGGATTCAGTGATTTCCCAGTTTGATAAGTTTTACCTCGAAGACCTGATAACATACAATAAATCCCTTGTCCAGCGAAATGCTCTGCTCAAGGACTTTGCGGAACGCGGGTATTTTGACTGGACAAGCCTTGAAATCTGGGATGAACAAATGGCAGGGCCAGCCGCCCGCATTCACAGTCGCCGGCACACTTTTATCGAAGGCTTTATTCCCGTGTTCAGAAAGTACTTTGAATTTATAAGCCAGGGCCGGGAGGAGGTTAATGTTGTATATAATTCAGACCTTTACCAGACAAGCTTTCATGAATTGCTGAAATCCAATCTGCAGCGCGACCAGGGAGCACGGTATACAACCTCGGGAATTCATAAGGACGACCTTGAATTTACCATCGGAGGATATCCCGTAAAGAAGTTCGGCTCTCAGGGGCAGCAGAAGTCCTTCGTGCTGGCCATTAAACTGGCTCAGTTCGATTATACCCAGGGAATAAAAGGGTATAAACCCATTTTGCTGCTCGACGATATCTTCGACAAACTCGACAGCGACCGGGTTAGCCAGCTAATTCACCTCGTCGGAGAAAATTCATTCGGGCAGGTTTTTATTACCGATACACAGCCCGAACGGATAAACAAGATTTTTGAGTCTCAAACCATCGATCATCGTATCTTTGAAGTGACATCGGGAACGGTTGTGGTTCCCGGTAATAACGATGGCACTTTAACGGTTTAAGAACGATATGGCGAAACGAACCACAAACAATCAGTCGTTGCGGGAGGTCATCGAAGAGATGATTGCAGCCTACCGGATCGGCGATAAGCTGAATCAGGCCCGTGTAATCAGTTTGTGGGATGGTGTCGTAGGTAAGATGATTGCCCGTGATACCACGCATCTGTACATTAATAACCGGACACTCTTCGTAAAACTAAACTCTCCGGCACTGCGGGAAGAACTATCCTATGCAAGAAGCAGGCTTATCAAGTCGTTGAACAAAGCCGCAGGAGCCAGTGTAATTGACGACATTGCCTTCGTATAATTCGCGAACATTCTGATTTCCTTGTTTTTCAGCGTGTAAAGAACCTGCCGCTGAGCCGGGTTCTGTCTGGCGGTATTTACGGTATAACCATGGGTTATTTTACCGGATATTGCAGAGCAGCATCTTGCGGTCGCCAATAAAGGCTTCCAGACGGTCGCCCACTTTTACGGGCCCGACTCCTGCCGGAGTGCCTGTGAAAATGTAATCGCCTTGCTTAAGGGTAACAAAGCGGGAAACATACGCGATGATTGCATCAAAGGAAAAAATCATATCGGCTGAATTGCCCTGCTGTACTATCTCCCCGTTTTTATAAAGCCCGAAGGGGATGTAGCCGGGGTCCGTAAACGAATCCATCGGTAAAAAATCACTAACGGGAGCCGAGAAGTCAAACGCTTTTGCCATTTCCCAGGGAAGTCCCTTTTCCTTTGCCTTCTGCTGCAGGTCACGTGCCGTAAAATCAATGCCAACGCCAATACCGTCGTAATATGTATGGGCAAATTTCTCCTGAATATTTCTGCCGACCTTATTAATGTGAAGCACGAGTTCCGTTTCGTAATGTATATCGTTTGAAAACGGCGGATAGAAAAAAGGCTGGTTATTTCGAAGCTGTGCCGATTCGGGTTTCATAAAAAAAACAGGCTCGGCAGGTACCGGGTTGTTTAGCTCCCGTGCATGCTCAGTGTAGTTGCGGCCAATGCAGATAATTTTCATGGATAAGCTGTTATAGTGTAATCGTTCTGTTCTTTTTCGAATGAAAACAGTTTGGTTGTTATCAGGAGTCTTATTTTCAGATCTTTACGGAACTCTTGTTAAAGCCCCTGAGCTTGATCGCGGTTATAAGTTTCTTTGTGGACAGTGGAAAGTCAGATTTCATCATCCAGTCGTAATACGAGGGTTCCGTACTAAAAACTTCTTCCACAGATTTGCCTTTGTTCTTGCCAAAGTTGAAGACTTCCTGCTTTTTGTCGTTAAAAATTATGTGTCCTGCCAGGTCGGCATTGCGGGTCTGGAACGAGAATTCGTGCAATGCATTAATATCGTTAACAACCGGTGTTGAGATGTTGCCTTCGCGATCGGTATATTCAGCACCTTCGTAGCGTTGTATCTGGGCTTTCAGAACCTCCAGGGTAGCACGTGTGTCGGCTTCCGCCGAATGGGCGTTTACAATATCCTTGTCGCAATAGAACTTATAGGCAGCCTTAAGCGTCCTTGGTTCCATTTTATGGAAGATATTCTGCACATCAATAAACCTGCGACCCTTGATTTCGAAATCTACTTCAGCACGCAGAAATTCTTCAACCAGCAGGGGAATGTCAAACTTATTGGAGTTATAACCACCAAGGTCGCAGTTTTGTAAAAACTGGTTTAAAAGAGGAGCAAGCATGGCAAACGATGGCTCATTCTTTACATCTTCGTCGCTTATTCCATGAATGGCCGTTACCTCAGCAGGTATGGGGATGCCAGGATTTATCCTGCGTGTCAGCGTTTCTTCCCTTCCATCGGGATGTATTTTTATGATACAAATTTCGACGATGCGGTCGGAGCCCACGCTGGTGCCGGTTGTTTCCAGATCAAAAACCGCCAGGGGCTTTGTGAGATTTAACTTCATAGTTATAAAATTAAAACGGGGTGTCAGTTTTTTTCGACAACCCCGTTTCTATTCAGAATCCATAATCACTTCGGCGGGGTAAACTGTCATCGCAATAAGCCCGGTCGCTGCAATGGCAGCTAAAAGGCGTTACGTTGAACTGCTCCGGCGAAGGTACTTTATTTTTCAGGTCAGACCGTACGGTTAACGTCGAAACTTTCGAGCAGCTGCTGCATTTTCTGCAGGTACATTCCGCCAAGCGCCCCGTCAACCACCCGGTGGTCGTACGATAACGACAGGATCATCATGTGCCTGATCGCAATTACATCGCCATCGGCTGTTTCAAGCACTGCCGGTTTTTTCTTAATCACCCCTATACCAAGTATTGCAACCTGAGGCTGGTTGATGATGGGCGAACCGGTAATGCTTCCAAAGGTGCCGAGATTGGTAATGGTAAACGTGCCGCCGGAGATATCGTCGGGATCGAGTTTGTTGGCTCTGGCTTTCGAAGCAAGGTGGTTTACGTCTTTTGCGAGTCCGACAAGGTTCTTCTGGTCTGCATTTTTAATAACGGGAACGATAAGGTTACCGTTAGGCAGAGCTGCAGCCATTCCGATGTTGATGTTCTTCCTGAGAATGACTTTGTATCCGTCGACCGATGCATTAACGCCGGGATATGTTCTGAGTGCCTGAGCTGCTGCTTCTATAAAAATAGGGGTAAAGGTAATTTTCTCCTTTTCGCGCTGTTGGAACTCATCTTTGATTTTGTCGCGCCACTTAACGATGTTGGTAACATCTACTTCTATAAATGAAGTGACATGAGGCGATACCTGTTTCGACATCACCATGTGGTCGGCGATCAGCTTGCGCATCCGATCCATTTCAACGATCTCGTCGCCGCTGCCTGCAGAAACCTGCGGTGCCTGAACCTTTTGAGCCGGAGCGGAAGGTGCGGGCTTCGTGGCAGTTTCCTGAGGTGCCGAAGCGGCGGCAGGTGCTGAGGTCCGCGACTTCAGATACGCCATCAGATCGTCTTTCGTAAGTCGTCCGTCCTTGCCGGAACCCTGAATTCTGTCAAGTTCAGCCTGGCTGATTCCTTCCGTTTTCGCAATATTCTTCACCAGAGGTGAATAAAAACGCTCACTGCTACTGGATATTTCTTCTGTGGTTGACGGGACGGATGCGATGATTTCTTCAGCAGCCTTTTCTTCGGGTTTGGCGGCTGGAGCTGCTTCTGCAACAACGACAGCAGCATCGGGATCCGTTTCTATTATTGCAATTATCTTTCCTACTGCTACAACATCCCCTTCGTTGAATAGCACCTGAACCATCTTCCCTTCAACCGGAGAGGGGATTTCCGAATCTACCTTATCGGTTGCAATCTCTACAATGGGATCGTCCTCTTCAATGGTATCCCCGGGTGATTTTAACCATTTGGTAATGGTTGCTTCAATAATACTTTCGCCCAGTTTGGGCATTACAACTTCAAATTTTGCCATTTCATTTGTGTTTGAAGGTTCTCCGGCATGAAAAACTGCCGGTTACCGGTAAATCTACGGCCAATTAACAAATGTCCTATAAAAAGGTTTACGAAACAATCAGCCTTTTCGGCCCAGACTTCTGAATCCCCGGACAAAAATATTGATATCGTTTGTGATTTTGTAATCACGGGCGTATAACATATTGAGTCTGAGGATGGTTTCTGTATCAAGTTTGGAAACACTTAAGGCATCTGTAGGGTTGAGTACACCTTTACGGATGTGAGGCAGGGAAGAACTTGCAGCAGGTGCCGGACCATAACCTATCCAGGTACGGAAACCGGTTAAAACCCTGATAAGATTGAGAATAAATCCCGGAGGATTTTTCATTACCCACATAAGCAGGGGCGATAAGGGAAGCAGAAGCAGGGCAGTTCCAAAATCAAACAGCCGCTTGTTCCTGAGATTATTTACCTTAACTATGGAGTTGATTTCGATCACATACAGGTCGCCCCGGGTATTAATGGAATTCGATCCTATGATTGAAAGGCTCTCGGGAGGTGCGATCTTAAATTCAACCGAACACTCGCTGAGTTGCGACATTGTATCGATGATTTTATGGGCCGGTATGTCGCGGGCGCAAAAAATGACCTCATCAATTTTGTATATGCTGATGATCTCCTGAATGTCGGCTAAAGAGCCAATAAACGCGCTATTTTTTTTTGGTTTTTCTCCGGCTGACACCAGCCCGATGAATCCGGGATTCATCAGACTTTTCCGGAGAAGTTCAGCCACGCGTTCGGACTCTTCTTCGTTTCCGGATATAATAAATCGCCGGTTTTCGTTGGATCCCAGCCGGTACGATTTAAATCCGGCAAAATGCAGCAGTAAACGGATTCCTGTTATGGAAATTAGCCCCCATGCACCGGCAAGTATGATAATGGCTCTTGAAAATCTGAATCCCGAAGGCAGCAGGGCGTAAAGCACCAGTACGGCTACTGTGCCGGCAAACATTCCGGCAAAAATTTTGCGTAAACTAAGGGGTTTGTCGTAGCCGCCGGCAACCAGCACGGCAAAAAGCCAGATAAGTATATAGGCTGGCAACAGTCCAAACAGAAATTGCGGGGGATAGTGCCCGCCAAA
>DJVU01000034.1:0-646 GCA_002441345.1 Bacteroidales bacterium UBA6248
CTTCTTCCGGGCTCTTTCCTGCTTCCAGCGCCATGCGATAATGCGTTCTCCCCTGAACATCAACAATTTCTTCAGGACTTTTCGCGCTTATGTTTTCCATCCCCAGCTCATCTCCAAAATAAACAAACGGGACGCCTTTTGCACTTAATATCAATGCAGCAAGTGCTTTTGCCCTGTGAATGCTGCCACCGGCCAGACGGCTCATCAGGCGGGGGTTGTCGTGGCTGCCGAAAAACAGCGTAGGATAGCCGGGCATCTGCCTGTTCATCGACCGCAATTCCCGGTACAGACGTTCGGGTGAAAATTCCGGAATGCTGCCGAAGTTAAAGTTGAATACCACATCCATCGTTTCGGGCGACTGGTACTCCTTAAGAAGCTCCAGTCTGTCGCTTCCCACCTCACCCACGAGAAACCGGCCGGGGTATTCATCCACTACCGACCGTATGCGTGCCATGGCATCTTTAATACCGGGCTGATCAATGTCGTAAATGTGCTGCTGACTGCCATCCTTCACGGGATTATCACTGAGAATTCCGTCGGTGGTCAGAAAGTTGATTACATCCATGCGGAAGCCGTCAACGCCAAGGTCAAGCCAGAAGCGCAACACCCTGCTTATTTCTTCTGCAACGGCCGGATTGCCCCAGTT
>DJVU01000034.1:651-4462 GCA_002441345.1 Bacteroidales bacterium UBA6248
CGCGATTTGCGGGACTCCTGAAACCACCTGCTATCGGTGGATGTGTGGTTTACGACCATATCCATGATTACCCGGATGCCCCGGCGGTGAGCCTCATCCAAAAAGGATTTAAAGTCGTTCAGGTCGCCGTACGAAGGATCAACGCGGTAATAATCGGCTACATCGTATCCGTTGTCCACCTTCGGGGATTCCAGAAAAGGAGTCAGCCAGATGCCTTTGATACCCAGATCCTGAATGTAACCGAGGCGGGAAGTCATGCCGGCAAAATCGCTGATGCCGTCCCCGTTGCTGTCCTGAAACGAGGGCATGTAAATCTGGTAAAATACTGTTTCTTTCCACCAATGTTCCGTATCCTGCGAAAGAACGGCAAGTGCGGGCAACTGCATCATCAGGAAAATGAGTATTGACTTTTTCATCGTAAAATCATCCTTGAAAAAAAGGAAGGCCCAACCTGCCTCCGGCAAGCCGGTTCGGTTGGGCCAATCCTTCAAACACACTATATTAACCAACCAACCAATTACGGTTTTTCGTCGTTATAGAGTTTGGATACCTGACCATCGGCAAGGGCAATATTGTAGATTTTTAACTCATCAATTGCACCTTTGAAATATCCAAGGTTATCGGCATTTGTCCACTCCATAAAGTTTGCAGCAAGTTCAGCATCGGTAGCAACACCACCAATAATGAAAGGCTGGGCATTCTCAAGCGTCTGAAGCAGGGGTCCGATGTTTTTGTCGGTTTCTGTCCAGGTCTTGGTGAGGGTTCCGTCAACGTAGAATTTCAGCTCTTTGGTAGTAGCATTCACCGAAACCACGATGTGGTTCCACTGTCCGGCCTTGATGGAGTTGTCGGTCTCGTTGTCGGCATCGATGATACCTCCGTCAATTTTCTTGTATGTGAAGAATGGCTTTCCGCCTCCCTGAGTCTGCAGTTTGTAACCATTCCAGTAGTTCTGGGATACAATGTAGTTGTGTTCGTACAGTTCGTCGGGTTTTACCCAAACCGAAATGGTGAGGTTTGCAGGAATGAAGGAATTGGTGAAAGGAACTTCAAGGTGTGCGCCTTTATTGAAATAAACGGCTTTGCCTTTCACACCGTCGGTCCAGCTCGGCATCATGGCTTCGCTGCCAAGGATTACCGTATTGCCGCGGAAGAAGGTGGCTACGTGCTGGGTGGTTGAATACGCGGTAGCGGTAGTTCCCGAACCTTCATCAAAATTCCAGCCGGCATTCAGGTACAACGACTCATCAATATACCCGTAGGCCTGGGAATCAAAGGTACCCATTGCATTATTCAGATTCACAATCAGGTTATTGATTTCCGTCTGTGTGAGCTTCGTGGCAGCTGCATCCTTAATTGTTTGAAGGGTTGCCTTGAACGCATCGATGGCTGCCTGGGGATAATCGGCTGTTGTGGCTGCTGCAGCAATGGCTTCTGCCTGAGCAATCAGCGCATTCAGTTCTGTTTTGTCGCCTTCTACGATGTCATCGTCGTCGTCCTTGCACGATCCGAGGATCAGGGCCGTACTTACGAAGAGCATAAGCAGCAGGGTGTGCAGTTTCATCAGGTTTTTCATTTTTCTTTGGTTTTTAGGTTATTGATTAGGTTGATTAATTAATTGAAATTCAAGCTTAAAAAGTCTTTTGACGCTATCCTGGCTTTACCCTTACGGGATAGCCTGATTGGCATCTGTCTCGTCTTGCGGTATCGGCTGATACCTTTTCGTTTCAAAGTTGAAATCGGTGCCCAGCGCAGCCTCGGCAACAGCCTTGCCCCAGCGCATCAGATCAAAATAACGGTGGAATTCCTGAGCCAGTTCGGTTCTGCGTTCCTTCTGAATGGCTGTACGCAATTGATCCTTGTTCGAAGTGGTGACATCTGCAAGCAGATCGGCCGGGGCATTTCCATCAAAGCTGTTCCGGGCGCGCTGCCTTACCTTGTTCAGGTTTGCCCTGGCCGAATCGGCATTATTCAGCTCGTTGAATGCCTCGGCTTTCATCAGCAATACATCGGCATAGCGCATGTAGGTGTAATTCAGGTCGCCGTCGCCTTTCAGCGAGGAGGAAACCTCCGACAAGGGCTGCTGGTGCTTTTTGGTCAAAAAGCCTGTCGGCGACCACGAAGCACTGAATATTTCTCCGTTCAGCCATGGCTGTCCGTCGCGTCCGATGCTGGCATCGAGACGGGGGTCGGCTTCTCCGGTACCGCTTATCTCAAAAGCATTCACCAGACTCTGGGTAGGGGCATTAAAGTAATACCCTCCCTCGGCGGCAGGTGCAAACCACTGGTTCAGGGCATTTCCCATAGAGGGATTCTGACCCGTGAGATGCTGGATTTCAAAAACGGCTTCTTTGCTGTTTTTAAAGGCTACCCTGAAATTATCGGCATAATTGTCAAGAAGTCCGTAAAGTCCCAGGTTTTCAAGCTGGTGAAAGTAGTTTACGGCTTCCTGCCATTTGCTCTGGTACAGGCTGACCTTTCCAAGCATCCCAAGAGCTGCTCCGCGGGTAACGCGCCCGGCATCTTCCGTACTATACGAATCCGGCAGTACTGCAGCGGCTTCGTTCAGGTCTTTTTCTATCTGCTGATAAATGGCCGGAACCTCACTCAGGGGAACATGAATGGTTGCCTGTGTAAGCTGAGGCAAAAGCTTCAGGGGTACTTTTCCGAATACATTAACCAGGTTGAAATACGTATACGCCCGGATGAATTTGGCCTCCCCGATGATCCGGTTTTTAAGGGCTTCATCCATCTGCACGCCGGGAACATTGGCAATTACGTTATTGGCACGGGCAATGGCCTCATAGGCAAACTTCCAGTAATTGTTGATGATCCCGTTGTTGGCATCAGCATAAAACTCGTCGATGTAGGTGATTTCCGCCTGGTCGCCCGGATTTCCGCCTTTTACGGCATCATCGGAAGCCACATCGCCAAAAATCCACATTGCATTGTTGAAACTTCTGAATGCAATGGCATTGTATACTCCGTTGATGGCCTGTATTGCCTGCTTGTCGTTCTGATAAAAGGTCTCCGAAGCAAAATCGCCTTTCAGGTCTTCCGTAAGGAAATCGGTACAGGATGCAACCGGAAGCAGCATCAGTAACGCTGCTGCCATCCGAACATAACGATATGCTTTGCTGCTCGTGTTGCCGTTATCGGTCTTTATATTGTAATTTCTTCTTGTCATGGCCTTTACGGATTAAAAGGTTATATCAATTCCCAGCATTATTGTCATTGCCGAAGGATAGGTACCCCAGTCGATGCCATTAGCCCTGTCGCCTTCCTCCTTTGAATTGTCGCTGACGGTCATTTCCGGATCAAGTCCCGGATAAGCCGTAAAGGTGAGCAGGTTGGTACCCGAAAGGTATACCCTTGCTTTTTCCATTTTCAGCCTTTCCAGCAGACTATTGCTGAAGGTATATCCTACCTGCAGGTTTTTCAGCCTCATATAGGATCCGTCTTCAAGGAAGCGGCTGGAAGGCCTGGCGTTGTTCGATTTGGCAGTCCATGCCGGCCTGGGCTGGGTGTTGGATGTTCCCTCACCGGTCCAGCGCTCGTCGAAATAACGCTGCGTTACGGTAAATCCGCGGTAAAATCCTTCAATATCCTGGTTTACCTGCATGTAAATCTTATGTCCGAATGCACCCTGGAAGAAGAGGTTTACATCAAACGCCTTGTAATAAGCGTTCAGGTTGATGCCCGTGGTGAACTTCGGAATGGCGCTGCCCATAAATACCCGGTCGTTGTTGTCAATCTCCCCGTCACCGTTCTGATCTTTAAACTTAACGTCACCGGGACGGATGTTTCCGCC
>DJVU01000080.1 GCA_002441345.1 Bacteroidales bacterium UBA6248
TACAGCCTTTTTTTATTCTGGCAAGCGTTTATTCCAAAAAAAATGTGCAGTTATTAACAATTCAAATGAATTAATTCAGCAACAATTACTTACGCATCCAACTTTTTTCGAAATTCGGGCAGCGTATTCCGTTTGCAGGTCAGAAATACCCGCCGGCTTTAGGATTTATACCTCTGAAGACTTCGAAATTTTTCTGCCTGATAAATCCTATTACGGTTTATTTTACCAGTACCGGTATTGTCTCCGATCCTTCTGAGCCCGTTATACGTATGAAATAAATTCCAGGTACCGAACCGGATGGCGTCCATTTAAAAGTATGTTTGCCAGGAGAATACATTCCTTCTGCCAGCACTCCCAGCTGCCTGCCGGTAATATCACTTACACCTATATTAATGAACGATTGACTCCGTAAACTGACGGGAATCGACAATGTTTCATTTCTTCCCAGCGGATTAGGGAAGGGGTTCATCATAGAAAACGATCCTTTGCCTTCCAGTTCGTCCATACCCAGTCCGGTTTCCGGTGTGCTGAGCCTGACATCCGTATAAAGTCTGTATTCGCCGGGACTGAGCGTAATGGCATCGCTTACCGATGAAACAATAAGTGAGTCGCCGGTGAAATACTCATACCAGGTGCCTGTTTTTGGAAAACCGGGCACAATTTCACCCTGGTAAACATCAAAATTTCCTATTAGAGAAACATTCATGTCGTTGTGATACAAGTGTATAAGCTTGATATACCCGCTTAAAGACATTGAAAAATCGCTGGTGCTGAATACCGGGTATTCCTGCCTCAGCTTAATCATTGCGGTTATAACATTACGAAGTGTTTTTCTTCTGTAATCGTGCTTGTAATTCCAGCGAATGGGCTTTTCACCGGTTCTTCCATTGTATTCGATGGAATAATCGTAAGCCAGCTCTCCAAATTGCCAAAGCATTTTCGGGCCTGGAATGGAGTAGAAAAATACGTTGGCAAGCTGGAGCCGTTTCATAGCAATGGTTGAATCCTTTACTCTGTGGTATGGATTGGTAACATTCCCGTCTTTCAGCAGGCGAACCATCATCCGTTCTTCGTCGTGACTCTCCATGTATGAGATCAGATTGGGTTCATTCCATCCCCTGGTTTTATAGGAAGCCCAGGTAAAGCTGCTGCCCGACAGCGTGCCCATAGCCGCTTTCGCAAATTCTTCCGAGGCTTTTCCCCAAAACATCATGCCGTAGTTGGCGAGTACTTTTTCTTCAGCATTTTCAGCGAAATGCTCAAGAATTACGTATGCATCCGGGTTTACCGACCATATGGTGTCCGCAATGTTCTTCCACAGCTCTATCCGGGGTGCATCGTAAAGTCCCCAGGCGTTTGTATTTCCAAGTGTATTTTTCTGGGTAAATCCTTTGGAAAGATCGAACCGGTAGCCGTCAATGTTGTATTCTTCAAGCCAGAACTTTACAACTCGATTGACGAGCCGTTTCGTGTCCGGACTTTCGTGGTTAAAGTCAAATCCCACATTAAAATCGTGTTTTGGTTCCTGATTAAACCATGGATTATTTGCTGCAGGTTTGTTGGAAGCTGCATCCCAATAAAGCATAACCATGGGTGAAGTTCCAAAGGAGTGATTTAAAACAACGTCAACTATTACTGCAATACCATTCTGATGACAGGCGTCAATGAACCGTTTCAAATCATTTTTGGGCCCGTAATATTTGTCTGGTGCAAAATAGTAATTCGGGTTGTACCCCCAGCTGGAATTGCCTTCAAACTCATTGACAGGCATAAGTTCTATCGCATTAATGCCCATTGACTTCAGGTAGCCAAGCGTGTCGATCAGCGTTTGATAATCGTGTTTTGCTATAAAATCCCTGACAAGCAGTTCGTATATAACAAGGTTATGTTTGTTGGGAGGGTCAAAGGATGTAACTTCCCAGGTGTATTCCGGCTGAGCGGTTTGTAGTACGGTTGCAATGCCCGATGCTTTTCCGGAAGGGTAGGGCAGAATGCCCGGGTACGTGGTTTCCTGAATGTATTTGTCGTTCCATGGATCCGAAACCTTTTCAGCATAGGGATCTCCGATACGGATACTTCCATCGACCAGATATTGAAATATATATTCTTTCCCTGCTTCAAGGTTGTCTATGTGTATCCAGTAGCGGTTGCCATCCGGATCACGTTTCATGTATCCCTGGTCACTGTATTCCCAGTTGTTGAAATCGCCTGTTACAAAAACGTGTTCTTTGAACGGAGCATAAAGGCTTAATATAACAGACGTATCGCTCAAATAGTTGATTCCTTCAATAATTCCCACGGGCAGCTCTTCTATTGCAACGGGTTGTCTGACAAAGTAGTAAAATGAATCTGCAGCAGTTTCGCCCGGGGTCCAGGCAACAGCCTGAATAAAGGTTTTTCCCGATTCGCCAACCTCTATCGTATCCCGGATATACGCACCGGCAACTGCCTTAATTCTGATTTCATCCTGATATAAGAACATCGAATCGGCAATATTGGAAACCGATTCCACAATAACGTCGATTCCTGGTTCAACAAGCAGTGCGCGTTGTGACGGGCTGTTGAATTTTAAAAACAGTCCCGGGGGGTAAATGTCAGCAAAAATATCTCCGCCCGTTTCGGTTTTTCCCTCAAGCCATTGATTACCAACTTGTACAGCACTACGGAAAACGAATGCCATACGCAGGATGGTGTCGCTTTCGGGAACTCCATAGTAGGCTCTTACAGAAGGTGTTATTACCAATTTGTACAGGTCGTCGCCGATCCGCTCAAGTTTAGTTTCCGGGGTATTAACGCCCCAGTTGGTTTTCACGAATTTCCAGTCGGACGGGCTGGTGCTTTTATTTGTGATCACTCCTGTATGTGCGTAAACATCACCAGAGTATCCTGCAAGGCCGCCGTTGCCCTGGGATGCATCGAAGAGTATTTCCACCAGATCCGTTTCGGACGGAAAGGCGGGGGTGGTTACAATTACCTGTGCATTTATTTGAAGTGATGCGATAATCACACTTGCCCACAGCAAAAATCCGGTTTTAATTCGCATAAAAGGATATTTAAAGCATACGGTTTGTCCGAATGTTCTACAAAGATAAGTTATAATCGCTTTACCAAACCGGAGCGGTATGGAACTTATTTTCGGAAAACGCTGTGTGCCCGGCTTATATCAAGGCTTTCCGTTCTGTTCCATTATAAAATCGGGTTGAATGACTACTCAATTTCTATAAAGAAGTGCAACCGATGCGGGCCGTCGGATTTATGGTTGGATTAATCCGGTATAGTTGCAGGGAGGGTGATAGTGAATATGGTTCCTTTGCCGGCCTTGCTTTCAGCATCGATGCGGCCTTTATTACTTACAATAAGCTCGGAAACGAGCATCAGACCAAGACCGGTTCCGGTTTCGCCTGCAGTGCCGGGAAGAGAGGTGTTGCCCTGGCCGGAGAAAAGTTGCTGAAGGTTTTCTTCTTCAATGCCAATTCCGTCATCGCTGACTTTAATCAGCGTCTTAGACTCACGGGTCTGCACCTGAATGACTATTCTGCCGCCTGCATAAGAAAACTTTATCGCATTCGACAGTAAATTCCGCAACGCAACCATGACCATATTCCGGTCGGCAAAAACGGTACTGTTTTCATTCATTTCAAAATCAACAGACAGTTCTTTTGCTGCAATTCCGGGTGCGGCTTCAGCCACTACTGCCCGAATAAGTTCGTGAGTGGTGAAAAGTTCAGGATTAATGGCTGAATGCCGGCGTTGTTCCTTAGCCCAGTTAAGCAAGGAGGTCAGAACACCCAGTCCGTTTTCGGAAGCGGTGCTGATATCGCCCAGCAGTCCGGTAATTTCTTCCCGGCTGAACGCGTTGAGATCATCCATTAATATTCCGGAAAGAGAGCTGATCTGATGAAAGGGGGTTTTCAGGTCGTGCCCGATAATGGAGATGATCTTATTTTTCTGCGCATTGATGGCAAGCAGCTGATCGTGTGAGGAGGTTAGTTCCTCATTCAATCGTTGTGTTTGTATTTCAAGGGTTTTAATCCGGGTGATATTTCGGATGACAAGCAGGTTTGCTTTCAGGTCGCTGTGATCGTCGTTCATATTAAGTACCTGAACGAAGAACCACTCTTTATCTTCGTTCTGAATAATAATATCGGATTGAGCGGTATTTTGCTCAAGCAGCGGGGCGCAGGGTATGAAAAGCCAGGGTATGCCTGTAAGGTCGCTGTAGAAATACTTTGATTCGATCTGCAAGAGGGAAGAAGCGGAAGGATTGTGGTAGATGATTTTTGCATCGTTGTCGACAACGATTATAGCGTCCTGCATTATTTCGGTCAGTCTTTTCCGGGCGAAAGGGGCTATGTCGAAAATCCGGTAGCGTGTTATGCCAAACAAAATTATTATACCTGAAACCGAAAAGCTGAGAACGGTAATATTAAGACCTTCCATCAGCGTATAGCCGGTGGTATAAATAAGTGCTGCAACGAAAGGGAATATACAGGCAAGGATTACCGATCGGGCCTGGCGGCGAAACGATAACGGCATCTCGGGATGCGCTCTGATGATAACGACCTGGGCAATAAGAACAAGTATCAGTGAATAGATTATCCCTATATAAAATGCAGGACCGTGTTTGTAAATAAGAATGTTTACTCCGTCAGGACTCCATTCAAAGCCTGTCCAGATAAGATTGTGAAACTCATTGGTGGCTGCAAGGCATACAATAATAAACGGAAGGATCCAGAATGCCCAGAAGTTCTTTTTTATCCTGCTTTCACGAATTTCTGCAACCCCCAGTGCATAGCGAAGGAAGAAAACCCCGGTGGAGAGAGCGCCAATATATTCAAGCTTTGACCAGAAAACCTTTGAAGGGATGGTAACGGCAGCAGATTCGAGCATCGACATGAGCGACCATTCCGCGATCATTACCATCATCAGGGTAAAGTAAAGCTGGTGGTTTGAATACCCTTTTAAATGGCTATATATAGCTATACTTCCTGAAACGATGAATGTAGAAAATAAGATCCAGGAGATGATTGTCAGGTTGAAGTCCATGCGGGGTCAATATGCTGTAAAACGTAATAGGTGGAAGCAGTTCAATTTGCCGCAGTTCTATACAGGTCGCATTTCCATCCCTTGTTTGTCATGAGCTTACAGCTTCTTTCCCGTAACAAACGGGCTGGAAAAACGGTTGCAAGTTTACAATATTTTTACAGTCTGCAAGGAAAAATCATTAAAATCAATTATTTTTGTCATGCTGGAATCGAAACAGCACGCATCAGATCAATCCCATAAAACAACAAATAAAATGGATACAAAAATGAATGACATCATTCTGGTTCCCACAGATTTCTCTGAAGTTTGCATGAATGCCGCCATACAGGCTGCTGAAGTCGCCAGGCTTTTAAATCACAAAGTGGTACTTCTGCATATCATTAATAACGAAACCAGGGCTTACCTGAAAAACGAAAATCTGACACCGGAATCTATTGAAGGCAGATTGCAGGAGATTGCGGAAAAGTTAAAATCAGATTATCATATTGAAGTTGAAACACTGACCCGGGAGGGGAGTATTTTCAATGAAATCGGGGAAGTTGCCAAGGATCTGGGCGTAGGGCTTGTCTATCTGGGAACACATGGAAAAGTTGGATTACAACACCTGACCGGTAGTTATGCTATAAAAGTGGTTACCTCTTCTCCGGTACCGACGATTGTCACTCAAAAAAGGCCTTTTCATGGCGGATTTAAAACTATTGTGCTACCGATCACCAGTGAGGCCGGCCCGCTGGATAAAACCCGTTGGGCTGTTTATATTGCCAAAAAATTCAATGCAACCATTCATATTTATCTGGTAGGCGGTGCCGACGATGCCGTATACGATGCCTCACGTCAGGTAGCCAGCTATCTTGCCAAAAATAATGTAACTTACACGGAACGCACATCGGAGAAAAGCTCCAACTTTTCTAAGCAGGTCATCGATTATGCCACATCCATCAATGCGGATCTTATCATGATCATGACAAATCCTGAAAAGGGGCTGAGTACATTCCTTCTGGGTAGCTATGATGAAGACATTATTTTCAATTCCTCACAGATACCGGTTATGTGTATCAACCCCAGGAAATTCAATTACGAAGTTCTGGGAATGTAAATAAGGAGTAACCCGAAAAAAGCTCCCGCTCAGGCCGGAGCTTTTTTTATCGGGAAGCAATCCGGTAACTGCTCCGGCTGCCTGTCTCCATATACCATAAACCGACCCTATGAATTTGAATAATCTGACCGACTTCATATTGGAAAAAATGAAGCGGGAATTACCCTCAACCATTGTATATCACAGCGCCGAGCATACCATCGATGTGCACGAGGCAGCCCTAAGGCTGGCTGAGCTGGAAGGGCTAACGGAACACGAAACCAAACTGCTGCAGGCGGCGGCATTGCTCCACGATGCCGGTATCACGGTAAGTTTCAGCGATCATGAAGATCTATCGGTTGACATAGCCAGAGAATACCTGCCTTACTTCGGTTTTGGTGCTGAAGATATCCGGGCTGTTGAATCAATGATCATGGCTACAAAACTACCTCAATCGGCCTCAACCCTCTGCGAGAAAATTCTCTGCGATGCAGACCTTGATTACCTTGGAAGGGCTGACTTCTTTGTTATTGCTCAAAAACTAAGACTCGAATGGGAGCTCAGCGGAAATAAAATCGATCTGAAAGACTGGTATAAACTGCAAATGGAATTCCTTCGGAATCATACCTACTTTACCGAATCTGCCTTCCGGCTGAGGAATGAACGAAAACTGCAAAACCTCAGAGAAATTGAACAATTGTGCACCAGCGACTGTAAAAGCAGTGCTGCATTGCAAAGGTAAATCAGATTTTTCACTAATATATTCTAACTAAATCTTTCAGGGCTGTGGAAAGAGAACAGGCTATTGAACGAATCAGTCAGTTAAGCGAAGAAATCAGGCAGCATAATTACCGGTATTATCAGCTTGCAGAACCTGTTATCAGCGACTTTGAATTTGATACTTTGCTGAAGGAGCTGGAAACGCTCGAAAAAGAATTTCCCGACCTTGTAAGTCCCAACAGTCCTACCCGTCGCGTGGGAGGAGATATTACCAAAGAATTCAGTACAGTATTTCACCGTTATCCAATGCTTTCGCTTGAAAACACATACTCGGAGGGGGAGGTGAGGGATTTCGATGCCCGGGTAACACGTCTTCTGGGAGAATCCTGCGAGTATGTTTGTGAACTGAAGATTGATGGCGTGTCTATAAGTCTGATCTATGAAAAGGGCAGACTTGTTCAGGCTATCACTCGCGGGGATGGTGTAAGGGGTGACGATGTTACGGTTAATGTTAGGACGATCCAATCGATCCCCTTATTGATCGAACAGGGGGATTTTCCCGGACTTTTTGAGGTAAGGGGCGAGATTTTTATGCCAAGAGCCGGCTTTGACCGCATGAACCGGCAGCGGGAAGAAGAAGGGGAATCCCCCTTTTCAAATCCAAGAAATGCTACAGCCGGGACATTGAAAACACAGGATTCTCAGCTTGTTGCCCGTCGGCCGCTGGATATCTTTGTATATTACCTTCTTGGTGATAATATTGGAGGAGAAACCCATTTCGACCGGCTGAATATGCTTAAATCGTGGGGAATGAAGGTGTGCGATGTGCGCGCCCGCTGTTTTGGAATTGAACAGGTCCTTGCTTTTATTCACGAAGTTGGTGAAAGCCGCAATCAGTTCGGATTTGATATCGACGGAGTTGTAATTAAGGTCAATTCCCTTGCGCATCAGGAAAAACTGGGATATACAGCCAAGTCGCCCCGGTGGGCAATTGCATACAAGTACAAGGCCGAAGAAGCCCGGACAAGGCTTGTTTCCATTGATTATCAGGTAGGCCGCACAGGAACGGTTACCCCCGTTGCAAATCTAGAACCGGTGCCGCTATCCGGAACTATAGTAAAACGCGCAACTCTGCATAATGCAGATGTTATGGCAGCTCTTGACGTGCGTCCGGGGGATTTTGTGTTTGTGGAAAAAGGGGGTGAGATTATTCCCAAAATAACTGCCGTAGATATTCCATCCAGGCCTTCCGGCTCCGAACCGGTTCAGTTTATTACACATTGTCCCGAATGCGGCTCCGTTTTGGTTCGCACCGAAGGAGAATCTGCATGGTACTGCCCCAACGAAACAGGATGTCCGCCCCAGATTCAGGGCCGTCTTGTTCACTTTATTGCGCGTAAGGCCATGAACATCGAAAGCCTGGGCGAAGGGAAGATAGAGGTGCTTTTTGATAACGGATTGGTATCGGATGCTGCAGATTTGTACGACCTGACCGAAAGAGACCTTCTGGGACTGGAAAAGGTAATCCGTTCGGATGACGGGAAAGAGAAAAAACTGAGTTTCCGTGAAAAAACGGTTCAGAATATCCTGGAAGGGATTGACAAGTCACGCTCAGTTCCGTTTGAGCGTGTACTCTTTGCTCTGGGGATACGTTTTGTCGGCGAAACAGTAGCCCGAAAACTTGCCCGTCATTACCATTCGGTGGATAATCTTATGAAAGCCGATGCCGCTGATCTGATTACGGTAGATGAAATCGGAGAGAAGATCGCCGGAAGTGTACTTGCTTTTTTCCGGAATCCGGTGAATGTGGAGCTCATCGCCCGGCTCAGAAATCATGGGATTCAATTTACCTCAGGACCTGAACAGGCTGCTCAGAGCAATATACTGAATGGAAGATTATTTGTGGTAAGCGGGGTATTTGCCACTTTTACCCGCGACGGAATTAAAAAAGCAATTGAAGCTAACGGAGGTAAGGTCAGCAGCAGCATTTCATCGAAAACCGACTTTCTGCTGGCCGGTGAGAATATGGGTCCTGAAAAAAGACGTAAAGCGGAGACGCTGGAAGTGCAGATTATTTCAGAAGAGGATTTTATCCGTATGATCAGTGCTTAGTTCTTTTCTTTTGAAGTAGTGCTGAATATTCCTGAAATTATAAGGAGCATCTGCTTTCCGATACAGCAGATGCTCCTTATCGTTTACAACTTCAAATCCGGTATCTTCTAAAGCTTATTCATCATGCTGGCACCGCTCAGGTCTTTTCTGATCCTGGCAGGATTGCCTGTATACAGCACTTTGCTTGCGCCGCTGGCATCCACGTTTAATTCGTCGCTTGCATTTACGCGTGCATTACAGGCTCCGCTGCAGTCAATAAAACAAACGGAGGAAGTCAGATTTTCCGCATCCAGCAAGGAAGCTCCGCTGAGCTCTACTTCTATTTTCGGTGCCGTACCCCTGAGCCGGGCAGAGGATGCTCCGCTCAGGTCAATTTTCAGCAGGTTGGCTGACAGTGTCATTTCGTACGAACTGGCACCGCTGCCTTCCAGCTCAATACTTCCGAATTTAATGGGTTCAGGAGCGAGTACTTTAACTGCCCCGCTGATATCGATCTGATTAAGCGATTTAAAGGTAACCTCAACCAGAATATGCTCGCCCTTATTCAGTTTAATGCCCGGCTCAAGTTTTATCTCAAGGGTGTTGCCCTTTACTGCTGTTATCAAATTATTGATAATACCGGTTCCTGAATGTACAACCACACTTTCACTGTTGCCCTGAAGGAGTGTGATTTCAATTGGTCCGCTGACTTCCAGATTGCTGAAGCTGCCGGGATTGCGTACCTGTTTATCGGCCAATGCCGTAAGAGAAAAGGTTAATACAGCAAGGAGGGTAAATAAAATACCCAAAATCATGTTTCGTTGTGCACTTATGGTTCTCATGGTTTTGATATTATTGGTGAATAAATTGATGGGGGTTTTGATCTGACGGTAATTTTTTCCCTGGAAAGGGTAAAACTGACTTGCCATTTTTTAATACAAGCGTACCTCGCAGTTTCTCCCTTTTACATTTACTTTGGAAGACGAGGATGCACTGCTGCCAACTCTTCCGGTAATAATTCTGGATGTTGGGGAAGGCTCTTTCACCGAAACGACTGCTCCCGAAGGGTATTTGCATTCTCCAAAGCTAATATCTGCTTTCAGTTCATACGATGCCTCCGGTGAAATCCCCAGTTTTACGCTGTTAAACGATGAATTGATATCAATGAGGGAAAATCCGGGATTTACGGTTTCTACTTCCAGTCCGCCATATTCCAATTCCATCTGCAGTCTGTTGATGAGCGCAGCGATTGACAAATTGGAGAACCGGCCACTCCCGTCAATTCCGGAAACTCTGTTGATCTTCAGGTTGTCGTAAGACGATTCCAGCTTGATTCCCGTGGCTTTTTCGATACTTATGGTAGAAAATTTTGAGTTTAAATTCAGCACGCTGGCATTGCCTATACTCAGGGTTGTGTAGCGCAGATCGATACTGGCATCCGAAAGCGATTCAATGGTTCCGGTACTGAATTTCATTCCGATCCTGATGCCGGGATTGTCGAATCTTTTAAGTGTCAGATTGCCATAATCGACGGAAAGGTTGACGTTTCCGCGCGCTGATTCGGCATACAGGCTTCCAAAGCGGCTGGTGATATCGAGGCTTCCTGTTTGCGGCAGGTAGACTTTAAAGCTTACGTGGAGGTTGGTAACCTCGCTTCCCGCTGAAACGTTCAGTCCGTTCCACCTGATTTCAACAAGCCCAGCCGAACCGGAAATATCCGGGTCGAATCTGTCAACGATCCGCTGAGCCTCTTTTTCGTTGTACGAATCTGCTTTAACTTCAGCAACAACGCTTATGATATCTTTATCCCAGGTAAGGCACGTAAGTTCTGCATAGCTTATGTTGGCCCTGAGGGTGACATCGCTGCGTACCTGAAATTCTTTTTTGATTTGTCTGGATTTCGATGTCTGCTGCGCTGAAGTGGGGTTGAATGCCAGTAACAGCATTGAGATTGTAACCAGATTACGTGTAAATGGTTTCATAGCATTGGTTTCGTTTAATGAATACCTGGGAATTAATTGCGGATTTCTGCTCTTCGTTCATTTGTTCAATTACGTGATCGAGCAGCCCGTTGATTACCTTGTAACTGTTTCTGAAAGCGTCGAGAAGCCTTTCGTTGCGATCGCCTCTGGTGTATTCCTGCTTGAGCATTTCTGCTTCGTGTTTCAGCTCTTCAATGTGACCGGCAACCATAGCACTCAGCTCTTTATTTTCGGGGTTGCCGGCTGCAAGCGCGGAGATCTGCCGTAGTTTTTCTTCCGAAAGGGAAGCATAGTAGTGCTCAATTTCCTGAATCTCTTCCATGGAAGCACTTGTATTGTTTATATTGACCGGTGGTTTGAGAAAAATAACCCATGCAGCCATGGAAAAACTTACCAGGATAAGGATGGCTGCGGCAATTTTGAACCAGCGGCCTATGGCTGCGTACCTGTTTGATTCCCTGAAATTGCTGAAGTCCCTGAGCTTGGTTTGAAACCTCAGTTCGTGATCCGGATCGGGAAGATCGTGCTCAAATGCTTCCCTGTTCTCTTCGATAAAGTCTTTCAGCGTCTTCATCCGGTTTGTTTTTATTGGTTAATACCATGTTTTCTTTTTATTTGACCTGACGTCATAATATTTATTCAACCCCTTGCTGCTAAGGTATGATCCTGATTTTTCAACTGTGCAACAAGGGCGGCCCGGGCTCTGGATAAACGGGTTCGGACATTTCCTGGATTCAGCTTCAGGATATCTCCTATTTCTTCAAGGTCCATGCCTTCAAAAAGGTTGAGCGAAAGTATGATCCGGTAATCGTCGCGGATCTGGTCCATGGCTTTTTTAATGCCCTCAATCCTCATTTCAACGAACTCTTCCCTGTAATCATCCGGTTCATATACCACATCGGGAATGGCATCGTTCAGTTCAACAGCGGGAATTCTTTGCCTGATGTGACGAATCGAATTATTAATAACGATCCTCCGTAACCATGCATTAAACGGTGCTTCCCCCCGGTATTTCCTGATGTTCCGGAATGCATCTATAAAAGAATTCTGCATAATGTCTTCCGCATCGGCGCTAATCTTAACAATCCGGAGACAAGTGTTATACATCGGCCTGTAGTATTGCCGGTATATCGCCAGCTGGGCATCGTTTTGCCCTGCTTTGCATCTTCCGATTAAATTATCAAGGTTTTCCATTTCCCGGATTCTATAATAAAGACATCTGTATGCAGAGTTTGTTACAGTTTATTTTGATATTTTATACTTTTCGTGAAATTTCTGAAAGGAAACCGCACTCATTATAACAGGATTACAGATTCGCAGCTGTTTCATTTGCAGAGGGAAACGCTGCAGGTGAGCTGTGAGTGCAGCCGGTTTGCCGCGCAAGTTTTTTGAGACAGGCAGAGGTGAAAACAGAGCAGGAATAAACTAATTTTGCCTGCCTGTTTTTATTCAGGATAACTCAAACAAATTACTCTTGAAAACGGATGTATTGAAGTACTATCTGTACGCGGTTCTGGCTATGCTCTTCTGGGGGCTTACGTTTGTATGGTTTAAAATTGCCAATGATTACTACAATCCGTTAACCATAATATTTCTCCGGCTTGTGGTTTCATCGGCACTGCTATGGGCATTTATGCGAATTGCCGGAAAGTATGAACCGCTGGAAAAAGGTGACCGGAAATGGTTTTTTTTGCTGGCATTAACCCAGCCATTTTTCTACTTTCTGGGCGAAAGTTTTGGGTTAAGTATGGTTTCATCCACCATTTCTTCGGCAATAATTGCAACAATACCATTGTTTACACCCCTGGCAGCCTGGCTGTTCAGCAGGGAACGGGCTTCCGTTTATGTTCTGGCAGGGATTGGTGTTTCCTTTGCCGGGATTATCCTGATGCTGGTGAATCGGGATTTGAGTCTCAATGCTGCTCCGGAAGGTGTATTGTTGTTGTTTATGGCAGTATTTGCAGCAGTGCTTTATTCACTTGTCGTTAAACGACTTTCGGGAAAGTACAGTTCCCTTTCTATAATTTCAAGGCAAAATCTGATTGGAGCTGTATATTTCCTTCCGTTGTTCCTGATTTTTGACTTTCGCGATTTCATGAGTGTAATACCTGATTTTGAGCTTATTTCAGCAATGCTGCAGCTCGCAGTCTTCGGTTCCTGCCTGGCATATTTGTTTTTTATATCCTCAATTGCCCGGTTGGGAATGGTAAAAGCGAATATCTTTACCAATCTGATCCCTGCTTTTACAGCCTTGTCTGCTTACATTTTACTTGGGGAGACGCTCAATTTTCAGAAGGTAGCGGGTATTGCCATGGTAGTTGCAGGGATTCTGGTTTCTCAATACCGCGAATTGAATCAGTTATTGAATCGCAGACGTTATAAAATTCCAACCATAAAACCACAGTTATGAAAATTCTGGTACTGGGAGCCGGACTTGTCGGAGGTCCGATAGCTATGGACCTGGCAAAAGACGGTGAATTTGAAGTTATCTCAGCAGATATATGCCCGGATGCTCTTGATAAACTAAAGGGGATTCCTGGAATCTCTGTACGTCAGGAAGATCTCGGTTTGGAAGCCGCTGTGCGGGATCTCGCAATGGAAGCAGATCTTGTGGTTAATGCCGTGCCGGGCTTTATGGGTTATAAAACCGTGGAAACGCTGATCGATTGCGGGAAAGATATCATTGATATTGCTTTTTTCCCGGAAGATATGTTCGGACTCGATGATAAAGCCAGGGCAAAGGGCGTTACGGTAATCTGCGATATGGGAGTTGCGCCGGGAATGAGCAATGTATTGCTGGCATATGGCGCTTCTATGCTGGATACACTCGAAAAAGGGATAATCTACGTTGGTGGTTTGCCGGTGGTAAGAACCTGGCCTTATGAGTACAAAGCGGTTTTTTCACCTATTGATGTGATCGAGGAATATACCCGTCCTGCCCGTTTTATCCGCGACGGGAAACTTGTAATAAAGGAAGCACTTTCGGATCCCGAACTTATCGATTTCTCCGGTGTGGGAACGCTTGAAGCGTTTAACAGCGACGGATTGCGAACCCTTGCCACAACGCTGACAGGTGATTATATTATTGAGAAAACGCTTAGGTATCCCGGTCACATTGAAAAGATGGCCATACTCAGAGATACCGGTTTTTTCAGTCGTCAACCGGTATCGATCGGCGGAACGGAAATTGTACCGCTTGATTTTACCACAAAGCTGTTGTTTCCAAAATGGAAACTCGAAAAGGGAGAGGAGGATCTTACCGTAATGCGTATTATAGCCGAAGGGCTTAAAGACGGAAGTAGGCGCAGGTACACCTGGGATCTTCTTGACCGGCTTGATCCTTTAACCGGGATACATTCCATGGCCCGCACAACCGGTTATGCAGCTACAATGGCCGTTCGTATGGTTTCCGGTGGTTTATATACCCGCAAAGGCGTCAGCGCACCCGAGTTTATCGGCAGAGATGCCGGTTTGGTAAGCTTTATGCTCGAAGGCCTGCGCAGAAGGGGTATCACCTATCGTGAAACCGACGAAGGGGGGGTAAACCCTAAATCCTAAAAACTTCTTAAAGAAAAAAGGAGGCAACCGTTTCGATTGTCTCCTTTGTTGGTATACAGGGGTTTGTCTGCCATCAGAAGGTAAAACGAACGGCTTCTCCGCCAATGGTTCCGCTTACGGTTCCACCCTGTCCGTTTTGATTCAGTATTACTGTAATACAGAGGTTAATTGTTTTGTTGCAGTCCGGTCCGGTAATCCGGATTCCACCGTTAAATTGCATACCGGAAGCAGGGCCGAAAGATCCGTCCGGTTTCAGAGTAAAAGTTCCGGTTACCGTTAATCTGGGTGAACTGTTCATAATCCAGATATTACCGCCGGATTCCCAGGCGTAATCGATGATATTTTCGGTCAGTCCGATGGAAAGTATGCTTCCAAGTATTTCTCCGCTTTGCTCATCGGTATTGATGTTTCCTGTAATAGAACCGGAAACATGAATGTTGCCCCCCTCGGGCCCGTTAATCAACGAGTTGACCGTTATATTAACCGGATGTGAAGATTTTGTAGTGCCGGTTTCAAGGTATGCAGTGTACCCTGCTTTAAAAATTTCATGAGCAATGGTCTCATTGCCGGGGCCTCCTGTTTTTATGGCATCTTCTTTTTGGCAACCCGCCATAAAACCCATGGTGAATAAAAGGACAAAGACAAGGAGTTTATGCATCATCGGATCATAGTATTAAAGGTTATAGGCAACACGTATTGCCAGGTAACGATATATGTTGTTAATAGTATTTTATTGAAAAGGTAATACGACGGAAGCGTGTTTTTTTTGATACTGTCTTCAAAATCGTGAATGACCGGCTAAAAAATACAGCCAAAGCTGATTAATTATAAATTTGATCGCTGCCGGGAAGATTAGTTTTTTTTTGAAAATGAGATTGTTGATTGCACCCGATCCGTGCATGGCAGGGTTTTATTGCTTTTTTTTATCATTTCCGCCGCAACATTCTTGTTTAATTTAAGAAAATACCTATTTTTGCACTCCCAAATCACGGCGGGGTAGCTCAGTTGGTTAGAGCGTCGGATTCATAACCCGGAGGTCACGAGTTCAATTCTCGTCCCCGCTACAAATTTTTTAACGTTCAGAGCGTCGGATTCATATCCGCCTGAGGCTGACACGAGTTCAATTCTCGTCCCCGCTACA
>DJVU01000060.1:0-7276 GCA_002441345.1 Bacteroidales bacterium UBA6248
ACGTTAATAAGCATCCGCAATGAATTAGTTCGCGGGGAAGGAGGTTCAGCAATAACTCCCGACCATAGGGCTGGTGGCTCAACATTAAGATTGCCAAGGTGCATCGGATGCCTGACCTCTGCATTCAAATCCATAAGCGAATATCCTGTCAGAACCAGGAAAAGATTCAGAACTGTTCCGAAAATCCAGCGTCTGCTGTACCCGGGAAAGGCGCCCGGCATACGATGCAGTATAATTAAGAATGGCAGGGGCAACAGAATGCTCCAGAGAGGAAGAGAATAAATGCGGCCATATGCCTGATTCAGGATTACACCTGCAATCAACGGCAGTATTAGCCTCACAAAGGGGAATTGCGGCCAGAGTTTCACGAGTAAGGATCAGATTTACAGTAGTAATTTGAGTCAGTAGCTCAACTCATAAAAATAGGAAAAAATCCGATACATACTTCCATCAGGAAAATACTTCCGGATGCACAAAAGTAAGGCAGGGTAAAAGCGAATGGCAATCCGGGAACCGAACGGCCAATTATGACTGATTTATTGGGAGAGCCATCACAAATATCATCGAATCACGCTGCAGGTAAGAAGGCCCGGGTTTACTTACAGTACTGCGACACCATGGCACCGGCTCCGGAATGGCCAAGCTCTGCAGCCTTTTTCCAGTCACTGCAGGCCCTTTGCTGATCATCCAGTTGCATATAAGCGAATGCCCGGTTGTAATAGGCATCGGAATTTTTGGGCTGGTGCCGTATGGCCTCGGTGTAGTCTGAGACGGCCTCTTCGAACTTCCGGAGCATAAACCGGCAGTTGCCGCGATTGGTAAGAGCCTGAATGTATTCCGGATCAAGGGCCAGAGCATGCGTCAGGCTGCTTTCGGCCTCTTCAAATCGCTTCAGGCTGGCCTGGGAAGTGCCTTTGTTGAAATATGCAAGCGCATGGTCGGGAACCCGGTTTATTACTTCGTTGTAAACAGCAATTGCCTGTTCGTGATTACCCATGTTGGCATATACCACGCCTTTAAAATTGAGGGCATCGGTATAATGCGGAGTACGAGCCAGGGTGGAATCGAAATCCGACAGCGCTTCAGGGTATCGTTTAAGCTCGTTATACATCTGGCCACGATAGTAGTAATACGGAGCCTGAGAAGGTCTGATTTCGATGGCTTTCGAGAAATCCTGATCGGCGCCCTTATAATCTTTAAGCTCCCATTTGGCTTTTCCTCTGTAAAAGTAGGCATCCGGATTACGTTCCAGTATTTCTATGGATTTAGTAAATTCACGGATAGCACCTTCCAGGTCGCCGGCAGAAGCAAGACTGACACCCTTACGGCGCTCCTCGGCTCCTTTCCCTTTGAATACGATGGCCTTAAACAGCTCTTCATCCTTTTTGCCCGGCGTTTCGAGTGATGGCCCACCCGATTCTATTCCGACCTGTAACGGGATATTATCGAAATTTTCATCTTCCGGATCCGGCTTCAGGGTATCCTGCGGCAGAGAATATGCAGCAGAATCTTCACTGACATTCCCGCCCGGATTACCGGCATTATTACAAGCTGTTAAAGCAATTATTACAAGAAGGCTGCCAAGCAGAAGGTTAACCATCGGTTTCATCCGTGAATCATTTTTATCGTGACAAATTTAATGGAATAATCGTTAGAAAGTGTCAGCCTTTATTTACAGCACCATTAATATGCTCAAATACAATACCGGCTGCCCTCTTTGATGCTCCGGGGCCGCCAAGAATACGACACAGTTCTGCATACGCTTCACTTACTTCGGTTCTGTGAACGTGATCATACAACATCAATCGGAGTTCTTTTTCAATGGCACCAGCGGTAAGCTCATGCTGTATTAACTCCTTTACAACTTCCCTGTCCATGATAAGATTTACAAGCGAAATGTATCTGACCTTTACCAAACGCCTGGCAATGAGGTATGATATGGTTCCGCCTTTATAACAAACGACTTCAGGTGTCCCGATAAGAGCCGTTTCAAGGGTGGCGGTTCCCGATGTCACAAGTGCAGCGGATGCTTTCCTCAGCAATTCGTAGGTTTGTCCCTTGTATACCGGGATGGATATACCATTCGAGAGATTTTGATAGAATTCATCATCGATTGATGAAACACCGGCTATGGCGAAATTCGCCTCCGGAAATCGGGGTATAATCTTCAGCATTTCAGGAAGTACCGCCTTAATTTCCTGTTTGCGGCTTCCGGGAAGCAGGGCGATAAGCGGGTNNCAATGCATCCAGCAGCGGATGACCCACAAATTCGACTGTTATACCGTGACGGGCATAAAAATCCTTCTCAAAAGGAAGTATAACCAGCATTTTATCAACTACTTTGCGAATTGTCCGCACGCGCGACTGTTTCCAGGCCCACACCTGAGGAGATATGTAGTATATAACCGGTATATTATGTTTATGAAGAAATTTCGCAATCCGGAGATTAAAACCCGGATAATCGATCAGAATAACGGCGTCGGGTTTATAGGCAAGAATATCCTGTTTACAGAAACGGAGATTCCCAAGTATAACCGGAAGATTCGCCAGAACCTCGGCAAAACCCATAAACGCGAGGTCGCGATAGTGTTTTACCAGTACAGCACCCTGGGCCTGCATTAAATCACCACCCCAGGCACGGATCCGGGCATTNNCATCCAGAACTTTCAACTCACGGATCAGGTTTGATGCGTGAAGATCACCGGAGGCTTCTCCTGCTATCAGGTAGTATTTCATTGCAGATCTGAAGTATTTAATAATAATTTCAAGTTGTTTGCGACTCTGAAGCCAGCTACCCCATTATGGGAATAACGTAACGGATTTCCCTTCGATCAGCAGGAAATANNATCAGAATCAGCGCAAACACAACAACAATGGCGCCCATTCCGGCTTTCTCGAAACGCAACTTTTTGAAATACCAGCGCATCAGGATGATGCCGGGGATGGCCGACAGCAGAAAAAGCTGATTACCAGGCTTTTCCGGAAGTATCAAACCATAGAAAGCCGGAAGTGCATAAATTACAATCAGCACAGTGATACCTGTAACCAAAACCGACGCGAGAAAACCAATAAAAAAGTTGTCGTTTTTCCAGAATTTCATCATGATTTCCGGTTTAGTTTAATGATTCCGTTTCCCAATCCCTGAGCANNGGTATAGCCGGGTGTGAAGTAAGATCGAAATGCAGTGGTACAACCGACACAAAATTATTCTGTAAAGCCCATTCATCGGTATCTTCTCCCGAATCGTAGTTTACGAACTCGCCTGTAAGCCAGTAATAATCCCGCTGATGCGGATCTTTCCGATGCTCAAACTTCTCGTTCCAGAAAGCTTTTGCCTGCCTCACAATACGGATTCCTTTTACCGGAGAGCCGTTAACTGCGGGGATATTAACATTTAAACAGGTGTAATCGGGCAATCCTTTTTGCAGCACATTACCGGCAATAGATTTAATGTACGGTTCACAATGGCTGAAATCGGCGTGATATGAATAATCGTTCAGACTGAAACCCACCGATGGTACGTTTTCCAATGCGCCCTCGATAACAGCAGCCATGGTTCCGGAATAGATCACATTCACCGATGAGTTGGAACCGTGGTTGATACCCGAAACAATAAGATCCGGTTTTTGTCCAAGAAGGGCTTTTTGTCCGAGTTTCACGCAATCGGCAGGTGTCCCGTTGCAGGAATACTCCTGATAGCCGGCTTCTTCATGATGCTTATGCACCCTGAGNNAGTAACGGCATGACCCATGCCCGACATGGGTTTATCCGGGGCAACAACAATTACACTGCCTAACTGGCGCATCACGCGGATGAGAGTACGTAGGCCGGGAGCATGAATGCCATCGTCGTTGGTGATTAAGATAACAGGTTTGTTCATTTTTAGTTAATTTCAATTGGATCAGGGATTAAGCCCCTGGCAGTTTTAACGTCAATTTTCAGGAGTGATACTCAGATTGCTCAGGTATTCTATAAATTAACCATTCATTAATTCAATGGTTCAGAAGGCGGATTTTGTCTATTGTCGATGCTGGTAACACCGGCCGTAACAATAAACTTCATCACCTCCGCCGGCGGAGCATTGAGAGGAGTAATATTTTCAACGGGAACAATAAACAGGTTTCCTGAGAAATTGTAGGAATGAGGCAGATATACAGCCACCTTTCCAACGCCTATCCCCAGGTTGCTCAAATCTTTCTGAGTGATAAAACCCATCTTTTCGAGGTTTGAATCACGGTTCACTTTTACAAGAACCGGTTCGGTAAAACGCTTCTCCTTACCNNACAAATGCCGACATAAAATCTTTGATTGAAGTATAAATGACTTTAACCAGAGGAGCCTGACTGATTATTTTATCAAAATACATCATCATCGGTCTGAAAATGATGGAGGATCCAAGAAACCCAATCAGAGTAATTGCCAGGATAATAACCATGAGTCCGAGACCCGGGATCTTAAATCCAAAGATATCGTAAATCACGCCGGTAAGTATGCCGTCAACGAAGTTGAATGACACAACAATAATGTAAACGGTAAGTGCAAAAGGAGCTATAAACAGCAACCCCTGCAAAAACCAGGTAAGTAATTTGCCCCAAAATCCGGATTTACTCATAATCAAATTATTACAAACGAATACCTGCTTAAGTCATNNATTACAAAGGTAATCCTTTTCGGGCTTTAACCCGTTACGTTAGGACAAGAACCGTTAAATGACTGAAGAAAAGCAGTGATGGTAAGGCAAAGAAGAAAAATATCAAATGCAGATGGCGAAAGTGGCAGGCCGCGGTTAAAAAACGCTTATCCCTTCAGTCCTGCTCATGAGCCAACAAACGAACAGAGTTCGCAATAGAGGCGTTGAACTGGCAATCCCATGACGTTGAAATACGATCCTTCAATGCGGTCAACACCAACGTATCCTATCCATTCCTGTATTCCATAGGCACCGGCTTTATCAAAGGGACGCCAGGTTTCCACGTAATACGCTATTTCTTCATCCTTCAGCTTTCGGAAATACACATCGGTGTTAACATAAAATTCCCTGTATTTGTTACGGCTGACCAGACAAACACCTGTACTTACGGTGTGCATGTTCCCCGACAACTTCGAAAGCATCTGTACTGCTTCTTTTTCATCACCNNGGCTTACCAATACATTCTCCGTTAAGCCAGACGATAGTATCGGCCGTAATCAGCAGCGTATTTTCACCGTATTCCGACAAGTCGAAAGCTTCGGCCTTTTTGCGACTGACGTACAATGCAATTTCTTCCCTTTGCAAACCATCAGGATAATCTTCGGCTGTCGGTTTTACCTGTATTTCAAAATCTAGCCCGGTTTCCTTCAGAAGCATCTGCCTGCGTGGCGACTGGGATGCAAGTATAACTCGAAACGGAAAATTGCTCAGAGGATTTATCATAATGCTCTGAATTAATAATTAAGCGGGATTGTGATCATGCTCAGCACGCCAAAAAGCATCAGCAATTTCAACGATAAACTTAATCGCGCATAACCGAACCTGTCTTTAACGCGGAATGCGACAAAGAGAATGGAAAGTGCAGGCAGCATACCAAACAAACCCAGACTAATGGCGGTCAGCGGGAAGGATACCAGTTCCAGCCATACGATTGCAAGAGAAAGCAATACGTTTATCAGAATCATAAGGCCGATAAAAAGCTTACGGGAAGCGTCCATTCCGTAAACGATAGGAAAAGTACGACACCCGGCCTCCTTGTCGCCTTCTGCATCTTCCATATCTTTTATCAGCTCCCTTGCCAGACTTACAAAAAAAGCAAAAGCAGTATAACCCATAGTAAAACGCGTAATAATCGGCAGAACAGGCCTTGCTGAAATGAAGGACTCAGGAGACAGTTTCAGGCTGTAGAATCCGGACAACCATACAATGATCAGAACCAAAGACGATAAACCGGCAACTATGACATTCCCNNAGGATCAAACCTCGTTTATAATCAGCTGCATAGAGCCAAAGCAGCATGGCGACGGCCGGGAAGATCAACCCCATGCTGAATGAGGATGTGCAAAATGCAACATAAAACCCTGCAACCACAGCCAGAATATTAAAAGCATAATACATGGCAAGAACTTCACGCCTGCTGAATACCCGTTCAACAATAACTCTTTCCGGCTTATTTATCGTATCATTCTCCACATCAAAGTAATCGTTTATAATATAACCACCGGCTGCAACCAGAACCGTAGCAAACACAAGCGCAGAGAATTCGATGACAGTAACGGTTAATTCTATTCCGGTTTCGGTAAGGAAAAAATTAATAACAAAATACCGGAGCAAAAACTGAGTCAATGCGATTACCAGAAGGTTAGGCCAGCGTACCAGTTTAAAAAAGGCTGAAATCCGGCCTGGGTTGCTAATGTTCATATTGAGGGGCTGAAATTATAATTCAAGCTGCTATGCTATAATGTTGACCTTTATGGTATCTCTGCGCTTTTATCCGAACGATTACCAATGGAACGCGTTGCCGTTCATCCACTTGCCCTGAACTTTCATTACCTGTTCAATTACATCTCGTACACAACCCTCACCTCCTCTGGAATNNTAGCGGCTGATCTGACGAATTTCCTCCGCTGCATCGGCAGGACATACCGGCATCCCTGCTCTGCGCATAACCTCGTAATCCGGGATATCGTCGCCCATATAAAGCACCTCTTCCGGAGTCAGATTATGATCTTTCAGGTACGTCTCAAAAACTTCCAGTTTATTCTCAACACCCAGAAAAACGTCCTGCAGTTTGAGTGCATTGCAGCGGTGCCGCATCGATTCGGAGTAGCCTCCGGAAATTACGGCAATACGATATCCGCTTTTTATAGCCAGCTGCAGGGCATAGCCATCTTTCACATGACCTGTGCGGAGCTGGTCGCCCGAATTGGTAATAAGTACTACGCCGTTGGTCAGCACTCCGTCGTAATCAAAAATCAAGGTTGTGATATTGGGAAGGTCTTCCCTGAAATTGGTCATAAGGTCAGATTTTACTTTGTTGTTGTTTCAGCTTTGCAATGCTGTTGCTGAGTGTTTTATACATTTCCTGAATTTCCGGACTTTTTGCCAGCATTTCCAGATGTCTCTGGATAGTAGACTGATCTCCGCGAACAGCAGGTCCGGTCTGCAGCAAGGCAGGTTCCTGTCCGCAGAGCCTTAAGGCGGTTTCCCTTATCAGCGGATAAAGGATATCGGGTGCCACGCCGCTTGCCTTAAGCAGATCGGCAGCCAGGGCATACATATGATTTGTAAAGTTTGAAGCGAAAA
>DJVU01000060.1:7345-7470 GCA_002441345.1 Bacteroidales bacterium UBA6248
CTGTAGCGGCTGAATGACTGAAGAGGATAGAGGACGCCGCATTTTTCAAACCGTTTCGACAGCACATCCAGCGGTTGCGATCCGGAGGTATGAACAACTATCCCCTGAAACCGGCCAGTTTTCTG
>DJVU01000031.1 GCA_002441345.1 Bacteroidales bacterium UBA6248
ATTTTCTAAACAAACACATATAATCTTCATACCCTGAAGGTGAATGAAATATGCCGTTAAACCAAAAGTTCCGATTCCCTATCTTTGCAGCGCATTATAATTTTACGGCATGAAAGAAGTAAGAGTGAGGTTTGCTCCAAGTCCTACGGGCCCGCTGCATATAGGCGGTGTCCGCACGGCATTGTATAACTACCTGTTCGCGAAAAAAAACAAGGGTAAATTCCTGCTCCGCATCGAGGATACGGATCAGACGAGATACGTTCCGGGTGCAGAGGAGTATATTATCGAATCGCTCCGCTGGTGCGGAATTGCATACGATGAGGGCGTTGGAGCCGGAGGCCCGCACGCACCATACAGGCAAAGCGAACGAAAGGACCTTTACCGTCGGTACGCCGATCAGCTGGTTGCGGAAGGTAATGCCTATTACGCGTTCGATACCCCCGAAGCCCTCGAGGAGATGCGCGAACGACTGAAAGCCCGTGGCGTGGCTACGCCTCAGTACGATGCGTTTACCCGGCTCGGAATGACCAACTCTCTCACTCTGAGTGAAGCAGAGTGCNNGGTGAAGTGAACGTACATTCGTCGCGACTCGACGATAAGGTGCTGTTTAAGTCGGACGGCATGCCCACCTATCACCTTGCCAATATCGTCGACGATCATCTGATGGAGATTACACACGTTATCCGGGGAGAAGAGTGGCTTCCCTCCGCTCCGCTGCACGTGCTTCTGTACAAATATCTGGGCTGGGAACCTCCGCAGTTTGCACACCTTCCGCTTCTGCTCAAGCCCGACGGCAACGGCAAGCTCAGCAAACGCGACGGCGACCGCCTGGGATTCCCGGTTTTCCCGCTGCGATGGACCGACCCGGTGAGCGGAGAGGTGTCGTCGGGATACCGCGAGTCGGGTTACCTTCCGCAGGCATTTATCAATATGCTTGCCCTGCTGGGATGGAACCCCGGAACCGAACAGGAAGTGTTCAGCCTGGATGAACTGGTGGAACTGTTCTCCATCGAAAGGGTTGGGAAATCGGGATCCAAATTTGATCCAGAAAAGGCTAAATGGTTTAACCATCATTACCTCTCTGCGCTGGATAATGCCAGTGTTGCCGGCCTGCTCGGAAATCTGCTTGAGGAAAAAGGCCTCAGCGCATCCCCGGATTACATCCGGGAGGTTGTCGCCCTTACAAAGGAAAGAGCCGTACTGATACCCGATTTGTTCGAACAGTCGTGGTTTTTCTTCTCGGCACCGGAAACATACGACGAAAAGGTGATTCAGAAATTCTGGAAACCCGAAACCCCTGCCCTGCTCCTTAAAATTTCGGAGCTGCTGGAGCATATTGAAGATTTTTCAGCCGGAAACCTTGAGACACAGATAAAGGCATTTATTCACGATAACGGTCTCGGAATGGGCCAGGTGATGAACACCCTCCGCCTCGTGCTCGTAGGCGGAAGCTTCGGCCCGGGCGTTGCAGCCATTATCGCCCTGCTGGGCAGACAGGAAACCCTCAAACGGATTTCCAGAGCCGGACAAGTTCTTTCGTAACGAAATTTGTCACCGGATTATTTACAAACCATTATAAACTGCCGTGAACGGAGATCCTCAGCTTTACCGGAAACTGGAAGAACTTGGTATTTCATACGAATACCATGAACATCCTCCTGCTCCTACCATCGAAATTGCGGTGCAGTACTGGAAGGATATTGCCGAAACCACCCACTGCAAAAATCTTTTTTTCAGGAATCACAAGGGAAACCGGCATTACCTTGTTATTTTTGACCACCGCCGCGCTCTGGCAATTCACGATCTGGAAAAGAGGCTGAAACAGGGAAAACTGAGCTTTGCATCCGGGGAGCGCATGCAGCGATACCTGGGGCTGAATCCCGGCTCGGTTTCACCTTTCGGACTCATACACGATACGGCGCATCATGTGTATCTTTTTCTGGATGAAAACCTGAAAAACCTGCCAAAAATCAGTTTTCATCCAAACGACAATACCGCATCCCTGGTAATACGGTTCAGCGATTTTCTGCGGTTTCTGGATCATTGCGGCAACGGGTATGAATTTATTGAGCTCTACCAGCCAGAGGATGCACTGTAACGGATGAAGCCCGAAGGTAAGGGCCGGTTCCGAAGTTAATAAACGTATCAGTAACGCATGAAACCCTGGAAAATAGCATTGTTTTTACTGCTGGTAATGGGCGGACTTCTGCTGGCCACGCTGTTCAGTCGTCCGGTCAGCCTTCCGGGAATGCGTAGCGAAGACGGCCTTACCGGAGGAAAAATACGGATTAAATACCCTACGCTCAATACCTTTCTGGGATCCGGTGCACCCGCAGTCAATACCCGGGTAGATTCGGTAATAACCCTTGCCGGGAAGCCCGACGGCGAACCGCGAACTTCTCCTCCCGATTTTTCTGCTATCGATACCGCAGAGCTCGAACGAATTGCATTTCCATCCGGAGATCACGCATTTCCTGTGCGACTGCGTGCCCTGTTTGAAGGAGAATCGTGCAGGATCCTTCATTACGGCGATTCCCAGCTCGAAGGCGACCGGATCTCGGGTTACCTCCGGCATCGCCTGCAATCCGTTTTCGGAGGAAGCGGTCCGGGATTTATCCCTGTAAAGCAGGTTTACGAGCAGATTTCCGCGCACGTTACCGTGGGCGATAACTGGGAACGACAGGCAGCTTTTGATCCGACGCAGGAACCGGTAAGCGATAAAAACTATGGCTTGTATGCGTCATTCTCAAGATTCACACAAAAGGCACCCCACTGGTCTGATTCCGTTAAGGGGGGTAGTTTGCCTGAACAATCCGCCTTTATCAGGGTAACGCCATCGTTCAGTTCCTACCCTGCCCTGCAGAGATACAATACGATCGGACTTCACTACGGAAATTCAACTTTCCCCGTAAAAGCCGTGGTTCGTTCGGGCGACTCCGTTGTGAATGAAACAGCCCTTATTGCCGATGGGGCGTATCATTGCCTTGAAATCCGTACGGCCGGTACCCCGAACGAACTGACGTTTGAATTTGAGGGCAGGTCAAGCCCCGATTTCTATGGCCTTACCCTCGACGGGGGAAAGGGAATAAGTCTGGATAACATTGCCATGCGCGGCGCTTCCGGTACCGTTTTCAGCAGACTTAATCCTGCCGGGTTTAAAGCTATGGCCGAACGCCTGAATCCGCAGGTACTCCTGTTTCAGTACGGAGGGAATACCGTCCCCTACATGAACGATTCCGCTGCCATCGATGATTATACCCGCTATCTTGCAGGAAACATCCGGTGGGTAAAGAGGATGATTCCGGATGCCATGGTTCTTTTTATCGGCCCGGGCGATATGAGTACCATGGTAAACGGGAATATGGTAACCTATCCTCTCCTGCCCTATCTGGATGCCAGGCTCAGAGAGACATGCAATCGCAACGGATGGGCATACTGGAGCATGTTCAGAGCTATGGGCGGACTTAATGCCATGCCTGTCTGGGTTGATCAGGGACTGGCATCCACCGACTACACCCATTTCTCTCCCAAAGGATCCCGAACGATTGCCGAACTCTTTTTTACTGCACTTTATCTGGATCTGATGCGATGAGAAAACCATTTATCTTTCTTCTTTTCTTTATTGCAGGCCTTAATGCCACAGCTCAGCACTACATACTCGACAGTATCCTGCAGGTCCACGGGCAGATTATCCATACAGAGCATAACACATTCGCATACGCGGATTCCTCGCACAGCTTCCGGATCTTCTTCGGCAAACTCGACAGTCTTTATGAAGGCCATCAGAAAAACATACAGATCTTTCACATTGGCGGATCGCACATACAGGCCGACATATACTCAAATAAAGTAAGGGAATACCTCCGTAACATCACCCCGCATACGCATTCTTCACGGGGGCTTGTCTTTCCTTACCGCCTTGCCGGGACAAACAATCCGTTAAATTACAGCATCACCGGGAACAGGGACATGTGGAAAGGATACCGCTCTCCGCTCAGCCGGGATACAGCCGCCTGGGGACTTGGCGGAATTGCGGCAACCCTTGCCGGGAATGAGGATACAATACACATTAAAGCCAATCGGGTTGTGCAGGTAAAATCGCCCTATACCTTCAATAAAATACGGCTTTTTGCTGTTTCCGATTCTTCGGGATACAGCATCACTTCCGCCGCTACGTCTCAGGTATTCACCGGAATTTTGTTTAATCCCGCAAAAGGATACTGCGAGATATCCTTTCCCGATACCATTAAGGAAGCCGGACTGGTAATCCGTAAAAACGACACTTCCGCACAGGCATACTTCAGCATCACCGGAATGGAACTGCTGAACGATTTTCCGGGAATTATCTACAATTCAATCGGGGTTAACGGAGCCAGTTTTAAAAGCTATAACCGGTGTACCCTGTTTCAGGAGCAGCTTCAGCTGTTTAAGCCCGATCTGTTCATCATTTCAATCGGCACTAACGATGCCGCAGCTAAAGATTTTGATCCGGAGAACTATCGATATTACTACGATTCCCTGATCAGAACGGTTAAATCGGTAAATCCGGAATGTGCAATTCTGCTTACCGTTCCCAACGATTCCTATTACAGGAAGAAGCATCCGAACCGGAATACGGAGTTACAACAACAGCTTATTCATGAACTGGCAAGGAAACATCATCAGGCGGTTTGGGATTTCTATGCCGTGATGGGCGGAATGGGGTCATCGCAGCGATGGTACAACCGGAAACTGATGGTACACGACCGGGTGCATTTTACCGCTGCAGGTTACAGTGTAAAAGGCGACCTGCTCATCACCGCACTGATTGCCCAATGGGAAAAAACAACGGGCCGTGAACC
>DJVU01000036.1 GCA_002441345.1 Bacteroidales bacterium UBA6248
CCTTTGATCCGGTATATTCCGTCGCCGTAATACTCCACCAGATGGTCGAGCCAGAAATTAAACTGATGCGGATCGAAATTGCGGGTAAACGTATAGCTGTGCGACTGAATATCGTGCACATTGCCTGACTCCTGCTTGCTTACAGTAACGAACCCGGCCAGGCGCTGCGGGCCCGTTGAAAGCTTCAATCGTGAGGCATCCATGCTAAAGACTTCCATTTTCTGCGGAGCATACGAAAAGGTGTCAAGTATTCCGAATCCGTTAACATCCCCAAAACTGCTGCGCACCATTTTTGCGAATGGGTTAAACGTACGCACCAGTTCCTCAACCTGGGCACACTGGCTTTCGCTAACCAGGTCGGTTTTATTAACGACAATGGTATCGGCATAGCTGATCTGACGGGCAGCCATGGTGGCATCGCCGAGAATCTGTTCAGCATTCCGGGCATCAACCAGACAGGTCACACTATCGATCCGGTAAAACATTTCAATCTGTTCTGACGACATAAACGCCTGAACCACAGTGGATGGATCGGCAATGCCGGTTGTTTCCACAACCAGATGCGTAAGCTTATGCCTGATATTCAGAAGATCGAACAGCAATTCGGCCAATTCTCCGTTGAGGGTGCAGCAGATGCATCCGTTTGAGAGTTCATAAATGTTATCGCTTTCAACCCCGACAATCAGGTCATTATCAATGGGAATTTCCCCAAACTCATTCTCAATAACGGCAAATTTATAATCCGGATAATTTGCGATCAGGTTGTTGAGCAGTGTTGTTTTCCCGGCTCCCAGAAATCCGGTAAGTATCGTAACCGGCAAGCGGTCGTCATCTTCATAGTCCATCATAGGTGCATGCATTCGTGATACAAAGGTAGGAATCCCGGCGTTACAAACACGCATTGCAATAATGTCAGGCCGGGATGAATCCAACTTGTCACATGGAAGGAAATCCGTGGCACCAAAAAGAAACTTTAACTGAAAGCTTCCGTTAAAACAGGTATATCAATGAAAATTAATTTAATAAATCCTTAATATTCAAAACCATGCTTGACCAGTTATTAAAAATTGTAAAGGAAAATGCCGGAGATGTCATTGTCAGCAATCCCGCGATTCCTGACCACCGCAACGAAGAAGCCATTCAGACTGCTGCAAAAGCAATGCTTACAAACCTGAAGGGAATGGCAAGCCAGGGCGACCTGAACAACATTCTCAACATGCTCAATGGGAAAGGCGATGCATCCGGTTCTCCGCTTATCAACAACCTTAGTTCAGGCGTAGCCGGAGAACTGATGAAGAAATTCGGAATTAACAGTGCGGATGCGGCAGCCATCGTGAACAAGCTGATTCCTGTGGTTATGCAAAAGCTTGGAAACAAAGCCAACGACCCGAACGACAACAGCATAAATCTTGATGCGATTGTCGGAGCCTTATCGGGAAAAAGCGGTGGTGGACTCCTCGGGACTCTGGCGGGATTGTTGCGGAAACGCCGCTAAACTATCTTAATCCAGGCAACGAATTGTAACGGGAGAAATCAAAGGCAAATTATTATTTCTTCCCGGCAGACTTTGTTTTGGCTTTCAGAAGAGCTCCCAGGCGTTCATTCATTTGAGCCGCCAGCTTTTCCATCGCCTCTGCAACATCTGCAAGGCATTGATTACCTGGATATTGGGCTGAAAGATCTTCCATAAGCTGAGAAAATGCCGTCAGGGCACTTTCGTGGACAGCCAGGGATTTCAGGTGCGAGCGAATTTCCTTGCGCACGGCCTGAGCTGCTGCACCGGATTTTTTTGAAGTGCGGGTATTCGCTTCCGCAGCCGTTTCGGGTAGCGGCATCAGCAACAATGTTTCTGCCTGCCGCATAATTCTCCGGGCTGCCAGTTCAGCTAATAACAGGGTGCGCCGTGTTGATTCACCCTGTTCGTTCCCGACAGCCTTTCGCACCATCTCGGCAGACTTTTGGTATTCTCTTGACAGATAAGCATTTAACGCCCTTCTAAGATAATTTGTTGTCTTACCTGACTCCAGTTCGTTCAGAAGCAATGTTTGGGGAGTTTCGTTGCCTGCAAATTCCAGAACAGCAGAATCTGTCATTATGGAGCGTGCATTCAGAGGGGTTTTCAGCAAAAGTCCGGAAAACGATGTACAGCGGCTGAGTGCAACATAAACCTGTCCGGGAGCAAACGCTTCTTCAAGGTCGGCAATAATTTTCTCGAATGTCAGTCCCTGACTTTTGTGCACGGTGATTGCCCAGGCCAGTTTTAGTGGATATTGTACGAAAGTTCCTATGGTTTCCTCCACAACCTTATTCTCCCGGCTGTCCCAGGAATAGCGGATATTTGCCCACTCTTCCTGTTCCACTTCAATAATATCGCCCTCCGGCAGCTCAACAAAGAGGCCATTCTCCGAAATATCCAGGATGTGTCCGATTTTACCGTTATAGTAGCGTTTGTTACGATCGTTTCGCAGAAACATAACCTGTGCATCCTTTTTCAGTTTCAGGATGTTATCGGCAGGGTAGCTGTTTTCGGGAAACACTCCTTCTACGACAGCTTCAAACCGGAACAGGGGTTCGTCTATTTCTCTGAGTCTGCGTTCGTTGGTTTCTTCAACCATACGATTGTGCGTTGCCAGGATGATATAATCCTCTTCGTGATCGGGCGAAAAACCATGCAGATACCTGGAATTCAGCAGACTAAGGTCACCGGCTTCCAGGCGGTTAACCCTTACACGGTTCAGCAGCCCGATAAAATCATTGTCTTTCTGTCGGTAGACTTTTTTCAACTCAATATAAACCGGTTTCGAGGCCTGCATTATCCTGGAGCTGAAGAAAAACGGACTTTGGTAGAAATTCCCGAGTATGCTCCAGTCCTCCTGATTTACAATAGGCGGAAGCTGGAAAGTATCTCCAATCAGGACAACCTGAACGCCTCCGAAGGGAGAAGATTCACGTCGCCGGAACACCCGGAGCAGGCGGTCAACAACATCCAGAAGATCGCAGCGAACCATGGAGATTTCATCGATCACCAGCAGCTCAAGGCCGCGAATGATCTCAAGCTTATCGCGATTGTAGCGAAAATGATCGTTAATGACGCTTTTATCCGGATCGTCGGGAGGCACCCATGTGCGCAGGCGCTTATCTCCCGGGACATACACACTCGGCTTGATGTTAAAAAACGAGTGAATGGTCTGCCCGCCCGCATTAACGGCTGCTACCCCTGTCGGAGCCAGCACCACCATATTCTT
>DJVU01000067.1:0-2346 GCA_002441345.1 Bacteroidales bacterium UBA6248
GGAAAAAGTGGCGGATGCTGCCGTCAGGCAGGGTAACCATAAACCCTTCGGCGGTATGATCTTCCGTAATCATCGACGGTTTGATGTCGATCTGAGCCTGCAGTCGGTTTGCCGACAGGAAGACAAGAAATACAAAAAGGATACTGCGCTGTATGGCAGAAAATGGGGTATTACGGCGGCAAAATTCGGAAACATCCGGCACAACCATGGCAGGCAGCGTTAGATAAGCGTCGCGTTTCTTCATCGTAAAACAGAAAGTTGAGTGGAAAAAAACTAATAATCAAATAAATAGCATTCCGGTTAATGTCCGGTAACTGCAATGCAAAGAAATATGAAAACAGGAATACTTTGACCGGGTTTTAGCAATTTTTAACGAAAAATTAAGTTGGGGATGGGATGAGGGTGAGGATGAGGTTGAGGTTAAGGTTGAGGTTAAGGTTGAGGTTGAGGTTGAGGCAGAGGTAGGAAGTAGGAAGTAGGAAGTAAGACTGCAAATCATGCCTCGTACTGAGAATTGGCAACGGTTCGGTAATCCAAAAAGTTTTGCAGTCTTTGCGTCTTTGCGCGGATTTTTTCAAGGCAGCAGACATGGTGACAAGTAAACCTGGAACCCGACCCGTCAGGGGTCGGATCTTATTAGAAACAACACAACGATATCCCCGACCCCTGACGGGGTCGAATCTTTATTTGTCTGAATAGATAAATCAATTTCAATCCGTAATGCCGGACGATGGGTTTCGATCAGGGATGCTCCGGGAACAAGGGGAAGGCGGATTGCGGAATGCGGATTTTGGATTTAGAGGCATTGTATGTGATGGGGAAGATAAGGGTGAGGCTGAGGTTGAGGTTAAGGTTGAGGTTAAGGTTGAGGCTGAGGTTGAGGCTGAGGTTGAGATATGAAGTAAGAAGTAAGAAATAGGAAGTAAGACTACAAATCATGCCTGGCACTCAGAATTGGCAACGATTCAGTAATTCAAAAAAAACTTCGCGTCTTTGCGTCTTTGCGCGGGGTAAGGGTGCTGAATCCCGGCAATGGCGGGGAGATTCGGAATGCCTCCAGTGCTCCTGGGATCCTATTTTTTTGTCAGTTTCTGGAAAACGTCTTCCAGCTTATTGGCCTGCTTTTGCATAGAGAGTACTGCGCGGTTCCGGGTGACGGCAAAGCGGAAAATTTCGGAACGTACGTCCTGGTTTTCGGGGGATTCAACCAGCCAGGTGTTGCCGGAGATATTTTTAACATCCAGCACCCCTTTTACCCTGCGCAGGAGTCCGGCTTCAACTTCCCCGTCGAATTCAACCAGCACCTGTTCGTTTCTGTTGGGACTGCTCAGCAGGCTTCCGGTGGAGTCGTCGGCCACGATTTTACCGTGGTTGATGATGATGGCCCGGCTGCACATGGCTTCCACTTCCTGCATGATGTGGGTGGAGAGCATCACGGTTTTCTCCGTACCTATGCGGGTGATCAGGTTGCGTATCTCTGCCAGCTGGTTGGGATCGAGTCCGGAAGTGGGCTCATCGAGAATCAGCACATCGGGATCGTGAATCAGCGCCTGTGCAAGTCCCACGCGCTGCCGGTATCCTTTCGACAATGCTCCGATTTTCTTTTTTCGTTCGGGCATAAGTCCCGTTATCTCCATCATCTCCTCAACCCGTTTGGCCGTATTTTTCCCGAGCTGATGAATGCCCGCGACAAATTCAAGGTATTCGCGGATGTACATCTCGGTATAGAGGGGATTGTTCTCGGGCAGATACCCCACTTTACGTCTCACTTCGAGCGATTGCTCCCGTATATCGTATCCGTATACGCTGACATCTCCGGCCGATGGCGGAATAAAGCAGGTGATGATCTTCATCATTGTCGACTTCCCTGCACCGTTCGGGCCGAGGAGTCCGACCACCTCCCCCGGATTAATGGTAAATGAAACGTTGTCGAGCGCCAGCTGCGCCCCGTACCTTTTGGTGATATTGCTAACCTTGATTGACATACACGGAATGAATCTGCTGCAAAGTTAGCGGATTTTGGATTGCGGAGTGCGGATTGCGGATTGCGGATTTTGGATTTTGGGGCATTGTTGGGTAGGGGAAATGAGGTTGAGGTTGAGGTTGAGGGTGAAGTAAGAAGTAAGAAGTAGGAAGTAGGAATTTGATTGGAACATTGGTTTCTTATAGTAACAGACAAGGTGACAAGGAGACGGGGGGACAAGGAGATGCCTGCTAAGGCGCACCCTGATTCATTGGGAGTTTGGGCTTTTCATATGTGTCAGGGGACGGGGGACGCGAAAAAGGGACGAGGGACGGGTGATGCCGGTAGCATCGCTTTTCAAAGCATCAGACAAGGCGACAAGG
>DJVU01000067.1:2373-92434 GCA_002441345.1 Bacteroidales bacterium UBA6248
GTATATAATTTGTGATCAGGGCTTTGAATAAACCAACCCAAGTTTCCACCTGGCGAATTCCACTCCAACTACGTGAATGGAATTTTGCCAATGGCGTATCGCTCCAGCGAAGGCAGAGGACCGGCATCGTAAAAAAGGCGTTAAGAAACCCGGCAGCGAACAAATAAAGAAGAAGCACACGCGATAAGGGTTGGCAGAGCTCGGGTGATTTTTGTACATCGGTTTGCAGCAGAGCTCTGCCGTAACAACCTTGATTCTTCCTGCCAAAATGCTCGCCGGGTTTTAGCCTTTTTTACGCAGCCGTGATTTTTTGGTACTTTTTTATCAAGAAAAAAGTACAGAAAGAAACCTATGAAAATGAATGCAGAATGCGGATTTACCTTCGGTGAACTCTTCCGCACCTGGCTGACCGGTCCGGATTTCAGGCTTTCGTGCGAGGGAGAAGCGGAACCATTCTTTTAAAAACAGAATCCTTTATACAAAAGACTTTGGATAGATATATGTCCAACGAGATCCTTTTGACAATGGATCATCCGGCTGACGTTTTTTAGGATAATAAATTTGCCGGTAATGATATATATATAAAGATGTGGAGAGAAAAGATGATTTTACCTCAAAATCATTTTTCATAATTGGTTAAAACCAATTAATTTTGCATTTCCGGAATACAATCCCACATTATGACCACCGTACTGAAATTTGTAATTTAAGTTTCGTTAACCTATCTGTTTTTCAGGTTACTGATCAATATTTCGATACTGCTATCCGAAAAGGGCAGGTATTGATCTGAAATAAACTGAACCGGGTTTTGCCTAATGGATAAAATGCCGGTTCCATTTGTGAATTACAAATTTTTTAAGTCATGAGTTTAACAATCAAGAGTCGGTTTGCCGATTATCTACTGGCCGTATTAATGCTGCTGGCATTATTAAACAGTGCTTACTTCTTTTTATCGGTTGCAAAATTCGGTTTGGTTGACTGGCTGGTTTTCAATGCCTGTTCAGTTGCAATTATTGCATACCTTATTTGTTTTACCTGCTTTCAGATTTCAAAGAAGTCCTTATTTCTTGCAATTCCTCTGCTGCCTTTATATTATTATGGAACCATGGGATTGTTTGTGATGTCGTGGGATGCTGTCAATATGATTGCACAGGTAACCCACATCCTCATCACGCTGACCCTGATCCGCCTGCTGTATGTGCTGCTGAAACAAGACGGATATGCGTCCCTGGGCAAGGGTCTGCTGATCGGGGTACTCCTGTTTGTACCCCTGATTGCCCTAATTCTGAATTATTCTCAGCTGCATATGGAGGAGTTTCTTCATATGCTGCAAAAGGTGCAATAAGCTTAATGGTCAATTCTCCTCTTTATTTTAAGGGGAGGATTGGCTTTTGGTTGAGGCTGAGGTTGAGGTTGAGGTTGAGGCTGAGGCTGAGGCTAAGGCTGAGGCTAAGGCTTAGGTTGAGATAAGAAGTAAGAAGTAGGAAGTAGGAATTTGATTGGAGCATTGGTTTCTTATAGTAACAGACAAGGTGACAAGGAGACGGGGGGACAAGGGGAATGCGGATTTTGGATTGCGGATTGCGGATTTTGGATTTAGGGGCATCGTTGGGTAGGGGAAATGAGGTTGAGGTTGAGGTTGAGGATAAGATTGAGGTAGGAGGTAGAGGTAGAGGTAGGAAGTAGGAAGTAAGACTGCAAATCATGCCTGGTACTCAGATCTGGCGACATATAGGCAATCCGGATAACTTTTCTTACTGGCGCGGGGTGGGGATGCGGAGATGCGGATGCTCCGCTGTGGAGGAAGACACGTAATTTCAGGGATTATTCGTTAAATAATGTGCAGGTTTTTTCACATCGGTATTACTATCAGGTCATTAATAACCAAATATTTATCAGAAAAAAATTATCCGTACGGGTTAAAGGTTTATCCCTCAAAATGTGACTCATTGGATCCTTGTATAATAAACAATTACACAGAGCTCACCGAGGTATCACGGAGTAACACAGAGAAAAATACAACCCTCTGTGAATCTCTGTGCATCTCTGTGCATCTCTGTGAAACTATTTTGTAAGTACTTTACAAATTACCAGGTACATCTTTAGCTCCGGCACATCAGATAACGAATTACCCAATTTCAGCATCCGGATGCAATAAAATTCTGTTAATAAATTTGTTAAAAGAAAATTTTCTCCTACCTTTGCACCCCTTTTTGAAGGTAAAGTGTATCCGACAATGGCCGTAACCAGAAGCGGAAGAAGCACTGCCTGTCAGGGAGTTAGTCGTAAGTAGCTGAATCTCATGCCCGTGATAGGTTACTTTTGCGGCTTGTTTTATTGTCTTTCATCAATAATTCAACAAACAAATGAACACATTAAGTTATAAAACTTTGTCGGCCACGCCCGAGAACATTCAGAAGAATTGGGTGTTGGTTGACGCGGAAGGCCAGACCCTGGGCCGTTTTGCGAGCAAAGTTGCCAATATTCTGAGGGGTAAGTACAAAACCAATTTCACCCCCAACCTGGATTGCGGCGACTATGTTATCGTTATTAACGCAGAGAAGATCAGGCTCACGGGCAAAAAACTCACGGATAAGGTTTATGTTCGTCATACCGGTTACCCGGGCGGACAGCGTTTTACCACGCCCTGGGAGATGATGCAGAAATTTCCCGAGCGTGTGATTGAACATGCTGTCAGGGGTATGCTTCCCAGCAACAAGCTTGGCGATGCCATCTATCGTAACCTTAAGGTGTATGTTGGACCCGATCATCCGCATCAGGCTCAGCAACCCCAATTGATTAACCTTAATTCAATCAAATAACCATGGAAGTGATCAATACCTCTGGCAGGCGTAAAACTGCCATAGCACGAGTATATCTGAAAGAAGGTAATGGTTCGATTACAATCAACGGAAGGGATTACAAGGAATATTTCCCCACAGGAACCCTTCAGTATGTAGTTACCCAGTCACTCTCAGTTGCCGACGCAATTGGCAAATACGATATCCAGGCCAATCTCGACGGTGGCGGTATCAACGGACAGGCTGAAGCCCTCCGCCTTGCCATTTCAAAAGCTCTCGTTGAACTCAACCCCGAGCTGCGTCCCCCGCTCAAGGCTAAAGGTCTTATGCGCAGGGATCCCCGCATGGTTGAGCGTAAAAAACCGGGACAGAAGAAAGCCCGTAAAAAATTCCAGTTCAGCAAGCGCTAACCGAATATGGTGTTTAGTATCTAAATTGCCGGGACCTCTGACCCTTACGGCNNAAAATTAATGGCAAGAACAACTTTTGAAGAATTGCTGGATGCCGGTTCACACTTCGGGCACCTCAAACGCAAATGGAATCCCAATATGGCTCCTTATATTTTTATGGAGCGTAACGGTATCCACATCATCGACCTTTACAAAACCATAGCAAAAATCGACGAAGCTGCTGCAGCAATGAAGCAGATCACCAAGTCGGGAAAGAAAGTGCTTTTCGTTGCAACCAAAAAGCAGGCAAAGGAAATCGTAGCCGAGCAGGTGAAACCGGCCGGAATGCCTTACGTTACCGAGCGCTGGCCCGGTGGTATGCTCACCAATTTCGCTACCATCCGCAAAGCCGTCCGCAAGATGTCGTCGATCGATAAGCTGATGACCAGCCCCAGCTTCGAGAATATTTCGAAGCGCGAACGCCTGCAAATTGCCCGTGAACGTGCCAAACTCGAGAAGAACCTCGGTTCCATCGCCGACCTCAGCCGTCTTCCTGCTGCCCTTTTCGTGGTGGATATCGTGAAAGAACACATCGCCATCGCCGAAGCACGCAAACTCAACATCCCTACATTCGCGATTGTTGATACCAACTCGGATCCCAATCTTGTTGACTTCCCCATCCCGGCCAACGACGACGCCTCCAAATCCATTTCACTGATCATAGGTAAAATGGTACAGGCTATCGAAGAAGGCCTTATGGAACGTAAAATCGACCGCGATAAGCGCGATGATGAGCGTGAAGAAGCTCTGGCTTCCGGTATGGATCGTGATTTCGACCTCGACGAGGACGAAGATGACGATGCCGTTGGCGGAACACAGCGTCTGCGTGCCAAACCTGCTGCAGGCGACGAGGAAACTCCCGGCCGCAAGCCCGGAACCCGCAAGCCCCTGGGCCGTAAACCCGCTCCCCGCAAATAATTTGTTCAACTAATAACCGATACTACAAATGGTAAATATAACAGCTGCCGACGTTAACAAACTGCGCCAGATGACCGGCGCCGGTATGATGGACTGTAAAAAGGCCCTTCAGGAGAACGACGGAGACTTCGAAAAAGCAATCGACTACCTGCGCAAAAAAGGCCAGAAACTGGCAACCAAACGCGCCGATAAAGATGCAAACGAAGGTATTGTCCTCGCCCGCACCAATGAGGCAAAAGACTATGCCGCCATCTTTATGCTCAACTGCGAAACCGATTTCGTAGCCAAGAACGACGAGTTCGTTAATTTCTCAAACACCCTGATGGCAAAAGCCATTGAATTGCAGCCCTCAGGCATTGAAGAGTTTAAAGCTCTCGATATCAACGGCCGCAACGTAGAAGAGAATATTACCGAAATGGTTGGAAAAACCGGCGAAAAAATGGAACTCGCTCACTTCGAAGTTATCCGTGCAGCCCGCGTTTTCGCATACAACCACCCCGGCAACCGCCTGGCTACCGTCCTCGGCTTCAATACAACAGAAGGTGAAACCATCGATCAGGCTGGTCACGAAGTGGCTATGCAAATCGCTGCCATGGCTCCCGTAGCCGTTGATAAGGACGACGTTCCCGCCGAAACCATCAACCGCGAACTTGAAATTGGTAAGGAACAGGCCCGCCTCGAAGGAAAACCCGAAGAAATGCTGGAGAAAATTGCCGTTGGCAAACTCAATAAGTTCTACAAGGAAAATACCCTTCTCAACCAGGAATTCGTACGCGACAGCAAACTTACTGTTGGCGAATACCTTAAGAAAATCAATAAAGACCTCACCGTTACCACATTCAAACGGTTTATGCTGGGCGCTTAATCAACCGGCACATAGTATTTCAAGAGCCATCCGGTACGGGTGGCTTTTTTGTTGATTGAGGTTAAGGTTGAGGTTGAGGTTGAGGTTAAGGTTGAGGATGAGGTTGAGGTTAAGGTTGAGGATGAGGTTGAGGTTGAGGTTGAGGTAGGAAGTAGGAGGTAGGAATTTGATTGGAGCATTGGTTTTCAAAGCCTCTGACAAGGGGACAAGGAGACGGGGGGACAAGGGGAAGGCGGATTTTGGATTCCGGATTTTGGATTTAGGGCATTGTTGGGAAGGGGAAGATAAGGTTAAGGTTGAGGTTAAGGTAGTAGGTAGGAGGTAAGAATGCAAATTCATGCTGGAACCAGGAACTGGCAGCATATAAGTTATCCAAAAAACTTCGGGTGCTCTGGGTATTTGTGGCGAGAAACGATGCATGAAAAAAAAAGGCCGGCATTTCGGGATGCCGGCCGTATCCGGGTTGGGTTAGTTTTTACGGGTTCAACAGTTCCTTTACCAGTGCGGCAATGGTCTTATTGTCGGCTTTGCCGGCAAGGCGTGCGGAAGCTTCCGCCATTACCTTGCCCATGTCTTTGATGCCCGTTGCGCCCGTTTCAGCGATGACTGTCTGTATAAGCAGTTTCAGCTCTTCAGCTCCCAGCTGCTGAGGCAGGTAAGCAGAGATTACATCGGCCTGGAAGTTCTCGGTGTCGGCCAGATCTTTGCGGTTTTGTCCCTCATAGATGGCGGCCGTTTCGCGGCGTTGCTTCACCAGTTTCTGCAGAATGCGGATCTCCTTTTCTTCGGTAACTCCGCCGCCTCCTTCGCTGGTCATTTCGAGCAGAAGTGCCGACTTCACAGCGCGCAGCGCTTCCAGCTTCTCTTTTTCACGGGCAAGCATCGCCTTTTTAATATCGTTGTTTATTTGATCGGTCAGACGCATGACTAGTCAACGTTATCGTGAAGAAACGAATTGTTTTGCCGTATTTCAACCGGATTGTTATCGGTTTTGAAAAGAGTGTAGCGCGATACTTCGGATGACTCCGATGCCGGGGTTTCACGAAGTTCGACGTTCCGGCGCAGATAGGCGGGCTGATGTTCCATTTCTGCAAGTCCTTCCGGGGATGTTATTTTAATGCTTATCTCCTTCAGCCTGGCATACCGGGCATTGGCAAGTTCTTCCTGGCGTTTTACCGCTTCCTCATCTTCGGTATTCTCGGGCTGATCGTTGCGGAAAGAACGCAAAAAATCGAATCCGGGTTCCTTTTCGCGAGCCGGTTTTGCAGGGGCGGCTACAAAGGTTTCCGGTTGTTTTTCAGGAGTGGCGGGTTTGTCTTCCCCGGATGTTTTTGTATTGATTTCGAAGGTAAAGGTACGCTGTGGCTCGGTCCGGATGTTGCTTTCGGCAGGTTTGTTCTGGGGTGCCGGCACAGGTTCGGGTGCGGGTTCCGGATCGGTTTTTTTGTTGATGAGGGTAATCTCTTCGAGCTGTGCCGGGGGTGCTTTAACGGCATCGGCGGCAGGAGCCTTTGCGGAAGGCATCTCCTGATCGAGGGGGTAAACAATTACGCTTCCGCGGTCGGCATCTTTCTGTTGCTTGTTTTTTGAGTCGAATCCTGTGGCAATCAGTGTGATGCTGATCTTATTGCCAAGCGACTCATCGGTTCCGTTGCCCCATATGATGTCGGCACTTGAGCCTGCTTCGTGCTGTATGTAGTCGGTAATCTCCATTACCTCGTCGAGGGTAATCTCTTCGCTACCTGAGGCGATGTAAAGCAGTATATTGCTGGCGCCCCGAATGTTGGCATCGTCGAGCAGGGGAGAAGTCATGGCCATTTGTACCGCTTCCAGTGATCGGTTTTCGCCTTCGGCAACTCCGGAACCCATAATGGCTTTGCCACTCTCTTTCATTACGGTCTTAACATCTTCAAAGTCAACGTTGATGTAACCAGTAACGGTGATTATTTCGGCAATACCGCGGGCGGCAACGGTCAGAATATTATCGGCTTTGCTGAATGCTTCCGATAGTTTGAGGTCGCCTTCGAGTTCGCGGAGTTTGTCGTTGCATATAATAAGCAGAGTATCAACCGACTTGCGAAGTTCTTCAACGCCGGCCATCGCCTGCTGAGCACGCTTGCGACCTTCAAACGAAAAGGGGATGGTAACGATACCCACCGTAAGTATACCAAGTTCCCTTGCAAGGGCAGCAATAACGGGTGCTGCACCTGTTCCGGTTCCACCACCCATACCGGCGGTGATAAATACCATCTTGGTGTTGGTTTCCAGAATCTTCCGGATATCCTCAATGTTCTCGTGGGCGGCTTCCTTTCCTACCTGAGGGATAGAGCCGGCTCCGAGTCCTTTGGTTCCCAGCTGTATTTTGAGAGGTACCGGGGAAGTGTCGAGCGCCTGGCAATCGGTATTGCAGATCATAAAGTCTACTCCCCGAATACCCTGCTTGAACATATGGGTAACGGCATTGCTGCCGCCTCCTCCAACTCCGATAACTTTGATGATAGATGATTGATTTTTCGGCAAATCGAATTTGAGCATATCTGGCATGGTTTGGATCTCCTAAATTAAGTGAATATTAAGTGTTAGAGTATATGGAAAATGCTGATTTTATCAACAGTTACACTGTTAATATCTCAGGTATTTCCGTCCTCCTCAAAGAATTTCCGGATCACATCGAGGAAGGATCCGCGGGCAGGTTTTTTGGTTTTTACACTCTGCTTTTCCGTTTTTGATGTTTCTTTTTCAAGACGTTGCAATCCGATGATTACGAGGCCGATACCGGTTGCATACATGGGGCTGGCCATTTCTTCGGGTACGCCGGGTGCCAGGTGTTCGTTGGGATAACCGATGCGGGTGTCCATACCGGTAATGAATTCGCACAGCTGAGAGATGTGTTTCAGCTGGGCTCCGCCTCCGGTGAGCACGATTCCGGCAATCAGTTTCTTTTCATATCCCGAATTTTTTATCTCGAAATAGATGTGTTCTATGATTTCTTCCATCCGTGCCTGGATGATACTGGCCAGGTTGCGCAGGGTAATCTCCTTGGGTGGCCGTCCTCTCAGTCCGGGGATGGCAACCACCTCTTCGTCGCGGTTTTCACTGGCCAGGGCAGAGCCGAATTTCACCTTCAGGTCTTCGGCGTGCTTTTTAATGATGGTGCAGCCTTCCTTGATGTCTTCGGTGATGATGTCGCCTCCGAACGGGATTACTGCCGTATGCCGTATGATACCGTCCTGGAAGATGGCGATGTCGGTGGTTCCGCCACCAATATCGACCAGTACCACCCCGGCTTCTTTTTCTTCATCGCTTAGCACCGCCTCAGCCGAAGCCAGGGGTTCGAGCAGCAGGGAATCTACCTGCAGGCTGGCTTTGCGCACGCACTTGAAGATGTTCTTGGCAGCCATGGTCTGGCCGGTGATGATGTGGAAGTTGGCTTCCAGCTGGTGTCCCAGCATACCCTTGGGCTGTCGTATCCCGGTTTCGCCGTCGACCGAGTATTCCTGCGGTATCACATCAATAATTTCCTCGCCGGGATTCATGGCCAGCTTGAACATGTTTTCGGTAAGCCCGTCGATGTCGGCCTGGCTGATTTCCACTTCTGCATTGGGACGTATGATGGACCCGCGGTACTGAATGCTTTTGATGTGCTGTCCGGCAATGCCCACGCTTACGGTTGCGATATTTGTTTCGGAGCGGTTTTCGGCATCTTTTACGGCAGCTACAATGCTTTGTACCGTGTCGTCGATGTTGGCTACAACTCCCCGTTTCACCCCAATGGAATCGGTACGGCCGAAGCCGAGGATCTCGATCTTCCCGTTTTCGTTACGCCGTCCAACGATGGCAGCTATTTTTGTAGTGCCTATATCCAGGCCAACAATAATTTCGGATGGTTCCATACTATTTTAACTTGTTTTTGTACATACAATCTGGTCGCGGAAACGAAGGTTTACAAGCCCGTAATTTTTCCACGCGTCGTTTTTAATCCCCTGACGGTAAAATATTCTGAGTTTTCCGAGTTTTTCTTTCACGCCGCTGGTATCGCCCAGTATAATGATGTGGTTGCCAATTTTCGGAACGAGCTGAATTTCCCCGCTTTCATCAATATATATTTGTTCGGTCAGGGCCGTTGTGAATGCGTCGGCTTTTACAGCCAAAGCCGTAACATAGATATTTGCAAGGGCTTGATGCTGTAATGCAGGGCCATGCTGCTTCAGTGCCGGAATGCGCCCGCTGGCGATCATGACCCTTGCCGGGAATTCCGTACTCAGGGGCATGGTATTTCCTTCCATATCGATGTAGAAGGATTCGCCCGTTTGCGGGATTACCCTCACCAGGGGCTGGCGTTGTTCGATGTTTGCTTTTACGGTGCCTTCAACACCGATAGTGAGGCTGGCATTACGGATAAAGGGATCGTCGTTCAGCAGCTGCTGGATTTCTGCCGCCCGTATATCCGACAGCTTCTGTTTGCGGATACGGTACCCGGCGTCGGTAATCCGGTCTCTGATGTACTGTTCCGAAATCAGACGGTGCGCATCGCCGTGCTGAATGTTGATCTGAAATTCGGGACATACAACCGTTTTCTGTTTTTCATTGGCAAAAACGAAAAGGCTTGTTGCACCGGTAACCAGCACAGCCCACAGAAGAATATTTAGTATCTTTCTCATGGCCTTTTGTTTTTGTTGTTCAATGCGATGGTGAGCGGCTCAACCAGCTGGTCGATGTCGCCGGCACCCAGTGTGAGTATGATGTCGGTATCCAGTTTTTCCATCATCGGAATCACCTCGTCGCGCTGCACCACTTGCCTGTCGGGTACGGTAATTTTTTCCAGCAGCATGGCTGAGTTTACACCTGGAACGGGCAGTTCGCGGGCGGGGTAGATGTCGAGCAGTATCACCCGGTCGAGCAGCGAAAGGCTTTCGGCAAAGCCATCGGCGAAATCGCGCGTACGGGAGTAAAGATGCGGTTGAAATATCCCGGTGATATGCCTGCCCGGGTAGAGTGCCTTCACCGAACCTATGCATGCCCTGAGCTCTTCGGGATGATGTGCGTAGTCGTCGATGTAAAGCATGTCTGGTTTCACCACCCGGTGGTCGAACCTGCGTTTTACTCCGGAAAATGAGGCGATGCCACTGCGGATATCGTCGGGCTGCACACCTGCCAGCCAGGCCACGGAAGCGGCAGCTACCGCATTCTCCGCGTTGAAAAGTCCGGGCAGTCCCGGACGGAAGCCTTCAATCCGGCCTCCCGGTACCTGCAGGTTGAAGGTGTATTGTCCGTTTTCCAGTTTCAGGCCTTCGGTGCAAAAGTCTGCTTCGCCCTCCAGGGCATAGGTATATATGCTTAAGCCGGCATTGGTGGCGGGTGTCAGGTTCAATCCTTTTTTGCAGACCAGGAATCCGTTTTCCCGTATTCCTCCGGCAAAGGTGTTGAACGATTCCAGAAGCGCTTCATGGGTTTGGTAAATGTCGAGGTGGTCGGCATCTACGGAAGTGATAACGGCACCGGCCGGATGCAGCCTCAGGAACGAACGGTCGAATTCATCCGCTTCTGCAACCATGAACGTGCTTTCGGGTTTAAGCAGCAGGTTGGTGTTATGGTTTTTGGATATCCCGCCAAGGAAAGCCGTACATCCGGCCGGCGATGTATAGAGTATATGTGCCAGCATGGTGCTTACCGTTGTTTTTCCGTGCGTGCCGGCAACGGCCAGGGTGTTCCGGGCATTGGTAACGGCGCCGAGGAATTCGGAACGTTTAACCATGGGAATGCCGCTGTTCAGGGCTTTTGTGTATTCGTTCAGTTCGCGCGGGACGGCAGGGGTATAAATGATAAGATCAGCATCGGCGGGGATCAGTTCGGGGCGGTCGTCGTAATGAATGTGCATTCCTTCCGCTTCCAGTTCCCGGGTAAGGGTGGTGGGCGTTTTGTCGTAACCGTGTACCCCGGCACCGGCAGCAAGCAGGTAACGAGCCAGTGCGCTCATACCTATCCCGCCTATGCCCAGGAAGTAAACTTTGTTAAGATTTTCAGTTTTCACGGTCATTCGTATGTTTATCTTTTAATACATTCCAAAATTAGCGAGGCAATATCGGCAGCTGCATTTTCGCGTCCCAGCTTCAGGATTTGTTCCGACAGGTTTTTGCGAAGCTGACCGTTGCCTGCCAGCTCAATGGCTGTATTTACAAGTTTGTGTTCTGCTTCTGAGTCTTTCACCATAAGTGCAGCACCTTCGTTTACCAGTGCCATGGCGTTTCGTGTCTGGTGGTCTTCGGCAACATTGGGCGAGGGCACCAGTACCGACGGGCGGCCGGTAACACACAACTCCGATATGGCCAGCGCACCGGCACGCGATATCACCACATCCGAAGCGGCATATGCCAGATCCATGCGGGTGATAAACGGGAACTGCCGTATGCCCGCTCCGGTAAACGGGAGTACCGCCGACTCCGCCTGCCCGGAATACGATTTGCCGGTTTGCCATATCAGCTGTATCCCTGCATCGGCAATGGTTTTTAGTCCGCTGTGCAGGCTCCTGTTGATGGTGAGGGCTCCCAGGCTTCCGCCGACAGCCAGAATTACCGGTTTGCTTTCGTCGAGACCGAAAAATTCAAGGGCTTCGCGCCGTTTGGCCATGGCGTGAACAATTTCAGGACGCACCGGATTGCCGGTCAGCACCAGTTTTTTTGCCGGGAAGTAGCGCTCCATGCCGGGGTAGGCAACACAAATCTTTCTGGCTTTACGGGCCAGCATTTTGTTGGTTATGCCGGGGTAGGAGTTCTGTTCCTGTACAAGGGTTGGAATTCCCATAGCTGCGGCTGCCTTAACGGTAGGGCCGCTGGCATATCCGCCGACACCTACCACCACCTGGGGTTTGAATCGCCTGATGATTTTTCGTGCTCGTATACTGCTGTGAATCAGCTTAAAGGGGAACAATAGGTTCTCGCAGCTCAGCCGTCTTTGTAAGCCGCTGATCCAAAGTCCTTCGATGGGATACCCGGCTGCAGGAACTTTTTCCATTTCCATACGGCCCTGAGCACCAACAAACAGTATATTGACACCCGGATCCTTACTCCGCAGTGCACCGGCAATGGCGATGGCCGGGAATACGTGTCCCCCGGTACCTCCTCCGCTGATGATGATCCTTGTTTCAGGCAACGACATGTTCGGTTTGTTTTGGTTGTTTATCTTTTTTACTGTCTTCCGCGGCTTCCGATTCTTCAATTTCGCGGCTTACACTGAGGATAATTCCTATCGAAATGCTGGTAAACCAGATGGAAGTGCCTCCCATACTTACCAGCGGCAGAGTTTGTCCTGTAACCGGAAGCAGGTTTACTGCCACCATCATATTCACCATCGCCTGGAACACCAGGCTGAACGCCACTCCGAATGTGAGGAAGGCCGCGAAGTTGCGCGGGCTTCGGATTACAATTTTAATGGCCCGGAACAACAAAACGAGATAGAGCAATACCACAAGTGTGCCGCCAATAAGTCCGTATTCCTCAATGATAATGGCAAAGATGAAATCGGAATAGGGGTGAGGCAGAAAGTTCTTTTGGGTGGAGTTGCCCGGCATGCGTCCCGTAATACCTCCGTAAGCGATGGCTATTTTGGCCTGTTCCACCTGGTAATTGCTTTCGCTGTCACCGCTTCTGAAGTCTTCGATGCGGTTTTGCCAGGTTCCGATACGGCCGCCGAGTTTTGGGGTGTTGGCCAGAACAACGATCATAATGAACAAACCTGCAAGCCCTATCCCTACCAGAGAGAAGATATAGACGAATTTTATCCGGCCAACAAACATCAGTACCAGGCAGGTGGTAAAAATCAGGGCTGCGGTGGAAAGGTTGGCAGGCAGAATAAGGCCGGTAATAAGTACTACCGGTATTATTATGGAAACGAATCCTTTGCGGAAGTCTTCAATCTCATCCTGTTTGCGGGCCAGAAGCCTGGCGACAAATATGATAAGCGCAAGCTTGGCAAAATCGGAAGGCTGGAAGGTTAGGTTGATCAGCGGCAGGGTGTACCAGCGGCTGGCTTCGTTGAGGTTGGTGCCGAAGAACAAGGTAAAAGCCAGCAGCGGCACCGAAATATAGATTGCCAGCTGGGATATACGGGCGTAATATTTATACTTCACCAGATGAGCGAGATACATCAGAACGAAGCCAAGCAGCAGGATTCCCATGTGCTTGATGAGGTAGTATTCCGTATTCCCCGACTGGTAGCGGAAAGCCAGGGTACCGGTAGAGCTGTATACAGCCAGTACCGAGAAGATCGACAGCAGGAATACCACTGCCCAGATCACCTTATCGCCCTTTATGTTTTTCAGAATCGATCGCATGCTTTCCGTCTGCTTTACGTATTAGAGTTCCTTTACAGCGGCTTTGAACTGCCGGCCGCGGTCTTCATAGTTCTCGAAAAGGTCGAAGCTTGCACAGGCGGGTGCCAGCAGTACCACATCGCCGTCTTCGGCAAGATAGTAGGACGTATTCACGGCATCGCGCGCCGAGCCTGTAATGGTAATCACCGGGATGATGCCGGTGAAGGCATCCACCAGCTTCTGGTTGTCGGTGCCCAGACATACCAGCGCTTTCACCTTTTCCTTTACCACATCGTAGAGCTTTGTGTAGTCGTTGCCCTTATCCACCCCTCCGGCAATCCATATTACCGGTCTTTGCTGGCTTTCGAGCGCCCACCAGGCCGAGTTGATGTTGGTTGCCTTTGAGTCGTTGATAAATTCTATCCCATGGATGTTGGCCACGTGCTCCAGGCGGTGTTCGATGTTCTGAAAATCAGAAAGACATTGCCTGATGGTCTCCTTCCGTATTCCCAGCAGCTTTGTAGCTATGCCAGCGGCCATGGAATTGTGGATGTTGTGTTTTCCCTGTAGTGCCAGTTCTTCGATCGACATAGTGAATGTTTCTCCTTTAATGTTGAAAACTATCGTGTTATTTTCCATCCAGGCCCCTTCATGCCCTTTTTGGGTGAGGCTGTAGCGATACACCTGCTGTTTCAGTTCCATCTGCTCTGTCAGCCGGGCCGATACTTCGTCGTCGGCACACCAGATAAAACTGTCGGAAGGTGTTTGGTTTTGAATGATTCTTAGCTTTGAAGCCGCATACTTCTCCAAATGGTAGTCGTAGCGGTCGAGATGATCGGGGGTGATGTTGAGCAATACGGCGATGCCGGCCTTGAAGCTGTACATGCCATCGAGCTGAAAACTGCTCAGTTCGAGCGCGTAATGACTGTGCTGCTGCTCGCTCACCATACGGGCAAAACTGTTGCCAACGTTGCCTGCCAGTCCTGCATCCATTCCCGCCCCCTGCATAATGTGCCAGATCAGGCTGGTTGTGGTGGTTTTGCCGTTGCTGCCGGTTACACATACGGTTTGTGCATCTGTAAAGCGTGCGGCAAATTCAATTTCCGAAATTACAGGGATGCCGGCGTTAACAGCCTGTAACACAATGGGGGCAGTGTCGGGAATGCCCGGACTCTTAACCACCTCGGTGGCCTGGTCGAACAGCCCGGCAGAATGTCCGCCTTCTTCAAAATCAATATTTTCATGCTGCAGTAACGTGCGGTATACGGGTTTGACGGGTTTGCTGTCGGATACAAATACTCCCATCCCCCTGCGTTTTGCAAGCAGGGCAGCACCTGTGCCGCTTTCGCCGGCGCCGAGTACTACGATATGGGGTTTTGTATTCATATTATTTACCTGATTTTCAAGGTTACTATGGTGAAAATGGCCAGCATTATGCCGACGATGAAAAACCGCATTACTATCTTTGGTTCTGCGTATCCCAGCACCTGATAATGGTGGTGCAGGGGCGACATCTTAAAAATTCTGCGCCCTTCGCCGTATTTTCGTTTTGTCCGTTTGAAGTAGCTTACCTGCAGCATTACCGAGAGGTTTTCTGCCAGGAAGATGCCGCACAGAATGGGAATCAGCAGTTCTTTCCGGATCATAATGGCAAGTACGGCGATTACCCCGCCCAATGCCAGCGACCCGGTATCGCCCATAAATACCTGAGCAGGGAAAGTGTTGTACCACAGAAATCCGGTACATGCGCCTACGAAGGCACTTACGAATATGGTGAGTTCGCCCGTATCGGGCAGATACATAATGTTGAGGTAGTCGGCAAATACAAAGTTGCCCGATACCCAGGCCAAAATACCAAGGGTAGCTCCTATAATGGCAGAGGTGCCCGTCGCAAGTCCGTCGATGCCATCGGTAAGATTTGCTCCGTTCGAAACGGCAGTTATAATCAGTATTACTATGGGAACGAAGATAATCCAGGCGTGCTTCATTGCTTTTTTGCCAAACGGCTTCAGCAGAAGGGCATAGTCGAGCTCGTTATTCTTGAAAAACGGGATAGTGGTTTTGGTTGATTTGGCGGAATGCCGCGAAAACCTGCCGTCATGATCGCCAACGCGCTCAAATTCACTTAATTCGCTTGCGGAGCGCGAGCTGGTCTGTACGATTTTTTCACGGATAACCACATCTTCATGAAAATACAGAGTGAAACCCACGATCAGGCCTATGACAACCTGTCCCAGAATTTTAAACTTCCCGGCAAGGCCTTTTTTATCCTTACGGAATACTTTGATGTAGTCGTCGAGGAATCCGATGAAGCCGAGCCAAACGGTGGTGATGAGGATAAGAATGATGTAGATGTTGTTGAGCTTGGCAAAAAGCAGGGTTGGGATTACAATGGCTGCCAGGATGATAAGGCCACCCATGGTAGGGGTTCCCTGTTTCTGCTTCTGGCCGTCAAGGCCCAGGTCGCGGACAATTTCGCCCACAAGTTTTTTCTTCAGGTAGTTGATCAGCGATTTCCCGAAAAGGAGAGAGATAACCAGGGAGGTGATAACCGCCAGTGCTGCCCTGAACGATATATACTGAAACATTCCGGCACCGGGGAAATCGAAGGCATTTTCCAGATAGTCAAACAAATAGTACAGCATACTCTTCCTTATTTAATGGTTACACTCCCTTTGCCAGTCCAAAACATTCACGTAATTCCTCCCGGTCGTCGAAGTGGTGTTTTACCCCGTTGATCTCCTGATAGGTTTCATGGCCTTTGCCGGCTACAAGTACGATATCGTCTTTTGCGGCCATGGCACAGGCGGTACGTATTGCCTCACGGCGGTTGCTGATTATCAGACAGTTTTTCATCCGCTCTGCGGAAACCCCGGCTTTCATTTCTTTCAGTATCTCTTCCGGATCTTCGGTGCGGGGGTTGTCGGAGGTGAGAATGGTAAGTCCGCTGTTTTCGGTTGCTATAGCTGCCATTACCGGGCGCTTGCTGCGGTCGCGGTCGCCTCCGGCGCCAACTACAGTTATTAGTCTGCCGTTTCCGGCCTGTATGGCGTTGATGGTTGATATCACATTCAGCAGTGCATCGGGGGTGTGTGCATAATCAACAATTCCGATGGTTCCCGAAGGAGCTTTTATGTATTCAAACCTGCCGTCCACAGCCTGCAGCCTGCTCAGCTCCGTGAGGGTTTCCTCAGGGTCTGCCCCCAGCATAATGGCAGTGGCATATATATTCAGCAGATTGTATGCATTGAAGGTTCCCACCAGCCTGCACCATACCTCGTGTCCGTTGATGCTGAGCTGTAATCCGTCGAAATGGTTTTCGAGGATCCTGCAGCTGAAGTCGGCCTGGCGTTTTATGGCAGCAGTCTTTATGCGGGCCCGGCAGTTCTGAACCATCACCAGTCCGTTACGGTCATCGGCATTTACCAGTGCAAATGCTTCCGCAGGCAGGTGATCAAAAAATTGCTTCTTGGCTTTCAGATAGGCATCGAAGGTCTTGTGGAAGTCGAGATGGTCGTGGGTGAGGTTGGTAAATACCCCGCCGGCAAAGGTGAGACCGGTAACCCTGTGCTGTACCACTGCATGAGAGCTTACCTCCATAAAGCAATATGAACAGCCGGCATCTGCCATCTCACGCAGCAATCGGTTGAGGGTAACCGCATCGGGAGTGGTATGGGTTGCAGGGACCTGCTTCAGGTGGATGCAGTTTTTAACCGTTGAGATAAGTCCGGTTTTGTATCCCAGTCCCGTAAAAAGCTGATGCAAAAGGGTGGCGGTTGTGGTTTTGCCGTTGGTGCCTGTTATGCCTGTGAGCCGCAGCTCAGCCGAAGGATTGCCGTAAAAATTGGAGGCCATAATCGCCAGTGCTTCATGGCTGTCGGCAACTTCCACAAACGTAACTTCTTCAAACGTTCCTTCCGGGATCTCTTCACATACTACTACGGGGCATCCGGCATCTGCTGCCTGGCGGATGTAGGCATGGCCGTCGGAGACAGTGCCGCGGATAGCCACGAACAGCTTTCCGGGTCCGGCCTTGCGGGAGTCGAATACCAGTTCGCCAATCTCCTGCTCCATAGTGCCCGTGGTGCGCCTGATTCTGCATTTATACAATATGTCCTGTAGCCTGACCACCTTTTTTCGTTTTTTTTAACCTAACTCAATAATGCACTGGCTTCCGGCAGTGACTTTGATACCGGCAGGGAGTGACTGCCGCTTCACCTTGCCTTTGCCGCTGATTTTTACTTTTATCCCAGCCGATTCAAGCATATACACGGCATCGCGGGCTCCCATCCCCGTAACATCCGGAACCTTGTCCTCGGCAGGGGGAATGGGTATTACCTCCGGACCCTGTTCGCCGCTTTTGTATGTAAACCATTCGAAACTCCTGCTGCCCGGATAGCTTACGTTGATTTCACGCAACAGCATCTCCAGCTCATCGCCCCTTCCGGATGCCAGCAGGGGATAGATACACGGAACGGTATCGGCGGCGGATGCGGGAACTTCAATCCGGGTGGCAAAAACCTTGTCGGCAACTTCCCTGAATACCGGGCCGGCAATGGATCCGCCGTAGTACACGCCCTTCCGGGGATTGTTTATTACCACAATCATGGAGTAGCGCGGATTGTCGGCCGGGAAATATCCTGCAAACGAAGCCTTGTAATTGCTTTTGTTATAGCCGGCGTTGTTCTGGGCTATCTGTGCTGTACCGGTCTTTCCGGCTATTTTGTAATAGGGGTTTTTCAGATGAGTTGCCGTGCCCTGTTCCACCACCCCCTCGAGCAGCTCGCGAGCCAGCACAATGGTCTCCTTGTTCTTTACGATGGAGGTCGACAGTATTTCGGGTTGTATAACCTGAATGGTTTCTCCGGCATGCCGTATCTCTTTGACCAGCTGTGGCTTTACCATCACACCCCCGTTGGCAATGGCGTTGTAGAAAGCCAGGGTCTGCAGGGGAGTGATTGCCACTTCGTAGCCGATCGACATCCACGGAAGTGAGACTTTCGACCAGTATTTGTGGTGGGTATCTTTGATGGAGGGTTTGCCTTCGCCGGGAATTTCAAGTCCCAGTGGCTGGTTCAGGCGCATCGCGTAAAGCTTGTCGATAAACTGCTGAGGCTTATCGTGGTAGGCCCTGTGTATTACCTTCGAGATGCCTACGTTCGACGAGAGCTCAAATGCTTTTCTAACGCTGATTTTACCGTATCCGCCATGGTGTGAGTCTTTCATGATGCGGTTGGCAAATCTTACAGCTCCGCCCTGCGTATCCACGGTATCGCTCAGGCTAAGCAGTCCGTCGTCGAGAGCTGCAAGCAGAGAGGCCAGTTTAAAGGTTGATCCCGGTTCGGAGCTTTCGCCAATGGCATAATTGTATTTCTCTTCGTATACGCCGTCCTTATTCCTTCCGAGGTTGGCAATGGCAAGGATGTGTCCGGTTGCCACTTCCATAAGTACAACGCTGCCATGGTCGGCCTCGTTGGCGATCAGCTGACGCATCAGTGCATCTTCCGCCACATCCTGTATGTTGATGTCGATGGTTGTAACGATGTCGTTTCCGTCGCGCGGTTCAATTTCGTTTTCATCGTTCAGCGGACGCCAGACCCCTTTGCCTATGAGCTGTACCAGGCGCTGCCCTTTCTGCCCTTCCAGAACGTGCGAGAATGCCCCTTCCAGGCCTATGTCGTTTTCTTGTCCGTCTTTATCCCAGCCGATAGTTCTGAAGGCAAGCAGGCGGAAAGGCAGTTCACGCCTGTTCTTAGCTTCGGCAATAAGTCCGCCACGGTACTTGCCCATTCTGAAGATGGGGAATTCCCTTACTGCTTTCAGGTCGGTATACGTAATGTTTCGTTTCAGCAGCAGGTAGCGGTTGTTGTCCTTGCGGGCCTTAACCAGCAGTTGTTTGTATTCGTTTTTGGTTTTATCCTTAAAATGGGCGGCCAGGCAAATTGCCAGGCTGTCGACGTTTTCAAAGAAAAACTCGTCGGTGTAATGCGTGTTTCCTGCATCTATGCGCAGTTCGAAAACCGGAACGGAAGCTGCCAGCAGGCTGCCGTCGGAAGCCAGAATATTTCCGCGGTTGGCTTCGATTTTATCGTATCTGATGGTAATTTTCTCTGCTTTTTCGCGCAGCATTTCGCCTTGCGCAAAATATATATAGGCGGCTTTACCAATAACGGTCAAACCAAGAACCACCATGGTAAAATATACCAGGTAAACCCTCTTGAGTATTTCGCCCTTATTGCTGTCCATTGTTTCTACTTCTCTTCCTTAATATGTATTTTATGCGGAGGAACCACCGATTCCTTAAGTCCGCTGTTTTTAAGCCGGGTTGCTACTTCCGACTGTTTGCTGTAGAACATCAGGTTCGATTTGGTGGTGATGTAGTTAAAACGGAGTTCCTCGAGTTCTTTTTTTGTGCGGCTGATGTCGATAATGGTTTTTTCGGCATTGTAGGAGTTGGCGATGTAGATGATTCCGAGCAGGGTGAGGTACAGAATAAATGGTACTTGTTTAACGATGTTTTCGCGGGTGAGAAAGCTGCCGTCGAGGATGCTGTGCAGTGAGGAGCCTACATGCATTTTGCGGTTCAGGGTGTTGAATGCCTTGAACGAGCGTTTGCGGCGGGCTTTTTCCGCGGCTTTCTTACGGATGGTATTCCTTGGCTTCTCCATCGCTGTTTCGTTCTGCTATTCTGAGTTTTGCACTACGGGCGCGGTTGTTCACCGACAGCTCTTCCTCACCTGCTGTCAGCGGCTTGCGATATACCGGTCGGAATGGGGCGATCAGGTTTCCGAAGAAATCCTTGGTCTCAGTGCCTTCGAAGCTTCCGGTTTTCATGAAGTTCTTTACCAGGCGGTCTTCCAGAGAATGGTATGTCAGTACTACCAGCCGTCCGCCGGGTTTAAGAACCCTGGTGGTTTGTGTCAGCATTTCCTTCAGCACGTCGAGTTCGCCGTTTACTTCAATTCTCAGAGCCTGAAATACTTTCGCGAAGAATTTGTTTTCGCGCCCACGTTCGGCATAGGGCTTAAGGATTTCCATCAGCTGTGCCGTGGTGGAAATTTCTCCTGCGCCGCGCTCTGCCGACAGCTTCATGGCGATGCGGTAGGCGTTGGGCAGTTCGCCGTATTCACGGAAGATGCGGATCAGGTCTTCGGAAGTGTACTGGTTTACAATTTGCCTGGCGGTGAGTCCTGACCGGCGATCCATGCGAAGGTCGAGTAAGGCATCGTACCGGGTTGAAAACCCGCGATCGGCCTGGTCGATCTGCCACGAGGAGATGCCCAGGTCGGCTAATATGCCATCGGCCGGGAGTGCTTTGTACAGGCGAAGAAAGTTGGTGAGATACCTGAAGTTTTGGTTTACCAGGGTAAACTTCGGATCTGAAGGCGCATTCGCCAGAGCATCGGCATCCTGGTCAAATGCAATGAGTCTGCCGCTGATAAGGCGTTCAAGAATGGCCCGTGAATGACCCCCTCCGCCGAATGTAACATCTACGTACGTGCCGGCAGGATTGATGGCCAGACCATCAATACACTCCTGCAGCATTACCGGATTATGATACATCATTTATTCCTCGGTTTCGTTGATCTGACCCATAACATCTTCTGCCAGTGCCGAGAAATCACCCAGCGATTCGCTGATCGAAGATTCGTATTTATCCTTATCCCAGATTTCTATCATATTGAGCGCAGAAGCCAGTACGATCGGACCGCTGATGCCTGCAAATACCGCCAGATCCTTGGGAATCAAAAGCCTTCCGGTCTGGTCAAGCTCCACTTCCCTGACCCCGGCCATGAATACCCGGATAAAATCGTTGTTCTTCTTAACAAAACGGTTCAGCTTGTTTACCCCTTTCACCGCACGGTTCCATTCCGAACGGGGATAAAGCTCCAGACAGGACTGGAATATGCTGCGCTTCAGGATAAAACCTTCGGACAGGATAGACTCCAGCTGACTCTTCAGCGCCGAAGGAAGAAGCAGCCTCCCCTTGGAATCAACCTTACAGTCATGTACTCCGATGATTTCTACCATGATAGATTTTACCGTTTAGTGGCGTAAATATAGTATGGATTTACCACTTTTTACCACTTTTTACCACTATTGTTGATAACTTTTTGATGAAAAGCGGGCTAAATGTATTTTTTTGCGTGGTAATTAAATGTTATTCAAGTATTTACAATTGATTCTCTCGTGCCCGGGTACTAAAAGGTATTCACAGCGCGTAATCCCGGGAATGGTATTTATTGACTTAAACCATCCGATTATCTTTTATTTCCGGCCGGAAAAACTATTCGGTTTTTCGCTAACGCTCAGCTTTACTTTGACTTACATGTTATAAAAGAATGGAAGGCTGGCGGAGTCTGAGCCGCCGCAGGATCTCCTGTGTGCGTTACGGATGTTCTGGCATCCTGAATGGAAAGAAGCGGAGTGAAGAACAGAATAATATCTTGTGAAAGGTTCCGGACAAGAGTATTTGATACTGCTTTTTGTTTCATTCAGCACTTTTTCGTCAGGCTTAACCGGCCCCGGACGGGCGTTCCGACAGCCTGATTTCAGTAAGATTCATGTGTGTGCTTTGTCGGTTTACTGCATGCGGGATCTTTATTTCAAAGGGACCTCACGGTATTACGGTCGAAAAAATGAATAAATTTGCCATTGGGAATATGCATGGGATTTAGCCGTAGTGTTTTGATTTCGCCGTAATTTCATGTAGATTTGTATAAATTTTAAAAAGACAACATTCAATCGCGACATGAATCTGCAGGATCAGGAGGCAGCCGGTAGTTATTCCGATTTTATTGACCTTGAAAAAGTTATTGCCGGGAAGAATCCCCGTTTGCTTAAAATTCTGCCAGGTTTTCTGATCCGTTATTTAAAGCGGATCATCCACCAGGATGAGTTAAACAAGAGTCTGCGGAAGCACCGTGATTTGTCGGGTCATGAATTTCTTGACGCCATTCTGAGGGATTTCGGAGCCAATATTGTTATCCGGGGTGAAAAATTCCTCATGGAATCCGAACGTATGGTGGTGGTTTCGAACCATCCGCTGGGCGGGCTCGACGGGATGGCGCTGATGTATGCAGTCGGGAAGTACAGACCCGATATTGTTGCCCCGGTCAACGACTTTCTGCTTCACCTCCCCAATCTGCGGCCTCTGTTTATTCCGATAAACAAGCACGGCTCCAATGCCTCCAATATTCAGGCATTTGATAAGGCTTTTTCTTCGCAGAAAACGATACTGTATTTCCCTGCCGGTTTATGCAGCCGCAAAACCGGAGGCGAGATTCTTGACCTCGAATGGAAAAAGACATTTCTGAGCAAAGCCCGTCGTTTTCAGCGCGATATATTACCCGTGCATATCAGCGGAAGAAATTCCAACTTTTTTTACAACCTTGCCAACCTCCGCAAGAAGCTTGGAATAAAAGCAAACATAGAGATGCTCTATCTTGTGGATGAAATGTTTAAGCAAAAAAATAAGGATATAATTATTACCTTTGGTAAGCCCATTCCACTTGAAGTGTTTGACAAACGGCACAACGACCGCGACTGGGCTGCCTTGCTGAGGAAGCATACCTACCGGCTCGAAGTCGAACCAGAGGCAGTTTTTGTCGACTAAACTACTGTTAACCAAAAATGAACCAGATGAAGATGGAAAAGATCATCCCGCCTGTTGAACGGGAAGTTCTTGAGGCTGAACTTTCACCCGACAAAATGATCCGGGTCACCAATAACGGAAACAACCAGATCTATATCGTCAATCATTTTAATTCCCCCAATGTTACCCGCGAAATCGGCAGACTACGTGAAATTACATTCCGTGATGCCGGAGGCGGAACAGGGCTCGACTGTGATCTGGATTATTTCGATACCTGCGAGAACCCATTCGAACAGCTGATCGTATGGAATCCGGATGACCGGGAGATTATCGGAGGCTACCGCTTTTTGCACTGCAAATTCCTGAAAAAGGGCGAGGATGGTGAGTTCCATACCCCTACATTCAAAATATTCCGCTATTCCGAAGAGTTCGTCTCCGAGTACCTGCCCCATACCATTGAGCTTGGCCGTTCGTTTGTTCAGCCTGCTTATCAGCCCATTAACAACATACACAAAGGGCTTTACTCACTCGATAATATATGGGACGGACTGGGTGCTTTATTGCTGATGTATCCCGATACCCAGTACTTTTTCGGGAAGATTACCATGTATCCCGACTTTAACCGTAAAGGACGCGACCTTATTCTGACGTTTATGGAGAAGTACTTCGGCGACAACGATAATCTGGTGTATCCTGTAATACCGCTGCGCCTCGATACCGATCCGGATTTCCTCGAGCAGGCTTTTCCCCACGGTGTTTATGAGAAAGATTATAAGGTGCTGATTCAATTGGTCAGAGGGCTTGGAGAGAACATACCGCCCCTGGTGAATGCATACATGAATCTTTCCTCAACCATGAAATACTTCGGAACTGCCATCAACGATGAGTTTGGCGCAGTGGAAGAGTCGGGCATCATTCTTACCATTCGTGATATTTACGAGATGAAGATCGAGCGTCATCTTACCATTAACAAAAAAGGTTGATGATTATCCGAACTGCTGATTTTCTTGTAAGCAATACCGATCCCTCGCGTTGTCCTGCTGCCGAAATGCCCGAATATGCCTTTATCGGCAGGTCAAACGTTGGAAAATCATCGCTTATCAACATGCTGCTGGGTCGAAAAAACCTTGCACGAACCTCGTCAACACCCGGTAAAACCCGCCTGATCAATCACTTTGTCATCAACGGGGAATGGTATCTTGTTGACTTGCCGGGGTACGGGTATGCGCGCATATCAAAAACCGAACGCGAAAAGTGGGAAACCATGATCCGGAATTATCTGAGGCGCCGGCCAAATCTGGTCACTACGTTTATCCTGGTCGATTCGCGTATCGAACCCAAACAGGTTGACATTGATTTTATCAACTGGTGCGGTAAGGAGCAGATTCCGTTTACCATTATTTTTACCAAGGCCGATAAGATTTCCGAAAATCAGCTGGCTTCCGGTTTGTCGCAATTTATGGGTAAACTCGCCGAGCACTGGGAAGTGCTTCCGCAATACCTGGTTACTTCATCCGAAACAGCCCGCGGCAGAGACGAAGTCCATAATCTTATAGAAGAAGGGAATGAGGCCTACCGGTCGTTCAGCAAAGGGAACACATAAAAAAGCGGGGCATCTGCCCCGCTTTTTCGTTAAGCTTTAACTCTGTTCGAGTTGCACCAGCAAGTAATTCTTGGTAACGGTCTCGCCGGATTTTACATTTATTTTCGCGACCACGCCATCCACCGGTGATATAAGGTTGTTAACCATCTTCATGGCTTCGAGTTCGAGGAGCTGATCGCCCTGTTTTACCCTGGCACCCTCTTTTACGAAAATCTTTCGTATGGTTCCGGGTATAAAGGAGACAATCCTGTTGTAATCGACCGGTTCGTAGTTTTTCCTCGCCAGGTATTTGCGTGTGAGGGTGGTTTTGTACTTAACGTTGTCGATTATAATGGTTTTGAATGCAGAAGTAACGTTTTCTTCCATAGCGTGCTGAATTAGAATGGAGGTATTCCATGTTTCTTATTCGGGCGGATCTCCGACTTTTCGGAGGAGATCTCGAGGGCATGCACCAGCATATTGCGGGTTTCGGCAGGCTCGATTACAGCATCAACATAACCGTAAGCAGCGGCAACGTAAGGATTGGCAAACTTTTCCTTGTATTCTTTGATTTTTAGCTTGCGCATCTCTTCCGGATTTTCGGCATTTTTAATTTCGTTCCGGAAAATGATGTTGGCAGCTCCTTCCGGACCCATAACAGCAATTTCTGCAGTTGGCCAGGCAAATACGAAATCAGCTCTCAGATGGCTTGAACACATGGCAATATAACCTCCGCCGTAAGCTTTGCGGAGTATAACCGTCATCTTGGGAACGGTTGCTTCAGAGTATGCATACAACACTTTGGCGCCATGGCGGATAACCCCTGCATGCTCCTGATCAACGCCCGGAAGGTAACCCGGAAGATCGACCAGGGTAACCAGCGGAATGTTGAAAGCATCGCAGTACCGGATAAAGCGGGCAGCTTTGTCGGACGAGTCAACGTCGAGTACTCCGGCAAGAACCAGCGGCTGATTGGCAACAAAACCAACCGTATTGCCGTTGAGGCGGGCAAAGCCAATTACGATATTGGCTGCAAACATACTCTGTACTTCAAAAAATTCGGAATCATCCACTATGGATCTGATGACGTCTTTTACATCGTAAGGCTGCCTTGGATTCGTCGGGAAAATCTTGTCAATGTTGTAATTACGGCTGCGGGGCGGTTTCTTGGGGAAGGCTTCCGCCTTCTTGATGTTGTTCCAGGGAATGAAACTGCACAGGGTCTTGATCTGTTCAAAACACTCCTGCTCGCTTTCAGCAAAGAAATGGGCATTTCCCGTAATCTCGCTCTGAACCCGGGCTCCGCCAAGCTCCTCCATCGAAATCTCTTCACCCAGTACGGTCTTAATTACCTCAGGACCCGTAATGAACATCTTTGAGATTTTGTCCACAACAAATACAAAATCGGTAAGGGCAGGAGAGTATACAGCACCTCCGGCACAAGGCCCGAGAATTACACTAATCTGGGGAATAACACCCGATGCCTGCGTGTTGCGGTAAAAAATCTCACCATATCCTGCAAGCGAATTAACCCCCTCCTGAATACGGGCACCGCCCGAATCGTTGATCCCGATAATGGGAACCTTTAACTTCATCGCATGATCCATGATCTTGGTGATCTTCTTGGCGTGCATCCAGCCAAGCGATCCTCCTGCCACGGTGAAATCCTGTGCGTATATACAAACCGGATACCCGTTGATGGTACCCGTACCCGTAATAACACCGTCACCGGGCAAATATTTGTCGCCCATGTTGAAGTCCTTACCGGCATGCTCTACAAACAGGTCATACTCGTGGAACGATTTGGGGTCAACCAGGGCAATGATTCGCTCGCGGGCCGTCATCTTTCCCGTTGCTTTCTGCTTCTCAATAGCTACCTGGCCTCCTCCCATCAACGCATCACGCATCCTCTTCTTGAGGTCTGTTGTCTTTTTGGTTAATGACATATCCGAAGATTTAGATAATTTTCGTTTTTATCCCTGATGCCGGAGCGGGTTTCCGGCAAAGCAAACAAAGGTAATACATAATTTAGGATACCAACCTCACCTAAGTTGAAAAACGTGGTTTTTAAGGTATTTTTAATATGTTAAATAGCTGATAAACAGTAGTATACTTAGATTTTTGCCGGGTTTTGAACACTTCTGCAATCGATTGAAAAAGTCCGGATCATTAAATTATTTTACTGATTTTCGGACGTTTTTGCCTCAAACAGGATACATTTTTGCCGAATATTAGCCCTCAATATCCTTTTCGGGCCTTTGTCAATCCCTCTTGCCCTTTCCTGTGTTTTATTGTAAGTTTGTGCTGGAGCACCGGAAGACCTTTTATGCCTGAGTGTCTTTCCCAATAGAACGTATCGTATGAATATTGAAGAATTGCGTGAGTTTTGCCTTTCCCTTCCGGGGACAACCGAGCATTTTCCGTTTGATGAATCTACGCTTGTTTTTAAGGTGAACGGCAGAATGTATGCCCTTACCGATCTTGTTGACCCTCTTGCTGTAGCCGTAAAATGCGACCCCGAACTGGCCCTTGAACTCCGGGAGCGCTATCCCGCAGTCAAACCCGGATATCACATGAATAAAAAACACTGGAATACCGTTTCCATCGACGGTACAATTCCCGACCGCCTGATCCGGGAATGGATAGAAACGTCGTATAGCTTGATAGAAAAGAAAAGCCGGGGTAAAAAAGCCTGATCAGTTCCGGATCTCCGGACTGCTGCTCAGGGACTGTTTGTTTTACACGGAAAGTAAATCCGCAGGGTCTGTATGTTATACTATACTAAGGTATACCTGCAGAATTGACAGTTAATTCGGATTATCCCTGCTTTTCACGGATTTTGAAAACATCGGCCAGCAGATATCCTATTGCAGCACCCCATAATATGCTCATATACGGGTTGGAAGTAATGGCACAGCTTCCGGAATTACAGCCTATGGTCCGGTAATAGATAAAACCGCCCAGCGCACCGAGCAGCAATCCGGCAATGTTTTTCAGGGTATTGCGTGAAGTAATCCAGCGGTTAAATTTTTCAGAAAGGCTTGAACCAGTATCGGGGGTACTCATTTTTTTTAATTTTTATATGCAGTTGTGTGCATATCAACAAAGATGCCGTGTTAAAGTTCATGCCATTTTCCGGCAGACTGCCGGAGAAACCTACCGGAACCATACAAGGGTAAGCCCGTGACCGCCCCGCTCAAGGCTTTCATCTTCAAAGCGGTCAACCTCGGGTATGTCGCGGAGCATCGAATGCAGGATGTTGCGCAGCACACCGTCGCCTTTTCCGTGAAGGATACGCACTTCATGCACGCGCAGCAGTATGGCCTGATCGATGTAGCGTGCAATCATTTCCTGTGCTTCGGCAGCCTTTTTTCCGCGTATGTCAATCGACATCTTAAAATCGGCCATTTTGTCATTGAGCTGATGAATAACTCCGGCCGAAGGTTTGCTAAAGCGCTGTGCAGCTTCCCATTCCCTGATTTCGGAATTGGTAGCCAGTACCAGCTTGTCGGCAGTGATTCGCAGTTTTATAGCACCCGACAGCACAGTAACGTGCTTCCCTCTTATCTCTTCTACTTTTCCAATGCTGTCGTGCCCTTCCATTTTTACCAGACTGCCCGGGCGTATGGGACCTTCAGGCCGTTTTACCGGTTCTTTTTCAGCTTTTAAGGATGGAGGGGGAGGAGCGGCAGGCTCAAAATCTTCTTTCAGTATTGTACCTGCGGTTTCAGCCAGCTTTTCACGAACTTCCCGGGTTGCCTTTTTATCTGCTTTCTGCTCCCTGATTTCCTTTATGGTATTTTCAATTAATTTGTTCGACTTGTCGATAATGGCCCTGGCCTGAAGCCGGGCATCCCGGAGCAGATCCTGCCGCTTTGTTTCCAGCTGATTCAGCAGGGTTTCGTAACGTCCGACAAGCGAAGCCAGCGTTTCATCGGCAACTTTCAGCTCGGCTTTCTTTTGCTCTATGTTTCGTTTATCTACTTCCAGTTGTGCCAGCTGTTGCTCAAAATCGAGCTGTGTGCGGCTGATTTTGGTTGTGGCATTCTCCAGCACCTTCCCCGGGAATCCTATCTTTCGCGCAATTTCAAATGCAAATGAGCTTCCCGGTTTTCCCGGATTCAGTTTGAACAGAGGCTGCATGGCCTGGGTATCGTACAACATAGCAGCATTGATAATCCCAGGAAGGCGGTCGGCCATCAGCTTCAGGTTGGTATAGTGAGTGGTGATTATTCCAAAACAACCCGATTCGTTCAGGGCTTCCAGACTTGCCTCAGCCATTGCTCCGCCCAGCTGGGGCTCGGTTCCCGCTCCGAATTCGTCGATAAAAATCAGCGACGAGGAATTTGCATTTCCTATAAAATTACGAATATGGATCAGATGCGAACTGTACGTACTTAAATCGTTCTCCAGCGATTGCTCATCTCCGATTTCAAGGAATATCCGGCTGAATACCCCGGCAACCGAGTCTTCGCTTACTGGTATCAGTAATCCGCATTGCAACATATACTGAAGCAGTGCTGCGGTTTTAAGGCATACCGATTTTCCTCCTGCATTCGGACCGCTGATTACCATAATGCGCTGATCCTGCGTCAGCCGGATGTCCTGAGGTACAATTTTCCGGCCCTGTTGTTTCAGCGCAAGGTTAAGCAGAGGGTGAACGGCATTTTTCCAGTCCATCACCGGTCCGGCATTGATTACCGGCTTTACGGCTCCCATGTTTACAGCCAGCATTGCCCCTGCACGTATAAAATCAACTTTTCCAAGGAAAGAGTAATATTCTGCAAGCTCTGTGGTAAACGGACGGATAAAATCGCCGAAATCAATCAGAATCCGGGTGATTTCCTGTTTTTCTTCAACCCTAAGGTTCTGAATTTCATTATTAATCTCAAAAACTTCCGCAGGCTCCACAAATACGGTATGTCCGGTAGCCGAGGTGTCGTGCACGTAACCCTGGAGTTTCCGCTTGTTCGACGCCGGAAGTGGAATCACCAGTCTGCCGTTACGTATGGTTAGCTCAGCATCGTCCTGGGCTATTCCTTCTTTTCTGGCCGATGACAGAATCTGATTGATCCGCCGGTCGACACCCGAAATCCGGCTGCTGATTTCGCGACGGATGGAGTACAGCTGTTCACTGGCCTTATCCCTGATTTCCGATTTGTCGTCAACAATCTGTTCAATTCTTTTTACGATTGCAGGGTCAGGAACGTCTTCGGGAGCAATGGCTCTGAGGTTGGGAAACTGTGTTTCGTCAAGCCGTTTCAGGTAGCGAACAATTTCGGTGATGGTGATAAGCGAAAGCCGGAGCTCCGAGAGGTATTCAGGATCGGCGTATGTTCCTGGCAGCCGCAGATGCAGCAGCGTTTCTGTCAGATCGAAATAGTCCTGCGAGGGGAAGTTTCCTTCGAACTTCAGGATGTACTGCATTTCCGCCAGTTCTCCCGTGCGTTTGGCAATATCTTCGTGAACATCCGAAAATTTCATCTCTGTGGCAAGCTGCGCACCCCGGTTGCTCAGGCAAAGGTTTTGCATCATCTGCCGGATCTGGGTGAATCCGGTTTTTGCCTCGAAAGTATCAGGATAGATCACGGGAAATTTTTTCGCAAAAGTAGGTATTATTTGGTTGAGACGTCGCTCCCGCCCCTGCCCGTACTGCTTTTACCCTTCCCCGAAACGGCTGTAAGGATCAGAAGGATCAGTGCCGATACACCTGCGGTGCCGAACAGGAAATCGAGCCAGCGCGGGCGGACAAAGGTTACTGGACTGTAGTCGCCGATTGTAACGTACGCTGCCCAGTAGTAGGGGTGCGACCGCAACATATCGCCTTCGGCCAGCATATCGAGCTTTGCCTGCCGCAATGCTTCATCGCGGTGCATTCCCTTACGGATGTATTTATAGAAATTGTTGACTATGCGGGCACTGGCCTGATCATCCACCGACCACATGGTCATAACGATTCCCGGTACACCGGCATATAAAAATCCTCTGGCCAGATTCATAATGCCCTCGCCCTTCAGCAAGCGACCTGTTCCGGTGTTGCACGCACTTAATACGGCCAGACTTGCATTCAGCTCCATGCCGAAAAGCTCGTATGTATTCAGCATACCGTCTTCAACCGAGTCCCCGTCCTGATAAAATACCAGTTTCGAGAGCATCGGCTCTTCATTGTTTATCAGTGTATGCATGGCAAAATGAAGGATATTGTATTTCGATGCCCGTTTCTTAAAAGCCTGCTCCGTTGCCTGAACGCCGTAAAATTTATCGGCTCCCGGCCCCCGGCTGATCTTCCGGATCTCTTCTTCCACTCCCGGAATGGGCAGCAGATAAACCGGATTGCCGGTTTCATCGATAAATGCATCGTTTTCCAGGTCGGTCAGATTGTCGTATGCAGGAGCCATCGCAAGCAGGTTTCTTTCTGCCCGCCCGTGGTTGCGGATAAGATCTGAAAACTGCAGCGTTGCCGATGCACTGTAGCTGATTACATGGTCGCGGATAAGGAACGGCAGATTCCTGAAATCCATACGCGTCGTATCGGGCGGTGCATCCAGCAGCATATCAAATGAGATATACCCGATTTCCGCATCGGGAACTATGATCAGTTTCTTGTCGCCCACCAGATTCTTTACAGGCTCTATAAGTACGGTGTATAATGACCGGGCCGCTTTAACATAGGAGAGATAATCTTTCATTTCCGGACTCATCATACCGCCCGATGTTGTGGCTGCAGTAATGGCACGGATGCTGGCGGTAAAATCCGGAGGAATCCTGCGGGTAAGAACGTCAAATTTCTCGCGGTTAATTACAAAAATATACAGCAGGCTGTCGGTAAGTGTATATTCAACCAAAGCACGGCCGGGTTCCAGACTTTCCCTGATCCTTGTAATATCGGGTGAAGGACTGGTGTACTTCAACGCGTAATAATCGGGATATTCCGTTTCAAGTACCTTAATCAGGCTGTCGTATCGTGCTTCCAGGTCAAAAACACGTGATTCCCAGAATTTTATTTTATCTTCATCGGTATCAGACTTCTGACGTTCCTCGTACATCAGCCGGTTAAACGATCCGAGGTCAAGCCGGAGGTTACGCTCCAAAGCCCGGATGGCAGGAGGAATTTTGCCAAACTGGCGGGCTTCAACATCCTGAATTGATGCCAGCAGAACCGTCGATTTGCCTTTGTCGGCATAATTGAAGGCCAGTTCCAGATATTTGTGATCTCCGCTCAGCCGGTACAGGCTGGTGGCAATGCGAACTGTGTTGAGGTAGGTGTTGCGTTCATCCGCCGACAGCAGCAGCTTGCTTTCTTCGTTTTGGTAGCTCAGCCTGAGTTTGTCGACTACTTTCACCGAAAGTGTGTATGCATCCAGGCAGCTTTCCAGCACCTGCCGGTCGTTTTTCGATTCCCAGAGGGTATATAGTGCGTCGGCTTTCCCGTTGAGGGCATTCACAAGGTAGCGGTCGGGGGTAAGATCCGCAGGCTGCGGATTTTTAAGGGGTGCCGCAGAGGCAAAACCGGGGATTAATGCGGAGATGGCATCCTGATAATGCGTGAGTGCCGCTTCAGCATTGCCCGTTATCAGATAATAGTTTCCCAGATGGGTAAGGTTATTCGAAACTTCACGACTGTGCGGGCCAAAGTTCGACTGCGAGATCGAAAGTGCCCGCCTGAACATGGAAAATCCCAGGTCGTCGCGTCCCTCGCTCAGCTGGAAATAACCGTAACGGGTATACAAAAGCGCGGTTTCGGGATGATCCGCATCGAGCAGTTCCAATGCAAGCTGAATGGCTTTGTTGTAATACGCAGCAGCCGTATCGGGCTCATTCATCGAATTATAAAGGCTTGCTAGATTGCTGTATGTCTTGATGGCCGACGGATTCACCGGGTTTTCGGGGATGCTGGCTCTGTAGAAACGCAGGGCATTGGCAAAATCGCCCTTTTTCTCGTAGATGTAACCAATATTCATATTGGCCGAAAGGATCATGGGATGTCCCGGTTCAAATTTTACAGAAGCCAGCGCCAGTACTTTACTGAAAAATATCAGTGCTTTTTCGTAATCGGCCATATGTACGTAAATCTGTCCCTTGTTGAGGTATACACCAGCCAGGTCAGGATGGTCGGGGCCTCCCCGTTTAAGCAGAATTTCTTCGGCCTGATTGTAATACGAGAGTGCTTCGTTGTCCTTGTATGCCAGGATCATAAAACGGCCCATGTTAAGATAGGGCATGGCAAGGGCTGGATCGCCCGGATTCAGAATTTTCCCGTAAATATCCAGCATCTGCGAAAAGGCTTCTTCCGCTTTTTCGTAATCTCCGGTCTGTGCCCTTATAATCCCGATGTTCTGAATAAACATTGCCAAATCCGCGTCCTGGGGGTTTTTGCGCTGAAGGGCAAGCTCATAGGCACGGGTATAATTAGCCAGTGCTTCGCTATAGTCGCCCCTGAAAAACGATAAATTGCCCAATCCGTTGTAAGTCATGGCCAGCAGGGTGTCGTTCGCTCCGTTGGCAGCAGTACGCACTGCTATACTTTCCTGTAAAAGTTGTACTGCCTGTTCAAACTGCCCCTTATCCATGTACAATACGCCCTGTTTATGACGGATATCAGCCAGCAGATTCATATCGTCTTCAAGCTTTTCTGCCTGAATACCAGCTGCCTGCTCAATTTTAAGGAGAGCAGAGTCGATGCTGCCGCCTGAACGGTGGATGTCAGCAATTTTGATCAGAATGCCTGCCTGTTGCTTCCATTGCTGCCTTCCCGCTGCGGCTTTCAGCGCATAACCGTAATAACGGAGCGCACTGTCGGGCTCGGCACGCGAAAGAAATGCGGAGGCAAGTGCAGAAAAATCCTGTGAACTGCGTGTGGTGGATACAGCACTTCCCCTGTGACCTGCCTCTTTTTTATTTTTTCCGTTGCAGGAAACAAACATCCCGGCGCAAAGCAGGCATGCCATTGCGGTATAAAATACCGGACGATACCAGAAACGGTTATGCATCGATGGCTGATCCGGAAATTTTTAAGGACCGGATGGGACAAAAATAGTAAAATTTATATACTAAAAGTAATCCTGCAAAGACATAAATTATGGTTTGACGGCATTAATATACAGCCACACCATTTCCCGCAAGCCGCTTAATGCTTCAGGTGATGTAAGCCCTGATCCGGGAAATAAAAAAAACGGAGAGCCGGCGGCTCTCCGTTTCAGTAAAAATCTGTCAGTTTATTGCGCTATAATCATGCGTCTGCTTTCATTCACACGGTCGGATCCTTCCACACTAAGGGTGTAGAAATAAACACCCTTTTCCATTCCGCGGGTATCGAAGCGTACATACTGAGCTCCGGCCGGCATTGTTTCGTTTACAAGAACGTTTACGAGCTGTCCGGTAATGCTGTAGATGCTGATGTTAACATGTCCGGTTGAAGGAACAATATAATCGATGGTTGTAATTCCGTTTGCAGGATTGGGATAGCTGGCTCCGAGATACTGAGCGGATCCCGAAAGCAGCGGCAGGCTGAATCGTGTTTCTATTTCGTTACCTTCTCCGTCGCTGAAATGGCTTTCCGGGTCAATAGTGAAGCGGATGTCGCTGCCATCGTACTGAGAAGTGGTTGTTCCGTTGATAACTACTACCGGCATACCGGTGCTGACCATCTTCTCGTAAGAGCTTTCGCTGATCCAGCTGATACGGATTTCGCCGTTGCGAATGTTGTATTTTATTTCACCCAGCGGACTCGTAATGTCGCTGATGTTCACTTTTCCTGCGGGATATTTAATGACGAGTCCCATGGCTGCTGCTGCAGCGATGTCGTTTGCGCTCACTTCAATGCTGAAGTTGCTGCTTACGGCTTTTTTGGTGTAGTTTACAAGAAGCTCTTTTGCATTGCGGGTGGTGGGGACAAACGTTCCGTTTACGTCTCCTGCGCTGGAACCGCCCATAGTAGGTACGTTGGTACGGGCTTTGAATCCGCCTTCGCCTACTTCAATACCTTCTATTACCTGAAATACCCAGGGTTCTGTATTAATGAATGGAGTGCCATTCATAAACCAGGCAACGATGGCATCGTAATCTTCCCATCCGATTGAGCCAATAGGTTCTGCTACATCGGCTGCCAGTTGTTCAATCTCATTCAGCGTCTGATTGCCGATTATGTGGTGGCGGACTTTCTGAGCATCGGCCATGTTGATGCCGCCGGGCATTGCATTAATTGATGCTTCAATATAATATATGCCAGCCTCTACTCCGGTAAACTCATAACTTCCGTTAAAATCGGTTTCGGTTTCTCCCATAAGGATGTCTTGGGAGTTAAACAACTCAACCGTCACGGCTGCAATGGGTTTGTTGTTGCGAAGGTGATACAGAATGGTGCCTGCAACCTCATTCTGTGCGTGCGTCTGACCTGCCAGTAAGAGCAGGATGGTAAAGGCAAGTAGCACTTTTGTAATCTGCTTTTTCATTTGATTGGGGGATTTTGGTTGTTATTGGGTCAGTTTGTGGTTATATTTTTAAATTTCCTGAGTTACTTTTGCCATTCTGCTGTCATTAATTAGTCCGCGAGCTTCCCGATGCGATCCTGGTATCTATTTACCGGTCATATCTTGAAACCGTCAAAAGTAGTTAAATAAATATTTCCTGCAGTAAAAAAATCGAGTGTCTGAAATTTTTCAGGCCTGTAGATTGAAATGAAAAAGTTTTTTTCGTCAGCATGGAAGCAGATATTTAACTAACAATTAATCAGTAAAGTCGCTAAAGGTAACACGAAAAGTCCCAAAAAAAAGTGAAAGCAGAAAGAATAAATTTCTAAGTCACTGGGAATGAGTAAAATGGCAAAGTAAATTTTTTTTGTTTGTTAGCGGGATGAATTTTGTTTACTTTAATATGGTGAATAAAATTCATAAAAAAAACAGCTTGAAGACTATTACCTTTTTGTAAAAACCGGATAAAGAAACAGAAAATGATCCACTACTCGGATGAAGCAATCCTGGAAGGCCTGCGCTTGAGGAGTGATTACATCATCAAGTACATTTATCAGGAATTATTTCCTACGATAAAGTACCTGGTGGTTAAGAACAGCGGGAATGATGAGGATGCCGAGGATGTGTTTCAGGACTCTCTGATTGTGGTTTTTAAGAAGATCAGGGATAATGAGCTTGAGTTGACCTGTTCTTTTCGTACGTATCTATACTCGGTAAGCCGCAATTTGTGGCTTCAGAAGCTGACCAGGAGCAAGCAGTTTGCCCGTGAGTTCAGTGATATTGAGAGTTTTGTTGATCTTCCCGATAAGGTAATGGATCAGTTGAGCGATCAGGAGGAGATGGAAAAGTACAGGTTGTATCAGGAGCATTTCCTTACCCTGGGCGACGATTGCCAGAAGGTACTGCTGCTGTTTATGAAAAAAATGTCCCTCAAAGATATAGCAACCGAGATGGGATATAAAACGGAAAAATATGCGAAAACCCGCAAATACCTCTGCAAAGAGGAACTAAAAAAGAGAATTATCAATGATCCGAAGTGTCACAAATTCCTGTCCGATGACTAAAAAACCGAAGTATTCCCAGCTGATCGAGAGATTTATAGCGGGGGAGATGAATGAGGATGAACTCCGGTGGTTTGGCAAAGAACTGCAAACAAATGCAGAACTGTCGGCTGAACTAAGGCTGGACAAGGACCTCGACAACATTCTTTTTGATGAGGATGTAGTTGAGTTCCGAAGAAAGCTGATCGGTGTATTTAATGAATCGAAACAGCAGGAGGCTCCCCGCATTGTCAGAATGCAACCACGCAGGTGGCAGCTCGCTGCCGCTGCAGCAATTGCAGTCCTGGTGATCGCCGGTGGTGCCATACTGTTGACTCAGCAGCGCTCCTACACGGCAGAGAAATTGTTCAGCATGTATTACGATTCCAATCGTACGATAGAGCTGACCCGTTCAGGCAACGCTAACATAGTGGAGGCTATTCTTAAGTTTCAGCAGAAAGATTACCAGGGAGCTTCCCTGCTTTTTGCCGAAATTCTCGATAAGGACAGCTCCAATATCGCAGTATGGTTCTATAATGGAATCTCTTATATCGAAACAAACCGTATCGACGACGCTGTTAAAGCGTTCCGTTACATTGTTGAGAATAAGAACAACCTTTATGTCGAACATGCCGAATGGTATCTCGGGCTGTGCTATCTAAAAAACGAGCAAATAGATTTTGCCGTTGAACAATTCCGAAAAATTGCGTCCGACCAAAACAACTACCACTGTAAAGAAGCTTCAAAAATACTTGAGAAACTTGGACGTAATTAGAAACTACCCAAACGAACGATCATTGATAATAAAAATGCCGGATTTACTCCGGCATTTTTTTTTATCCATGCTTTCGGTTTATTTGTCAGATCAATTACGCTTACGCATTTATAGCCATTTATTTTTTATCGGATATTTTTACCTGTAATTTATTGCAATTATATTGCAATAGGCTGAAAATTAAGATAATAAAATAAATGTAAATTTAAAAATTCTTCCTGCAGCTGTTATCATACCCTTAGATTTATACTATTGTTGTAGAAAATCCTGAATTTTGAGAATATATTTTGAGATACTGTATTATCTTTGCACGAACTCCTAAAGAAATGAAACTAATTTAAACCCAAAAATTATGGATAAGGTAAGATTAAAAGCATCACCGGAGCAAATCGATGAGCTTGTAAAGGCAGAAGAAGCCAAGCTCAGGCTGAAACTTGAAGAAGATATTAAAAATCTTCGCAAAAAGTATGAGTATATTGATATTCCCCTCCAGATTCCTGCCGGAGAAGGCAAAGAATCAGGTCAGCGCACGAAGTGGACAGCCGGTGATGTGGAAAAACTCATCAGGCTCTATGTTCACGAGCACAAGAAACCCAAAGCCATCTCTCTGGAAATCGGAAAACCCGTTAAAGTTGTTAATGCTAAGGTTGCCGTCCTGAAAAAGAAGGGCATGATCGGCTAAACGTCCATTTGCTGCTAAGGCAATCCATGAAAAATGCACCCGGGGAGGGTGCATTTTTTTTATTCTTATGCCTGCCATAACAATAGTAAAAATTCGATTTCACCCGGCAGTGTTCCTGACCACAATCCGGTTTGCTTTCGCAGAAAAAATATGGATAACAAGTTCAATTAAATAAAACTTTTTCTGATACCTGACCCTGTGGACACCTTCTCTCAATACGGAATCAATGGCAGGTGCAGGGAGTATTTAACGGTGTGTGTTAGGAAGATATTTATGTATATAAACAGCAGCAAATCGGCTGAGAATATGGCAGCAAATGAGTAAACGTCCGGCGAACTTTAATTTCCCCATCCGTCGGGAGCTGCCTGATCGTGCACGGGCAGTTACGTTAAAAACTGCGCTCATTCAGAGCCTAAACGCCCTGACCGGAACCGGTGCAAATGCCGGCAGTTACAGGTGCTGCCGGTTTTTTTTGTGCGGTCTGGCATAAACAGACAGCAACCGGAATTATATTTTGATAGTCTTTGCCTTACACCGGCATAAAAAAAGCACCTACAAATTATTTTGTAAGTGCTTGATTTTCATTTTGTCGGAGTGGTCAGACTCGAACTGACGACCACTTGCACCCCATGCAAGTACGCTAGCCAACTGCGCCACACCCCGTGCCTGGTCGTTAAAACAACTGAAAGCGTTTCAACCGTGCAAAAATACAAAAGTTTCGCTCACACAAACAAGAATCGCATAAAAAATGTCGTCAGTTATGACATGTCAAAATGTCCATATGTTAAGTGTCAATAAATCAAATAATTAAATTTGTGGCATGGTTTTGGGCAGATGCGGGCAAAATTGTAATTTTGACGGGCGGCGAGGTGCCGTTTCCGGAATTCTATAAAGAAAACTATCCATGAGTGAAGAAATTGAAAAAGTAGACTGCCTGATCATTGGATCGGGACCTGCAGGTTACACTGCAGCCATTTATGCGGCAAGAGCTGATCTGAAACCTGTTGTTTATCAGGGTTTGCAACCAGGAGGACAGTTGACTTCCACCACGGAGGTCGACAACTTCCCGGGCTATCCCGACGGGGTTCAGGGTCCGGAAATGATGATGGACATGCAACGTCAGGCCGAGCGTTTTGGTACCGATATGCGCTGGGGTATTATCACCGAAGCAGATTTTTCAAAACGTCCCTTCCGGCTTGTCGCCGATGAAACGAAAACCATTCTTGCTGAAACCGTTATCATTGCTACCGGTGCCACGGCACAGTATCTCGGCCTTGAGTCGGAAGCCAGGTATAACGGACACGGCGTTTCGGCATGTGCTACCTGCGATGGATTTTTCTTCCGCGGACAGGATATGGCTGTAGTAGGTGGTGGCGATACTGCCTGTGAAGAAGCGTCTTACCTTGCCAAACTGGGAAGGAAAATCTATATGATCGTGCGGCGTGACGAACTCCGTGCCAGCAAAGCGATGCAGAACAGGGTTATGAATACGCCGAACATTGAAATTCTCTGGAATCACGTTACCGAAGAGATACTGGGCGACGGCAAAACTGTGACCGGTGCCATGCTTAAAAATGTGAAAACCGGCGAGAAAAAGCAGATTGATGTTCAGGGATTCTTCGTAGCCATCGGTCACAAACCCAACACGGATCTGTTTAAAGGGCAAATAGAGCTTGATGAAACCGGTTACATCAAAACCATACCCGGAACAACGCAAACGAATATCCCGGGGGTATTTGCTGCCGGAGATGTACAGGATCATGTTTTTCGCCAGGCCATTACCGCAGCCGGAACAGGTTGTATGGCTGCCCTGGAAGCAGAGCGCTTCCTCGCAAGTCAGAACGATTGATTCCCGCCCCGGTTCGCAGGCTTGCGTGCCCTCGATAATCAAACTGCCGTTATCTGCTTCGATTGCAGCTAACGGCAGTTTGATTTTCTTTAAGTTGCCTTTTTCCGGATTGTAACCGGCCGGGCAATTTCAGAAATCCGTACCGAATGTATCCGGATTGCGGTTATTTACTTTTCTTTCCCCTTCCGGGACCGAATTTGCGTTCCGGTTTCCGCCAGGGCGATTCGGATCCGCCGTTGTGTGAAGGTTTGCTGCGCTGAAATGGCGATCTTGCTTTCCTCTTTTCAGGAACGAACTCCCGCTCGCTTGCTTTTTCAACCCTGACGCCCCTCGGATTGGAATTGTCGTTCCCAAACGCTTTCAAAATCCGTCCAACGGAATCCGTATCCACATCAACAAATGAATAGCTGTCCATAATATCGATCCGGCCAATTTTGATCTCCCGCGAACGGGTAACCTCATTAATCAGGCCAATGATCTGGGGAGGCAAAACCTTATCTTTTCTGCCTACACTGATAAACAGGCGGGTAAACTGCCCTTCATCGCCTTTTCTTTTCTTTCTGTCTCTGGTATTATCGCTTTCTCTGCCCTCTTTCGGCATGCGTGAATCTTCTTCAACGTTCAGGTCTTTAGCATCGCGGTAATATTCGAGAAAACGATTGAATTCGAGGGAAACAAACCGTTTGATGATTTCTTCCCTGTCCATCCACTCAACTTTACGATAGATAACCGGAAGAAATGACTCAATTTCGGCATCTATTTCCACGTTTTCCATACGGTCGATGTGGTGAAAAAGTTGCTTTTCGCATACCTGAACGCCGGTAGGGATTTTTGCTTTCGCGAATTCACGGCCGATTTTTTTCTCGATCTGCCTGATTTTGAATTTCTCCTTAAGGTTAATGATGGAGATACAGGTGCCGGTTTTATCAGCTCTTCCGGTTCGACCGCTCCGGTGAATGTAGACTTCCGAATCGTCGGGAAGGTTGTAATTAATAACGTGTGTAAGATCGTTGACATCCAGTCCGCGGGCTGCAACATCGGTTGCTACCAGCATCTGCAGTGTTTTCTTCCGGAAGCGGTTCATAACGTTGTCGCGTGCCGCCTGTGAAAGGTCGCCGTGCAGCGAATCGGCACTGTAGCCATCGCGGATCAGCGAGTCGGCAATTTCCTGCGTTTCGATACGGGTACGGCAGAAGATTATAGCATAAATCCGTGGATTGAAGTCTGCAAGGCGCTTCAGAGCCGCATAACGATCGCGGGCCTGAACCATGTAATAAATATGTTTTACATTGGCTGTTCCGGTATTTCTTTTTCCAATGCTTTTGATTACCGGATTGTTCATATATTTCGACAGAATGCGCTCCACCTCTTCGGGCATGGTTGCCGAGAACAGAAGAGTGTGTTTGTCATCAGGAGTTTCGTCCAGAATAGTATCCACCTCTTCCTGGAAGCCCATGTCAAGCATCTCATCGGCCTCATCCAGTACGGTCCATTTTACATGGCTGAAATCAACCCGTTTTCTGCGGATCATATCGTTGAGTCTGCCGGGGGTAGCTACAATAATCTGGGGACCTTCCATCAACTGCTTTATCTGCAGTTCGATGCTTGCTCCGCCATAGACGGATGCGATTTTTATACCGGGGATATTTACCGCAAAACTGCGGAGATCCCTCGAGATTTGAAGACAAAGTTCACGTGTGGGACACAATACCAGTGCCTGGGTTTTATTCAGCTTCGGATTGATGTGATGCAAAACCGGCAATCCGAATGCAGCCGTTTTACCGGTGCCGGTTTGCGCAAGTCCGACAAGGTCGGTGGGGTTAGCTGTAAGTGCGGGGATTACTTCGGCCTGGACAGGCATGGGTTCCTTAAACCCGAGGGCCTCAACCGCCTCAATCAGGAGGGGGTTTAAGCCAAGTTCTTGAAAATTAGGCATAAATTTGTTTAGAAAAACGGCTGCAAAGGTAGTACTATTATTTGGGTATTTTGTTATGCAGTGTAAATAAATAAATTAATACCGGAATTTGCATCTTTTATGCCCGCTGAAAGCCATTCTATCCTGCAAAAAGTGTGAAAATCCGGAGTACAACACCTTCACACGGAGACAGCACACGGTAAAACGGAGTAAAAGTAACTGATTGTAAATCAGAAATGAAAAACGAAAGAAAAACACAGCTTCATGGGCTTGTTTAAAGAGAAAAAGCCCTCACCGACACTGCCGGAGAATCTGTATTGAATCGTTTTTACTTCCAGAAGATACCGAAAAGAATATAGGCTACAATCAGAGTGATAACGATATTGAATAACTGTGCAATCAAAAATGCATAAAGCGGCCTGCCCTTATCCATTGTAACGAGGTCTCTGAACCGGGTTTCGAGTCCGATGCATACGAAGGCAAGGTTAAACCACAGCGATTGATAGCTTTTGATTGTTTTGCCGGCGGCAATGGCTGTTTCGTTATCAATCAGGAAAGAGAATGCCATTGAAGCGAGGATAAATCCAAGCACGAACTTCGGAAACCGTTCCCAGATAATGCTCAGCGTTGGTTTTTCGGCAGGTTCATCCTTGCCGGCCTGACGATAGGTCCAGAAAATCGAGATCAGAAAGGCAGCAACTCCCAGAAGTACGTTCTGCGAAAACTTGATGATGGTACTGAATTTGAGTGCAATGTCGCCTGCAATGGTACCCCCTGCTACTACCGCACCGGTAGTATCGATCGATCCGCCAAGCCAGGCTCCGGTAACTTCATCCGGCAGGTTCATCCATCGCGCCAGCAAAGGCATAAAAATCATCATAGGAATGGCGACAACCAGCACCAGTGAAATAACATAACTCAGTTTTTTGCTGTCGCCTTTTATGGCTCCCGCGGTTGCAATGGCAGCAGAAACGCCGCAGATACTGACAGCACTTGCCAGCATGATGCTCAGCTCTTCGTCGACTTTTAATTTTTTTGCAATCCAGAATGCGAAATACCAGACCGAGACTACAATAATAACAGCCTGAAGTACTCCGTAAAGTCCGGCCTTCATAATTTCCGAGAAGAGTATGGTAGCTCCCAGCATTACAAGACCGATTTTAATATAAAATTCACTCTGTATGCCGGCCTTAAGCCATTGGGGCGTTTTGATGACATTACTGATAAACAAGCCGATGAGTAGCGAAAAAAGTACCGTTTCCAGTCCCAGATCTTTCATCGACCCGCTGGATGCAATAAACTGGGCAATCATCGAAAGAACGAAAACAACAGGAAAAGCCGTCAGAAGTTCTTTGCCCTTTTTCCCCATCAGCCATGCTCCTGCAAGTGAGAAAAAGAAAAAATACAAAAAGGTTAATACCAAACGGATAGTATTGCCCGTAGTAAAAACCTCTGCACTCAGGACTGTCCATCCGGTCCATCCCGATTTCGGCCCGAACCTGGGCAGCTCAGGAAAAAAGGAAGTCGCAACGATAGCCATTATCAGGATACCGCCGACCACAACACTTGCCCAGTCTTCGGTGAGTTTGAATTTTTTTAGCATGGTGCTTTGTTTTTAGATGAACAAATGTAAAAATAAAAATTTCCTTTCCAAAAAAGTTTAGTAAGCTGTTAGACAAATGTTTAGCTGAGATGTCCGGGAGTATTTCCGATAAAAGACGATCTCTTTTTCCGGGATTTGAATACCTTTCTTAACTTTGTGCCTTCCTTCAAATACATTATCTTATGATCAGGTTTTTTCGCGGCGATACCATCTATGCTGTTGGGTGTAATAAAGAACTAACTCCTGCAGATATCAGTAAATTAAGCTGGCTTTTCGGAGGAGCTGCATACCTTGAAGCCCGGTCTGTATCGGGCTTTTTTATTGGTCCCCGCCGGGAAATGGTAACCCCCTGGAGTACCAATGCGGTTGAAATTACCCAGAATATGGGTATCGAAGGAATTTCCCGCATCGAAGAATTTATTGTTGCCGATCATTCCGGCGTATCCTATGATCCTATGCTTCAGGCAATGAACGAAGGTCTGGATCAGGATATTTTTACTACCCTGCATGATCCGGAGCCGGTGAAAGAAGTCGTTGACATTGCCGGATACAACCTTCAGGAAGGACTTGCTCTTTCCGATGAGGAGATAAGTTATCTGAGCGATCTCAGCCAACGTATCGGGCGTCCGCTTACCGACAGCGAAGTTTTTGGCTTTTCTCAGGTAAATTCGGAGCATTGCAGACATAAAATTTTTAACGGGACGTTCATTATCAATGGAAAAGAGCGTGAGGAGACGTTGTTTTCCATGATACGTAAGACATCAGCAAAGAACCCCAATTTCATTGTTTCAGCTTATAAAGACAATGTGGCATTTATCAGCGGGCCCCGGATCCGGCAGTTTGCCCCTGAAAATCCGGATCGTCCCGGCTTTTTCCGCGTACGGGATATCGACAGCGTTATTTCGCTGAAAGCGGAAACCCATAATTTCCCTACAACGGTTGAACCCTTCAACGGAGCAGCAACCGGCAGCGGGGGCGAGATCCGCGATCGTATGGCAGGCGGCAAGGGCTCAATCCCCATTGCTGGGACAGCCGTTTATATGACTTCCTACCCCCGGAACTGTGAAGAACACATCTGGAAATCGGTGGTTAAACCCCGGAAATGGCTGTACCATACTCCCGATGATCTGCTGATCAGAGCCTCCAACGGAGCCAGTGATTTTGGCAATAAGTTCGGTCAGCCGCTTATCTGCGGAAGTCTTCTGACGTTTGAACATAAAACCGGAAATACCACGTACGGCTACGACAAGGTGATTATGCTGGCCGGAGGAATCGGTTATGCCCGGGCATCCGACAGCCTGAAACAGGATCCGCAGCCGGGCGATAAAGTGGTGGTTCTGGGCGGCGATAACTATCGCATCGGCATGGGAGGCGGAGCCGTTTCATCGGTGGCCACCGGACAGTTCAGCAATGCCATAGAGCTGAATGCCGTGCAACGGTCGAACCCTGAAATGCAGAAACGCGTTTTTAATGCTGTTCGCGCCATGGCCGAGCTGGAAGACAATCCGGTGGTCTCCATTCACGATCACGGTGCCGGCGGACATCTTAATTCCCTTTCAGAACTTGTTGAAGTTACCGGCGGACGTATCGATATCGATAAGCTCCCGGTCGGCGATCCTACCCTCAGCGACCGCGAAATAATCGGCAACGAGTCGCAGGAACGTATGGGTCTTGTGATTCGACCGGACAATATAGAATTCCTGGAACGGGTGGCAAAGCGCGAACGTGCACCTGTGTTTGTTGTTGGAGAAACAACCGGAGACCAGAATCTCGTTTTTGTAAATAATAAAACCGGGATAAAGCCCATCAATCTGCATCTTGCCGATATGTTTGGAAAACCTCCGCGAACGATTCTGGAAGACGTGTCCCGTAAGGATGAATTCCCGGCATTGCGTTACAAAGCCGCAAACCTGAAGCAGTATGTAGAGGATGTGCTTCAGCTTGAATCCGTTGCCTGTAAAGACTGGCTCACCAATAAGGTTGACCGTTCGGTTACCGGCCGCGTTGCCATGCAGCAGACCGCAGGCCCCCTGCAACTGCCGCTTAACAATCTGGGTGTGGTGGCACTTGACTACTCCGGCAATAAAGGCATTGCCACCTCCATCGGTCATGCTCCCGCTGCCGGACTTATCGATGCAGCTGCGGGATCGGTGCTTTCTATAGCTGAAGCTCTTACCAATCTGGTGTGGGCACCTCTCGAACACGGCCTGAAAGGTGTGTCGCTGAGCGCCAACTGGATGTGGCCATGCCGTAACGCAGGCGAAGATGCCCGGCTTTACGAAGCCGTGAAAGCTGCCAGCGATTTCGCTATAGCCCTCGGTATAAACATCCCGACAGGCAAGGATTCCCTTTCGATGACCCAAAAATACCCCGACGGGGAAAAGGTTCTGTCTCCCGGTACGGTAATAATTTCTGCGGTAGCTTCCGTGAGCGATATTCGCCGGATTGTAAGTCCCGTGCTGCAGCCTGAGTTTACCTCTTCGCTGGTGTATCTCGATTTTTCTTCCGATGCCCTTAAAACCGGAGGAAGTGCCCTGGCACAGGTACTGAACAGCCTGGGTAATGAGGTTCCCTCCGTTACGGATGCTGCCGTTTTCGCAAGAGCGTTTGAAGCTGTTCAGCAACTTATCGCCCGGGGTGTGGTACTTGCGGGTCACGATATTTCTTCAGGCGGTATGATAACGGCACTGCTCGAGATGCTGTTTGCACAGCCTGGTATTGGTATGGAAGCCGATTTCAGCACCTTTAATGAGAGCGATATTGTAAAACTGCTCTTCAGTGAGAATCCAGGAGTTATCCTGCAGGTAAGCGATCTGGACTATACCAGTGTTCTGCTGCACGATATGGATTTGAATTTTAAAGTCTTGGGCAAGCCGGCATTCAGAAGGGCCTTAAACCTTCGCTACAACGACGGAAGCACCTTGCTGGATGTGGATGCTCTACGCCGGGTCTGGTACCGCACCTCTTACCTGCTCGACCGCCATCAGAGCGGAGAGGATCATGCCCGCGAACGGTTCCGCAATGTGGAAAAACAACCGCTTTCGTTCAATTTTGGTGAAGATTTCACCGGAGAATTCAGTTACTATGGCATTGACCCCATGCGCTCGCACGAAAGCGGCATTAGAGCTGCCATCATTCGCGAAAAAGGGGTGAACGGCGATCGTGAGATGGCCTGGTCGCTCTACCTTGCCGGTTTTGATGTGAAGGATGTTCACATGACCGACCTTATCAGTGGCAGGGAAACCCTGGAAGATGTGAATATGATCGTTTTTGTCGGTGGATTCAGCAACTCCGACGTACTGGGTTCTGCCAGAGGATGGGCAGGTGCTTTTATCTACAATCCTGCGGCAAAAGCTGCCCTCGATAATTTCTTTGCCCGTCCCGATACGCTGAGTCTGGGCGTCTGCAACGGCTGCCAGCTAATGGTAGAACTGGGGCTTATTTATCCGGCTCACTCCGAAAAAACCGTAATGAAGCATAATGAATCCGGAAAGTTTGAATCAGCGTTCCTAAACGTTGATATTCCGGAAAACCAAACGGTTATGCTTGGGAGTATGGCCGGCCGCCGCCTCGGAATCTGGATTGCGCACGGCGAAGGCAGGTTCAGTTTGCCCCTCGGGGAACAGCAGTATCAGATTCCCATGAAATACAGCTATGAAGCATACCCCGGAAATCCTAACGGCTCCTGCTTCAATGCCGCAGCCATTGCATCCCAGGATGGAAGACATCTGGCAATGATGCCGCATCTGGAACGATCGGTGTATCCATGGAACTGGGCCTGGTATCCGGCCGGAAGGCAGGCCGATGAGGTTTCGCCCTGGATTGAACCGTTCGTAAATGCCAGAAGATGGATTGAGGCTCAAAACGGAAAATAATGCTGAATATCCGATTGAAGAACAGGGTGCCAATGGGTGCCCTGTTTCGGTATTTCGTTGCCTGATTTTTTTTCAACAATTTTGCTACTTAAATCAATAATCCATACTTTTACCCTTTAGGGAAGATTAGATCGAATACCTTTAGCGTGAAAAAATGGGAAAATCTGTATTTATTACCGGTGCCAGCAGCGGAATAGGTCGTTCCTGTGCCCTGCGGTTTGCCGAAACGGGAGCAGAGCTGATTCTCACCGCCCGCAGGCATGACAGGCTTCAGGCTCTTGCCGAACAAATCCGGAATACGTTTCAAACCAGCGTCTATACCCTCAGTTTTGATATTACCCGTGCCGGTGAAATGCAACGTGCAATCGGGTCGTTGCCCGAGCATCTTCGGTGCCCCGATATTCTTATTAACAATGCCGGCCTTGCACTGGGACTGAAACCTTTTCACGAAGCAAGTTACGATCACTGGGATACCATGATCGACACCAACGTAAAAGGCCTTCTGAATCTCAGCCGTATTATAGCTCCGATGATGGTGAAACGCGGGAGCGGACATATTATAAACATCGGCAGCATAGCCGGAAAAGAAGTGTATCCGAACGGAAACGTATATTGCGCCACCAAGGCAGCCGTTGACAGCCTCACCAAAGCCCTGCGCATCGACCTTCTGCCCTACGGAATCAGAGTTAGCCAGGTAGCTCCGGGTGCCGTAGAAACCGAATTCTCTGTCGTACGGTTCGAAGGGGATGAGGAACGGGCAAAATCCGTTTATGCCGGATATAAACCACTGAGTGCCTCGGATGTGGCGGATGTTATTATCTGGGTTGCACAGCGGCCCCCGCATGTCAACATCAGCGATGTCCTTGTAATGCCTGCTGCTCAGGCTTCGGCATCCATATTTCATAAAGAATTTTGAACCGGACAACGCCGGTCGGGAGTACATAAGCTGCGCCCGGTATGTCACACCTGAATGAAATTGTTTACAAGTCGGAATATTCACGCTAAACCTTAATTTTATGATGACCATTACGAGAATTTTTGATCTCCTGCCAAACTATGTGGCTTCATACAAGCCGAAAGACGATGTGCTGGCCGGGAAGGAAGATGGTGTCTGGAAAAAATACAGCATTGACGAATACATACGTATTGTAAATGACCTGACATATGGGTTGCTGGCTCTTGGCGTGCAGCCCGGTGATGCCATCGGCACAATTACCGGTAACAAACCGGAGTGGAACTTTCTCGATATGGCTATTATGCAGTGCGGAGCCATTCACGTTCCGATCTATCCCACCATCAGCCCGGCCGACTACCAGTATATTTTCTGTCATGCTGAGCTTCAGTATGTGTTTGTTTCTGGTGAAGAGCTTTCGCGGAAAATTAAAGAGGTGGCAACAAACTGCCCAAGCGTTCAGGAAGTGTTTACGTTCAAAAAGAGAGAAGGTTTCAGAAACCTCCAGGATGTTATTGAACTTGGTCAGGCCGGCCCGCTTCCCGAAAAGGTGGAAAAAATCAAAGCCGGGATCAAATCCGAAGATCTTGCAACAATTATCTACACTTCAGGCACCACCGGCAATCCGAAAGGAGTAATGCTTTCGCATAAAAACCTCATTTCTAACGTTGTCAATGTTTCCTACATCCCAACGTTCGGCGAGGAAGGAAAGGCACTCAGTTTCCTGCCGCTTTGCCACGTTTACGAACGAATGCTCAACTACCTGTATCAGTATCTGGGAATTTCAATTTACTATGCCGAAAGTCTGGCAACGATCACGGATAACATTAAGGAGATTCATCCGGATATGATGTGCTGTGTGCCAAGGCTTCTCGAAAAAATATACGACAAAATTCAGGCAACGGGCCGCAAGCTGAAAGGCGTAAAACGAATGATCTTCTTCTGGGCGGCTGAGCTTGCCATGAAGTACGATGTGCAGGGAAACAACAGCGCCTGGTATATGCTGCGGCTGAAGGTCGCCGATAAACTTATTTACAGCAAGTGGCGTGAAGCTCTCGGCGGAAATTTTAAGATCATTGTTTCGGGCGGTGCTGCTATACAGCCCAGGCTGGTGCGTACATTCCGTGCAGCCGGACTGCCCATTTACGAAGGATACGGGCTTACCGAAACTTCTCCGGTAATTGCTGTTACAAGTACCGATGCCAACGGAATCAAACTGGGAACGGTCGGACCTCCCCTTCGCGGAGTGGAAGTGAAAATTGCCGAAGACGGAGAAATTCTGGCACGCGGACCCAATATCATGATGGGGTATTACAAAAATCCGGAATTAACGGCTTCGGTGATCGATGCGGACGGCTGGTTCCACACCGGCGATATAGGAGTGATTGAACCCGAAGGTCAGGTCAGGATTACCGGTAGAAAAAAGGAAATTTTCAAGACCTCACTCGGGAAATACATTGCACCGGAATTGCTTGAGAATAAGATCAAGGAATCGCCTTTTATCGATAACATTATGGTCGTTGGCGAAAATCAGAAATTTGCTGCTGCCCTGGTTGTTCCCGACTTTAACCATCTGAAGTCGTGGTGCAAAATCAAAGAGGTTGAATATACCACCGATGCGGAAATGGTTGCCATGCCCAGGATAAAGCAGAGGCTGATGAAGGTTGTAGATCAGTACAACAAAGAATTCGGCAGTACCGAGCAAATAAAAAAAGTAGAATTTCTGCCGGCCGAATGGTCTATTTCCTCCGGTGAGCTGACCCCGACTCTGAAGCTGAAACGGGCGTTTATTGCCAGGAAATACGAGACTCAAATCGAAAAACTCTTTATTTAACTAACACGATGTTTATGACACAGGTTACTCGTCTTTTTGACCTATTACCGCACTATGCCGGGAAATTCAGACCTAAGGATGACGTTATCGCAGGAAAAGAAAACGGAGAATGGAAGAGGTATTCAATAAGCGCTTACCGTGAATTTGCCGATGCAATCAGTTATGCGCTGATCGGTTCAGGCATCGGGAAAGGCGATATGGTTGCCACCATCATGACCAGCCGGCCTGAGTGGAATTTCATCGATATGGGAATAATGCAGACAGGAGCCATACACGTTCCCGTTTATCCTACCATCAGCGAGTCGGATTACAAATACATCCTCAATCATGCGGGCGTTAAGATCCTGTTTATTTCCGGAAAAGATATCTTCCGTAAAATAGAACATATTCTGCCCGAAGTGCCATCCGTCAGCGCTGTGTATTCGATAAAACCAACCGAAGGTACCGGCTTGTATGCCGATTTTGTGGAGACCGGAAGGAAGAATCCCAATCCCGTGGAACTGGAGAAGCGGAAGGCTGGTGTTGATCCCGGGGATCTTGCAACACTTATTTATACATCCGGAACCACCGGCAATCCCAAAGGGGTAATGCTTACCCACGTCAATCTGCTGAGTAACGTGAAGGCAGTAGCATACATCCCGCCCGTCGGGGAAGAGGGCAGGGCCGTTAGCTACCTTCCTCTTTGTCACGTATACGAACGCATGCTCAACTATGTGTACCAGTATACCGGCATCTCGGTGTATTATGCCGAAAGTGTCGCTACCGTGGTTGAGAATATGCGCGACGTTTCACCACATATACTTACTACGGTTCCGCGCCTTCTCGAGAAAGTGTACGACAAGATTATCGCCAACGGCCGAAAGCTGAAAGGCGTGAAGAAGATGATTTTCTTCTGGGCTGTCAGTATTGGACTTCGGTACGAACCCGAAGGTGCAAACGGATGGTTTTATCATCTGAAACTCAAGATTGTCGACAAGCTGGTGTTTACCAAATGGAGAGCTGCCCTGGGCAACGACCTTCGCGTAATTGTTTCGGGAGGTGCTGCCCTTCAGCCACGACTCTCGAGAGTGTTCTGGGCCGCCGGAATCCCGGTTCTGGAAGGGTACGGCTTAACCGAAACTTCACCGGTTATCGCGGTAAACGATTTTAGCAGGGGAGGAACTCTTTTCGGGACAGTCGGGCGAATCATCAGCGGTGTGGAAGTAAAAATTGCCGAAGACGGGGAAATCCTGGCCAGGGGCCCGAATATCATGGCGGGATACTATAAAGAGCCCGGACTAACCAGCGAAGCGATCGATCCAGACGGTTGGTTCCACACCGGAGATGTCGGTAAAATTGAAAAAGGCGAGCAACTGAAAATTACCGGCCGTAAAAAGGAGATCTTCAAAACCTCCCTGGGTAAATATATAAGTCCCGAACTCATTGAAAATAAATTCAAGGAATCGCCGTTTATAGACTCATTGATAGTGATGGGCGAAAATCAGAAATTTGCTGCAGCCCTCGTTATCCCCGATTTTAATCATCTGCGAAGCTGGTGTGCCATCAAAGAAGTGCCGTATACTACGGATTCTGAGATGATAAATCTGCCACGAATCCGGAAACGTATTCAGGTTGAAATCGATAAATTCAATAAGTTCTTCGGAGCTACGGAGCAGGTGAAGCGTTTCGAACTGCTTGATCATGAATGGACGGTCGACAGCGGCGAACTAACTGCATCGCTTAAGCTCCGCCGGAAGTACATCTGCGATAAGTACGGTGACAAAATCAAAAAAATATTTAACATCGAAGAGAATTGATTAAAAAAATGTGCATATGAGCATGCCTCAGCTCTTGATTTTGGGGTAATTCATTGTGTATCTTTATAAAATTATTTCCTTCGCTGCAGCGTCCGTAAGTCGGAGGTTCTGTCAGGTTATAAGCGACTTGTGCAAGCTGTTAATTAGCGATGTCAGTAGTCGGTACGAATGTTTTATGGTAAACAATTAAATTTTTCCTCCCTGGTTGTATGCGAAAAATAACCCGGATTTTTGACCTTCTGGAGTTATACCGCGGTGAGTACTCCGCGAAACCGGATGTGTTTGCTTGCAAGTGTGAAGGGTACTGGCGCACAATAGCTGCCGAAGAGTATGTTGCCGTTTCCGGGATGGTCAGCCGCTCGTTGCTGGCCCTTGGACTGAAGCCGGGCGACAGGGTTGCCACCATCATGGGTAACCGGCCCGAATGGAATTTTCTCGACATGGGCATTCTGCTTGCCGGATGCGTGCACGTGCCTGTCTATCCAACGCTCAGTACCGATAATTACAAATTTATATTCCAGGATTCCGGAGTAAAAGTAATCTTTGCCGGTTGCCGCGATGCATACAACCGTATACACGGGATAATTCCCGAATTGAATACGCTTATAGTCTGCTATCTGCTTGAACGTCAGAAAGGTGTCCCTTCGTGGAACGAATTCCTTGATGTCGCCGGCCATAATCCCGCCGATGATCAGCTCCTGCCGGATGTTTCCGGTATAAGTCCTGATGACCTTGCAACCATCATTTATACCTCCGGTACCACCGGCCGTCCCAAAGGCGTTATGTTGTCGCATGCCAATATAGTGAGTAATTTTCTGGCAGTCAGCCAGATTCTTGAACCGCGTAAGGTCACCCGGGCCCTCAGTTTTCTGCCCCTTTGCCATGTGTATGAGCGCATGCTCAACTATATGTACCAGAATATGGGAATATCGGTGTATTACGCGGAAAGCCTCGACCGCCTCCGCGACAATCTGCGCGAGGTAAAACCCGAGATGTTTTGCGCCGTCCCCCGCGTTATCGAGAAAACCTATGCTGCAATTCACCGTAAAGGCCGTAATCTGAAGGGAATCAATAAGTATGTGTTTTTCTGGGCTCTAAATCTGGGGCATCGTTTTGACTTCCGGAAAATGAGGAATCCCTTATTCCGGCTGCAACAGATTATAGCCGACAAACTGATATACAAGCACTGGAGAAAAGTATTTGGTGGTGATCTTAAGATTATTGTGTCGGGCGGAGCTCCATTGCATCCCAAGCTTGCACGGGTGTTCTGGAGCGCCGGCATTCAGGTTATTGAAGGCTATGGCCTTACTGAAACATCGCCGGTTGTGGCCGTCGGTACTTTCGAGCCCGGTGGCGTTTGTTTTGGCACCGTAGGCAAAGTGCTTCCCGGCGTTGAACTCAGGCTCGCCGACGACGGAGAAATCCTGGTTAAAGGGCCCAATGTTATGATGGGCTACTACAACCGCCCGGATCGCAATGCCGAAGTCTTCGATAGCGAGGGATGGTTCCATACCGGCGACATCGGAACCCTCAAAAATGGTAAGTATCTGAAAATAACCGACCGTAAAAAGGAAATTTTCAAGACCTCACTCGGAAAGTACATCGCTCCACAGGTTATCGAGAACCGAATGAAAGAGTCGCCATTTATTGATAATATAATGGTGATCGGTGAAAACCGGAATTATGCCTCTGCACTGATCGTACCCAATTTCGAGTATCTGCGGTCGTGGTGTGAAGCTAAAAACATTGTCTATACCAGCGATATGGAAATGGCTGCAAGAGATGAAGTTATACAACGTATCCAAAGAGATGTTGCAGACCTTAACCTGAAGCTCGACCATACCTGGCAGGTAAAAAAGATTGCAGTAATGGGCAAGCCGTGGACCGTTGAGTCGGGCGAGCTGTCTCCGACGCTCAAGGTAAGACGCACGTATATGCAGGACCGCTATGCAGGTCTTATTGCAGAAATCTACGGAGAGCAGGTCAATTATCAGCCGGGACGCAGACGCAGGGAAGAGCTGCACCCTCCGAAACAAAAAACGAAAAGCAAACGGAATACCAAAGTCAGGCGTAAATCCTGAATCCCGGGTTTGCCTGAACCTTTGGAATTAGTGCAGTATTTTGTAAATCAACTCTCTGGTTAGCTCTCCTTCACTCGTTGATCCCGAATCAAGCCCCTTTGACTTCAGGTCGTATTGCCTCAGCAATCCAATGATATCTGCAATTTTTGCCAGACTGTAATGCCGGGATGCAGTTCTGTAGTCGGAAAGAAAATACGAAGAGGTCATGCCGAGTGCCGCAGCAACCTCACTGTCAGGTTTCCCCTTCATAGTTTGAAATACAAGCAGCTTTGAAAAGAAGGAAAAGAGAAGTATAACGTTTTTTACCAAGGGGTTGTCCTTCGGATTGCTGGCAAAGTACATTGTAATGCGGTTGGCTTTTAAAATATCCCTTGCAGCGATCGCCTTTTGCAGCTCAAAGAAGTTGTAATCTTTGCTGATACCGATGTTGTCTTCAACGTGCTTTTCGTTGATCTCGCTCCCTTTCGGGATGTTAATGTAAAGCTTTGAAAGTTCGTTGCTGATTTTGCTCAGATCGCTGCCGAGAGCATCGGCAATCATACTTGATGCCTTGGTATTGATGCCGTAACCGGCAGCTGCAACCTGACTGCTGATCCAGGCCGGAATCTTTTCTTCGTAGATGCGTCCCGATTCAAAGCAAATACCCTTTTTCTCGATCAGCTTGTAAAACTGCTTCCTCTTGTCAAATTTTCTGTATTTGTAACAAATAACAAGAAGAGTCGAATTCAGCGGATTTCCAATGTAGGGTATAAGGTCGTCGTAGGACTTCACATCCTGCCCTTCTTTAATAATTACTACCTGATGACTGGCCATCATGGGGTAGCGCTTGCACTGGTCGGCTATAGCCCGTGCATCTACGTCGCGTCCGTAAAGAACGCTTAGATTGAACTCCTTTTCGGTATCGCTCAGGACATTGTTCTCCAGCGCCTCGCTGATCAGATCAATGTAATAGGGTTCTTCTCCATGAAGGAGATATACCGGGTGAAATATCTTTTTTCCGATGTCGGACAGAATGCGGTTGTGGTCTGCAGCCATAGGCGAAATGCTTAAAAACGGAGGTGTTTGACCGTCAGTCCGTTATTAATAAGCTGCTTAAGCGATTCAATTCCAATGTGCAAGTGCATTTCAACAAAGGATTCGGTTACCAGCTTGTCGCTCTCTTCCGTTTTTACCCCCGACGAGATCATTGGCTGATCCGATACCAGCAGCAAGGCTCCGGTAGGAATTTCATTGTAAAACCCAACGCTGAAAATGGTTGCCGTTTCCATATCGATGGCTATGGCCCGGATCATACGGAGGTAGTCCTTAAAATCTTCATCGTGTTCCCAAACCCTGCGGTTTGTTGTATAAACGGTTCCTGTCCAGTAGTCGCGGTTCATGTCGCGGATGGTGGTGGAAATTGCTTTCTGAAGGCTGAATGCCGGAAGGGCAGGGACTTCGGGAGGGAAGTAGTCGTTAGAAGTACCATCGCCGCGGATGGCAGAAATGGGAAGAATAAGGTCGCCCACCTCGGCTCTGTGTTTGACGCCTCCGCATTTTCCAAGGAAAAGTACCGCCTTAGGCTTTATCGCGCCAAGCAAATCCATTATTGTGGCGGCATTCGCACTTCCCATCCCAAAGTTTATTATGGTGATGTCGCCAAAGGTAGCACTCGGCATCGCACGGTTTGCACCCCTGATTTCAACATTGTTCCATTCGGCAAACAGCTCGATGTAATGATTGAAGTTGGTTAAAAGTATGTATTCGCCGAATTCTTCAAGCTTTGTGCCCGTGTAGCGCGGCAGCCAGTTCTCCGTTATTTCCTGTTTGGTTTTCATAAACTTCAGCTGGATTAGTAAAACCCTTTCCTATGGCTTATTTTACTGCAAATGTAGCGTTTTTAGCAAAAAGTTGTAGTTTTATTCCGGCTATGTAAACGGCATGGAGAAACTAAACTTCCCGTCTTTTCCCTTCAGACTTCGTTCGTCGGGTAATCGCAGCGAGATTTTTGATCCCGTAAGGAAACGATATGTGGCACTTACTCCCGAAGAGTGGGTTCGTCAGCACCTGATAGCTTTCCTGCATACCGAAAAAGGGATTTCACTCCAGCTTATGGCCTGCGAAAAGGGCTTGCTGGTCAACCGAATACCCCGGCGCTTTGATCTGCTGATATTCAATGCCTCAGGCAAACCTTCCGTGATTGCAGAGTGCAAGGCTCCTTCCGTACCGCTCAGTGACAGCGTTTTTTATCAGGCGTTGCAATACAACCTTGCCTTGAAAGTGGATTATCTGCTGGTTACCAATGGCATACAGCATTTTGTGGCTAAAGTCGACTACGAAACCGGTACCATGCGTTTCCTCGAATCCATACCGGATGCAGGTATGCTTTGACCGGGCAGGGCTTCTGCTTTAATCCTTATTCCTGTTGCCATTGTCCGCAAACCAAACGAAGGTCGGTATATACCGCATTGAAATTTCGATCGAGCGTGTACCGGGCAAGGTCGAATACCTGCAATACCGAACGTTCGATAATTGCCGAATCGGCTGTACATAACACCCCGTTTTCCGATTGAATTAATTTTTTGTCGGCCAGATCGGTAATTTCTAATCTGCAGTGCAGTCCCAGCTCACGGGCCACATCCCCGGCCATGGCAGTCCACGTTTCCACCCGACTGATCTGGGTGTCGGCAAAGCATACCACTTCTTCCGGTTCAAGCATGGAAAGCGAACCATAAACAAGCCGCAGCGATCGCAGAAACAGATTTTCGGGAATTCTTTTGCCGTGAAAGCCCGATGCATCCCTTAGCCAGCCATCGCAGGAGATAAAGACAAGCTGACCGGCAAGGTAACTCAGTACAATCAGAATCTGGTTGAAGAAGTCGGCGTAAAACGTAGCCCCCGGCGAAGGTTCCAGGCTGTATTTTTGTTCTCTGATTCTGCAGACCTCCGGCAGGGAAATGCCCCGGAAAAGCATAGAACGTTCGTTGGCCGTTAACTGGTAGCGACCGCAAATTAATTTCAAAACTTCCTTTACCGGATATCTGCGCTCAAGAAAAAAAAGATAGTCCTGAATCGCTCTGCAGAATTCCGGCCTGAATGCTGTCATTCGTCATACTTACCGGAATTTTTCCGGAATCCCAAGCACAAAAAAGGCTTATTGTTTGGAATACCGGCCCGCATTCCGTTTGCTTCCGTTTTACCTTTTCTGTAAATTTGCCATCGCCTGACTTTAACTGCCTGTATTTTTAATACGGTAAACCAAACAGAACCTGTTCTATGTCCTGCCTCAGGGTGATTCTGGCCATTGTTTTTCCGCCACTGTCAGTGATTGATTACGGTTGTGGTTCCGTATTTATCGTTTTTCTGCTCACCCTTGCGGGATGGGTTCCCGGAGTTATCGCCGCCCTTATTATCCTCAACCGCAGGAGTTAAAGGCTTACTTTATCTTTTTTCAGTTGTTTCTGCCGGCGGCCCAAAAAAATGCCCGGCTACCTGCGTCCTTCTGCGGTTACAATTCTGCCGGCAGAACACAGATACCCGGGCGGGACAGGAGATTTCCTGATCAATGCGTTAACTGCATTTCAAAACAGTTTTAATCTGGTAGTTGGCGGATTCGGCCAGCGGGCCGACGGCTGCTTTTTTAAACGAAGCACAGGCGTCACCGGTTTCGCCTTTTCCGGCCTGGGCCATGCCCATTTCAAAATGGAAGCGTGCCTGTTTGGCAGCAGTGGCTTCTTCCAGTTCAAGGCCTTTGAGTGCGCTGGCAACTGCATCGTCCCATTGTGAAAGCTTGTTGTAGGCTACGGCCATGAGGTAGTAAACTTCGGGGTTGGTTTCCGAGTATTCCACCGACTGGCCCAGCAGTTCTATGGTTTTTTCAAAGTCGTTTTTCTTGAAAGCATCGTTGGCATCAATGAGCAGATTGTCGCTCATAAATTTTTTGGCTTGCTCAACGGTTTTATCGTCCCTGATTTTTAAACCACTTTCAATGGCGGCATCCATGGCCGATTTGAGCAATTCGTTGTTGTTCTGTTTATTGTACACTAATCCTTTGCTCAGGTGTGCTCCGGCAAAATCCGGATCATAGGTCAGTGCCTTGTCGAAGCTTGCAAGAGCCTCATCGTATTTTGCGGCTTTATAGTCGGCATTTCCTTTTACCCGGTACAGCCTGGGAAGCAGGTCATCGGCCTTGGACTGAATTCCCTGGTCGCCGTACTCTACCGCATAATTGTGTGCAAGTTCGAAGTTCTCAATGGCTTCGTCCACTTTCTTGTCTTTGTATAATGCTGTTGCATAATTATACTGCAGCACGGGGATCTGCTGTTTTGCAAGACGCAGGATCTCTTCGGCTCCTTCACCGGCTTTTTCGGCAATTGAAGCTGCTTCTGTGAGTGCTTCCACCGCTTTGGGCAGATCGGATGCTGCCAGCTCAACGCCACGGTTGTATGCAATGGTTGCCTCTTCAATGGTCTGAGCCTGTAAGCGACTGAAAGTGAATGTTAAAGCGAAAACAGCGACAAGTACCTTAAAAGTTACGTTCTTCATTTTAGGATCGAAATTTTTGGGTTATTGATAAAAGTTTAGTGCGCAAATATAATTATTTAGATATACACCATGCTGTTTTTTCCTCTTAAAAAATCATAAGATGCCGTTACAATCCGCACAAATACAGGATTATGTGTATTTAATTATCGTAAACTGCTAACCGGGTGCCGGGCCGTTCAGGCAATTGCCTGCCTGAATGGCAACGGCATTCGGCGGAACAGTTCTGATTCCTTTCGTTTTGCTCAGGGCTTTTACCGGAACGCGGTTAATAAAAATCCCGTATAAGGGATTGTCATTCGAATTTTATTATAAATTTGCATTGCAAAAAAAATTTTATCCTCTTATGAAAAGTACTCTTATCAAGGTTGCTTTGGGAATTGTAATCCTGGTCCTGGGTTACCTTCTGGTTGCTTCAATCCTGAGGCCCATCCGTTTCGAAGAAGAGATCAGCAAACGAAATGCATTGATTGTTGCCAAGCTTAAGGATATCCGGTCTGCTCAGACGTTCTACAAGCAGCTCAACAATTCCTATACCGGCAGCTTCGATACCCTGTTTGATTTTCTCCGCACAGGTCAGATTCCGGTAATCAAAATGATCCCGGATCCTACCGATACCACCTTCTCGAGGTCAATTGTAGATACCATAGGTTTTATCGGAATTTCGGATTCACTGTTTGGCCGTCGCGAGAATTTCAGGATGGAAGAGCTTGCGATAATTCCTCATTCAGGAGGCCGGAAATTTGAAATGAATACCACCAGGGTTGATAAAGGAGGGGTATTTGTACCGGTACTTGAAATTCAGGTCCCTTACGAAATTTATCTCCACGATCTTGATCGTCAGGATGTTATTAATAAAATAGAGCAGCAGAAAGCGATACTGAAATTCCCGGGTATCCGGATGGGCTCAATGACCGAGGCTACCCTTGACGGTAACTGGGAATAACATTCATGTAATGCCTGCCGAATATCAGACGCTGGTCAGCTCGTACGACCGCTTATTTGACCAGGCACGGACAAAAGAATATAATCTGTCCATCCGGCTTGAGCCGGATGGACTTTCTTTTTCTGTTTATTCCCCTGATTCAGGTATTATTACCGGGATTGAATCCATACAGTTCCCTGGTTTTATCCCCTTGAAAAGCGGATTCCTTACGCAGGCTCTTTACCGTGAAAACCTGCTGCAACTTGTACAATCGCACCCTGTCCTGAAGTCTGACTTCAAAAAGACAGTGATATTGCTTCATTCTCAGCGTTTTACTATTGTACCCGCTCCGCTGTTCAACCCCGGCAGGCCGGCAGCTTACCTCAGCTTTGTTCATAAAAACGATCCGTCGGCAGCAATTCTTACCCATACCCTATCTGCTATCGATGCAACCCTGGTCTACAGTCTCGACGAAGTGTTGTACGCGGAAATAACCAGCGCGTTCCGTTCGGCCCGGCTTATGCATGCTATGGGTGCTGCTGTCGATACCCTGCTCCCGAGGTATAAACACTCTGATTACCCGGAAATGGTATTTCTGAATGTCCAGGCCGGCAGTGCAGGGATTGTTGTGCTTCGCAACAAAACCCTGGAATTGTGCAATATGTATGAGTGCCAGGCCGACGAGGATATGATCTACTTTCTGATGTTTATCATGGAACAGCTTTCACTTAATCCGGAGAAGGTTCCGGTTTTTTTAAGCGGAAAAACAGGGAAAGAGAGTGCCCTTTACGAATTGATCCGGCGCTATGTACGATACGTTGATTTTGAGAATTTTACCGGCCCGGTTGCCCGCAGCTATGCCCTTTCGGAAATTGAAAAGCACCGTTTTGTAGAACTTCTGAATCCTGCATTATGCGAATAATTAGCGGAACCCACAAAAGCAGACAGATTCATGCCCCATCCGGCCTTCCCGTAAGGCCAACCACCGACCTTGCCAAAGAAGCTCTTTTTAATATTCTGGTAAATAATTTCGACCTTGAATCGGTGTTTGTGCTCGACCTTTTTGCAGGTACAGGCAATATCACCTACGAGTTTGCCAGTCGCGGAGCCCAGGGCATTACCAGCATCGACCTCGATCTGAGATGTGTCAGCTTTATCCGCAAAACCGCTGAAAATCTGGGATTTGAAACCATACTTTCCTTCCGCTCGAATGCTTTCCGGTTTCTGCGCAACTGCGAAACAAAATACGATATTATTTTCTGCGACCCCCCTTATGAACTCGAAGGGATTGAAGAAATTCCCCGGTTGGTGATGGAACGAAACCTGCTTAAGCCCGGTGGCTGGCTGGTGCTGGAACATTCCAGGGATTACGACTTTTCCGCCTTTGCAGGATTTGACCAGAAACGTAAATACGGAAAGGTTAACTTCAGCATCTTCAGTGTGAGCGAAGAAGAATAAGCTGAGATCAATAATTGCTAAAGCCTCGCCGGCAGGATAATCCCGTCGGGTATAAACAGACTGACATCCCCTCCGTTTTTGTGTACATCCCGAACGATGGATGAGTTGACAGAGGTAAACTCCGGCGTTGTCAGAAGGAAAACCGTCTCCAGATCCGTAAACAGTTTTTTGTTAACCTGTCCCACCGTACGCTCAAATTCAAAGTCGGCAGATGTGCGCAATCCCCGGAGTATGTATCTGGCTTCCACCTGACGACAGTAGTCTACCGTTAAGCCCGAATAGCTGTCAACCTTTATCTGAGGATACCCGGCAAACACCTGTTTTATCCATTCCAGCCTGTCGCTGAGGGGGAAGTAATTCTTTTTTTCAATGTTGACTCCGATGGCAACAATAATCTCATCAAACAGGGGCAAAGCCCTCAGGATGATGTTTTCATGCCCCCGTGTGATGGGGTCGAATGAGCCGGGGAATACAGCGCGACGTTTCATACACCTGGTTTGGTTCCTGCAAATGTAGCGACAAATTTTTACGTTTAAATCAGCCCCGCTGTTCAGTATCAAGTTTTATAAGTTCGGTAAGCGAGGCATACGTGTTTGCACATATTAGATCCAGCCCATCCAGTCCAATCCAGCGGGCTTCGGTAATTTCTTCTTCCAGCTGTGGAACCGGAGTATCACTGCCGGAGTAATGCATTGCATACCAGTAGGTTCGTTTCAAAATGCGCTTTCCTTTGTACTCATAAATATGAAAGGTTGACGGAAGCTCTGATTCAATTACTGGTGCAGATATCCCGGTTTCTTCGGTAACTTCACGCACTGCTGCGTGGTCCGTAGTTTCATTTTTTTCGATCTTTCCTTTCGGAAGATCCCACCTGCCGAAACGCCGGATGAATAGCCTTTGTCCTTTTTCATTCCGCACAATTCCCCCCGATGCCTCCAGGTACCAGAACATTGAAATGAAGTCATCAAGCAATTGTCCGGCACAGCCATTATTATACACTGCCAGGGGTTCCGGCACGGGAGCGGTTCGAAAATGATGGAAAACTTCCTTCAGAGATTTACCGGATGATACCCTGAAAACCTGAATTCCGGCCGCTTTAAGGTCAGCAGGAAGCTGACCCGTCAGAATCATGGGTTTGTCGTTGTAAAAAACTTTGTACATTTGCCGCATGAGTAAAAACGATTCATTAGCACTGGATACAGCAGAGTTTTTGTTGCAGATAAAAGCAATAAAACTTGATGTAAATAACCCATTTACCTGGAGCTCAGGTATAAAGTCCCCGATCTATTGCGATAACCGGAAGATTTTGTCGTATCCAAAGATACGCACTTTTATAAGGCAGGAATTTACCCGGCTGATAAACGACGAATTCGGATCCATCGATCTCATTGCCGGAGTTGCTACCGGTGCCATCGCTCATGGAGTGCTTGTGGCTCAGGATCTTGGACTTCCGTTTGCCTACGTGCGTTCCACCAAAAAAGATCACGGCCTTTCCAATCAGATTGAAGGTGTGGTTGAGTCGGGTCAGTCCGTCGTGGTTGTGGAAGACCTGGTTTCTACCGGTCAAAGCAGCCTGGCAGCCGTTCAGGCTCTGCGTGAAGCCGGCTGTAACGTCAAAGGAATGGTTGCAATTTTCACTTACGGACTTGAGGCTGCTAGCGATAATTTCCGCAGGGAAAACTGTACTCTTAAAACCCTTACCAATTACGATAACCTTATTAAACAGGCGCTTAACCGCAACTATATTAAGGAATCGGACCTGCAATCGCTGGTAAAATGGAGAGAAAATCCTGAAATCTGGGGTAAATAACCAGGGTATATGGCTACGTTTAACAGCGAAAAAGTAGACATTGCACGCAGCAACGACTACGTATTTGAGTTTCTCTCCGATTTCAGGAACTTCGAAAAACTCATGCCAGAACAGGTTACAGGATGGACAACCGACGGCGACAGCTGTTCGTTTACTATTCAGAATCTTGCTACCCTTGGAATGCGCTACAATACCCGGACCCCGCACAGCCATATCGGTATTGTGTCGGAAGGAAAAGTACCGTTCGAGTACGATCTTCAATGCAACATCCAGGAAACAGAGCCGGGTGCATGCAGTGTGGTATTGCAGTTCAATGCCGACATTAATCCCATGCTTATGATGATGGTGTCGAAACCTCTTGGAAACCTGGTAAATATTCTGGGCCGGAAACTTAAGGAAATCTGCGAACAGCCGGCCTAAATTTCTATTCCTCAGCAGCCGGCTGACAAAATACTATTTCTTTCAGATCGCATATCAGCTGGTTGCCGTCGGATGTCTTCAGCAAAAGATGGCCATATTCTCCGGTTCCGAGTATTGTAGCTTCAATTTCCATTTCTTTGTACAGAAACCTGGCCGGTGTACCGCGCAGATAGAGCCGCTTGAGATAAGCCTCCTCTATGGATTCAAATCCGCCAACCCTGAGCATGGAATACCAGTTAAAAAGGTTTTTATGCCATTTTGACAGGATTTCCGGCAGGTCAGTGTCCTTCCCCGAAATCTGACGCAGTGACACGGCCAATGGAGCGGCAGCGGAAAAAAATTCCTGATTAACATTTAGTCCCAGGCCGGCAATGGTATTCACAATTTTATTTCCGGCCAGGTTGTTTTTTATAAGAATACCAGCTATCTTTCTGTTGTTCAGGTATATGTCGTTTGGCCACTTGATAACTGCCCGTTGCGGGAGATCGTATTCATCAAGGGTAGAGCATACCGAAAGTGAAACTACCTGCGTCAGGATAAACTGTTTCTCAGGATTTAAGAAATCCGGATAGAGTATGGCTGTTGCCAGGAGGTTTTTGTTTGCTGCACTTTCCCAGGAATTGCCTGCCTGCCCCCGGCCGCTTGTCTGGAATCCGGTTGTAATAAGGGTTCCTTCGGATGGTGACTCATTTCGAAGTAACTCACCGGCATAATCATTTGTCGATGCGATTTCGGGGAATCGGATGATACGGCCTTCAAACATATCTATGTTAAAATTGAGGTACCTGACAGCAACGGATTACTGGTATAATTGTTGACTAACAAAACCGGCCGAAAATCACCGGACTGCAGAGGCTAAAGCAGTTCGTCGGATGCTGAACCTCGGTTTTATTGATTAACTTTGCAAAAATATATCATATTACAGCCTATGGCTCAAAAAAAAGCAAAAACGGCATCGCAGATGCTTGCTTCCATCATCGTTGAAGGAATTTTTGAAAAGAAAGGCGAAGACGTCGTAACAATTGACCTTCGCAAGATACCGAATGCAGTTGCCGATTTTTTTGTGATTTGTCATGCCGGATCACGCAATCAGGTTGAAGCTATATCCGACTCCGTGCAGATGGAAGTTAAGAAGGCTGTGGGGCAGAACGTATGGAAAAAGGAAGGTTTTGAGAATGCGGAGTGGGTCTTGCTCGATTACGTGGATGTTGTAGTACATATATTTCAGGAGCCGGCCAGACGTTTTTACCGTCTTGAAGAACTATGGGCGGATGCTGAACTAACGGAGTGCAAGCCTGTGCAAAAGCCAGCCAGGCGAACAAGAAAAAACTTATCGGCGGAAGCCTGACAATTATGAACGAAACTAAAGATAAAAACAACGGGAAGCCTAATCCGGATCCGCGTAACAATAAGAACGGCAAGCCAAAGTTCAGCATCTACTGGATTTATGCCCTGCTTGCCCTGATGATTTTTGGCCTGCAGTTTATGAATTGGGGCAACACACCCGCAAAAGATATTAACGAGGGTGAGCTGATTCAAATGCTTTCGAAACAGGATATTGACCGCCTTGTTCTGGTGAACAAAGAATTTGCGGAAATATACATCAAAAAGGATAGGATTGGCAAGGGTGACTATTCCGAAATCAAGACGGAAGAGAGCTTTGGTACCAGTAAACCGCATTTTGTTTATAAAATCGGATCCATCGAAGGATTTGAGGGGCTTGTAAAAGATATTCAGGCCGACTTCGACAATAAGGAAAAGGTATACATTATAAATGAAACCCGGAGAAATGTCTGGGGTGATGCCCTATCCTGGATATTCCCTATCATTCTGCTGATCGCTGCATGGTTCTTTATAATGCGGATGATGAGCCGGGGTGCCGGTGGCGGTGGCCAGATTTTTAATATCGGCAAATCAAAAGCCCAGCTCTTCGATAAGGATACACACGTTAATATAAACTTTAACGATGTTGCGGGACTTGAAGAGGCCAAGGTTGAGATTATGGAGATTGTGGATTTTCTAAAAAACCCCAAAAAATATACTACCCTTGGCGGGAAAATACCGAAAGGAGCATTGCTGGTAGGCCCTCCGGGAACCGGAAAAACCCTTCTGGCAAAAGCCGTGGCCGGAGAAGCAAAAGTTCCCTTTTTCTCGCTTTCCGGATCCGATTTTGTTGAAATGTTTGTGGGAGTTGGTGCTTCCCGCGTGCGCGACCTCTTCAAACAGGCAAAAGAAAAGGCACCATGCATCATCTTTATCGATGAAATTGATGCGATTGGCCGTGCCCGCGGCAGAAATCAGATTACCGGTGCCAACGATGAGCGTGAAAATACGCTGAATCAGTTGCTTACAGAAATGGATGGTTTTGCTACCAATGCCGGTGTTATCATCCTGGCCGCCACAAACCGTGCCGACATCCTCGACCGTGCCCTGCTGAGAGCCGGACGCTTCGACCGGCAGATTCACGTGGAGCTCCCCGATCTGGAAGAGCGCAAAGCCATCTTTAAAGTGCATATGAAGCCATTGAAATACGACGATTCGGTAATTGTTGATTTTCTGGCCAAACAAACTCCGGGTTTTTCAGGTGCCGATATTGCCAATGTGTGTAACGAAGCAGCCCTTATCGCCGCACGCAGAAATAAGACCACAATACAGAAACAGGATTTTCTGGATGCCATCGACCGAATTATAGGCGGTCTTGAAAAACGCAATAAAATTATTTCACCACAGGAAAAAAGAGTGATTGCATTCCATGAAGCCGGTCACGCTACCGTAAGTTGGTTGCTGCGCTATGCGCATCCGCTGGTAAAAGTTACCATAGTACCAAGAGGTAAAGCGCTCGGCGCTGCCTGGTACCTTCCCGAAGAACGGCAGATCACTACCTACGAGCAGATGTTCGACGAACTGGTTGCTACCCTGGGCGGAAGAGCTTCGGAAGAAGTGGTGTTTGGAAAGATTTCTACCGGTGCACTCAACGATCTCGAGAAAGTTACCAAACAGGTATACGCCATGGTGGTTTATTTTGGACTCAATAAGGAAATAGGAAACGTGAGTTATTACGATTCCAGCGGTCAGCAGGAGTATTCATTTACCAAGCCCTACAGCGAATCTACCGCGCAAATCATAGATGCCGAGGTTAAGAAAATCGTGGAAAAGGCCTATCGGCGGGCCATTGAGATCCTGACGGAAAACCGTGGCAAACTGGAAGAATTAGCCGATATTCTATTGAAAAAAGAGGTAATTTTTCGGGAAGATCTGGAGGCCATTTTTGGCAAGCGGCCTTTTGAGGAACCACACGAATTCAATGGCGGAAACAATGGTCAGAAAACCGCCGAACCGGCAGCAACTGTTTCCGGGGAGGAATTAGTGCCTCCGGATAGCGGGCAGACTGCGGAAACACAAGCCGATGAAGACACGCAACAGGTATAATACACGACCCGAGCACATACGGGAAAGTACAACCCGTGAGAAAGTGCTCAAGAATATCAGGCATGCCCTGATCGAGCCGTCGGAGAATCCCTTTTCACAGGTAGAATTCGACTCTCCGGTACATGCCCCTATACAGGATTTGCCCGATGTTACGTTTGCAACGGAATTTGCTAAAGCAGGCGGGAGCTTCGTTTTCTGCGATTCGCCGGCCGATATGGTCGACAAGGTCAGACGCGTGTTTGATGATAAACTCTGGGAACAGGCCTGGTGCAACGATGAGCCGCTTTCAGCAATGCTGAGGCATGCCGGAATAAAAGTGAAAAAGGCAAACGATGATACCGGGGAGATGAGAGTGGCCATTACAGGCTGTGAATACCTGATTGCCCGTACCGGCAGCATCATGGTTTCGTCGCGGCTGAACTCCGGACGCCGCATGCATGCCTATCCTGAAGTACATGTGGTTATTGCATTTACTTCTCAGGTCGTTAACGATATACAAGACGCCCTTGAAAAGGTAAGGATTCGGTATAACGGACGTCTGCCTTCGCAAATTTCACTCCTGACCGGCCCGAGCCGAAGTGCCGATATTGAAAAAACTCTGGTCATGGGTGCACATGGCCCAAAGGAATTATTTGTATTCATGGCCGATGACGCCGGCTGATAAAATGTAAGCTTATGGAAGGATGGATTTGTGTTTACTCATCGAACAAGCCACACGAAATCGAATACCTGAAAGTGTTGCTTGCAGAAAATTCTATTAAGGCAGTAGAAGTCAATAAGCTGGATTCTGCTTACCTTTTCGGTGACATTGAGCTGTATGTGAGTGCAGAAGATGCTTTTAATGCCAAACAGTTAATCAGCAACCTTGAAAGTGAATAACTTCGTAAAACGTACCATCACCGGAGCATTTTTTGTCATCGCCATCGTGGGATCCGCACTGCTGGGAGCGAAAGTGTTTTCTTCCCTTTTTCTTTTTGTGTCTCTTGGCGGGATGTATGAATTTTTGAAGATCGGGAAAAAGCTCGGACTTTCACCGGCCCGATTTCCGGCATTCCTGTTCGCTTTTCTTGTTTATGGTTTAATAGTGCTTACCCTTACAGGATTGCTGAATCCGGAATGGCTCCTTTCATCCCTTCTGCTTATTCCTGCGGTTATGACCATTGAACTTTTCCGCAAAAGCGAAACAGCCTTTCTGAATATCGGTTTTACACTTCTGGGAATCGTATGGATTGTTGTTCCTCTGGCTCTGCTGACCGGTTTCTTCAAGCCGGGGCAGGAAACGGGATGGCTTCACAGCGGAGCATTGCTCGGCTTTTTTCTCATTTTATGGATCTACGACTCCGGAGCCTATATTTTTGGCTCCATATTCGGGAAGCACCGGATGTATGAACGGATCAGTCCGAAAAAATCATGGGAGGGCTTTGGCGGGGGACTGCTGGCCGGGTACCTGACAGCTTTTCTGATCTCCGCATCATTTCTTGAATTTACCCTGATTCAGTGGCTTCTGATTGCAACCCTGATTATTGTTTTCGGTACGCTTGGCGATCTGATTGAGTCGATGCTGAAACGGGAAGCCGGAGTGAAAGATTCTGGAAGCATTCTGCCCGGTCATGGCGGGATTCTCGATCGCTTTGATGCGGTTTTTTCAGCAGCACCGGTAATTTTTATCGTCATTTCGCTGCTCAGATAATTGTTTTTTCGGATGCTGGCTCATATATACCCGTTTTTAGCCGCGAACTGTTAAAATGAATCATTATGCGCATTCATAAAGAAGGTTACCTCATCATTCTGATTTCAATTGTAACTGTGGCAGCAATTATTCCCCTTACGGGGATGGTTGAAATGGCAGCCTGGATTCATTACCTCCTCTGGGCCGTTCTGATTTTGTTGCTGCTTTGGATAGTGCGTTTTTTCAGATCCCCCAGACGAGGACTTGTGCCCGATGAAAATCTGGTAATCTGCCCGGCCGACGGTAAAGTGGTGGCTATTGAAGAAGTGCTTGAACCCGAATTTTTCGGAGACAAACGAAAACAGATTTCCGTTTTTATGTCACCGAATAATGTGCATGTAAACTGGTCGCCCGTTTCAGGAACGGTTAAATACATGAAATACCACCCCGGCAAATATCTCGTGGCATGGCATCCGAAATCATCCACGGAAAACGAACGTACAACAGTGGTTGTTGAGAATGAGCAGGGCACTGCCATCCTGCTGCGTCAGATTGCCGGCGCCATGGCCCGCCGGATTGTATGCTATGCCCGTGAAGGAAATTCGATACGTCAGGGCGATGAATTTGGTTTTATTAAATTTGGCTCCCGCGTGGATGTTTATCTTCCGGTCAACGCTGAGATAAAAGTTGTACTTGGGCAAAAAGTGACCGGGAAACAGACAATAATTGCCAGAATACAATGATTTTTAGGCTGTAATACCGGTTGTTAATGAACTTTAACATATCGTTAACATTTTCTGGTGAACGAAAAGCCAGCTTACAGGTTATCTTTGCAACAAATCTAATAATAAGCCTCATGAAAAAAATTGCAATTTTTGTTTCCGTTATCGCTCTCGCATTTGCTTTTACCCTGAGCACCGCCAGTGCACAGAAGGCTCCTTCAAAGAAAGCCGAAACCAAGAAAGAAGCTGCTGCAACCAAAGCCGATTGCGCTGATAAATCAGCCGAAAAGAAAGCCGGTTGCGCTACTCCTTGTACTACCGAGAAAGCCAAATCGTGCTGCAGTGGCAAAACTGCTGCCAAGCCGGTTCCCGCTCCCGAGTCAAAGTAAGTACAGGATAGAAGATTTTTTGCTGTGAGGCTGTCCTTTTTAAGGACAGCCTTTTGTTCGTTCCCCGAAGTATGCAATGATGCTATAAAATTGCAGTAAGTTCGTCCAGACTCCGGATCCTGTATGTGGCAGTTGAACCAGGTACCAGGTTTTGAAAATCTACAAGTACCTGATCAATACCCAGACTGCCGGCTCCTGCAATATCCACTTCCTCATCATCGCCTACCATAAGACTTTCCTTAGCGCCTGCACCTGCACGCTTAAGCGCATATTTGAAAATTTCAGGATCCGGTTTCTTTACCCCGGCATCCTCGGAGGTTATCACCTCCTTGAAGTATCTGCTTAAAGAAGAGTGTTGTAATTTCCGGAACTGGACTTCCTCGAAACCATTGGTAATAATATGGAGTGAATAACGGGCTTTCAGGTACTCAAGTACCCTGTGCGTATCCGGAAACAGGTTTGTTTTGGTGGGACTCAGGTGAATGTAATCCATGGCCATTTTACGCCCCAGCTCATAATCCCTGATTCCGAACTCCTCCAGTGCCAGTATAAACCGTTTTATATTCAGTTCAGCCTTTTCAATTTTACCCTGCCGGTATATTTCCCATAAAGCCAGATTGTGAAACTCATAAATGGTATGAAAATTTTCAGCCGACTCAATCCCTAGACGTTTCAGCCCGTAGGTATTAAACAAATCCCTGAAGGTTTCCATTGAGTTGGTGTCAAAATCCCACAGCGTTTTGTCGAGATCGAAGAAAATGTGCCGGTATTTTGTGGTCTTCATGCTAAAGGTGCAATATTCCAAGCAAAAGTAGTGCATCGGTATCATTCTGCAACGCAGGTTTCAGGTCTTTTAGTAAGGAGAATAATCCTCTGTTCCGGTATTTTGAAAAAAATATCAAAAAATACTTGACAAACCGGATTTCATTGTTATATATTTGCAATATCAAAATGATATCACAATGGAAGCAAAGGAAAAATTTGTCCGCCCCATGTCGGGCTATGTGATGCTGGTGGTTGTCATCGCCTTAATCGCATTGTTCATCTACAATGTTGTCAACTTCACCGGTGTGGTGTGGCTGATGATAGTTTCAGCAATTTTACTGGCTCTGGCCGTTGCGCTGATGCCTGGGTTTCTGGTTATCAATCCCAACGAGTCGGGCGTTCTGGTGCTCTTCGGCGATTACATAGGAACCGTTAAGCAAAATGGCTTTTTCTGGGTAAATCCGTTTTACAATAAGAAGAAGATTTCTCTTCGTGCGCGTAACCTGAATGGTGATCCCATAAAGGTGAACGACAAAATCGGCAATCCGATTATGATTGGTATTGTGCTGGTATGGAGGGTTCAGGATACGTTTAATGCTGCCTTTGAAGTGGACGACTTCATTCACTATGTAGAAATACAGAGTGAAGCAGCTATCCGCAAGCTGGCCGGGCATTATCCGTACGACAATTTCGACGATGACCAATCGGAGATAACCCTGAGAGCCGGTGGCGAGGAAGTTAACCATGTGCTGGAGCAGGAGCTTTCGGAGCGCCTGGAGCGTGCCGGTATTGATGTAATTGAAGCAAGAATAAGTTATCTGGCCTATTCTTCAGAGATTGCCGGCGCCATGCTACGCCGCCAGCAGGCATCCGCCATCATCGCTGCCAGGGTGAAGATCGTCGAGGGTGCTGTCAGTATGGTGGAAATGGCCCTTGCACAACTTTCGGAGAAGAAGCTTGTTGATCTGGATGAAGAGAAGAAAGCTGCAATGGTCAGTAATCTGATGGTGGTTCTTTGTTCCGACAAGGATGCAAGTCCGGTCATCAACACCGGAACGTTACACCAGTAATATCTGCACAAACAGGAACATTGCTTACCATGAAGGCCATTGCCCTTGATAAGAAGAACATAGCATTTCTGGATGGAGATGAACGCCTGGCTACGCTTTTGTATGTCAAACGGATGTCGTTCCGGGCGTTCATTCGCCTTTCCGGCGGATTGGAATATGAAATCATTCCGCTTAATTTCTGGAAAACCAGGTTCGAAATTCTCGAAAACGGGAAGACCATAGTTGAATTTCAAAGGAAATTGACCGGTAAAGTACTGATACAGGTGATTCGTTCAGGTCACCGGCAATCGTTCATATTTAGGCCCGGAGGATTATTCGATAACAGGTTTGTTCTTATGGATAAGGACAAGCGGGAGATATCGGTAATACGGACAAAATTTCTGTGGAAAGGATTTAAGTATGAATATAACCTGTTGGTCAGCGATAGCCTGAAACGCTGTGAGGACTGGCTGTTGCTGGTGATTTTGCAAACCTACCTTTCGCGTTACATTCTGCGGCAGCATCGTAAAGGGCACAGATTGTAATCCTTGAAGCGCAGGAAAGGGATAATAGAAAGAAGATACAATGGGGCAGAAGAAATCCTTTGCTTTACGTATAGACGCTGAATTGATGGAGGCTCTTGAAAAATGGGCAGCAGATGAATTCAGAAGCACCAACGGACAAATTGAGTGGATTATTAGCCGTGCGCTGAAAGATGCAAAACGGCTGAAAAAAAAGGAAAATTCCGATGATCAAACCAGAGAGTCTGATTAATTGGTTACCAGGAATCTCCTGCGGAAAATAAAAATTTCACTAAATTTTCATTCGAACCCCGACGTATGAGACTTACCAGAGAAGATATTGCAGCATTAAAGTATGAGCGTCGCTTTGGCTATCTTTTCCCGGCATTGATACTGGCATTTGCGATTTTATTAAATGCATTTTACTTTATCGTGGTACCGCTGCCAAATTTGATATACGTGATTTTTACCGATACTGCCGTTATTCTGATTTGCCTTCTGATTAATTACAGAGTTAGCCATAAGCTTAAACAGGATTTAAAGGATGGGGTAAAAGTGTCGAAAAAGGCAATAGTTCAGGACAAGGAGTGCAAGGTGTTGTGGGAAGCCGGGAGCGGTACCCTGCATATTCCGGTTTTGGGTAATCTTTTTCCAAAAGTGTGGGGTCAGAAAATGCGGGATTCCAGCGCGTATTACCTCATAATAAATAACACACGGTATGAGGTTGACCGTAAACTGTATGAAGATGTTAATCCTGGCGATACGGTTATAATGTATTATGCCCAGTACAGCAATTCACGCCTGGGAATTGAAAAATCCAGGTATCCATACCCTGAAATGTAGTTTTAGGATCGCCGGTAACTGACAGCTACGGATCATACTTTCGCAAATTGCGAATAACTTATCTGGTCCAGAGCCGCCCCTGCCAGGTGTTTCGTTTTTTCAGTTCCTCTTCAATTCTGACCGACACCTGATCGGAGCGGAGGTTACTCCATGGCTGACTTTCCAGAAAGCGGGGCGGTACCTCTCCGGTAAAACGCTCAATCACAAAGGATGGATTCAGCCGCTCGATAAACGATACGATGAAACCGATGTATTCGTCAAGGCTGAAAAGGGAGAATATTTCGGGATTATCCCGATACTGTTGAGCCATCCGTGTGCCTTTAACAATTTGAAGCTGATGAAATTTTACGGTATTCAGCGGAAGCGATGAAATCGTTACTGCTCTGTCAAGCATTTCCTGTCTGGTTTCGCCCGGCAGTCCGAAAATCAGGTGTATTCCGGTTTTTATTCCGTAATCGGCTGTTTTCCGTATCATTGCTTCGGCCTGAGCCATGGTATGCCCGCGGTTGATTGCAACAAGGGATTGTTCGCTTGTTGATTCCAGTCCGTATTCAACGATTATATAATATTTTTCTGCGAGTTTGCTGAAATACGCCAGTTTTTCCTCATCCATGCAATCGGTACGGGTTCCGATGACCAGTCCAACCACACCAGGAAGCTGCAGGGCTTCATCGTAGATTTCTTTCAGCCGCCTGAGCGGAGCATAGGTATTCGAATAGGTCTGAAAATAAGCCAGATACTTCATTGCCCGGCGATACCTGATTTTATGAAATTCTATGCCTTCCTCAATCTGCTGACGTATGCTTTTTGCGGGACTGCAATAGGAGGGATTAAATGCGTCGTTGTTGCAATAGGTGCATCCTCCCGTGCCGGCGGTGCCATCGCGGTTGGGACAGGTAAATCCGGCATCAATGGATACTTTCTGCACCCTGCTCCCAAAGATGTGCTTAAAGTATTCGTTATAGCTGTTGTAATGTTTATTGCCGGGGAAGTGCATGAAAAATTCTGCGATGATTGGGTCAGTAAAAGTACATTAATATCCTTAAAAAGATAAAGGCTGTCGGTGCAGACAGCCTTTACAGATTCCAATAACCGGTTTCTTATTTTGCTACCCTCTCGAGCCACTTGAGCATAAAGAGCATAGTGAACATCGAGATAAGACATGCGATTACGAATACGGTCCAGGTCAGCCACATGGGTACGCTTCCGTAGAAGATAGCGCCGATGAAAAGCAGCTGATTTCCGATAGCAGTAGCTCCGAGCCAGCCGCCCTGCATAATACCCTGGTATTGCGGAGGAGCAACCTTTGATACAAAGGAGATTCCAAGGGGGCTGATAAAGAGTTCGGCTACGGTAAGGATGAAATAGGTTCCGATCAGAAGCATAGGCGTTACGCGCTGGGCATCGGTGAGTCCGCCCATGGCATCAACTTCCGATTTAAGGGGTAAGCCGAGTGAACCGACGGCCATAACTACATAAGCCATAGCGGCGATGAACATACCGATGGCGATCTTCTTAGGAGTTGAAGGCTCTTTGCCGCGGGCACGCAGCCATCCGAAAATGGCCATGATAATGGGTGTTAACAGTACGATAAATATCGGATTAATCGACTGGAAAATCTCGGCTCCCTGGATGGTAACCAGTCCCAGGTTGATCACAATGCCACTCAGGTCGGTATAGTCCTTGGCAAAGAATGTGAGGGTGAGTCCGTTCTGGTGGAACGAGAACCAAAAGAAAATAACAACGGCAAATACAGCAAACAGAGCATACATACGCTGTTTAACTTCCCTGGCGTCCATGTGGATTTCTTCGGCTGAAGGATGTGTGCCGGCAGCATTTTTCTTTTTGCTGGCGGGATCGGGGAAAAGTCTTTTGTTCACCAGGTAGATGGTAAGCGAAATTGCCATGGCAATGATTGCAATACCAAAAGCATAGTGGAAACCGGTTGTGAATACATTCAGGTAATTGTTAACAAAAGCGGTCAGATCCGTTACAGGCCCGTTAAGACTGACCTGTGAAGAGAGGGTAACAAGCCTTTCCTGTGCTTCAGGGGTAAGAGTACCTTCCAGATAACCATGACAGAGTTCGGGTAAGCTGGCATTGTATTCAAATCCATTGCGGGCAAGCCACCAGTTACGCATTCCAACGGCTACCAGCGGTGCAAACAAAGCACCTACATTGATGAACATGTAGAATAACGAGAATCCGGAATCCCTCATCTTACCGTAAGTCGGGTTGTCGTACATCTGACCTACCAGTGCCTGGAGGTTGCCCTTGAATAAACCGTTACCGAAAGCGATGGTAAACAGTCCTATACAGGAGATGATGAGAAAGAGAATTTTGTTCGGGACTGGGGTTGGAGTTGGGAATGCCAGCATGAAGTATCCTAAAGCCATAACTATCAGGCCTATAAGGATAGTTCCCTTGTAGTTTCTCGTTTTATCGGCTATAAGACCTCCGACAAAAGCGAGTATGTAAATCGAGAAGTAAAAGATTGAATAAATCAATCCGGCATTGGTTCCCGATAATCCGAATTTTGCTTGCAGAAAAAGTACGAGGATAGCCATCATGGTGTAAAAACCAAATCGCTCTCCCATGTTTGCAAGCGCCGCTGCCAGCAGCCCTTTTGGATGATTCTTGAACATAAGTCAGGTTTTAGGATTATTAATGTTGTTTTCTGAAAATTCCCGGAGCAAAAATAACATAAAATCCGGGTTTGCAAAATGGAATATGTTTTATAAGAATGGTATATTATTATCATCATATGTATTATAACTTTAACCTTAATTGAATTTTAATCTCAGATTTACCGTCGCTTCCGGTTTCATCAGCCAGTGAAATGCCCGATGGTTTATGTGTAAATTCTGTACGCGAATACCGTATCCACAGATCGAGATTTTTCATTACACTATACTTCCCGAGAAGGTAAAAGCTATTTCCCATGTAATAATTGGCGGGTACTGAAAATGAGTACAGTACATCGCTCTCGTAAGCGTATATCCGGTCGTCGTACGTATCGGTGTCGAAAAGGGAAAACCGTGTGCTGATTGTCCAGGGCTTTTCCGGAAGCTTGAAAATAAGATCCTGGTAAATCAGGAATCCGGATGTTTTTACGTTATTTTGCTTTTCCCGTATCAGGGTTTCCACTCTGCTTTTAAGCGTTAATTCAGGCGTTGCTTCTATCGAGAAGTGCAGGCGAAAGCTCTGTTTTGTTTCCTTTTCAGGGAAGGCTGAATACGGACCGGTGCCGGCTGGATTTATATTTTTCTCCCGGAACGTAAAGCCGGCATATACTTCGGTTTTCCGGGAAGGTGTCCAGGTGAGGCGTGCGGCGTATTCTCTTCCTCCGGATGGTGTGTCGGTCCGGTATTTCAGCCACGGAAACCTGAAATGGTCGCCATAGGCCGAAAGCACCCACCTACGGTGCAGTTGGGCAAACAGGCCGAGATAGAGACCGGTTTCATTGCTGCCGGTTCCGTTTTCGGAGAAGGCATTACCAAACAGACTCTGATAATCTTTTTCGTAATGTCTGAATATCGCCGAAAAAGCCAGACGGGGGTCGGGCGTGGCACTTGCTCCGGCAAGCAAGGCCCTGCCACCGCCCGAACTTATGGCAGCCTCACTGAAAAGGCTCAGCTTTCGCAGAATTACAGTCAGATCGGCTCCGGCATTTGTAAGCTGCATCCCGCTGAACCGGAACCATAAGTAAGGTGAAGAGGATTTAAGAAGTCCGGCATCCATCAGGGTATGTGAAAACGAAGCACCAATCCTGAACATTCGCAGCCTTGCCTGAATATTTCCTCCCATTACCTGCTGATTTACCGATCGCCTGTTTGCAATTTCCTGCGGTGTACGGTGCAGTCCGCTTGTCTGCAGCGATTCGATAATTCTCATGCCTGTGCTGTCGGGCGGTGCAAGCCTGGCATCAATCCGCCTGTTAGAATAGAAAATGGTAACATCGGTATTTCTGACCGGAGAAAGGGTTATTGCTGCTCCCCGCATAAACCGGCTTTCGTTGGATCCGGCGGCAGGACGTATCTGTCGGGTGATTCTGCGGGTGGAGATACCTGCCGAACTTTTTCCCAAAACCATACTGCTGTGCATAACGAGTCCCTGCCCGAACGAGAGGTGATAGTCGCCAACAGCCAGGAGTTTGAGGATTTTTGTCCCGGAAAGGAAGAAATGAAGACCATAAAAGTCAAATCCTTTTTGAAGGGTGTCGTTTTTTGGAAAAAGGGTTTCTCCCGGGTCTTTTTCCATGGTAAGTCCGAAGCGGGTACGTCCGGAGAAGGAATATCCGTATTTGACCAGCACTTTTTCAGGACCTCCAAGGTATTTTGCACCCGCAATTGTATTGCCCGCGCTGTCGGTAAGGACTGCGAATTCCGGAAGCTTTTCAAGGCGTTGCTGGTAGCGCATCAGAATCTGATGCCGGCCATGCTTTATCAGGTTTGAAGGTGTAATGCGGGCCTGAACCGCTTGCATTCCTAACGTAATATACGGAGTGAGCATGGAAACCAATACAGTGTCGAAGCCTTCCACCAGATTCAGCTCATTCGGGCTGACCAGCTCCCCGTATGTTCTGATGTACTCCTGAAGGTTAAAAATCTGCAGATCATTGAGCTGAAGAGACCTAAGTTCCATATCGGATGCACGGTTCAGGTTTATGCGGCGGCCGTTATACAAAAAAAGTTCTTCGGCGGCATTCTCAAAATCGGGTTCTGCATCGGAATGTCCGGCAAGTGCTTCGATCTGATCCTGCAATACAGTGCCCGTATAGGTTGCTTCTTCGGTAGGTTCCTGGGCATGGACCGTAAATGCCATCAGCAGCGAATAGATGCTTATGCAAAAGGGTTTGGGAATTTCCATAGCTTCAGAATTTTATGGTGACGGAGGTCTGTGGGGAGAAGCCGAGGACCGGGTGCCAGGAGGAGCTCAGGTCGATAATCATAACACCCTTAACGATGCCTATACCAAATGAGTTGGAGGCAGGGTTGGTGGATATGCCGCACCTCAGGTGTAACAGGGGGTTTAGCTGGTATTCCAGCCCGGCACGGACACCGGGTTTATAGTTGATGTCTTTTTCGGTTTCAGCTGTAAGTGTTATCCCGGGATTAACCTCCCATGCCAGACCCATGCGAAAGGCGGCCGGAATCTGCCCGGCAGGCAATCCTGAAAGCCTGGGGCTGACCGGATTGTACACATGCATCCCAAGCAATAGCTCAGGTGTAATGGATACCTGCAATCCGGCTTCGAAGGCGGCATACCCTCCCTGTCCGTAATTTTCGCCCATTTTCACCCTGCCATAGCTGAGCTGAAGTCCGGCAGAGAAGGCCTTTCCAAACTTACGGGCAACTGCAAGTCCTGTTTCCCATTCGTTGTATGCCGTATAGCCGAAATGAGTAAAGCTTACAGCCAGGATACCCGCTTTGGATGGGAGAGCCAGTACGCCGGCCCGGAAGCCCAGCTCTTTCATCAGAAACCTGTTTTCGGCAAATATGCCTGCCACGGGATCTGTAAGGGCGGTAAGGCCAGCCTGGTTGTTGAATGCAGACCATAGGTCCTGAAGGGCAACCGAGGAGTTGGCCATGGCTGCCGACCTCGCTCCGGCCGGCCTGTTTTCGCCGGCAGCCTTAAGCGAAGCATGAAGCATGATCATAGTGACTATGATCAGCAGGGTGATCGGAAAATGTTTCATAGAGGCCAGGAATTTTTCAGCGAAACCGGCATAATTGTTTGGGAAAATCGCCGAAATTCGAACCCCGGTCAGTATCTTTGAAAAATACTTATTCCTGGCCGGTATTAATGTGGGGTAATATGCCGGTTAAGACGGTAAATATACAGGATTTTGCTTTTTTTCACCCATACTCCAAAAAATAATTGTGGCCCGTTAATCTTTTGAGCCGTCAATCTGTTTACACTTCTTAATTAATTTGCGTAATGAGGGAAATTTTGGATTTTTTCAGCAGGATAAGGGAAAACAATAACCGGGAATGGTTTGAAGAAAACCGGACCGTATACCAGTCGGCCCGCTCAAAATTTGCAGGACTGGTAAGTGAGCTGATAACGGAAATTCACGGCTTCGATTCATCGGTTGGTCCGGTTCAGGCATCCGACTGCATTTTCAGGATAAACCGTGACATCCGCTTCTCGAAGGATAAGACGCCCTATAAAACCAACATTGGAGCATTTATTGCCAGAGGTGGACGTAAAACGGTTTTCCCGGGATATTATATTCACCTGGAGCCCGGAGGTTCGTTTGCTGCCGGGGGTATGTATATGCCTGCTCCGCCCGAACTGAAAAAAATCCGGCAGGAGATTTACTTTAATGCTACGGAGTTCAGAGCGCTTCTTGAAGCAAAAAACTTTAAAAAGCTATTTGACGGCCTTTCCACGGATGCGGTTCTCAAGAGGCCTCCAAGAGAATATGCAGGATTTGCCGATGCGGACTTACTACTGTTCAAGAGCTTTACGGTCAGCCGTCCGCTGCCCGATGCCGTGGTTACTGCCTCCGGATTTAAGGAACATCTCGCAGAGACTTTCCGTACCATGAAACCGTTGAACGACTTCCTGAACCGGGCTCTCGACAGCTAAAATTAATTTTTTGACTATCTTATAATTAACAACGTTCATTGATGGGAGAAACCCGCAACGATGATATAAAACCCAGGCGCAACCCGCTTGTCCGGACTATCTTTCTCATTTCCGGGGTGCTGTCGGCCTCACTTGGATTTGCCGGTATATTTATTCCTCTCTTACCAACAACGCCCTTTCTGCTGTTAGCCTCCTGGCTTTTCGTACGGTCTTCGGCCCGGATGAACTACTGGCTATTGCATAACCGGCTTCTCGGCCCGTATCTTCGAAATTACCAGTCGGGGAGGGGAATCACCCTCCGGCATAAAATTGTCAGCATCACAGTGCTGTGGCTGACACTGGGGGCATCCTTTTTCTTTTCACCGCCATACTGGTGGCTCAGACTGATGCTGGCCGTAATCGGAACGGCTGTTACCATTCATCTTCTGAAATTTAAGACCATCCGCAAAGAGAGTTGAGAGTTAATACACTACCGGAATCGTAACTGCTGCAGCGAAATGGTATTGCGGATTGCCTTTCTTAAACCTTTCATAAAAAAACTGCCGGCACACCTTGCCGGCAGTTTTTTTATTCTATCAGTCGGTAGGCTTTAGAGCAGACCTCTGCGTTTCAGCAGCGGGGTAATGTCGGGCTCAGCACCGCGGAACTGCTTGTACAGTACCATCGGATCTTCTGTTCCTCCACGCTCAAGAATGTTGGAACGGAACGATTTAGCCGTTGCAGGATCGAAAAGGCCGTTTTCACGGAATGCCTCAAATGCATCTGCGTCGAGAATTGCAGCCCAGATGTAACTGTAGTATCCCGATGAATATCCGCCGCTGAAAATATGGTTGAAGTAAGTACTTCTGTAGCGGGATGTGATTTCAGGAATAAGACCTAGCTGGTTCAGTCTGGTTTTCTCGTATTCCGAAACATCGGTGATGTTGAATTCCTTCAGATTATGATATTCCATATCGAGGAAGGAAGCAGCAAGATATTCCACGGTTGCAAAGCCCTGGTTAAAGTAAGCGCTGTTCTGCAACTTTTCAATGAGTGCATCGGGTATTACTTCACCGGTTTCGTAATGTTTTGCATAAAGTCTCAGAACTTCAGGTTCTGCAGCCCAGTTCTCCATAATTTGTGAAGGAAGTTCAACGAAATCGCGTGGAACCGAAGTCCCTGTAAGACTGTAGTATGTTGAATTTGAAAGCAGTCCGTGCAGGGCATGTCCGAATTCATGGAAAAAAGTGCTGGTTTCGTCAAACGTCAGGAGCGAGGGCTGGCTGGCAGTGGGCTTGGTGAAGTTGCAAACGATGGTGATTACCGGGCTGATGTGTTGTCCGTCTTTTTTATACTGTTTGCGGTAACTGCTCATCCAGGCACCCCCCCGCTTGCTGTCGCGGGGATGGAAGTCCATGTATAGTACGCCGATGTGATTGCCGTTGGCTTCTTTCACTTCGTAGGCAGTAGCTTCGGGGTGATATACCGGGAAATCCTTCAGTTCGGTGAAGGTGATGCCAAAGAGATTATTGGTAACGGTAAAGATGCCCTGTTTTACATTCTCGAGAGAGAAATAAGGTTTTAGCTGCTCATCGTCGAGATCGTACTTTTCTTTACGGAGTTTTTCAGCGTAATAGCTCCAGTCCCACGGCTGAAGTTTGAAATTACCGTTTTCCTTGTCGATAATGGCCTGCATTTCCGACAGTTCGGCCTTGGCACGCTGAATGGCAGGTGTCCATAAGCGGTTCAGCAGATCCAGTACGTTGGCGGCATTTTTTGCCATATTTTCCTCCAGAACAAAGGCTGCGTGGGTATCGTAACCGAGCATTCGGGCTCTTTCGAGGCGAAGTGCAGCTATTTTTTTGATGTTCTCTTTGTTGTCGAACTCGTTGCCGTTGTTCCCCCTGTTGATGTAAGCCGAATAGATTTTTTCACGCAGGTCGCGATTTTCGGCATATTGCAGGAAGGGCATTATGCTGGGATTATGAAGGGTGTATACCCATTTGCCTTCCATCCCGGCAGCTTTCGCGGTTTCCGCACCCTGATCAATCAGCCCCTTGGGCAGCCCGCTCAGATCTTCGCTGTTTTCAATAACAAGTTTGAAGGAATTGGTTTCGGCAAGTACATTTTCACCAAACTTCAGCGTAAGCAGAGAAAGTTCCTGGTTGATGGCTCTGAAGCGCTCCTGTGCCGAGCTGTCGAGGGCAGCGCCACCCCTTACAAAATCCTTGTAAGTGTCTTCCAGAAGTCGCATCTGCTCCCCGTTAAGATCGAAAGAGGCGCGATTTTCATACACATCTTTTACCCTTTTGAAAAGAGCGGGATTAAGGTTGATGTTATCGTAATGAGCCGAGAGCCTGGGTGCGATATCCTTGGCAATGGCCTGAATTTCTTCGCTGGTGTTGGAAGAGTTATAGTTATAGAAAACACCGGTTACTTTGCGAATGAGTTCGCCGCTGTAATCGAGTGCTGCAATGGTATTACCGAAATCGGGAGCAGCCGTGTTGTTAACAATGGCTTCTATCTCTGCAGCCTGTTCTTCTATGCCCTTCTCAATTGCGGGCAGAAAATGGGCGTTTTCTATTTCACCGAAAGGAGGGACACCAAATGGCGTGTCGTATTCAGTAAAAAATGGATTTTCTCCGGCAGCTTTTTCTTTGCTGCCTGTGTTGCATGCTGTAATCATAACTGCAGCCAAAAGGATTAACGTTAGTTTTTTCATTCGTTATTAAATTTGATTTTCACGGTTGTATGCAGTCCGCAGACTTTTGTTCAGGTCTTATAACCGGGATTTGTCCTCCGTAATGATAGCATATGAACCGTTTGATTATTGATTTGCTTTTGGCAAAAATAGTGATTTTTGCCAATATGCAAAGGTTAATTGCAAATAAATCAATACGATAGCATTATCTCAAATTAAAACAGGCCCGCTTGAACGGGCCTGTCAGGTATTGTTGTTACGTTATCAGAAGTTTAGAATCTCAAGGGCAGCCTTGTAAATTCTATCCTGATCGGGAAGGATTGCTTTTTCAAGGATGCGGTTGAAGCCTACCGGCGTAAAGGTTGAGCCAACGCGTTTTACGGGGGCGTCGAGTGAGGTAAAGGCCTCTTCGGTGATCATAGCGGCAATTTCTCCGCCAAATCCGCCAAATACCTTGTCTTCATGCACTACCAGTGCACGGTTAGTGCGGCGCACCGACTCCAGAATGGATTCCTTGTCGAGCGGGATGAGAGAGCGTATATCCACTACTTCAATGCTTTTACCCGTTTCTTCAGCAATGCGTTCGGCAACGGCCAGACTCATATGTGTGGTATTGCCGTAAGTAATGATACTGAGGTCAGTGCCTTTCCTGCGGATGCGGGCTTTCCCGAACGGAACTTCAAAATCATCCGGAACGTAGGTTTCTGCCAGAGGATCGTTATACAGTGCTTTGGGCTCAAGAAACATGGTAGGGCCTTCGGAACGTATCGAGGTGCGCAGCAGTCCGGCTGCATCATCTGCAAAGGAAGGATAAACAATGCGTATTCCCGGGAAAGTGGCGAGTGCTCCTTCTATGGTTTGCGAGTGATATAATCCGCCTCCGATGTATCCTCCGGAAGCAAGCCTTACGGTTACATTGGGAGAGAAGGCGCCGTTGCTTCTCCAGTAGTCGTGTGTTAATTCCACGAACTGCTCCATTGCCGGCCAGAAATAGTCGGCAAATTCAGCACCTTCGATCACTACTCTGAGGTTTTTACTGTAGCGGCTCATGCCGTTCGCTGTTCCTACGATAAAATCTTCGGCAATGGGAGCGTTAAACACACGGCTGATTCCAAACTCCTGCTGCATGCCTTTGCTTACGTTAAAGATACCTCCCTTTTCCTTGTTGGCGATGTCCTGTCCCCAGATGTAGGTGTCGGGATTGTGCCTGAACTCTGCTTTAAGGGTTTGGTTAAGTGCCTGAATGAGTTTTACTTTTTCTCCGGAATTCAGGTTATGGATTCCGTCGGGGTACTTCCCGGCAGGATACGGGGCAGGAATTACAAAATCGTAAATGCTTGCCGGGTCGGGATCCGGGGCAGCCAGGGCTTTTTTATGAGCTTTGGAAACTTCTTCCTTTGCTTTTTTATCAAGATCGTCGAGCTCTGCTTCGCTCACCCTTCCCGAAAGGATAAGGGTTTTACGGTAGCGGTCGAAGGGATCGTTGGCCATGGCACAGAAACGCTCGTTGTCGTCGCGGTAGAGCTCGTGTTTGTCGGAATTGGAATGGGAATGAATCCGGACGGTAGAGGCGTGAACGATGACCGGCATCTGGTTTTCAAGAGCGTATTTGCGGGCTTCACTCATTGCATTCATCGAATCGAAAACATTCTTTCCGTCGCAATGAATGATGCGAAGATTTTTAAAGCCTGAGAAGTTATCGGCAGCACGCCAGTTGGCGGTTTGATCGCGTTTATGAACAGAGATGCCGTAATTGTTGTCCTGGAATACGAAAATAACAGGCAGTTTTTCGTTGGTAGCACCGTTGATTGCTTCATACACATAGCCTTCGCTGGTGGATGACTCTCCCTGCGAACTGATGGCCACGGCCTTTGTGCCGTATTTTTTGATGGCCCGGGCAACACCAACTGCGTGCAGGGTGTGATTTCCCGTTGCCGAGGATACGTTATGAATGTTCCATTCAGGTTTGGCAAAGTGGTTCGACATGTGCCGGCCGCCGCTCGCAATATCGGTACCTTTGGAAATTCCGTTGAGGATGATTTCCTCTGCCGAGATTCCGGCAGAAATAGCGGTTAGCATATCGCGGTAATAGGGGAAGAGATGGTCGTTGCTTTTCTCAAACACCTGCCCTATGGCAAGCTGAATGCCGTCGTGTCCGGCATAGGGGGCATGATATGACCACCCGAGTGCCTGCTTCAGGTAGTTCGGGGCCCTGTCGTCGAGTTTGCGCCCCAGTGTCATCAGATAGTACCAATTTTTGAGTGTTTCTTTATCGGTAGTCTTAATTCCAAAAGATTTTTTTCTTTCCATTGCTCTGGTTGGATTCACTGTAAATGAGTCTAAAAACAAACCATATAACAAAGGAATTCGGGCTTTGTTCAACATCTGTGATGCCTGTTCCGTGACCTTCTGTTACCGGCATCGGTACGGGTGCCCGGTGACATTCGGCTTGTCGCCCGGACCCTGAAATTACCTGGAAAAATGTGTGCAACCGCGGCTTCAGAGATTGATGCCTATTGCATAAAGGAAGCGCCCTGCTTCCGGGTTATAGATAAGCTTAAGGGTGGAAGGTATCCGAACTTTCCGGGACAAAACGAAGGTGCGTTTCGCCGAGAGTCCGGTATGAATGAATGCAAAATCACCGGCATAATAGCTTTTTACGGGTGTAAAGCCGGCAACCAGCTGAAGGCTGGTTTTTCTCAGACTGAGATTCAGCGATGGCTCAATGTAAGTGGAGTAGTAGTTCTTTCCTGTCCCGGGATTGAGGTCGTCGCCGTACAGCATGGTAGCAACCAGCACACCAAAGGGATGCTTTTCGGGATTTGCATAACTCAGATTCAGGTCGAGAGTATGCCGGGTATGACCCTGACGGATTTCAAAAAATTCAAACTCACGAACCGGATTCTCGGGACAAAAGTAGTCGAAGAGCGTTAGTGTAAAGCCTCCCGCACTTACGGACGCATAAAGGTCGAGTTCGGTATAACTGCCGTCGATGCTCCAGGCTCCCCATGCTCCGGCGGTAAATTTCCCGTAAGAATATTCTATTGCAGGCTGAAGACTTGCGGAAGTCCCGTTGGCACCCCCCCTCCAAAGATGGTGGGAATAGATGTCGAGCGAAGCATCCAGCTCATGCCTGCGCACACTGTCCTGTGCCGGCAATGCCCCGGGGATAATAAATGCCAGTAAAATCAGTAGTTTTAATGGTTTCATGACAGCTTTTGAAAACGGCTGCAAAATTACACCTTTTTTGCGTATAAAAAAGAGTGTTTACAAAGGGGTTTGAATAAGGGCCTGACACCTACATCTGCCCGAAAACCAGCGATAGCCCGGCTACGCTTTCGTTACAGGTAATGCCTTCATCTGCTATTGTTAAAAGTATCCGGGGCGAATGATGTTAAACTGCCTGATACATTGCCTTTTGAGCAATGCGGACATCCCGTTCAGTCGTATTTTTCTTAAGATATTCAGTAAAAAATCCTCAAGGAAGACTTTGATATAATCTCCGCGTTCAATCTGCGTTTTCGTGTTCGCTGCCTTCTCGAATTATTTCTTCCGGAAGTGGTTCATACATCCGTTTCAGATGGGTTTTAAGCTGAAAGTAGCGGACGATTCCAATGAAAAGAATAACGATAGAAAGAGCCAGTGAAAAGTATCCCAGTCCTTTAAGTTCCTTTAAATCATCCATTCCCAGGAATGCAATTCCGCCCAGTATAAGATATAGCGATGTACGGATATACGATAACAGCGTTCGTTCATTGGCAAGTTTTGTACGTTCAACCGATAAATGATCCCGTAAAATGATATCCTCTTTCTTTTGATACTCCTCCGTAAAATTGATCAGCTTTTTGATTTTCTGCTTCATTGCCAAATAAATACTCTTTTATTTTTAATGCGTATCCTCTTCAGAAAAACAGGATATACCCGTGAAAGTTCATTTCGCGGGTATAGCAGCGCGGTCTTCCTGACACGGATGTTACTGCATGCATTCGTAGCCGGGCATATTCCGGTTTGCCTAGTCACGGATTACTTTATACTCTCCGCTGGTATATAGCCTGATGATGGAGGATGCCTTGGCCTGCACAAACTGGTCGTGATAAAGCTGCACGCAATAATCAACGCTGTCGATTATTCCCTGAGATATTTTGCTGAATACCAGTGGGGTTGGTTCTCCGGAAATATTGGCTGAAGAGGAGATGAGCGGATGGCCAAGCGTTTCGATCAGGTTTTTACAAAAAGCATCCCGTACAACCCGTATTGCCACGGTTCCATCGCTGGCAGTAACGTTTTTCGGCAGATTCCGTGCGTTGTCGTAAATTACGGTTACCGGCCGTTCGATGCTGCTGATGAGATCCTCGGTGATTTCGGGTACTTTCTGCACATACCGCTCCAGGTCTTCAAAGCTGCTGAGCAGAATGATAAGGCTTTTGCTTTCGTGGCGTTTTTTGATTTTATAGACCTTGTCCACGGCTTTTGCATTAAGAGCATCACAGCCCAGACCCCAGACGGTGTCGGTCGGGTAAAGGATGACTCCTCCGTTCCGGAGTACATGCACGGTTTTCCGGATTTCTTCTGCAATTATCTCATCCATTTGTAGGGAGTACGTTGATTAGTTGTTGGATATCAATTTTTTCGGCACATTCAAAATGACCCATCGGACAGCTTTTGTGTCCGTGCAGTCCGCAAGGGCGGCAATCTGGACTTTCAGCAGCTTCAACAATATGGGATATATCCGATAAAGGTCCGAAGCCAAAAGCGCGTATGGTCGAGCAGTATACGGCGGCTACCGGGGCATTTACCGAAGAAGCCAGATGCATTGGTGCGGAATCGTTGACGTAATTCATTACGGCACCTTCCATCAGTGCCGCCGATTGCAGCATGCTGAGCACACCTGCCAGGTTAATGATATCGCTGCGTTTTGAGCGATAGGCAATATCGGCACAAAGTGCCTTATCGGCTTCCGACCCCAGAAGAACGACATTCATATCAAGGGGCAGCGCGTCGCACAGTGCGATCCATTTGTGCGCCGGCAGCTGCTTGGTAAACCACAGGGATGCCGGTGAGATGGTAATGTAGGTTCCCTTTCCCCAGTGGCCGGCCGTTTCGATGTCTGCAGCAGCAGGGTAGAGGCGGGGCCTTTCCGGCTTTTCGATATTCATGTGACGGATAAGGGCGTGGTTGCGCGTGATTTCGTGAATTCCGCCGTTGTTGTCTGCAATACTGTGTTCTGCAATGCGATTGAAAAAAAACGAGAACGGATTTTTGCTGAAACCCGACTTCACCGATGCCCCGGAAACTGCGGTAAGAAAACCCGACGAAGCGAAACGCTGTACGTTGATTACCTCCGAATATCTGTTTTTCCGGACTATGGCAGCCAGCGACAGCAAATTGCTGTATTTTGATCCTTTTTTATCCCAAACCAGAACATTCCTTACGAAAGGGTGTCCGCTGAACAGCGATTCACTGCCCTTTTTTACCAGATAATCGATGGCAGTCCCTGGCCGGTGCTTTCGGATGGTTTCAGCCAGGGCGGTCGATAGGATTACATCGCCCAGAGATGCGGTTTGTATGATCAGGATGCTGCCAGACACGATTCGGTTCGAATTTAAGTTATGTGTGGTTAAACCTGCACCCCGTACTCGCGCAAAGCATCGTTGAGTGAGGTCTTCAGATCGGTTGACTCCTTTCGCTGACCGATGATAAGGGCACAGGGTACCTGGTATTCCCCGGCAGGGAACTTCTTGGGATACGATCCCGGGATTACCACCGAACGGGGAGGTATCCAGCCTTTGTATTCCACCGCTTCATTGCCCGATACGTCGATGATGCGGGTAGTGCCGGTAACCACAACGTTGGCACCCAGTACGGCTTCCCTGCCAATTCTGGCTCCTTCCACAACAATCGACCGGGAGCCGATGAAGCAGTCATCTTCCACGATCACCGGAGCTGCCTGTACGGGCTCAAGAACGCCGCCTATCCCCACCCCTCCGGAAAGATGCACGTTTTTCCCTATCTGGGCACAGGAGCCAACGGTAGCCCATGTGTCGATCATGGTATTGCTGCCAACCCATGCTCCAATGTTAACGTATGAAGGCATCAGGATAACACCCGGAGCAAGAAAAGCACCATATCGTGCAATAGCATGAGGCACTACTCTGACACCCAGTTGCTTATAGTTTTTTTTCAGGGGAATTTTGTCGTGAAACTCAAGCGGTCCTGCTTCCGAAACTTCCATTTGTCGGATAGGGAAATACAGAATAACGGCTTTTTTTACCCATTCATTCACTTTCCAGTCTCCGTCAGCGGGTTCGGCAACCCTCAGCCGGCCTTCGTCGAGTGCAGCAATCACCGCTTCGACCGAGTTCCTGACCCCACTGTCGCCAAGCATTTGACGGTCGTTCCAGGCCGCTTCTATTATCTCCCTCAGATGGTACATGGTTCATTTTTGAAATCAAAGCCAAAATTAACGAAATTTTTAACCTTACGGGCTTTATTGCTAATTTTGCAGACCGAACGATGCACAACAGTCTGGCATGTCTGGCCTGCCACATGCCGCGGTATACGGTTCTTACAACAATCACGCAGTATTTATTCACACGATTTGGGAAGAGTTATAGCCATAGATTACGGACAAAAAAGGGTAGGGCTTGCAGTCACTGACCCCGGCCGCATCATTGCCGGACCTCTTACAACTGTGGCAGCCAGGGACGTGATACCCTTTCTCAGGAGATACCTGGAAACCGAGGTGGTGGATATTTTTGTTGTCGGAGAACCCCGGCAGATGAACAACACACCATCGGAATCGGTTAAATTCATTGATCCGTTTATCCGGCTTCTGCGCAAGGAGTTTCCGGCAATACCGGTTGAACGGGCGGATGAGCGTTTTTCATCCATGATTGCCCAGCAGACGATGCTGGCTTCCGGAATGAAAAAGAAAGACCGCAGGGATAAAGGAACCGTGGATATGGTGAGTGCCGTAATTATCTTGCAGTCGTACCTCGAAATGAAATCGTTCGAGCACAATCGTGCCGTTGATGAAAATGCAAATCCCGGGAACGGAGAATAGAAAAAAAAAGAAAAGACATGATAATGCCGATTGTTGCCTACGGGCATCCTACACTCAGAAAAAAAGCGGAAGATATTTCAAAGGATTATCCAGGACTGCAGCAGCTTATTGCCGATATGTTTGAAACGATGTATGTTTCAAACGGGGTCGGGCTTGCAGCTCCGCAGGTGAACCGCAGCATTCGTCTTATTGTAATGGATGCCACGCCTTATGCGGAAGAGTTTCCCGGAGAAACAAACCTGAAACGGGTCTTTATCAATGCAAAAATCGTTGAAGAAACGGGAGAGGAGTGGTCGTTTAACGAGGGATGCCTCAGCATTCCCGAAATCCGGGAAGATGTATTGCGCCGCAGTGAGCTCAGGATGCAGTATTACGATGAGAATTTTGAATTCCATGACGAACGTATTACCGGAGTGCTGGCAAGGGTTATTCAGCACGAATACGATCACCTCGAAGGCATTTTGTTTGTCGACCGTATTAATCCTCTTCGCAAAATTATGCTGAAACGAAAGCTTACGGAGATTACCAAAGGCATGGTAAAAACCGAATACCGCATGCTTTTTCCGCTTGCCAAAAAGAAAGTTTGAAAGGAAACAATAAATATTCCGTGTATGAAAAGATTGTCTGTTGCCTTATGGGCTGTTTTGCTGATTTTTCTGGCCGTTTCGTGCGGTGCACCGGTCGAAAAGGAGGTTAAAGCCATCACTGCCCTCGAGAACGAGCTTACTGCCATGGAAGCCCGGCCCGATGCCGCCCGCCTCGGAGAGCTTCTGGATATGTACATGCATTTCGTCGACCATCACGGCGATGACGCCCGGTCTCAGGAATATCTTTACAAGGCCCTCAGCCTGAGCATGGGTACAAACAACGGTGCCAAAGCTATGGAGCTTGCCGACCGTATGCTCAACGAGTATCCCAAAAGTGAGCGCATACCCGAAACCGTCTTTCTCAAGGCGTTTATTTATGAAAATCAGCTCAGCAACCTTGGACTGGCGCTGAAAACCTATCAGGATTTTCTTTCACGGTTTCCGGAACACGAACTGGCCGATGATGCGGAGGCTGCAATTAATAATCTGGGGAAATCGCCCGAGGAGCTGATTCGTGAGTTCGAAGCAAAGGCTGCGGAACAGTCCGCTGATTAATCCTTATGCTTCCGTCCTGGGCTGCTCTTTGGATTTGTGCCCGTTTTCAGGATTAAATTCCTCCTCGAGCAGCGATTTCAGTTTCGAAGGCTGAATACCGGGGACGAGTTCCCCGCCCTTACTCCACGAGATACGTCCCGTTTGTTCCGACACAACGATGGCAACAGCGTCTGAACGTTCGGTAATACCAACCGCTGATCGGTGCCGCAGCCCGATATGAGACGGCAGTTCATCGTTTTTTGAAACGGGCAGTATGCAGCTTGCCGCCTTTATTTTGTTGCCGATGATGATCATGGCTCCGTCGTGAAGAGGTGCATTTTTGAAGAATATATTCTCAATAAGCTGCTCAGAGATCCTGGCATCGATGATTTCGCCTGTGTTGATGTATTCCTCCAGCTCATTTATTTTTCCGATGACAATCAGAGCGCCGGTTTTGGCATTTGCCATACGATGACAGGCCTGAACGATGGTGTCGATGTCGAGGTTGTCATCGTTAGAATACCTGATCTTCCAGAAAAGAAAACGCCGCTGACTCTTGCGGATAAAAGTAGGTGTTCCCAGCAGCAGCAAGAATTTCCGGATCTCCGGCTGAAACACTACGATCAGAGCAATAAATCCAACGCTGATAAAGGCTCCCAATATCTCGGTCAGAAGCTCCATTTCAAGAATCCT
>DJVU01000067.1:92483-108746 GCA_002441345.1 Bacteroidales bacterium UBA6248
ATAAAAAAGGGAATCAGGAGTTCGGCCATTTTCAGCGCTTTTTTGCAAAATTAGGTATTCAGACGGGATTCTCTGAGCAATGTGATTATTTTAATTGCCTCAACCGCCGGCTTCACATCGTGAACCCTCAGAATATGCGCGCCCCGTTCAAGTGCTAAGGTATTCACGATGGTTGTACCGTTAAGAGCTTCCTCCGGATTGGTTTCCAATATTTTATATATCATCGATTTGCGCGAAACGCCAACCAGGAGTGGATATCCAAAACCGAGGAACGATTCAAGTCCGTGCAATAGGGTATAGTTGTGCGTTATGGTTTTCCCGAACCCAAATCCGGGATCCAGAATGATGTTCGTTTTGCCGTGTTTTACAAACAGATCAAGCTGCTGGCGGAAAAAGAGTCCGACTTCTTCCGTTACATCATTGTATTCAGGATTTTGCTGCATGTTTTCCGGCGTACCCTTAATGTGCATCAGCACGTAAGCGGCTTCAAGTCCGGCCATGGTTGCAGGCATGGCCTTATCCATGGTGCCACCCGATATGTCGTTGATGATGTGTGCGCCTTCACCGGCAACTGCCCGGGCTACTTCAGCCCTGTAGGTGTCAACCGAAACCAGGGCTTCGGGGAAGTTGCGCACGATGTTTTTCACGACAGGCACCAGCCGTTCGGTTTCCGCTTCCGCAGGCAGGGGTCTGGATCCCGGACGCGTGGAAATGGCTCCCGCGTCAATAATCCGGGCGCCCTCTGCAAGCATCTGCTCCGTTCGGTTCATGACAGCCGTTTCAGTTAAATACCTGCCACCATCGTAAAAGGAATCATCGGTGATGTTTAAAATACCCATTACCACCGGCTGTGTGAGATCAAGAAAGGTATTTCCGCACCAAAGCCTTCGGGTTTGTGAAAAATTTTTACCTTTATCCGGCAAAGCAGCGGCAGTTGCTGTCATGGGTTTGTTGAATTAAATAGTTAACAACTAGTAATATATGAATAGAGTCACAGCTGATCAATTCGATACAGCCATCCTTGCCTGCAAAGATATATTTTTAAAAAAGATGAAGGACTACGGAACTGCCTGGCGTGTGCTGAGGCCGGAGTCGCTTACCGACCAGATTTACATCAAGGCCAATCGCATCCGTACCATTCAGAAAACCGGAACCCACAGGATAGGCGAGGATGAATGGCCGGAGTTTATCGGCATCATCAACTATGCCGTAATTGCCCTGATCCAGCTGGAACTTGGTGATTCTCCCGACGTTGCCATAGCAGCAGCAGAAGTTGAAGCCCTTTACGATAAATATACTGCCCAGGCTAAGTCGCTCATGCTCGACAAAAATCACGATTACGACGAAGCCTGGCGAAATATGCGCATCAGTTCGCTCACCGATATCATCCTCATGAAACTGCTTCGCGTTAAGCAAATTGAGGATAATAAGGGAAATACTTTCGTTTCCGAAGGGGTGGATGCCAATTACTTTGATATGATAAACTATGCCATTTTTGCCCTGATAAAACTGGGAGAACAAAAGAATTAACAGGACCCCTGCTGCATCCCGGCTGCCGTTGTCCATTAAAATCTCTGATACTATGCGCGTACTTCACTTCATTTCCAGGATTTTCATTGGGATTGTTTTTATCTTCTCAGGCTTTGTTAAGGGAATTGACCCTCTTGGTACTGCGTACCGGCTCGAGGATTATTTTATTGCCTTCGGTACGGAATGGATGATACCCCTGGCGCTGTTTCTGTCGATTCTGCTCAGTACCATGGAGTTTGTTCTTGGTGTGGTGGTGCTTCTGAATCTTAAACCCAGGGTAAATGCCTGGCTGCTGCTTGGTGTGATGTCGTTTTTTACCATCCTTACCCTCAACGATGCCATCAACAACCCCGTTCCCGACTGCGGTTGCTTTGGCGATGCCATCGTTCTTACCAACTGGCAGACGTTTTACAAAAACGTAGTCCTTATGATTCCAACCCTCCTCCTTTTCGTCTTGCGAAAAAAGACAAAGGATAATTACGGTGCTTTTACCTCTTATGGAACGGCTGCACTGTTTGCCGCACTGTTTGCCGGATTATCGGTGTACTGCTACCGACACCTGCCGTTGATCGATTTTATGGACTGGAAGGTCGGCAATAAAATGGTAACAGAGAATCCCCTTCCGGTGAAGTATTACCTTACCTTCCGCAATGTTGTCACCGGTGAAACACAGGAGTATCTTTCACCCGATTATCCTTACACCGATTCGGTATGGATGGCACAGTGGGAGTTTGTGGACCAGCGCATCGATGATCCCAATGTTTCCCTGGCGCACGATCTTCAGATCATCGACCGCGAAGGCAATGACTATACATCCGATTTTCTCGAAAATCCTTCCTGCCAGTTTTTCCTGATCTCATGGGATGTTGAAAAGGCAAACGAAAAAGGACTTATGCGGATGAATGATTTTGCTGCCGCCGCTGAAGCCGACGGGAACGGTTTCATTGCGCTGACAAGTTCTCTTGATCCCCAGATCGACGGGATTTCGGCGGAACTCGGACTGTCCTACGATTTCTTCCATGCCGACGACATCACCCTTAAAACGATGGTAAGAGCCAATCCGGGACTCATCGCACTCAGCAAGGGTGTGGTAATCGGTAAATGGCATTTCAACGATTTTCCCGATTACGCAACCTTCCGGGCGAAATTCCCTGAAGCCTGCAAACCATAATCCGTTCTATGCACCGGTATATCCTGAGGAGGCTGTTATACGGAATTTTTGTGCTTCTGGGAGTGATAACCCTGGTGTTCGTACTGTTCAATATCCTGCCGGGCGATCCTGCACGTATGATGCTTGGTCAGCGGGCCGATATGGCCTCTGTAGAAGCTATCAACCGTGAACTGGGTCTCGATCAGCCATTGCTCATCCAGTATGCAGGTTTTCTCAACGACCTTTCACCAGTATCGTTTCATTCGGCAGCAGATATCGCCTCCATGTGGTATCCCGATCCGGAGAAGTATGCGCCGTTTGCGGTCCTGCTCTCAACCGGAGATGCCCGTATTATATTGAAAAAGCCGTACCTGCGGCGTTCATACCAGAGTCAGCGCAAGGTTTCGGAAATCATCGCCCAGGCATTTCCCAATACCATGCTTCTGGCGGCCGTAGCTATAGGATTTGCCGCCATTCTCGGTATTTTTACGGGTGTGATGGCAGCTTTGCACAAAGGTTCACTTTTCGATCGCCTCTCGATGGTATTGTCCGTTTTCGGGATGTCGCTTCCCTCTTTTTTTGCAGCCATTCTTATGGCCTGGCTCTTTGCCTATGTGCTGGCTCAGTATACCGGACTGAATATGTTTGGCTCTCTGTGGAGCGTGGATGATCTGGGGCGGGGTGAATTCCTCGACCTGAAGAACCTTATTCTGCCAGCCCTCACCCTTGGAATTCGTCCGCTTGCCATAATAATCGAACTCACCCGCAGCTCGGTGCTGGAGGTGCTTTCGCAGGATTTCGTCCGTACAGCGAAAGCAAAAGGGTTGAGCAAATACCGTGTTATCGCCCGCCATGTGATGCGTAATGCCATGAATCCCGTTGTTACAGCTGTTTCGGGTTGGTTTGCATCCCTAATGGCGGGTGCGGTTTTTGTGGAATATGTATTCGACTGGAAAGGCATAGGGGTGGTGATAGTAGGAGCTCTTGAGAAGTATGACTTCCCCGTTGCAATGGGTGCCGTACTTTTCATAGCGGTAATGTTGGTGATTATTAATATTTTTGTGGATATTATCTACGGCCTGCTCGACCCCAGGGTCAGACTGGCGGGATAATTGAATATTCCTAATTTACACTCGGTTATGAGAAAGAAAATTGTAGCAGGAAACTGGAAGATGAATAAGACATTCAGCGAAGCCGAAGACCTCGTTTTCGGTATTGCCGATGAACTGGCCTCAGGCCGTCCCGAAGATGTGGAAGTGGTAATTTGCCCCCCGGTTCTTTATCTGGAGATGACATCCGATGTTGCCACCGAAAATAACTTCAGCTGCGGTGCCCAAAACATCAGCGAGCATGAGTCGGGAGCCTATACCGGCGAAATATCGGCCGCTATGATCGCTTCTACCGGAGCTTCGTATGTTATTGCTGGCCACTCCGAACGCCGTACTTTTTACGGTGAAACCGATACCCTGATCGCACAGAAAGTAAAACAGGCACTGAAACACGGACTGATCCCAATCTATTGCTGCGGCGAAGTGCTGGAGCAGCGCGAGCAGAACCTACATTTTAAAGTGGTGGGTCAGCAGATTACAGAAGCTCTCTCCGGGCTTACTGCCGAAGAGTTTTCAAATGTGGTTATCGCGTATGAACCCGTTTGGGCAATAGGTACCGGACGAACGGCTTCCCCGCAGCAGGCTCAGGAAATGCATGCATACATCCGGGAAACGGCCGGAAAAATCTTCGGAAAGGAAGCTGCCGCAGAAACAACCATCCTGTACGGCGGAAGCTGTAATGCTTCCAATGCACGCGAACTCTTTGCCAATCCCGATGTGGATGGCGGACTGATCGGCGGTGCTTCGCTTAAAGCAGGAGATTTTGTGAAGATCGTTAACAGTTTTTAATCCCGGAAGCCCGATATGGATTATATTCAACTGAGCTGTACCCTCCCCGAATATGAGGAAACGCTCATCGAAATTATCATGGCCCGCCTGGGTGAACTCGGCTTCGAGAGCTTCGAACAGACGGGCGATGGACTGCTGGCATATATCCCTGCTGCAGCATTTGACACCTCTATACTTAGCGATCCAATGCTATGGCCGGGTGACGGCGACATTAAATACAGCTGGAAGGTAATTCCCGAACAGAACTGGAATGCCGTTTGGGAGTCGAATTTTGAACCCGTAACCATTGGCGGGCGATGCCATATCCGGGCTCCCTTTCATCCTGCCACCGAAGGGTTTGAACACGAAATCGTAATAGAGCCCAAAATGTCGTTCGGAACAGCCCACCACGAAACTACGGCACTGATGATAGAAACCCTGCTTGAAGTGATGCCCGGCCCGAAACGGGTGCTTGACATGGGCTGCGGCACCGGGGTGCTTGCCATCCTGGCGTCGATGCGGGGAGCGGAGAAAGTCACTGCCATCGATAACGACGAATGGGCCTATAAAAATACCCTGGAGAATATTTTAAAAAATAATACACCCGGTATTAACGTTTATCATGGTGATGCCGGCCTGCTCCGGGGTATGACTTTCGACCTGATTATTGCCAATATCAACCGTAATATTCTGCTGGCCGATATGCAGGCATATGCCGCTTGTCTTGTGCCTGGCAGCATGCTTCTGATGAGCGGTTTCTACAGGGACGATCTCGATGCTGTAACTGAAAAAGCAGCTAAGCTGGGGCTGACATATAAAAGCATGCGTGTAAAGAACAACTGGGTAGCCGCCGCTTATACCATGGACTGATACCCGGAATTCAGGACCGGCTCTAAATGAACTAACCGATTTAGGAATGCGAAATAACTATATCAGAACGTTTTTGCTGTCGCTGCTCTTTCCGGGGATCTTCCCTCTCAGCATTTCAGCCCAGACTCCGAAAGCGTTTGCCGAAGACCCTGCTGTGTTTGTTACCGAACTTTCGGCCTATGTGCAACAGTCCAACGATCGTACAACCAAAGGATTTGTGCAGGAGTTCACCGGCCGGTGGAATGCCGGTGAGTATTCGTACGAGGTTCAGCAGGAAATCATCCGGATCAGCAATCTTATGCTGGCGCAACGTATGCGCCCCACACCGGCATTCCGCGATTACCTTGAAGCCCTGACTTCGTTTGCCCCGGGAACGGCCCCCGCCGGAATCCTGGCCTGGCACAGGGGATTGGAACCGTTTGTCGATGCCAAAAGCCTCCGGCTGCTGGGTAACTTCCTGACCAATACCACTAACCTGAATTCTAAAAAGATCCTGTTTAAATCGAACGCCAATTCCTGGCAGTTTCGAAACGGCACCTACAGCTTTGGTTTCGACACCACTTTGTTCGTTCGGTTCAATAACATTGACCTGGTCTGTATTTCCGGACGCGACAGTATTCGCATTTTCGGCACCTCCGGAATTCATTTTGTGTTTAAAGATCAGTTTGCAGGAAACGGCGGCAATGTATTCTGGGAAAGCTTTGGACTGGATCCGAAGAAAGTATATGCAATCGTAAATAAGTACAGCATCAACCTGAAGCAAACCTCCTGGTCGGCCGATTCCGTTAATTTTTACCACAAGGATTTCTTTTCGTTTCCGCTGACCGGACGGCTCGACGACCGGGTGCTTGTCGGAGTGCCTTCTGACAGGGCTACGTTCCCGCGTTTTATTTCGTACCAAACCGATATCGAAATCAAACAGGTGTTTAAAGACATGGATTACAGAGGCGGCTTTACCCTTGAAGGTCCCCGCATTATCGGTTCAGGCTATGGCGACCGGGATGCCACACTGTGGATCAACCGCAAAGGACAGCCGTTTGTCCGACTCACTTCCCGCGATTTTGTTATCCGTCCCGACCGCCTGGCATCCCAGCGTGTCAGCGCAACAATCTTTTACGAATCCGACTCGATTTTTCATCCGGGCGTTCAGCTCCGTTACATCGATGCCGATAAACAACTGCTGCTGATTCGCTCCAGCGAAGGAGCTTCCTCCAGTCCGTTCTTCAATTCATACCATAACGTGGATATGTATTTCGAAGCCCTCTATTACCCCATGGGCAGCGACAGCATGAGCTTCGAGATGCTGCGCGGAGTCCGTCAGCAGGGCGATGCCGTTTTTGAATCCGCCAGCTTCTACTCCGAAGCACGATACCATGGCCTTCAGGGGATCGACGACATCAATCCCATCAACGTGATTTATAATTATACCGAGCGGTATAAAACCAAAGTGTTCTATCTGAACGAACTGGTGTCTTATATGCAAAAACCGGTTGAACAGGTTAAAGCCATGGTTATCAACCTGTCTAACGGAGGGTACATCATATACAACATCGACAACGAACGCATCGAAGTTGCAAACCGCCTCAACGATTACCTGAGCGCCCGAAGCAAAAAGAAAGATTACGACGTTATCCAGATCTTTTCACAGGTAAACCGGACCAGCAATGCCGTTCTTGACCTCAATACCTTTGACCTGAAGATCAAAGGCGTTCCGGAAGTCCGACTCAGCGACCGGCAGTCCGTTGAAATCTTTCCGGCCGATAAGGAAATTCTGCTGCGTAAAAACAGGGATTTTATCTTCACAGGTCTGGTACGTGCCGGTTACTTCGATTTTTATGCCAACAAGAGCTCGTTCGACTATAATAAGTTCAAGCTCGATATGCCACAGATCGATTCGATCGCATTCAAAGTGGATACGCTTTCCAAAATCAACAACAAGCCGGGTCAGGTGCTTGTAAAGAACGTTATTGCCAACCTCAGCGGCGAACTTCTTATCGATAATCCGGGCAATAAGTCAGGGATTGAGGAATATCCTGAGTTTCCGGTGTTTATCAGTAAGAACAATGCTTACGTCTATTTCGACAACCCGCGCATCGAAAAGGGGGCGTATAAACGCGATAATTTCTACTACCAGGTCGATCCTTTTACGCTCGACAGTCTTAACAGTTTTACCACGGAAGGTCTTAAATTCGAAGGGTTTCTGTATTCAGGCGGAATCATGCCAGATATTCGTGAGCCTTTGAAGGTGATGCCTGACTACTCTCTTGGATTTACCCGGCAGCTTGCGGTTTCGGGATTGCCCGTTTACGAAGACAGAGGCAGGGTGTTTAATTCGCTTAAGCTGAGCAACCGGGGACTGGAAGCAAACGGAAGTCTGACGTTTATGACATCCACCTCCGAATCGGAGCGTTTTATGTTTTATCCCGATTCTCTTGTAGCCGATTTGCAGAGTTTTGAAATCCGGCAGCAGGGCGGGCATCCGCCGTTTCCTCCGGTTAGGGCCGGTAAGGTTCATCAGTACTGGCTTCCTGCTCTCGATGTAATGCGGGTGAATACTGTCAGCGATAAAGACCTGTTTGTGATGTACGACGAAAAGGTTCTGCATAAAGGCTCTCTTTCAGTTACTTCAGCCGGATTGCTCGGCAGGGGCCAAAGCAGCCTCGATAATGCCGACCTGGCTTCATCCACCTTTATTTTTGCTCAGAAATCGTTTTCCACCGATACAACCGATATCCGCATTTATTATCCCGACCGTCCGACCATCTCGTTGCAGGCAAAAGTATATCCCGGCAAGGTTGACTTTACCTCACAGTCTGCTTCCTTTGGAACTCCGGGAAGCAGCGTCCGTATTACCCTTCCGCACAGCCGCTACCTGTGCTATATGGATAAAATTGAATGGAAGATGGAAGAGGAGGAGCTGTACCTCACCAATTCACTGGCCCGAAGGGCAGAGCTTGCCGATACCGCCAACCTCCGGCAGCTTGTCGATTTCGACTTCAGCGGATCGGAGTTTATGTCGACCGACCCCGTGCGCGATTCCCTGCAGTTTGTTGCTATGGAAGCTACCTACCGCATGAAGGAAAATGTTATTAATGCAAAAGAAGTTAAGATTATTCGGGTTGCAGATGTGGCAGTATTTCCCGGCGACGGAAGGGTTACAATCTTATCGGACGGCGATATGAAACCCCTGGAGGGGGCTTCAATTATTGCCAGCCGAAGCAATAAGTTTCACCGCATTTACGATGCATCCGTTAAAGTTCGTTCGCGCAACGATTACTTTGCCTCCGGATATTACGATTACACGGATATTACCGGGAACATACAACCGCTTTACTTTAAAGCACTTACCGTTGATTCGTCCGGTCATACGCATGGAAAGGCCCGGGTTGGTCACCAGGATAATTTTACCCTGAACCCATGGTTCGATTTTGCCGGCGATATTCTGCTGAATGCCCGACATGCTTTTCTGACGTTTGACGGTGTTTATCACCTGCGTAATGAATGCATGGAAGAGAAGGGAAGCTGGGTGAAATTCCGTTCCGCTCTCAATCCTGCCGATATACGTCTTCCCGTATCTCCGGTAATGCGCGATACCATTGGCGACCCTGTGCTTGCTGCGCTTGTTTATTCTGACTTTTTCAGCTCGGTGTATCCGGCGATGTATCGCAAACCCAGAGCATGGGGCGATACCATTGTTGCCGGAGCACAGGGTGCGATTCGTTTCGATCCGGAAAGGGAAGCCTATCTGCTGGGTTCCGAAAACCGCATGGAAAAACGAAGCCGCGACGGAAATCTCATCACTCTCGATACCCGGCAATGCATTTTTACTGCCGAAGGAACCCTTGAAACCGGGGCAGGCCTGGGTCAGGTGCAAATGAAAACCTTTGGAAAGGCTGACCATTTCACACTTGTGGATTCGGTGCGCTTCAGCCTGGGTATTACCCTCGACTTCTTCTTCGCCGATCAGGCGCTTGCGCGGATAAAAGAGAGTATTCAAAAAAGCGAACTGCAGGCAATGGATGTAAACGGTGAAACCTATCAGGAGCTGCTGTCTGGATTATTGGGAAGCCAGCGGGCAAAAGAGATTACCAATGAATTGAATCTCAGTGGCCAGATTCGTCGTCCGCCGGCTGAACTGGTGCATTCGTTCATGCTTTCGGATATCAGTATGATCTGGGATCCCGCACTTAAGTCATACATCAGCGAGGGATCGATAGGTATAGCCGGCATACAGCGCGACCTTCTCAACCGCAAAGTGAATGGTTACCTTGAGATCGGCAAACGCCGCACCGGCGATATCCTGAACCTGTATATTGAAGTCAGCCCCTCGGAATGGTATTTCTTCACTTACGGCAACGGGATTATGCAGGCAATATCATCGGACAACGACTTCAACAACATCCTTGCCGGCATCAAGGAAGCCAGACGGATGCAGAAGGGAAGCAACGGCGACGATGCCTATCAGTTTATTATTTCAACTCCCGACCGCAGGATTGCTTTTCTACGTAAGATGCAGTCGAGGCAACCCGATTATTCCAATTGATGTATGATTTACGCTGAACTCATTCTGGCCGGCCTGCTTGCCTATCTGCTCGGGTCCATCCCAACCTCGGTATGGGTTGGAAAATGGTTTTTTAATCTGGATATTCGCTCCATGGGCAGCGGGAATGCCGGTGCCACTAATACCATTCGTGTTCTGGGACTTAAAGCCGGAATTCCGGTACTGATATTCGACGTTTTCAAGGCATGGATGGCCGTTACTCTTGCCCGCTGGCTGGGCGAGGGAGTGTTTACTCCCAATCAGGATGTAATTTATCGTATCGTTTTAGGTGCTCTGGCTGTTTTGGGTCACGTTTACCCCGTGTTTGCCGGTTTCAGAGGCGGTAAGGGCGTGGCATCCCTGGTAGGTGTGGTAATAGCCCTTTACCCTCAGTCTTTTCTGGTAATTCTTGTTTTCTTTACGATAATGATGGTGGCAACACGAATCGTTTCCGTTTCATCAATGAGCAGCGCACTTATTTTTCCCTTTGTGGTGATCTTTCTTTTCAACGAAACCCGTCTGCCGCTGATCGTCCTGGCCATTGCAATAGCATTGTTTGTTCCCTATACGCACCGCGAAAACATCAAACGCCTGCTCAGGGGAACAGAGAAGAAGTTCGACTTCGGTAAGAACAGCATCAGCAGCAAGAGGAAAGGTTAACAGATTGTTGATAATTTTATTATCAGCCCAATAGGTTTAATTGGTGGATTGAAAATATATTTCCTAATTTTACCGTGAACATTTTTTAGAACTGTTTTACAGAAAATCGATTAAATATGAGATTTATAGTATCAAGCCAGAGCCTTCTGAAAAGCCTGCAGTCAATCAGCGGGGTGCTGAACTCAAGCAATACCCTTCCAATCCTCGATGATTTCCTCTTTGAGCTGGAGGGCAGTTCGCTGAAAATTACTGCTTCCGACCTGGAAACCACCATGTCGGTTACCCTGGCCACCAATATGGCCGACGAGGAGGGCAAAATCGCCATTCCGGCGAAGATTCTTCTCGAACTGCTGAAGACCTATGGTGAAACGCCCATGACATTTACGGTTGACAAGAGTTTCGGGATAGAAATTGCTGCCGATGAAGCCAAGTTCCGCATTGCCGGGCATAATGCCGAAGAGTTCCCGACAGCACCGCAGATGGAAAGCATCTCCACCATCAACCTTCCGGCCGATCTGCTCGCTTCAGCCATCAATAAAACTATTTTCGCCACCGGTAACGACGACCTCCGCCCTGCCATGTCGGGCGTTTTCTGTGATCTGTCAACCGATTCGGTGATCTTTGTTGCTACCGATGCCCACAAGCTGGTACGCTACAAGCGTGCCGATGCAAATGCTGAAAACAGTTCTACCTTCATCATGCCCAAAAAGCCGCTCAACCAGCTTAAAGCCATACTTCCTGCCGATACCACTTCGGTTAACATCGAATACAACGATACCAACGCACGGTTTACTTTTAAAAACGTTGACCTCGTTTGCCGCCTGATTGAAGGTAAATATCCCAATTACGAAGCCGTAATCCCGACCGAGAATCCCAACACCCTGATCGTTGACAGACTTTCGCTTATTACCACGCTTCGCCGCGCCTCTTTCTTCGCGAACAAATCGACCAACCAGATCCGCCTTACCATTAACGGACAGGAGCTTTTCATCGATGCCGAAGACATCGACTTTGCACACGAATCGCGGCAGCGACTGAGTTGCAACTACAGTGGTGAGGATATGGAAATAGGCTTTAACTCCCGGTTTCTCGTGGAAATGCTTACCAACCTCGGTACCGAGAATATCCGCCTCGAACTTTCGGCCCCCAACCGCGCCGGAATCCTGCGCCCGGTTGAAAACGATAATGCAGCCGAAGATATACTGATGCTGGTAATGCCGGTGATGCTGAATTCATAAAATCTTTTCCGGTATTACAACAAAGAGAGGCGGAATCAGTGATTCCGCCTCTCTTTGTTTACCGCATGTGCAATTATTCAAAAAGCATGCTCAGCTCAAGCCAGCGGTTGGTTTTCTCTTCAAGTATCTTTTCGGTTTCTCCGTAATCCCTGGCAAGCGTCTCCAGTTCATCCGGGCCACAACTTCCGCTGTTCATGCGGTCGAGCAATTCCTGCTTGCGCTGTTCCAGCTGCGGAATCTCACGGTCGAGTGACTCAAATTCGCTTTTTTCACGGTAAGAAGGCTTCTTAGGCTTCGATTCAGAAGGATTTGCCTGCTCCGCAGGCTTCTGTGCCGGGGATTTCTGCCTGGCAGCCTTAGCCTCTTCGAGCAGCTTCATTCGATAAAAATCGGTATAATTGCCGTAATAGTCCTTTACCTTCCCCTCTCCCTCAAATACAAAAACATGATCCACGATCTTGTCCATAAAATACCGGTCGTGCGAAACTACCAGCAGGCATCCCTCGTAATTGATCAGAAAATCTTCCAGCAGATTAAGGGTATGAATGTCAAGATCGTTTGTAGGCTCATCAAGAATCAGAAAGTTTGGATTTTTTAGTAATTGCATCAGCAGAAACAGCCTTCGTTTTTCACCTCCGCTAAGGCTTGAGAAGTAGTTATACTGCAGGGTGTGGGGGAAGTTAAAATACGACAGGAATGCAGATGCCGATATTCTGCCTTTTCCCAGTGGCATCTCCTCGGCAATGTCTTTTGCAAGGTCAATTACCCGCTTGTCTTCTTTCGGCTGATATCCTTCCTGTGAATAATAGCCGAATACAATGGTCTGTCCGGTGGTAATTCTGCCCATATCGGGATGTAACTCTCCCATGATCATATTGAGCAGGGTGGTCTTTCCGGCGCCGTTACGTCCGATAATTCCGGCTTTTTCGCCTTTTTTGAAGATGTAGGAAAAATTGTCGACTACCTTCAGATCTCCGAATGATTTGTGGACATTATTCAGCTCCAGAATTTTACCTCCAATACGGGTCATGCGCACCTGCAGAGGACCGGTGTCTTTTTCAACCCGTTTCCGGGCCTTTTCTTCCAGTTCATAGAAGCTGTCGATCCGGGCTTTGGCTTTTGTGCTTCTGGCCTGAGGCATGCGGCGCATCCAGTCGAGTTCCTTGCGGTAAAGACTTTTTGCTTTTTCAGCCTCCGTTAGTTCAATTGCCTCCCGCTCGGCTTTCTTTTCAATAAAGTAACTGTAATTTCCTTTGTACCGATAGATGCGGTTGTTGTCGAGCTCCAGGATTTCGTTGCACACGTTGTCGAGGAAGTAGCGGTCGTGCGTCACGATCAGCAGGCTGAGGTTCTGGCGTGAGAGGTACTCCTCCAGCCATTCTATCATTTCTATGTCGAGATGGTTGGTCGGCTCGTCCAGTATCAGCAGATCGGTTTCTTCGAGCAGGGCTTTGGCCAGCGATACTTTCTTGCGCTGACCTCCCGACAGCTCGCTTACTTTCTGGTCGAGGCGGGTAATTTTAAATCTGCCAAGGATTTCACGGATACGAACATCGTAATCCCATCCTCCGATCAGCTCCATCCTTCCGGTTGCCTCTTCCAGCTGTCGCCGGGCTTCGGGTGAATCGTCCCCTTTGATGCGCAACAGGCTGTATTCATAATCGCGGATTGCGCGCATAAAGTCGTTGTCCGAATGGAAAAGGATATCAAAAACGGTCTGGTCTTCCGGCATCTCCGGATTCTGCGGCAGATACGACCAGCGAATATCCCTGCGGAATGTAACCGAACCGCTGTCGGGAAGATCGCGTCCGCAAAGGATGTTCAGCAGACTGCTCTTTCCGGCTCCGTTTCGGGCAATCAAAGCCACCTTAGTGCCCTGATCAATGCCAAAGGTTATGTCGGAGAAGAGTTCTTTTTCCCCGTATGATTTACTGAGTTGTTCTGCAAGAAGATAATTCAATGGAATGCTGATTTTATGGAGATGCAAAGATAATCGGATTCGGGACAGGAGCGCAGATCGTAAAAAGGAGTGCTGAAGCTTACCCCTGAAAAACCAAAAAGCCTCAAAAAATGAGGCTTTCGGGGTAACTCTGAAAAGAAAAACTATAACTTTTTCACTTCAACAGCTTTCTTTCCTCGTTTGTCCTCGGCTATCTCGTAAGATACGAGGTCATTCTCATTCACTTTTTCAGTAAGGCCAGTGGCATGAACGAATACGTCATGCTGGGTTTCATCATCAATAATAAAACCAAATCCCTTACGCTCATTAAAGAATTTTACTTTACCGGTAGGCATAATTAATAGAAGTTGGTGATTAACATCACAAATATAATTAAAAAAAGATAAAAGTCAAACTTCACAACGTTATTGTTGATACATTAGTTACCTATGAATACTTTTTAAAACATTTTTTTTGTTGCGTCTTACGGTATGCTGGTTAACTGACGCCAGTATGAATTCTTGTTTGAAAGTGCCGCTGTTTGTATAAAAACACTACACATGCTCAGGCACAACAGGCATGGCGAAATCTGTGCTTATTTAAGGGGAAGGCCGAGCAGCCAGCGGAAATTTTTTTCAGCTTCTTCGTTCGAGCTTCCGCAGATAATCGCTTCGGGTTTAAATCCGCTGCACACCGCAGGTCTCGAAGGCTTGCCGAATAATGCACACTTCAGGTCAGCAGTCAGATGTAAGCAGGGCACCATTGCCGGCTTACCGTCCGGCATTCCCGGAATGGCAGAACTAATGGAAGGAAAGATACAGCAGGCTGCACAACCGGATCTGCATTGAATAGCTGTTTCAGACATTCGGTGTTGTTGATTTTGAATGCAAATTTCGGGTTTTCTACAATGCAAGGACAGTTTTTCAAACGGAACTGGTGCGGGTGGAAATGTAAATTCCCCCGGTTTCGGAGCACTGCGTGCATACGAAGTAACCGGGGGAATATGATGTATGGAATTTCAGGAAGCTGCCGTGTTAAGCGTGGCTGGTATTCCTGAAGGTGCCGGCAATAATTCAGAGCTTCGGTCCGGCCTGTACCAGGCGTTTTCCTTCTTCGTTATCGGTATACTTTTCGAAGTTATCGATGAAGCGTTTGGCAAGATCTTTTGCCTTCTCGTTCCATACGTCTGCTGAAGCATACGTATCGCGCGGGTCGAGTACGCCGGGATTAACTCCGCGGAGTTCGGTCGGTACTTCCAGGTTGAAGTAAGGTATTGTTTTAACCGGAGCATGGTCGATGGAACCGTCGAGGATGGCATCGATGATGGCGCGGGTGTCTTTGATCGAGATGCGTTTGCCTGTACCATTCCAGCCGGTATTGACCAGGTATGCTTTGGCGCCCGATTGTTTCATGCGTTTTACCAGTTCCAGGGCATATTTGGTGGGATGCAGCGCCAGGAAAGCGTTGCCGAAACAAGCGGAAAATGTTGGCTGAGGAGTGGTAACGCCTCGTTCGGTGCCGGCAAGCTTGGCGGTAAAACCTGAAAGGAAGTGGTATTCGGTCTGGTCGGCGGTGAGTCTTGAAACCGGAGGCAGCACACCGAACGCATCGGCCGTAAGGAAAATAACCTTTGAAGCGTGACCGCCCTTTGAAACGGGTTTCACTATATTATCGATGTGATAAATGGGGTATGAAACCCTGGTGTTTTCGGTTTTGGAAGCGTCGGCAAAGTCGATGCTGCCGTCGGGCAGTACCACGAGGTTTTCGAGCAGTGCGTCGCGGCGGATGGCGCGGTAGATGTCCGGCTCATTCTCTTCGCTCAGGTTGATGCATTTGGCGTAGCAACCGCCTTCGAAGTTGAACACTCCGTCGTCGTCCCAGCCGTGCTCATCGTCGCCGATCAGTGCGCGTTTGGGGTCGGCCGACAGTGTGGTTTTTCCAGTACCCGAAAGTCCGAAGAAGATGGCTACGTCTCCGTCTTTGCCCATATTGGCCGAGCAATGCATGGCAGCAATACCTTTCAGCGGAAGGTAGTAGTTCATCATGGTAAAGATGCCTTTCTTAATTTCGCCGCCGTACCATGTTCCGCCGATTACCTGCATGCGTTCCTTCAGATTGAAAACCACAAAGTTTTCGGAATTCATCCCCTGGTCCTTCCAGTTCGGATTGGTTGCTTTTGAGCCGTTCATAAGAACGAAATCGGGTCTGAAGCTTTTGAGCTCTTCTTCGGAAGGACGGATGAACATGTTTTTGATGAAGTGTGCCTGCCAGGCTACCTCGACGATAAAACGGATGCAGAGCCTTGATTCAGGGTTGGCACCTGCAAAGGCATCCAGCACATACAGCCTTTTTCCTGAGAGCTGGTTTACCACAATGCTTTTGAGATGATCCCAGATAGCCGGGTCGAGAGGCCTGTTGTCGTTTTTTCCGATCGTACTCCACCAGACGGTGTTTTCGCT
>DJVU01000043.1 GCA_002441345.1 Bacteroidales bacterium UBA6248
AATCCGCAATCCGCATTCCTCCTTCCCCTTGTCCCCTTGTCTGTTACTATAAGAAACCAATGCTCCAATCAAATTCCTACTTCCTACCTCCTACATAAACCTCAACCTCTGCCTCAGCCTCAACCTTATCTTCTCCTTCACAACAATGTCCCTAAATCCGAAATCCGCATTCCAAAATCCGAAATCCGAAATCCGAAATCCGCAATCCGCATTCCTCCTTCCCCTTGTCTGTTACTATAAGAAANNACCAATGCTCCAATCAAATTCCTACCTCCTACTTAAACCTCAACCTCAACCTTAACCTTAACCTCAACCTCAGCCTTAGCCTCAGCCTTAGCCTCAACCTAAGCCTCCGCAGATACCAATCCGTACCGCCATCACAAACAAATAAATGAGGTAGAAATTCTTATTTCGGAGCTACGCGCAGAAGATAGATTCCCAGAAGGCCGAAGATAAAGTTGGGGATCCATACTGCTATTACGGGGGGCAGGTTGCCGAAGGTGGCAAATACCGTTGTTACCTGCATAAACATAATAAAGGCGAAACAGATGGTTATGCCTATGCCAAGGTTCAGGCCAATGCCGCCCCTGACCTTGCGGCTCGATAAGGCCACGCCGATCAGCGTGAGCACTATGGTGGCAAAGGGAAACGCGATGCGCTTGTGCTTTTCTATCTGGAATTTCATCAGATTGCCCGAGCCCCTCAGCTTTTCGGCATCGATAAACTCCCGCAGCTCCCTGTAATTCATGTAAATGGCATCGTCGACGTCTACCGCAAAGTCTTCCGGACGCAGGTTCAGCAGGGTGTCGGCTTTCGCTCCGCGCGTAATCAACTCCCCCTTTTCCCGTATCTGCCGCTTTACCCAGTTTTCGATCGTCCACATGCCGGTGATCGAATCCCATCTCAGATGATCTCCGCTGAGTTTGAAGGCCATTCCGGTTGTATCGTACCCCTCGAGGGTAAAGCGGATACCCTTCTTTTCGCGCATATCGAAGCTCTCAACGTAAGCAAATACGCCCGGACTTATCTGCATGTGGATGTTGCTGGCAGTGGCCTTGCGCTGACTTTTCAGATAGTGCCGCTGAAATTCCTGCATGTTCTTGCTCGTTTCCGGAATTACGAAGTTTGTGAGAGCAAACGACATCAGCGCCAGGAACAGCGAGGCAAGCAGATAAGGCCGCAACAGCCGTCTGAAACTTACACCGCTGTTGAGTATGGCGATAATCTCGGTGTTTGCGGCCAGACGGGAAGTAAAGAAGATTACCGATATAAAGGTGAAAAGAGCACTGAAGAGGTTGATGAAATACGGAATAAAATTGGCATAATACTGAAAGATAATCGCCTGCAGCGGTGGCTTGCGTTCCAGAAAGTCGTCAATCTTTTCGGAGATGTCGAAAATGATGATTATAACAGCCAGCAGGGCGATGGCATAGAAGAAGGTCCCCAGAAATTTACGGATGATATAAAAGTCGAGTTTTTTCATAAAAGGTTGCCCTGCTCCGCTTTAACGGATTTTACACGCCATTATTATAATCGCTGTCCCAGCTTCTTTATCATTATCTCTTTCCAGGAAGCAAACGTCCCTTCTTCAATTTTTTTCCGCGCTTCATCCACCAGCCAGAGGTAGAAGGCGATGTTGTGCTGACTGGCAATCATGGGACCCAGCATCTCACCGGCCGTAAACAGATGCCGGAGATACGCCCTGCTGTATGCCGAATCCACAAACGAACGCCCGTTCGGATCGAGGGGAGAGAAATCGGTTTTCCACTTCAGATTTTTCAGGTTTATAATCCCTTCGCTGGTGAAGATCATTCCGTTGCGGCCATTACGGGTGGGCATCACGCAGTCGAACATATCCACCCCGCGCGCAATGCTCTCCAGGATGTTCACCGGAGTACCCACACCCATCAGATACCTGGGTTTGTCTTTTGGCAATATGCCGCATACCAGTTCGGTGAGTTCATACATGGTTTCAGCCGGTTCCCCGACGGCAAGCCCGCCGATGGCATTGCCTTCACCATTGCAGGAAGCGATTTTTTCTGCCGACTGAATGCGCAAATCCCGGAAGGTGCTTCCCTGCACAATGGGAAACAGTGCCTGTTCGTATCCGTAAAGCCCCTGTGTTTCGCCGAACCGGACAATACAACGGTCGAGCCATCGATGCGTTAGCTCCATCGAGCGTCTGGCATAGTCGTAATCGCAGGGATAGGGCGTGCATTCATCAAAAGCCATTATAATGTCGGCGCCGATCTCCCTCTGAATGTCCATAACCCGCTCGGGACTGAACAGATGCCTGGAACCGTCGATGTGCGACTGAAAAGTCACGCCCTCTTCGTTCATTTTGCGGCGATCGGTAAGCGAATACACCTGGTACCCTCCGCTGTCGGTAAGTATGGGCTTCGTCCATCCGTTGAATTTATGGAGTCCGCCTGCCTCGCGCAACACACCGGTACCGGGCCTGAGATAAAGATGGTAGGTATTGCCGAGAATGATGCGGGCTTTAACGTCGGTATCTACATCGCGTATATGTACCGCTTTAACGGTGCCGGCCGTGCCTACAGGCATAAACACCGGTGTGGCAATGTCGCCGTGCGCCGTTGTTATTACACCTGCACGTGCATTGCTTCCCGGATCGGTATGGGTTAGCCTGAAATCCATGTATTCGGTTTAGTGGCTTTAGTTTAAGGCCTGCAAAGTTAGCAGTTTTCCCGTTGACACCGGACTATGAATTAAAACCAACTGCATTACTTCCGGCATGCGAAAAGGGGGACCTCAACAGGTAATTGATACCGGTACGTACGAAACGTCCTGGTCCGTATCCCGGATTGCAGTCAAATTTAAATCCGCAACCAATCCGCCCCGGGCGCAGAGCTCACCAAAAGGAATCCGGCATCTTTTATCCGGCATCCGGATTCATTCGAAATTCCATATATTTGCCGTGCATGAGTACCGTTAATCCCACCATATGGCTGCACAAGTGGCGCGTGAGGCATATAAGCCACCGCAACTTCGTACTGATTCTCAGTCTGGTTATCGGGCTGGTGAGCGGGCTTGCGGCTGTGGTGCTTAAAAATACGGTACATTACACCCATTTACTTCTTACCCGGGGGTTTGATGCCGAGAGCGGCAACCTCCTGTATCTGGCGTATCCCTTTTTTGGCATCGCCCTTACCGTGTTTTTTGTCCGGTATTTCATAAAAGATAATATTTCCCACGGCGTCAGCCTGATTTTGTATGCCATTTCACGGAAAAACAGTTACCTGAAGCCGCACAACAGCTTCTCATCCATGGTTGCGAGTACGCTTACCGTAGGGTTCGGGGGTTCGGTAGGACTGGAGGCTCCCATCGTGCTTACAGGTGCTTCCATCGGCTCCAATCTGGCGCGCATCATGCGAATGGATTACCGAACCATCACCCTGATGATCGGGTGCGGGGCGGCGGGTGCCATTGCCGGAATTTTCAAGGCTCCGATTGCTGCCGTGGTATTTGCACTCGAAGTGCTGATGCTCGACCTTACCATGGCATCGCTGATTCCATTGCTGATCTCCGCGGTTACCGGAGCCACCCTTTCGGCTTTTCTGATGGGCAATGCGGTGCTCTTCACCTTTACCGTTACCGATCCGTTCAACCTGGGAAATATCCCATTTTATATTATTCTGGGAATGGTAACCGGTCTGGTATCCCTTTACTTCACCCGGGCCAATATGTTCGTGGAAGGAAAAATCGAATCCCTGAAGCGTCCAATTAACCGAATGCTGGTAGGCGGCATCGGCGTCAGTCTGCTGATCTTCCTTCTGCCTCCCCTTTACGGGGAAGGTTACGAGATCCTTACGGATATTCTGAACGGCCGCGGCGATGAAATCGTCAACAACTCCTTTTTCTATCCTTTCCGGGAAAACCACTGGATGTTTATGGGTTTTCTGTTGCTGGTGATGTTCTTCAAGGTAATAGCCATGGCTTCCACCACTGCCGGAGGAGGCGTGGGAGGAGTATTTGCCCCCTCCCTGTTTATGGGAGGAGTCACCGGTTTCTTCACTGCCCGTTTCATCAATAATTTTGGCTTCGGACATCTGCCGGAGAGTAATTTTGCCCTTGCGGGGATGGCAGGCGTGATGGCTGCCGTGATGCATGCCCCCCTGACCGCCATCTTCCTTATCGCCGAAATTACCGGCGGCTACTCGTTCTTCATCCCGCTCATCATCACTTCCACCATTTCCTACCTCACCATCAACCTGTACGAATCGCACAGCATATACACCAAACGGCTTGCAGCCCGGGGAGATCTGATAACGCACGACAAGGATAAAGCTGTGCTTTCGCGGCTCAGCATCGGTAAACTTATCGAAACCAACTTCCTTACTGTAAGTCCCGATGCCAGCCTCGGAGAACTTGTAAAAGTGATCGCTGCCTCCGAACGAAATGTGTTCCCGGTGACGGATGCGGAAAACAACTTTCTTGGTGTGGTGTTTATCAATGAAATACGGAACATTATGTTTAACCACGATCTGTACGATACTACGTTTGTGCGCAACCTGATGTTTATGCCCGAACCCCTTGTGAGCATCGACGAAACCATGGAAGACGTTGCCTCCAAATTCAACGAAAGTCCGCACTACAACCTTCCGGTGCTCGACAAAGGCAAGTACGTGGGATTCGTGTCGAGGGCCAACGTTTTTTCAGCGTACCGGAAACTTGTAAAAGAATATTCGCAGGATTAAATACTATCCGCCGGCTTTGCCGGTATTTACCAGTTTATTGTGCCTAATCTTACTTCAATGCCAGAAACACTAAGATCCCGCCAGCCCCTTTTCACTGCGCTGCTTGCAGTTTACTGGGCAGCCCTTGCCGCATTGCTGATCAGGTTGGGTTATCACAACAGCTTTGTGGTTCTGAACAGCCTTCACCAGCCATGGCTCGATTATCCGATGTTCGTGCTTACCCATCTGGGCGATGCGTTGATACTCACTTCAATCATTGCTCTTTTTCTTGCCAGGCGACGGCCCGACCTTGTGCTGCTTGTTATTGCCGCCGTGCTGATTACCGGGCTGTTCGGGCAGATTCTCAAAAACACCGTATTCGACGAGTGGGATCGTCCGCTCCGCGCTCTCAAAGGTATTGCCGATGTGCATACCGTTGCCGGTTATAAAATGTATCATAATTCCTTTCCTTCCGGCCACAGCATCGTGGCAGCAGCAGCCATTACCATTCTTATGGTTTCCCTCAAACCGGGATGGCTGGTCCAGGCTTTGCTGGCCCTTGCCGTGATGGTGATTTCCTATACCCGCATTTACGTAGGCGTGCATTTTGCCGGAGATGTGCTGGCAGGTACGTTTATCGGATTTTCAGGCGCTTTGCTGGTACATTATCTGCTTGCCGGCCGCCTGAAGGGGTGGACGGATAAGCTCTCAGAGATCCGCTCACGCCGTTTGCGAAGATTTTTGTTCGGTCTTGCAGCCGTAAGCATCGTTGCCGGAGTCTGGCTGGTGACGGAACTGATGTAAACGGCCGCCTGGTGTCCGGCTGAATTAACTATCCGTACCTCCCGGACCATAATAAATCCGTTGTGATTTTCAGCACATCCTGCTTTGCTGCTCTTTGCAGTCTTTCCGCGTACGGATTCTATCCCTTTCGGGATAGCAGTAAAAGCGGAGAGGTTATTTTTTTGAACAGGAATAATTCCGACTTTTGGGACATGAAAATATTCACGTACAACGTTAACGGAATCCGCTCGGCGCTTACCAAGGGACTTATCCCCTGGATGATGCGTGAAAAGCCGGATATTTTATGCCTTCAGGAGATTAAAGCTCAGGAAGACCAGATCCCTGTGGAGGAGTTTGAAGCCCTGGGCTACTACTGCAACTGGTTTCCGGCCGGGAAGAAAGGCTACAGCGGGGTGGGAATACTCAGCAGGCAAAAGCCCGATGCCGTTTTTCGCGGAATGGGCATCGACCGCTACGATGCCGAAGGAAGGCTTATACGGGCCGATTTTAACGGACTAACGGTGGTAAGTGCCTATCATCCTTCGGGAACTACCGGCGACGAACGGCAGAAGTTTAAGATGGAATGGCTTGAGGATTTTTTCGATTACGCCCATTACCTGAAGAACGAGCGCCCGAATTTGTTACTGGCAGGCGATTACAACATCTGTCACCGTCCCATCGACATCCACGATCCGGTACGAAATGCCAACAGCTCCGGATTTTTGCCCGAAGAGCGGGAATGGATGGAGGAGTTTCTGAACAGCGGATTCACGGATACATTCCGGGTATTCAACAAACATCCCCACCATTACACCTGGTGGAGCTATCGTGCAGGATCCCGTGCCCGCAACCTGGGCTGGCGCATCGATTACATCCTTTCATCCGGCGATTTGCGCAACAAACTCCTACATGCCTGGATAGACCCCAAAGCAGTTCACTCCGACCACTGCCCCGCAGCGCTGGAGCTGGAAGGGTAGATTGCGGATTGCGGATTGCGGAACTAATTTCTAAGTTCTAATTTTTAATTTCTAAAACATCCG
>DJVU01000003.1 GCA_002441345.1 Bacteroidales bacterium UBA6248
CATTTAAACGGAAAAGGGTATTTGGTATGGAAAGACGCTGTAATAAATTATATCAGGGAATAATAACTTATTAATAAAACTTTACGGCAAGAGGGATAAAAGCAGTACCGGTGGCATTCGGTTCCGGATGCGTTTTGTTTCCGTGTAACGGCTGCAAAATCAGCATTCCAGAGAAGCCGGAACAGAACGGAGAGGTCTGGCAACAATATTCTCAGAATGTGGAGCGCATCGCTTCAACCGGGTCGAGGCGGGAAGCCGACCAGGCCGGAAGAAATCCCGACACCAGTCCGATAAACGCAGATACGCCGATGCCAAGAACAATATTGCCGGCGGTGAGTACCAGGTTCATATCAAAAAGAGAAGAAATACCCATGGTTATAACCAGGATGATAAGCAAACCGAGTACGCCGCCGATCACGGATAGAAATACCGATTCAAAAAGAAACTGAAGAAGGATAAAATAGTTGCGGGCGCCCATGGCTTTCTGTATGCCGATTTGTGTGGTACGTTCCTTTACGGAAACAAACATAATATTGGCAATTCCAAAGCCTCCCACCAGCAGGGAGAAGCCTCCGATGATCCACCCCACCATGGCAATTACCCTGAATACGCTGTCGAAGCCCTGTGATATCACGCTGGTTTCGTTGATTGCAAAGTCGTCTTCCACCCCCGGTTTCAGCTTGCGTATCGAACGCATAATGCCGGTAAGCTCATCCCGGAGTTCTTCGTTGCTCACTCCCTGCCGGGCCCGTATCATAATGGCTGCGCCTATGTTATCGCCACGGAGATCGATAAAATTGCGTGCAAAGTTCACCGGAATCAGCACCTGATCGTCGTTGGAATTTCCAAATGTCGCATTCCCTTCCTTTTTAAGGACGCCGATGACCTCCAGTTTCTGGCCAAAAATCTTAATCCGGAGACCAACGGGATCGGCATTCCCGAAGAGTACGTTCACAATTTCATTTCCAATGATTGCCACCGGCCGTCCTCCGGCCGATTCGTCCGTTGTAAAATAACGCCCTGAATTGAGTTCGATCGGGCTCACCTCATGATAATCGTGTGAAACGCCTACCACCGTGGCATTTTCAACGGCAGCACTTCCATACTTAACCGTGCGGTTCATACCTACCATGTAGGCAGAAGCTTCCGAAGCCATGCTCCTGCGCTGAATTTCGGTAAGTTCAGCCATGCGGGGTTCGGGTCTGCGCATGTATTTCCACCAGGGATAATCGGCCCCGCCAAAAGCCCAGGGCCATTTCTGCACATACAACACATTACTTCCCAGGCTGTTGATGCTGTCGCGTATGTTACGCTCAACCGAATCGAACACGGTAAATACCGAAATGATAGAGAAAATGCCTATGGTGATTCCCAGCAGTGAAAGCAGGGTTCGTACCTTATTCACCACGATGGCATTCAGTGCGAACAGATAACTTTCGCGAAGCAGCCTAATGTAAACCAGTGTGCGTTTCATGGGTTCGTTGCAGGCTTGTAAAGGTAATTATTATGCCGGTTTTCGCTTTTATTTTTCTGTACGCGATGCCTGTTGCATTATGGCCAAAGGCGTAAATCCGTTTTACATCAGTTTCTGGTACACCTGCCACCAGCGGTCGGGTATCTCGTTGTTGCAGGCTGTCTGATAATCTTCGTAGGTGCACGGAACAATATAATGGCTGGCATATTTCTGACGGTTATCGGCACCGCAGATTACCTCCATCCACCAGCGGTCGGTTTTCCGGCTTTTCAGAAACAGTATTCCGTCGCTGAAGTCGCTGGTAGGTACAATGTATTTGATAAAGGCCTCGCTTTCGCGGGACGGGAAATCCTTTTTCCGGGCGTTGAATCCCTCGAAGATATACCAGATCATTTGTGCGGCCAGCATAGCGGTAAGGCCCATGCGGTCGTACGAAGGGTTGTATTCGAATATTCCGATGGATGTGAGTTTGTCGCTCATTGCTGCGTAGCGGACAATCTGGCAGGCCTGGTCACCGGTAAAACCGTTTGGAGTGGCATTGGCATTGCCCGGTGCATCGGCAGCCCGAACGGAACCTATATCGAACGAGAGCAGGTCGGCATTTCTTACGAGGGGCTCGGTTTCGCGGATGTTGGCAGTGAGGCTGCCCAGGCGGTAACTGTCGAACAGGAGTTTCTTCATCAGATCCAGTGCCGGCTGATCCACGAAGTACGTCTGGTAACCCAGGTTAGTGTAATTAAACAGGTAGTTCGGACGTTGCATGATGATGCGGCTGAGGTAAGAACGGGAATTGAGTTCCGTTTGTGTTTCCCCCAGGTCGAACATGGGATCTGCTGCCACCATATTGATAATCTGGCCCATCTGCTCATAGGACTTATACATGGCAAAGGTAAGATCCTGACCCCCGCCGATAACCACCGGAAGTACCTTGTTACCAATCAGTGCAGCTATGGTGGATGTAAGGGCAAAATAAGTATCCTCGATGGTGTAACCCTGCCGTATGTTTCCAAGATCGGCAATACGTGCATTCCACGCTCCCGGGAAAAGGTGGTATAAGCGGCGCCGGATTTCGCCGGCACCCCGTGCACATCCTTCGTTGCCCGTGCTGGCACGGTCTTCCGTAACGCCGATAATGGCAATATCAAAATCGGAGGTCTCCGGGAAACTGCATCCGTTACGGTAAATCAGCATCTGGTTTCCCAGGCGCGGGTGGGTAACCTGATCAAGACCTTCGAACAGATCGTCGGAAAGCGACTCAAAATAAATGGATAAGTCCATGCACAGAGGTGTTGTTTTTCGATGCCAAACCTATGGCATTTAAGCCGGAAATGCAAGCGCTGCGCTCTCGGGGCAATCGTTAACTTTTCTTTCTGAAGCGGCTCTTGCTTCCCGATTTGGGTGCATCGCCGGCAGCAGCAGCAATCTTGCGGCATTCCTCAAGGCTCAATCCTGCCGGATCGGTGCCCTTCGGAATCCGGTAATTGTTTTTCCCTATGGATATATAAGGACCATACCGTCCATTCAGTACCTGTACGTCCGGATCCTCTTCAAAAAC
>DJVU01000073.1 GCA_002441345.1 Bacteroidales bacterium UBA6248
GGACGGGGGACGCTGAAGGAGGGACAAGGGACGTGAAACATACAAATAATTAACGCATTAAAATTTTCTTTTATGACTGATCGGTTGGATGATATCAGATTCTACAAACTATCCCTGGAGCTATGGGATGAGATGTGGGCTGATACTGAAATCCTGATGCTGGATTTCAGAGGTAAAGAAATCGCAAAGCAAATGGTCAGGTCCGTAGGCTCAATCAGTTCAAATATTGAAGAAGGATATGGAAGAGGTTTTGGAAAGGAATACCCGCAATTTCTCCGGATTAGCCGTGGTTCTGCTAGGGAATCAAAAGGGTGGTACCGAAAATGTAACAAGCTGTTGACCGAGGAAATAATCAATTCCAGAATTCGCAAGTTGGATGACATTATTTCGATGGAGACAAAATCGATACAAACATTAGAAGACAAGTCAAAACATTAATGTGATCGGATGTGTTTCTTAAAAAAGCACATCGTCCCTCGCCCCGGACCCGGAGCGCAGCCGAAGGGCCGTCCCTCGTCCCAACTCAAAAAACTATGAAACCAGAAAAACTCATCAAACTCACCGAGTCCCCCCGCGATGCATGGCAGGGGTTGCCTTACGTGATTGCACCGGAGAAACGGGCAGCATACATCAATGCCCTTTTAAAAGTTGGATTTGATGTGATCGACTTCGGAAGTTTTGTGTCGCCGAAGGCGGTGCCGCAGATGGCCGGACAGGATGAGGTGCTCCGGCTGGTAGATAAAACGGGAAGCCGGTCGAAATTGATGGCCATCGTCGGGAATATGCGCGGTGGCAGAGATGCCGTTGCACAACCAAAGGTTGACCTGCTCGGATTTCCGTATTCCATCTCGGAATCTTTCCTTCATAAAAACATTAATACGGGTTTTGCAGGAGCAGAAGAGACCATCGGCGGACTTTTATCCTTATGCAACGATCATGGTCGCGAATTGCGCATCTTTATGAGCATGGCCTATGGCAACCCTTACGGGGAAGAGTGGAGCACCGGCCTTCTAAAAAAACATATCGAAATGCTGGCAGGTAAAGGCATCAGAACCATAACCCTTGCCGATACGATTGGCATTGCCAATGCAACGCAGATCGGAGAAGTTTATACAGCGCTGATGGAGCATTTTCCCGGATTGGAATTCGGATTGCACATACATACCCGTCCCGGCGAGTGGGAAGCCAAACTGAATGCCGCCTGGGATGCCGGCTGCCGCTGGTTCGAAGGGGTGATCAACGGCATCGGCGGATGCCCCATGACCGGCTATGAACTGGTCGGAAACCTGAATACACTGAACCTTATCGGGTTTCTGGATAGAAAAGGGGCATTATACTCCGTGAATCGTGGTGAAATCACCCGGGCCATAGAAACAGGCTACTGAATTTCATCTTCTTTAGAACCAAAATGGCATACGAATGTTAATCTTCTGATTAACGTATGTACATATGAATAAAGTTGTGTCGGATGCCCGCGAAGCGATTGAAGGAATTCACGACGGGATGACGCTGATGGTAGGAGGTTTCGGATTGAGCGGAATCCCTGAAAACAGCATTGCTGCCCTGGCCGAAAGCGGTTTGAAGGAGCTGACCTGTATTTCAAACAATGCCGGGGTTGACGATTTCGGACTCGGGCTTCTGCTTAAAAAGAGACAGATCCGTAAGATGATATCTTCCTATGTCGGCGAAAATGAAGAGTTTGAACGTCAGTTGCTAAGCGGAGAGCTCGAAGTGGAGCTTATACCCCAGGGTACGCTTGCCGAACGCTGCCGGGCCGGTGGCGCCGGAATCCCCGCATTCTTTGTACCTGCCGGTTATGGTACCGAAGTGGCGGAAGGCAAGGAAGTGCGTGTATTTAACGGCAAACCGCATCTGCTCGAACACGCCCTGACCGCCGATTTCGCCATCGTTAAAGCCTGGAAAGGCGATACCCACGGCAACCTTATCTTCAGGAATACCGCCAACAACTTCAATCAGGCTATGGCTATGGCAGGAAAAATAACCATCGCCGAGGTGGAGGAACTGGTTCCCGCCGGAGAACTTGATCCAAATCAGATACACACCCCGGGAATCTTCGTACAGCGGATTTTTAAAGGAAAAAATTACGAAAAACGGATTGAACGGCTGACGGAAAGATAGGGATTTCGGATTGAGGAATTCGGAATTGGGATTGCGCTTGTCCCGGGAGACGGCGATAGCCGGATAACGAGAGATTCGGGGTTTCGTTCGACAGGAGCATGATCGCAGGGGGTAAATAATTCCTAATTTCCAAAAGTATAATTTATTGGATACAAGGTCCGTAATTACTAATCCTACCTTAACCTTAGCCTCAGCCTTAACCTCAACCATAGCCTGACTTCCATCTTCCAACATAAAAAAGCTTACAGAAAATGGCACTTTCAAAAGAACAGATTGCACAACGCATTGCACAGGAACTGAAAAACGGGTATTATGTAAATCTCGGGATTGGCATTCCCACCCTGGTAGCCAATTATGTGCCTGAGGGCATAGAGGTAGTGCTGCAGTCCGAGAACGGGATGCTTGGCATGGGTCCCTTTCCCGAAAAGGGTCAGGCAGATCCCGACCTGATCAATGCAGGCAAGCAAACCGTTACGGTGCTTCCCGGTGGATCGTTTTTCGATTCATCCACCAGCTTTGCCATGATACGGGGCGGACACGTCGACCTGACTGTGCTGGGGGCGTTTGAAGTCAGTGAAAAAGGAGATATTGCCTCCTGGAAAATTCCCGGAAAAATGGTGAAAGGCATGGGCGGTGCCATGGATCTTGTGGCTTCAGCCAGAAACATTGTGGTGGCCATGCAGCATTGCAGCAAAGACGGACAGTCGAAACTGCTCAGGGAGTGTACCCTGCCCCTGACCGGTGTTGCCTGTGTGAAGAAAATCGTAAGCGATCTGGCGGTAATTGAAGTTACCGGCCAGGGCTTTAAACTGCTCGAACGCGCACCCGGTGTCAGCGTGGACGAGATAAAAGCAGCAACGGAAGGACGGTTGATTGTTGAAGGAGACGTGCCGGAAATGCAATTCTGATTTCTTACATCCTGCCTCTTACCTCAACCTCCGCATCCTTATCCCACGCAAAGACGCGAAGACGCAGAGATTGTTTATTGCATTTACATTCCATTCTCCTGACTTACTCCCTTATCAGGTTCCTATTGAAACCCCACGCTCCAATCAATCTTCCCCTTGTCTCCTTGTCCCCTTGTCAGTTTCTTTTGAAAAAGCCCCGCGCATAGACACAAAGTTTTTCTGAATAACCATAACGTAGCCAAATCTGAGTACCTCGCAGGATTTGCAGTCTTACTTCTTACTTCCTACTTCTTACCTCAAATCTCAATCTCAACCTCAGCCTTAACCTCAACCTCAACCTCAACCTCAGCCTCATCCTTAACCTTACCTTGTAAAGGAGTTTATAATCTTATTCAATTCAAAGACTAGATCTGAATATTCACTAAAAAGTCTTTCTGTATTCAATTCATCAAAATAACCAACTTTTCGGCCATATAACAGATGATTCTGGGTTTCATAAGATGATCCGCGGGCAATAACATAGAAATTAGCTTTATCCTTTTTTGTGCTTCGTCCGAATCCTTCTGCTATATTTCCGGAAACACTGTTCGAAGAACGTCTGATCTGCGATGTTAAACCATAATCTTCAGACCTGGGCAATGTGCTGGAAATTTTAAATATCTCTAAGGATAGTTGATGTGCTTTTTGCCAAACAGGCATTTCCTTAAAACTTATATACATACTTCAGGAGATTGAAAATGAATACATTAAATTACATGATCTGATTCAAAATCTCAACTTTTCCTTAGCCTTAGCCTAAACCTAAACCTAAACCTCAACCTCCTCAATAATTCCGAATGAAATTTTAGTATCTGACCATTAATTTAATCTCAAACAATTCCTTAACCTCAACCTTAACCTTAACCTTAACCTTAACCTCAACCTCAACCTCACCCCTTAGCCTCCTCAATAATCCGGATCCATCTCAGGACTTCTCAATCCCGCCACTTCATTCGCCATCAGGATAAATACATTCCAGCACAAGCCCCTTGTAGATGGCCACCAGCTATCGGTTGTCATCCATTTTGTAGGTATAAATTCTTTGCTGAACGGCCATCCGGGATGCAGATGGATTTCCGCCCATACTCTGTTTTCCATTCTTTTTATGGCAGGCTCCCAGCCATGTTTCAGGCCGGCAACGTAAGCACAGTATTCAGCCCTGAACCAGCTACCGCCGTTGTAATAATACCCATCGCTCGAACCGTCGCTGTAGTTGTCTTCACCAAACTTCCCGAAGGGCTGGTAATCCCGCGAAAGGTATGCGAATCCTTTCTTATCCCTGGTTTTCCTGACAAGAATGGGAGCCGTGGTTCCGTATTCGGGATGCGGCGACTGCGGTACTTTGTTCAGCACCGGCATTTGCTCCAGGTGGTTCTGAACCATTTCATCCGTAAGTATGGGCCTGTTGAAAAGCCAGAGTGAGAAAAACTCGGGTTCAAGATCTGTAAGCGATATTATATCCGGAAATTCACGGTCAAACATCAGGTGCTTTCGCTCCGGATCGTAAAAGTTCCGGTACTCCTCTTCGGCTTTGCGGATATGTTCATCCGTTACATCAAATCCCAGCTCCTGAATCGTTCTCAAGGCAATGGCCAGCATTCCCTGGTTAACGGCAAGCCGGTCGGTTTTCGGCTCAAAATCAATGATATCGATCTGACTCATGGGGAACCTGGCGAAACATTTCCCGTCGCGGTCGGCATCAAATTCATTTAAAACATAATCAACCGCTTTTTGAATTTTTTCGTGTGGAAGCTCAGCCCCGAACCTTCGCTTATTCAGCATGGCCCAGATAAGCCAGTGAATGGTAGCTTCGTTGTCCTTTGCTTCCACCGAACCCATCAACGGAGTAATAATAGTTCCAATGCCTCCCGCAGGCGTCTGGGTTTTTCCCCACTGCTCCCATATGGCAAGGTTCAGCTCCCGGTTATAGGTCGATACAACCGAAAAGAAAGCGTCCCGGTTGTACATGTCCGGAGCGTAATTCATGTTGGGCACGTTGAAGGGCGTAAAGTTGCGGGTATCGGTGATCCAGGTGAGCATATTGAAATTGGCATACAGCATTTTCTCCATCTGCGAGCCCTGAAAACCTTTGGCTTCAGCAAGACGCGTTTGCGCCGAGATCATAAATTGCTGCTGCGATTCCCAGGGTTCTGCAAAAATATAGGTAGTCTTCACAACCTTTTCGCCCAT
>DJVU01000006.1:0-59445 GCA_002441345.1 Bacteroidales bacterium UBA6248
TTGTGGTGTTTGCCGAACTGGCACTCACCGGATATCCTGCCGGTGACTTACTTGAGTTTGATGATTTTATCGTGCAAACGGAAGTGTATATGCAGCAGATTGCTGCGGAATGCAGAGGAATTACTGCCATAGTGGGCGGGCCGTCACGGAATGAGACCGGTAAAGGAAAGCCACTCTTCAATTCAGCATGGATACTGGGTGACGGACAGGTAAAACAGCTGGCACATAAAAGTTTGTTGCCGAATTACGATGTATTCGACGAGTACCGGTATTTTGAGCCTGCCTCTGGTTTTTCCATCGCCGGAATCGGTGACACCCGGGTGGCGGTAACTATATGCGAGGACATCTGGAATACCGGCGAAATTCCGCTTTATCAGCGGTATCCCATGGATGAAGCCATTGCACATCAGCCACAGCTACTCATTAATATAGCTGCATCTCCCTTTCATTACAATCAGGCGCTCATTCGCCGTCAGGTGCTCAGGGATAACGCCCTTAAATATCGCATACCCATAGTATATGTAAACCAAACGGGTGCTCATACGGAGCTTATTTTTGACGGAGGATCCATGGCATGCGACAGCGGCGGCAACGTGCGCGAAGCCCTTCCGTTTTTCAGCGAAGGACTTAGGATAATAGAAACGGATGCAGCCTGGTACGATGCTCCCGCTGCACCCGGTATTGCGGTAGATGAAGAAAGCCGGGATATCCCCCTGATTCACGATGCGCTGGTGCTGGGCATCCGCGATTATTTCGGTAAGATGGGATTCCGGAAGGCCATTCTCGGTCTTTCCGGTGGAATTGACTCCGCCGTTACCATGGCACTGGCAGCCGAAGCCCTGGGATCTGAAAACGTGCACGGCATTTTGCTGCCTTCGGAGTTTTCGAGCGATCACTCCATCGATGATGCCAGACAACTGGCTCTCTGCCTGGGTTGTCCACATGAGATTATCGGGATTTCGGAAGCCTTCCACTCCCTGCAGCAAACTATGCAACCATTTTTCGGGGATCTGCCGTTCGGCCTGACCGAAGAAAACATGCAGGCGCGGATCCGGGCAGTTATACTTATGGCTTTGGCCAATAAATTTGGTTATATTCTTTTAAATACCAGCAATAAAAGCGAAGCTGCCGTTGGTTATGGCACCCTTTACGGCGATATGTGCGGAGGTCTTGCCGTGCTTGGTGATGTTTACAAAACCGACGTTTACCGTCTTGCCAGCCACATCAACCGCACACACGGGATTATTCCGGTGAATTCCATCGTAAAACCGCCTTCCGCTGAGCTTCGGCCCGGACAAAAGGACAGCGATTCTCTGCCCGAATATGCGGTGCTCGACAAGCTGCTGTTTAACTACATCGAAAAGCGGATGGGCCGGAGAGAACTGGAAGCGATGGGTTTCGATCCTCAAATGGTTGCCCGTGTGCTGAATATGGTGAGTTCAAATGAATGGAAACGGTACCAGACCCCACCCATACTGCGCGTTTCCCCCAAAGCCTTTGGCACGGGCCGGCGCATGCCCATTACAGGGAAATATTCCGGGTAACGATGCGTGGCTGATTGCTGAAAAAAGGCTGTGCCTCACCTGAATGCCGATGTTACGTCCCGGCAAGGGTAAATAAAGAAAGGCTGTCTTCCGGAAATAAATTTTTCGCGGACGACAGCCTTACGTTTTTGTTTAACGCTGATCAGAACAGGTTCAGAGCTTCCACCGATTTAATTTCGGGAAGTGCTTTCTTAACCGCTTCTTCCACGCCGTTTTTCAGAGTCATACGGCTGAATGGACATGAACCGCAGGCTCCCTGCAGTTCAACGTTCACGACCTTGTCTTCGGTAAGCTCAACAAAGCTGATATCGCCGCCGTCGGCCTGCAGGTAAGGTCTGATCTGCTCGATGATGTTTTTGACTTTTATGGTCAGTTCTTCGTGATTCGACATTTTTTTGTGATTTTGGATAAGGATATTTTAGTTTACTTGTTGATTTCCACAATTTTTGTAGGAGCCAGTGTGGCATTGCGGATGGCGATCTGCTGGGCAGTGTTTTCAGCCAGGCGTGCAAAGGCTTCCGATACCGGTGAGCTGAAATCAAGAGCGATGGGATTGCCCTTATCGCCCGATTCGCAGATACCCTGTACCAGCGGAATCTGTCCGAGCAGCGGAATGTTGTGCTCTTCTGCCAGGCGCTTGCCGCCTTCTTTTCCGAAGATGAAATACTTGTTTTCGGGAAGCTCCTCCGGAGTAAACCAGGCCATGTTTTCAATCAGCCCCAGAATGGGAACTTTGATGCTGTCCTGGGTGAACATGCCGATAGCTTTGCGGGCATCGGCCAGGGCTACTTCCTGCGGGGTTGTTACAATACAGACTCCGGTTACCGGCAGCTGCTGTACAATGGTAAGGTGAATATCACCGGTCCCCGGAGGCATGTCAATTACCAGGTAATCAAGTTCACCCCAGTCGGCTTCGCTGAAAAGCTGGGTAAGCGCATTGCTCGCCATGGGGCCACGCCATACCAGCGCCTTGGCCGGATCAACAAAAAACCCGATTGAAAGAATGTCGATACCATATTTCCGGACCGGAATTACGTAAGCTTTGCCGTTTTTTTCGATGGCGGCAGGTTTGGTGTTCATTTCGTTAAACATCAGCGGTACCGACGGTCCGTAAATGTCAGCATCCACCAGGCCGACACGTGCACCCGTACGCCCCAGGGCAACTGCAAGGTTGGCAGATACGGTCGATTTACCAACGCCGCCCTTGCCCGAAGCAACGGCAATAATGTTTTTTACCCCCTGGAGCAAAGGTTGCTTATCGGCCCGGCGGGTGGTAACCCTCGACGTCATCTCCACATTTACTTCAGCCCAGGGATCAACCAGCTGCTGAATGGCTTTGACACAGTCCTGTTTTATTTTATCTTTCAGCGGACAGGCAGGAGTGGTAAGTACGACCTTGAACGAAACTTTGTTGCCTTCCACTTCAACGTCCTCAATCATGTTAAGCGTAACCAGATCCTTGCGCAGGTCGGGATCGTTAACGGTTCGGAGTGCGTCTGTTATCTCTTTTTTCGTGTATGACATTGCAAAAAGTTATTTTGAATTTAGACCGTGTAAAGATAGAGCTTTTTGTAATGACCGGAGAATGTGTTCCCCGTGCATGCAATTCAAAAACAATGTTGCTTACCTCCCCCGGGTCCGGAGATTGTTTTTATAACAATTGATTATGCAGGACAGCGTTGCTGTGCAGTAAAAGAATATCCGGGGTAATTATTCCTTATCTTTACATTGGTAATTAAGGCATTAACAGGTCTGCCAAACCTTCTGAACAGACATGTGGATTTCCGAAGCCGTGAACAGGGTTGTTGATAAAACTTCCGGTCGCAATGTTATAGCTTCCTTAACAGGTTTTTTTTGAGATTGCAAAAACTCTGCAGAATCGTAAAGTGGTGAAAAGGCTGATTTCTTTTGTTTTTATACTGGTGATTTTCTTCTCCGGTTGCCGTACGCTGACAACGGAGGGAGTCGACAGGGGAATGCCCCGGTATGCATCGGATTTTGAGAGCACGCTCATGCAGCATCAGTTTAATGCATTGAGTGAACGCGTGTTGCGTGTGGTTTCTTATGTGGGTTATGAAACACAGGTATTTGAACCGGGCAGCAGCATTACACTTGAGATGCTGAAATCGGATGGTGTGGAACTGTCGGGGGTTCGGACCCGGCAGCATACGAATGAGTCGTTCGGAGGTACCGCACTGATCGTTTCAGCAGGTGACTCTGCAGCCGTTTTGCTTACCTGCCGGCATGTGGTAAGCTATCCCGATACTGTTTTTTCATACGATGACCGTGCCGACAGGAATGGCAACCGCTATTTGCTCGGAATTTCGGTGAAGTCGGATCAGCTGGTGGTTGTCAGCGACGGCGGTACCCATTGGCCGGCTTTGCTATGTTCGGAAGATCCTGAAAACGACCTGGCATTAATCCGTATTCACCCTTATGTTGAAACGCCCGGTATGGTTTCGCTCCGTGCGGTCGATGATCCCGGTTTTCCCGGCTGGGGCGACAAGGTGTGGATACTCGGGTATCCTTCCGGGAAGGCTGTATTAACGAGCGGAATTCTGAGCAGATGCCGCGACAATGACCGGCTTTTGGTTACCGATGCTCCGTTTAGCGAAGGCTGCAGCGGTGCGGCGGCATTTGTGTGGGACAGTTATTTGGGGGTGTTCAGGCTCGCCGGTCTCGGTCGCTCCGTTGCAGCCCGTACCCGGTTTCTGCTGCGTCCCGAATCGCGCATTCACGAGAAATCGTACAACACCTCCCTGCCTTACCGGGGGGCTATTTATACAGAGCCCGTCAGGGAGCCCGTGCCGGGTGTCACTTTCATTATACCTGCACCGGTAATTATGAATTTCCTGGATAATTCAGACATCCGGTGTTTCGGAACGGAACACCGGTTACGGAACCCTCTGCGGTAAGGCTACGACGTCACCTGCTGACCCGGTGCAAACCGGATCAGACCGCTTACAGCATCCGTGACGGATCCCAGAACATTTCCTTGAAATTCAGAATGCGGTCGTCTTCAACGATTGCACCTTCCTGTTCCAGCAACTGCTGCATAAGTCCGGGGGTTCCGAAATGATGCTTCCCCGTAAGCATTCCGTTCCGGTTCACCACACGGTGTGCCGGAAGGGGTTCACGATACTGATGCGATGCATTCATTGCCCAGCCTACCATGCGTGCAGATCCCCGGCTTCCGGTATATCCGGCAATGGCACCGTATGAAGTTACCCTTCCGAAAGGAATGAGCCGGACGACAGCGTATACTTTTTCGAAAAAAGAGGGGTCTTCCATGGCTTTAGAGGGCATTATCCTAAGCGGAATCTCAGATATTTGATAGGAATGCCCTCTGCAAGGAACAACTTCTCATAATGGGTTTGCGTGAGCATCACATCTTCCTGGAGATTGCTGTTGTAGAGGTCGAAGGTGTGCATCAGCAACTCGTGTTTTTCTTCAGCAATAGTTTCAAGAGTATATTCGAAAAGTGCAAGGTTGTCGGTTTTCAGGTGTAAGATGCTTCCGGGTTTCAGGATCTGGCGGTACCGATTCAGGAACATGGGCGAGGTAAGTCGTTTGCGCGCCTTTGACGGCTGAGGATCGGGGAAGGTAATCCATATTCCGGAAGCTTCATTTTCGGCGAAAGCGTTAAGAATTAAATCGATTCGCATCCGCAGGAAGGCAACGTTTTTCTGGCCGTTTTCCATGGATGTCCTGGCACCTCTCCAGATCCTGGCTCCTTTAATGTCGATGCCTATGTAATTATTGCCGGGATACTGCTTTGCCAGAGCAACGGTGTATTCTCCTTTTCCGCAACCCAGCTCCAGTATCAGCGGGTGCTGATTGCCGAAAAATTCGTGCCAGCGTCCTTTTTGGCTGTATCCCGAGGTCAGGGTTTCGAACGAGGGCTGAAAAAGATGAGGGAAAGTGGCATTCTCCTCAAAACGGTCAAGTTTTCGTTTGGTCAAGGTTAATTCTGTTGCAAAAGGTTATTATTGTAAATGCCCGGGGGATGTCTTCCGTTTCTTTTTTGTCATGTATTTTGCCGGTCCGTTTGGTACCGGGCAAAAATATGGTTTCCGGTATTGAAAGCCTCAAGCCGGTTGCAAAAATATAAAATTGAGCGGTATTTTACCTTCTGGTCAGCAGCCAGGCACCCGGGAAATCGCTATTTCTCAGTTCTTCGAGGCGGATAAGGGCTTCTTCCCTGTTGCTGAAGCCCTGAAGGCTTACCCTGTATAACCCCTGATTGTTTTGTCCGGCGATGGATGCATCGTACCCTTTGGATTGCAGATTTCTGACCAGGTTGTTCGCGTTTTCTTCCACGCCGAATGCACCGGTGATGATGAAAAATGTATTCTCCCGGACAGGCGCAGCTTGTATTGCTTCTTCGGCTTCGACAATTTCCGGTTCCGGTGAAGCCGGTATTAATTCAGGGATTTCGGCAGGCGCGGAAGCCGGGGTTTCCGAAAGGGTGATGGTGGCAGTATTGGTTGGAAATAGGGTGGCATAGCTGGTTTCCAGTTTGTTGAATGCTCCTGTGTTGAGTACGCCCCAGAGCGTGACTGCTGCGACCGGCAGCAATACGGCAGCCCATTTGAGGGTGGATGGCAGTTTGCGTACCGGTTTTACAGCCTTACTTGCTGCCAGTTTGCGGGAGATTCTGGTTTCAAGGTTATCTCTGGATACCGGCTGCAGGGTGAACGAGGTAAGTCCGAAGGCATCGTCGAGCAGGTTAAGTCCTGCTTCCGGAGTAAAACGCAGCAAACCGTCATCGCCGGCAGTAAGTGTACCGGCTCCGGCGATGGTAAGCGTGTGTCCGCCGGCAAGCTGAGCCAGCAGAGCATTCACTTCAGAGTCGATCTGCCGTATGGCTTCTGCATACGACATCCCGGATCCGGCTGCTACGGCATTTGCCAGAATCCCGTCGTTGTTGCGCAAACGGGCATTAAAGGCCAGCTTCCGTGAAGGCGGGGTAAAGGTATGATTCACCGGATGAATGACTGCAGGAACATAGTTTGCAATGAAACCACCCAGCCCCGGAACAATGACACAGTCGTGAACAGAAAGAAGGTTACTGATGTGTTTTTCCAGAATCATTGATTGCTTTGTTTTTTTGTATCCAGGTTTACCTGCTCACCTTCAGGAATATCGGTCCCGTAAGGCTGCACGCATACTATGCCTTTTTGGATGCGCTAAGATAATGGGTAGATTTCGCTTTTTCAAGGGATGTTGGTAAGTTTTAATAAGTCTTCGGGTGTGTCGATGCCAATGGTCTCAAAATCTGTCACTCCCGTGTATATACTAAATCCGTTCCATAACCACCGGAGCTGCTCAAGCGATTCTGCCACTTCAGGGGGAGCCTGCGGAAGGCGGGCAATTTTTTTCAGCACATCCGCACGATAGGCATAAATTCCAATATGTTTGAAATAAGGGTATGCATCCATCCATTCGGCTTCCGCTTTCCCTCTGTAATAGGGGATGGGCGAACGGCTGAACAGCAGCGCCCGGCCATTGGAAGCACTTATTACTTTGACAACGTTCGGATTAAAAAGGTCGGCGGCTGTGGTAATTGATTTTACAAGCGTTGCTATTTCAACTTCCGGATTGCGGAAAAGACGGATAGCGTTGGCAATTTGTCCGGGCTGAATAAACGGTTCATCCCCCTGGATATTAACGGCAATATCGAATTTATCTCCCTGTGATTCAAGAATTTCCATGGCTTCGGCAATCCGGTCGGTGCCGCTTCGGTGGTCGGGGGAGGTCATCAGAACCTTTCCGCCGAATCCTGCAACGTGATCGAAGATCCGGGCATCGTCGGTAGCCACCACTACCTTACTTAGAAGCGAACATTCCGAAGCCTGACGGTACACACGCTCAATCATGCTTATCCCTCTGATTATTGCCAGAGGTTTGCCCGGAAACCTGGTTGAGGCAAACCGGGCAGGGATAATTCCTGCCGCCACCGGGCCGGTATCAGAAAAGGCCATGAATCTCTGCGTTTATCTTGTCGATTACAATGGCAAGGTCTTCCGGACGATCCTGGAAGTTCATGTTGTCGACTTCCACCACCAGCAGTTTGCCAAGTTTGTATCCCCCGATCCAGGCTTCATACCGGTCGTTGAGGCTGCGGAGATAGTCGATCCGGATTGAATTTTCGTAATCACGGCCTCTTTTCTGTATCTGGCTGACAAGCGTAGGTACGCTGGCTCTGAGGTAAATAAGAAGATCGGGAGGTTTAATGAAGGTGCTCATCAGCTCAAAAAGCGAAGAGTAGTTCTGAAAATCCCTGGTTGTCATCAGGTTCATGGAGTGCAGGTTTGGGGCAAAAATGTGTGCATCTTCGTAAATTGTACGATCCTGCACCACGGTTTTTCCACTGTTTCTGATCTCGATAATCTGCCGGAACCTGCTGTTGAGAAAATATACCTGGAGGTTAAACGACCAGCGCTGCATGTCCTCGTAAAAGCTGGGGAGGTAAGGATTGGTTTCGACGTCTTCGTAATGGGCCTGCCAGCCGAAATGTTTGGCCAGTAGTCCGCACAGGGTGGTCTTCCCTGATCCGATGTTTCCTGCAATGGCGATGTGCATCTTATGCTTTTTGTTTTTTATTTGTACTATGATATAACCCTTTTTCAGAGATCCATGCCGAGTATTTCTTCCACATACTTACGGTCGTTTGAAAGCCGGGGCACTTTGTACTGTCCCCCGAGCCGGTCTCTCAGCTTAAGCCACTTGTAGAAAGTACCCTGAGGCATAATTCGTATTTGCGGAGGGCCCAGCACCATATTCTGATACCGCTTGGCTTCGTAATCGGAGTTCAGCGATTTCAGTGCGGTATCGAAAACCTCCGTAAAGTAGTTGAGGTCGGCAGGCGGGTTGTCGAATTCGATAAGCCATTCGTGCGCACCGCTGTTGTTGTCGCCGAAATATACCGGAGCAGCGGTAAATTCATTCAAGGTAGCTCCCGTTTTTGCACAGGCACAGTCGAGTGCCTTCTGGGCATTGTCGACGATCAGCTCCTCGCCAAAGGCATTGATAAAGTTTTTCGTCCGCCCCGTTATCCGTATTCTGTAAGGGCTGGTGGATGTAAATACTACCGTATCTCCGATGCGGTAACGCCACAGACCCGAGTTGGTGCTGATGATTATGGCGTAGTTCACGTTGGGCTTCACCTCATAAAGAGGAATCACCGCTCCGCCGTCTTCGCCGTTTTCTGTAACCGGTATAAACTCATAGAATATCCCATAATCGAGCATCAGCAGCATGTCTTCGGCCCCGGAACGGTCCTGGATGCCAAAAAAGCCTTCGCTTGCATTGTAGGTTTCATAGTAGTTTACCTCACCTGAAATGAGTTTTCTGAACTGCGGACGGTATGGCACAAAGCTCACCCCTCCATGTATAAAAAGCTCAAAATTTGGCCATACCTCCCGGATGTCTTTCTTGCCCGTCATTTCCAGTATACGTTTCAGCAGAACCAGTGTCCAGGAAGGCACCCCGGTAATATTGGTGACATTTTCGCGACTGGTGATCGCGGCAATTTTTTCGATTTTGCTCTCCCATTCACTCATCAGAGCAACCGACAGATCAGGGGTGCGCATCAGCTCAATCCAGGCGGGAAGGTTTTCCATCAGTATGGCCGATACGTCTCCTACATAACTTCCTGCCTCCGGATTATCGGGAAAATGCGACCCGCCCATTCCCAGCAGCTTGCCGGTAAATATCTGTGTATCGGGGTGATTGTTGCAATAAATGGAAATCAGATCTTTGCCTCCTTTGAAATGGCATTCCTCCAGGGCTTCCTGGCTAACGGGGATGTACTTGCTTTTGTCGCTGGTAGTACCCGAAGATTTGGCGAACCACCGGATCTCCGAATTCCACAGCAGATTCTGTTCGCCGTTTCTGAGCCGGTCGATGTAAGGTTTCAGATCTTCGTAATCGCTCACCGGCACCCTGGCGGCAAAGTCGCGGTGATTTATAATGCCTGCATAATCGTATTTTTTGCCCCATTCCGTATTCCGGGCCGAATTGATCAGACTCCTGAACCACTCGCTCTGCACATCGTGCGGATATTTCATGAAAAGCTCAATCTGATGCATGCGCTTCTTCATGAACCACGAAATCACTGAATTTATAAAGGGCATATAGGCTTGTATGAGATTGACAAAAATAAAGGTTTATTCCGGAATCCTTCCGTTAATTGCATCCCGAATTGCAACGATAAGGTCATTTTTTTGTCATGTCGCTTTGCCTGCCATTCTTTTATTTCTAATCCCTGCCCCGGTTTTGGAATATATGCCCGTATATTTGCATTCTGGTACTCAGCATCGGATTATGATCGTATTTCCACATGCAAAAATCAATCTGGGATTAAAGGTTGTCGGCCGAAGAAATGACGGCTTTCACGATATCTCCTCAATCCTTTTTCCCATCGGTCTTGCCGATGCGCTGGAGATCGTACCCGCTACCGATGCCAATACGGTATTTACCGCTTCCGGACTTCCTGTAGCCGCAGAAGCTGAAGATAATCTCTGTATGAGAGCATACCGGCTGATGCAGAAGAAGTATGACCTTCCTCCCGTCCTGATTCATTTGCATAAGGAGATTCCGTCGGGTGCCGGACTGGGCGGCGGCTCATCGGATGCTGCCTTTACCCTCAAATTGCTAAACCGGCTTTTTGAAACCGGTGCCGGTGTACCGGAACTGCACGCCATGGCGGCACAGCTCGGTAGCGATTGTCCGTTTTTCATCGGCAAAGAACCGGCTTTGGCAACGGGAAGGGGAGAGGTGCTTACTCCCGTTAACCGGATGCTTAAAAATTACTTTCTGCTGCTGGTAAAGCCTGGTGTGGAAGTTTCAACTGCAGCTGCCTACGGTATGGTATCCTGCTCTGGTTCCGGACTACCGGATCCTTTCGCACTGCCAGGCGACATCAGGGAATGGCAGAATCTGCTGGTCAACGATTTTGAGAAGCCCATTTTTCAGGCATTTCCGGTAATCGGACAAATTAAACGGAAGCTCACCGAAATGGGTGCAGCTTTCGCTTCCATGAGCGGCAGCGGTTCTTCGGTGTTCGGACTGTTTGAGCAGGCTCCGGTTTATAAGCCGGGCGATTTTGAAGGGATGTTTGTCTGGAGCGAACGCCTGTAGAAGAGTACGCCCGTTTTCCCGGCAAACGGTTTTACCACCTTTTCAGGACTGGCTTACCGCATGTTGTGAAATACATTGATAATGTCGTCGTCGTCGTCCATGCGCTCCAGCATTTTCTCCACATCGGCCTGCTCCTCCGGCGTGAGTGTTTTTACTTCGTTGGGAATGCGCTCAAAAGCAAACGATTTGATTTCGAAGTGGTTCTCTTCCAGATATTTTTGTATGGGGCCGAAGGAAGTGAATTCAGCATAGATCATAATTTCGCCCTCATCCACAAAGATCTCTTCCAGGCCGTAATCAATCAGTTCAAGTTCAAGTTCTTCCAGTACAACGCCTTCCTTGAGGCCAACCTTGAATGAGCATTTTCGTTCAAACAGGAAATCCAGCATTCCCATGGTTCCCAGGCTGCCGCCGTTGCGTGTAAAGTAGCTTCTGACATTGCCAACGGTACGGGTAGGGTTGTCGGTGGCCGTTTCCACTACCACGGCAATGCCGTGCGGGGCATATCCTTCGTAAACCACCTCCCTGTAATCGGCAGAATCTTTTGAAACCGCCCGTTTTATGGCACGTTCCACATTATCCTTGGGCATGTTTTCATTCTTGGCATTCTGAATGAGCAGCCTGAGCCTGGGGTTCATCGCCGGATCGGGTCCTCCTGCTTTTACAGCCATTTCAATGTCTTTTCCCAGGCGGGTAAATACCCTTGCCATGTTGCCCCAGCGTTTCATTTTCCTGGCTTTGCGAAATTCAAATGCTCTTCCCATAAGGATACAGTTTAAATGCTTTTTTTAACGTGGGTGCAAATTTAACGGATTCTGAAAATTTACAGCCGTTTTTTTCGATGATTCCCATGTTTGGCTTTTGCCTCCTTCCGGAGATATGTTTGTTTAACTAAAGTCCTCAGCCTGATAATTTAAACAGTTTCTAAACTGTGTTTGATAAGTTCCGGAATCTAATTACTCTTCTATCTTTGCCAAAAATGCCTCACAATGATTACCCTGCTTGAATTCAGACATGAACTGCACAGGCATCCCGAATTGTCGGGGCGGGAGAAGATGACTGCCCGGCGTATTCGTGAGATTCTCGAAGGTACGATGCCCGATTTACTGGTTTCCGGTGTGGGAGGTCACGGAGTGGTGGCAGTGTTCGATTCGGGAAATCAGGGGCCTGTGGTTCTTTTCCGGGCCGATATGGATGCGCTGCCTATCCGGGAGAAAGCAGACTTTCCGCATGCATCGGTAAATCCCGGAGTGTCGCACAAGTGCGGACATGACGGCCACACCGCCATACTTGCCGGTTTTGCGGAATACGTTTCACAAAGCCGGCCGAAACGCGGCAAACTGATCCTGGTTTTTCAACCGGCCGAAGAAACAGGCCGGGGCGCCAAAGCCATGCTTAAACACCGGGTGATGAAAACGCTGAAGCCCGATTATTCGTTTGCACTGCATAACCTGCCCGGGTATCCGCAGGATTCTGTGGTGGTGCGTACCGGTACCTTTGCCGCAGCTTCCAAAGGGATGGTAATACGTCTTAAAGGAAAGACGTCGCATGCCTCGGAACCAGAAAAAGGCAAAAGCCCGGCTTCGGTAATGGCCGGTCTTATGGTTGATCTGCCCCGCCTTTCGGGAAATGGGAATACCGGGGATTACGATGATTACGTTTTGCTGACACTTATTCACGGCAATCTCGGAACGCCTGCTTTCGGAACAAGCCCGGGCGATGCGGTACTTATGGTTACCCTCAGGGCATACCTTGATGCGGATATGGAGAAACTGACCGCCAGCGCCACAGCACTAGTAAAAAGCCGGTCCGAGACCGCCGGCCTTACATACGATATCGATTTTCAGGAGGAGTTCCCGGCCTCGGTGAATCATCCCGAAGCTGTGGAGCTGATAACCGCAACGTGCAAAAAGCTCGACCTTTCTGTGGTGGAAGCGGTGTTGCCCTTCCGCTGGTCCGAAGATTTCGCGCACTTCACGGCCATCAGCCGTTCCGCACTTTTCGGACTGGGTGCCGGGGAAAATCATCCCGCGCTGCATCATCCCGATTACGACTTTCCCGATCGTTTGCTGGAACGGGGCGTTCAAATATGGAAATCGCTGTACCACCAGCTCCTTGATGGATAATGTCAGGGCTGTTCTTTACGGAGATAAGCTCCGCGTAATTTATTCTTGTCCTTCCGGGGCCTGGTAGGGATTTTTTTTTGGATTGCGCCCGAATACGGAGACATGAACATAACGGGAAGGATTCAGACGCATGTCTTCGAGCAACAGTTTCAGTTCTTTGGCTGAAGCCTCCAGGTCGTTGTATATCTTGTCGTTGTTCACAAGCTGTCCGATAGAGCCCTGCCCGCTCTCGATCCTGCTGACCACAGCTTCCAGTCCGGCAACCGAACGCGACAGGTTGTTCATGGTGGCCGAAAGGTTGGCGCGTGCAATGGTGTCGGTAATGCGGGTGATATTGGCCATGGAACGGTTGATGTTGTCGCCGTTGCTCTTCAGATTGGCAGTAATGGCTTCAACATTGGCTATGATCCTGGAAAGGCGGACTTTCTGGCTATCCACAAGGGTATCCACGGTAAGGGTGGCATTCTCGAGGTTTGCCATGGTATTGCGCAGGCTTTGAACAGTGGAGGTAAGGTTTTCCTGTGTTTGTTCGTTAAAAATTTCACTCAGGATATTCAGAACGGTATCGAATGAGGTTATGAGGTTTTCGGTTTTAGCCATGATGGGCGCAACCATGTCGTTGACTTCATCCTGAAGGCTTTGCTGCATCTGAGCAGCAAGCGTGTCGCCCGATTCGGCCATAACCGGTGAATCGCCGGGTATAATCTGAATCATCCGGGATCCGAGCAGGTCGGAACTGAAAATCCGGGCAACGGAATTGGAAGGGATGTCAATAGGGTTTGACATATACAGCTCAACGATCACCTTTCCGGGCTTTGTGGGATGAAAGAACATCCGGCTTACCTGCCCCACCTGAAGTCCGTTGATGGTGATGGAATTGGCGGTCATAAGCCCTGCCACATTGTCGTAAACCGCATAAAAGGTGCGCTGGCGCTTAAATACATCTTTGCCTTTCAGGAAGTTAAAACTCCAGAAAAAGGCTCCGAGGGTTATCAGAGTGAGTAATCCCACCCTTACTTCACGTGAAAGTTTAATACGTTTCATTTTCAGTTTTCTGGTACCGTAATTATTCCGGATTGTTTTTTGTACCCGTATTCTGCAGTTCCGTTTTGCAGGTTTACCCGGCAGGGAGTTTGCGCAACAATGGTTACAGGTCTTTCCAGTGCAAAGATAATTAGTTTTTAATCAGGCGTCGGGCATCATCCATGCTTATTCGCTCGCCGTTGAGAAAGGCGATGATAAAAGCATCCCTGTACCCTTTGCGCTGCATGTCTGTTTTAATCTGCTGAGCTTCCGCTTCGGTACGTACATTGCCGGCTGTGTATTTAAACATCCCCTGATGCCTGTAATAGCCTGCATCCGGAACGCCTTTCAGCTCCGGTGCATCGTCTCTGAGGCGGGTATCCGACATAAGAAACTGCACTTTAAACACCGGGAGATTGTCGGCAACCGGTGCAACAACGGTTCCGGAGCCTGTCGCTGTGGCTGGTTTTTCACCTGCATCCGTCGTGTCCGGATCCGGATCCGGATCCGGTGATTCAGTTGCCGGTTCATACTTTGTAAGCGGTGTTTTTTCGATGGTGTTTTTATAGTCTCTAACAGCTCTGTAGATAGCCTGAGCAATTTTATTCTGTCCGCTTTCCGAAGCCAGCAGTTTCTCTTCCTGTGCATTACTTATAAATCCGGCTTCAATCAGTACCGATGGCATGGTGGTTTTGTACAATACCAGGAATCCAGCCTGCTTCACGCCACGGTCGTGCAGTTTAACGTGATCCCGGAAATGCCCCTGAACCCTGGATGCAAGTTCCAGCCCCTGGTCAAGAAATGCATTCTGCAGCATAGAAAAGAAGATATACCCCTCGGGGGAGCGGGGATCAAAACCCTCGTACTGCACATGGTAATCTTCCTCAAGCAGGATGGATGCATTTTCGAGCTGGGCTACCGCCAGATTGGCCTCCGTGCGGTGAAGCCCCATAACATAGGTTTCGGATCCGTAAGGAGATGTGGACTTGTTGGCATTGCAGTGTATGGAAATAAACAGGTCTGCTTTTGCTTCGTTGGCAATTTTTGCACGGCGGAATAACTCCACAAAAACATCGGTTTTGCGGGTATATATTACCTCCACATCCTTCAGGTTCTGCCTGATAAGTTCTCCCGTCTTCAGAGCAATGGCAAGGGTTATATCCTTTTCTTTGGAAAACTTCCCAACCGCTCCCGGATCGTGTCCGCCATGCCCCGCATCCAGCACCACACGCTGAACTTTTTGTGCCGATACATCCGTGCATGCGACGAAAACCCCTGTAAACAGAATAAAAATTAAGATTATACGTTTTAACGCCATCACTATTTTCGTTAGTTTTGAGCCCCGTTTCAACAGGCTGTGTTTGAAATAGAAACTGGCTGCATCCGGTTAAGTATGAATGGATTAATCAGGCAATTTAATCGTGCTCTTCCATACAAAACATTTCCGGAAGCGGAATATTGTGGCAAATGTCCATATTTATCACACAAATTTAGCATAATTGAGATACACCGCAGTTAAAATAAGGCCGGAAAATTCGCTGATCAAGGTGCTTATGCTGGCTGTGGCCTGTATATTGCTGATTCCTGCAGCCCTTCATGCCCAGGCTGTGGAAAAGAATTCTTCGGCCGATACCCTCCGGATAGCTGTAGATACGCTTATGCTGAACCCTGTAATGCCCGACGATACGCTGCAAGGCCGGGCCGGTAAGAAGAAAAGTGCCATCAACAGCAAAGTGGAGTATTCCGCTACCGATTCCATAACTCTCGATATGGAGGCCCAAAAGGTGTATATGTACCGCGATGCCGATATCCGGTACGAAAAAATTCAGACAAAAGCCGCATTCATCGAGCTCGACTTCAATACAAGCATGCTCAGAGCGCGTCCGGCCCGGGATTCTGTCGGCAAGGAATACGGTAAACCGGAATTTACCGAAGGCGATCAGTCCTTTACCTCCGAGGAAATCAACTACAACTTCAATTCAACCAAAGCCATAGTTAAGAATGTTATTACCAAAGAAGGTGAAGGATTCCTGCATGGGGAGGTTGTGAAAAAACTTGTTGACAATGTGAGCAATATGCATCACGGAGGATACACTACCTGCAATCTTGAGCATCCGCACTTCAGCATTAAGTTCACCAAAGCCAAGGTAATTCCGAACAATAAGATCGTGACCGGCCCGGCCTTTCTTACCATAGAAGATGTTCCGCTGCCGCTGGTGCTGCCGTTCGGTCTTTTCCCCAATAAGCGGGGTCAGACCTCCGGCATCCGGATACCTACTTACGGAGAATCGGCCAATCGCGGTTTTTACCTCGAAAACGGAGGGTACTATCTGGGTATCAACGACTATATGGAACTCTACCTGCTGGGAGATATCTACTCCCGGGGCAGCTGGGCTCTGAAACCCCAGTTTAACTACCGTAAACGTTACAAGTTCAACGGCAACTTTAACTTCAGCTATGCCATCAACCTTGAAGGAGTGCGCGAAACATCCAGTTTCAGGCGCAACCGTGACTTCAGGGTTGCATGGACGCATAACCAGGATCCCAGAGCGCGGCCTAAATCCAGGTTCAGCGCCAACGTCAACTTCGTTTCCAGCCAGTACAACAAATACAACCCCACTACCACCAACGACCTGCTCTCAAATACGTTTCAGTCGAGCATCAGCTATCAGACTTCCCTTTTCAGGGATAAGATATCTCTGAGTACTGCACTCAGCCACAGTCAGAATACCTCTACCAGGCTGGTAAACCTTACGCTGCCCAGCATTTCTCTGTCAGCCAACCGATTTTATCCCCTGCGCCGTCCTGGTAAAACGACCAACCTGAAGTGGTACGACAACATCAGTGTTAATTACAGCATGACTGCGCGCAACGAAGTGAACGTGATCGATTCCATGCTGTTTAAACCACAGATGTTCGATGCCTTCCGCAACGGAATGCAACACAAAATACCCGTCAGTTCAAGCCTGAAGATTCTGAAATACCTCACCATGAGCAATACCCTCGATTTTACCGAGCGGTGGTACAGCCGGAGCATCCGCAAATCATGGGTTAACGATACGCTGTGGAATGGCGAGGACTACCGTGTGGGCTACATCGATACCGATACCCTCGACGGGTTTAAAACGGCCCGCGACTTTAGTTTTACCTCTTCGCTCAATACCACGCTTTATGGAATGGCTCAGTTTAAAAAGGGACCCGTGCGTGCCATCCGCCACGTAATACGCCCGTCGGTGTCCATGTCGCTGCGCCCCGATTTCGGGAAGTCGAACTTTGGCTATTACCGTGAGGTGCAATCGGATACTCTGGGAAATATGCAGAGGTATTCCATCTTTGGCAGCGGCTCCGACTACACTTCCATCTATGGAAGTCCGCCCGACGGACGGTCCGGTCGAATCAGTATCGGCATCGGAAATAATCTGGAAATGAAGGTACGCTCAAAAAGCGATACCATCACAGGGATGAAAAAAGTGATGCTGATCGAGAGTTTTAACATCGGAACCTCCTACGATCTGGCCAGGGATTCACTGCAGTGGTCGCTCGTTAACATCAGCGCCAGAACCACACTCTTCAAAAAACTTCAGATCAGCTACTCAAGCGTATGGGATCCATATGTGGTTACCGAAGCCGGCCGTCGTATCAATACCTTTGAGTGGGACAGAAACCGCAGGCTTCTCCGGAAAGATAATACTTCCTGGAATTTTTCCATCGATTACAACTTCTCATCCTCTAAAAGGAAAAGTCCGCAATCGAAGACATCAGGCGAAGAGTCGGAACAGGAACTGAAGAACTTCAACCAGAATCCGCAGGAGTACATCGACTGGAATAATCCCTGGAATTTAGGATTTCGCTATAACCTGAACTATACCGGCCGGAATATGCCCGCCACCCACACGGTGAAAAGCGAAATCGTGCAAACTCTCGGTTTCAACGGGGATATCAGCCTTACTCCCAAGTGGAAAGTTTCGGTTGCTTCCGGTTACGACTTCAAATCAAATAAGCTCTCCTACACTTCCGTGAACGTTTACCGCGATCTCCATTGCTGGGAAATGCGTTTCAACTGGATTCCTATCGGATATTACAAAAGCTGGAACTTCTACATCAAGGTAAAAGCCAGTGTGTTGCAGGACCTCAAGCTGAACCGCAAGAAAGACTTCAGGGATAATTAATCCTCCGGAACCGGCTTTTACGTTCCGTTTTGAATCAAACGTGCAGGCAGTTTTGCAATAATTCCGGTTATTCGGCACCTTCCACGCTGAAACCGACTTCCTGTCCTCCAACGGAAAGTATAAATTCGCCGTTTTCGAGCCGGGAAGCGTTCGAATGATCCGTAAATGCCAGATCCCGTACCGGTATCTCCAGCGTTACGGTGCGCATTTCGCCAGGCTGAAGCATTATTTTGGTAAATGCCCGAAGACGTTTTACGGGAGGAGTCAGCGTGGCATAAAGGTCGCTTACATAGGCCTGAACCACTTCCATGCCTGCCTTTCCGGAGTTATTCTGCACATTTACCCTGATGCGGATCGTTGCATCCGGTGTATACGTTTTACCGTCGGCCGACAAACCGCTGTATGCAAATTCCGAATAGCTGAGGCCAAAACCAAAGGGGTACTGTGGATTGAATGCACTTCCCTCGGGAGCTCCGATATTCTGCAGGTTTTCGGTGTATTTGTGGTAATATGGCTCAATGCTGTAAGCAAACCGGGGATAGGTGTACGGAAGTTTGCCCGAAGGATTTGTTTCACCGTAGAGGATGCGGGCAATGGCTTCTCCGCCGTAATTGCCCGGAAGGTAAGCGTTGAGAATAGCCTGAGCCATTGGTTCAACCTCGCGGATGATGCGTGGCCGGCCCTGAACCATAACAAGTATCACGGGTTTTCCGGAAGAAGCGGCTGCCCGCACCAGCTCTTTCTGGTTGGATGAAAGCTCCAATTCGGTGATGTTTCCGGGAATCTCGCAGTAGCTGTTCTCGCCAAGGCATAAAACAACATAGTCAGACTGCCGCGCCAGTGCTGTTATCTTCTGAAGATCACCTTTTATCTCTGCGCTGAAATCTCCGCTGTCGTCGTATGAAACCCCCTCATACACCCTTATGTTTGCCGGTGATGCTGACAGTTCGCGCATGGCACGGGCTATGGTGGCATATTCTGCAGTAAATTCATCCGCAAGGTTTCCCTGCCATGAATAGCTCCATCCGCCAAGCAGGGGACGCATACGGTCGGCAGCAGGACCTGCAATCAGGATGCGTGCTCCGGCCGGAAGCGGGAGGGTTTTGTTCTCATTCTTCAGCAAAGTTATGGATTCCAGCGCCGTTCGCCGCGCATCGGCAGCAAAACTGCCTGAGGCAAATTCGGGATAAGAAGACATTGCCGTTACCGGACGTTCAAAAAGTCCAAGCCTGAATTTTAACCGGAGAATGCGTCGTACCGCATCGTCGATGCGTTCCGTGGAAATCTCCCCTTCCTTTACCAGCTCCACCACATAGGCGGCAAAGTTGAAATTATACGGGACCATCGACATGTCGATTCCGGCATTTACGGCAATTTTTACCGCCTCTTTATGGCTTGCAGCGATCCGGTGCCGGGTGTGCAGAAATTCTATGTCCTGCCAGTCGGTGACTACAAGGCCGCTGAATCCCAGTTCTTCTTTCAGCAGACCGGTGATAAGCGCATGACTGGCATGTACTGGCAGGCCGTTGATTTCCCCTGAGTTTACCATTACCGACATCGCGCCCGTTTCTATCGCTTTTTTAAAGGCCGGCAGATGATATTCCCTTATTACGTGCATAGGCAGATGGGCAGGAGTGCGGTCTTTGCCGCTCACCGGACTTGAGTAACCCAGGTAGTGTTTCAGGCATGCGGCAATACGGTTGGGGTCGTCGAGGCTGTTCTCTTTTCCCTGTAAGCCTTTTATCAAAGCTTCACCCATCAGGGCGCCCAGCAGGGGATCTTCGCCAAATGTCTCCCACTGCCTCGGCCAGCGCGGATCCATCCCTAAATCAAGTACCGGACTAAATGTCCACGGACAACCGACAGCCCGGGATTCGTAGGCGGTGATCTCTCCGGCACGTTCGGCCAGCGCAGGGTTCCAGGTGGCTGCAAGCCCTATCTGCTGCGGAAAAAGGGTGGCACCATCAACGTATGATGCTCCGTGAATCATGTCAAGTCCGTAAAGCACGGGAATCTGCAGACGCGAGTTTTCCAGTGCATAATTCTGAATTTCTCCGATCAGCCGGTTCCAGGTTTGCCTGTCCCTTGCTCTGTTGTTGGCCGTATTCAGAACCGATCCGATTTTATAGGTAACGAAAGCTTCACGCAGCATTGACGTATCGAGCAAAACAGGCTCGTCACTTACATACGGACTCTCGCCCCTGGTAAGCACATCCAGCGTTATTTGTGTCATCTGTCCTGCTTTCTCTTCCAGCGTCATCCGGCTGAGCAGGACTTCAATTCTCTTTTCCGTTTCTTCGGATCCGGTTGTTTCCGCATTCCGTGAGGTTTCGCTGCAGGAAACCGTAAAAACTGCCATTGCAGCAAGAGCCAGGTGTGTCAGTTGTCGTTTCATAGCCTTCCGGATAATCGTTATTTTTTATTTATCTATGGCAACGGGGAGCGGCAGAGCATCAATCTTTCCGCACGAACCGGTAACGACAGCGTTTACCGTGCCGCTTTGTTTCCCCCATTTCACCCGTATGCTTTCGCCTCCGTCACTCCGTACCTTTCGCCGTACTCCTTCAGGGAATGACCATTCAACGGCATCTCCTTGTTGCACTGGCAGGGAAAATACAGCTGCTGACCCTGGTTTTACCTTTGCGGGACCAGTAATCGCCGGAGCATTGCTGGTTGAATATACCCTGACGTAGTCGATTTCCATCAGAGCCTCATTCAGATTGTCGTCAATCCCTTCGCGTCCGCCCCAGTTGCCGCCTATGGCTATGTTCAGGATCAGATGAAAGGGTTTGTTGAACGGCCAGCTTTCGAAATTGTGCTTGCCGTCGTTGGCAAAGCGGAAGTATTTTTCGTCGTTCACAAAGAAATCGATGCCGGTGCTGTCCCATTCAATGGCATACAGGTTGAAGTCCGAGAAGGCGGCGGGTACGTTAATGCTGTTACCCACCTGTGTGCCTGCTATATGGTTGTAGGCTGCGGTGTGAACAGTTCCATGTACGGTAAGCGGATCGTATCCCACATGTTCCATGATGTCGATCTCCCCGCTTTCAGGCCAGCCGCCGTATTCCCATCCTGTTGACAACATCCAGATTGCCGGCCAGGTACCCCGCCCCTCCGGCAGGCGGGCCATCACTTCCACTCTTCCGTAAAGGAAATCTCTCTTGTTTTTGCTCACCAGCCTTGCCGATGACCATCTGCCTTCTTTCTTTAGCGCCCGTATCTTCAGAACACCGTTTTCCACATAGGAATTCACGGGTGAGCAGGTGTAGTTCTGCAATTCGTTGTTGCCCCATCCGTGGTCGCCGGTATCGTAACTCCAGTTTTCAGCTGAAGGAATGCCGTCGCTGGTGAATTCATCCGCCCAAACCAGATGGTAACAGTGTTGTGCTTCCATTCCTGCCGTTATGCCCAGGCACAGGCCGATAATAAATAGTGCTTTTTTCATCTCTTTCCTTAAACCCTCTGAGTTAACCGGAGCACTCCCTGTCTGCAGTTATACTGCACGGCGATCCGTTTGGATCATAAACCGGTTCGCGCTCCGGTAACTCATTGGGCATTAACCAACCAACCAATTAGTAAAAAGTATGAACGGAGTATCCGGATAAACCGGTGAAGATCAATAACCCTGATTTTGTTTGAATGTGCCTGCCGATAAGTCAATTTCCGATTGAGGAATTGGCAGAAATCCTTTCATGGCGGGATTGAATGTTACATCAAAAAGCATCTGTTCGCCTTCGTAGTTGGGGCCACGAATCCCGGTAACGGTAAGTTCCTGTGATGCAAAAGCCATCCCTTTGCGCAGCACATCAAAATAGCGAATGCCTTCGAGCGACAGTTCAAGCCTGCGTTCTTTGTAGATATTTTCCGGAGTGGCCGGAATGCTGCCCAGCCCCACGCGTGCTCTTACGCGGTCGAGATACTGCTGTGCATTGGCACTTCCCAGCTCGGCGGCCATCAGCAGGACATCCGAAAAGCGGATAACGCGGTGATTACAGGTGCGGTTCAGCTCAAACTGACCGCTGCTGCCCCAGTGCTCGGCATCCGAACTGTATTTTTTTGAGAAGTAACCGGTATGCTGATACCCTTTTGTCAGTACTCCGTCAAGATCTTCCTGGCGCAGCACGGTATGTGCATACCTGGGATCGTTTTTCAGGTCATCCACAAGTTTCTGGCTAACAGTTCCAAAGCTCCATCCACGATCCCATTTTGATGATCCGGCCACCCTCGGTCCCTGCATCTGAGCCGAGAGGTTGCCCTCGCCGCCGCGTACATAGCCCCAGTCCCACCAGGGCGGAGTGTCGCCGTAAGAAATTTCAAATACCGACTCTTTTCCGTATTCGCCTGCCAGTCTGAAATTCGTGGCATAGTCTGCAAATAGGTCGTGCCCGCTGGTGGCGATCAGTTCGTCGAGGTATTGCACAAGGACAGCCTTGCCTATCGTTTGTGTTCCTGCCACCAGGTCTTTGCCGTATACTCCGTTGTAGAACAGGTAAACCCTGGCCAGCAATGCCTGTGCAGCCCATTTGGTCACCCTTCCGGCTTCTGCCGGAATAACCGAAGCGGGCAGGTCGGCCATGGCTTCGGTGAGGTCGAGGCCGATCTGGCTGTATACCTGATCGGGAGTTGCCTGGGGCTGGTTGTATTCGGAAGGTCCGCTCAGAGTGCGCGTCAGCAAAGGTATATTCTCGAAATAGGCAACCTGCTCAAAATAGAAGTACGCGCGTAAAAATTTGCACTCTGCAATCAGACGGGTTTTGAATTCATCCGATGCATCCACTCCGTCGATACGCTCCAAAAGCAGATTCGCCCGGTAAATACCGGTATAATTCTTCAGCCAGATGGCATGCGCAATTTTACTGGTAGAAGGGATGTTGAAATTGTTGAATTCATCTTCATCCTGTCCGTCGTTGGCATCCGAACCCCCGGCATAGGCATCGTCGGAAAGGATATCGGAGATAACAATAAACGGAGCCCAGGATACTCCCGGAGTTTCCTGATATCCGAGAACATCATAAACCGATACGAGCGCCTGCATGGCCTGCTCCTCGGTTCTGTAGAACGAAGTGGATACTTCCTGATCCAAAGGTTTGAGATCCAGAAAATCTTCGCTGCACGACGATGCAAGTGTGATCAGAATAAGTGCGCTGATTGTTTTATATAGTGTTTTCATGTTCTCTTTTTTTGAGTTAGAAAGTAATGGTTGTTCCTATCCGCCATGTTCTGGCCTGCGGGTAGATTCCGCGGTCGATGCTGATGTCGAATGAGCTCCTGGCACCAATCTCGGGATCGGCACCGGTGTATTTTGTAAGAGTGTACAGGTTCTCGGCTGATATGTAAAACCGCCAGACTGCTGCTCCGATTTTTCTGAGAAATGTATCCGGAAGGGTATATCCCAGTTGCAGGTTTTTAATCCTCAGGTATGAACCGTCTTCAATATACAGGTCCGATACACGGTAGTTGCGGTTGAGGTTATCCTGCATTACAAACCTGGGGACGGTGTTTGATGTACCCTCACCCGTCCAGCGGTCCAGAATGGATGTGCTGAGGTTGGTAAATTCAAGATCGTAGCGCTGACTTCCATTGAAGATTTCATTGCCGTATACGCCGGTTATCAGAATGGCAAAGTCAAATTGCCTGTACTCGGCCGACGCATTAAAGCCGAATGTCCAGTCCGGTGTCGGATTTCCGATCATAGTCCGGTCGTCGGGATCCAGTTTGCCGTCGTTGTTTACGTCAACAAACCTGACATCTCCGGGCCTGGCATCGGGCTGAAGTACCTGACCGGTAATACCGATATGCTGGAATACTTCTGCCTGATTCTGGAAAATGCCGTCGGTCTTGTATCCATAGAAATATGCGATGGGCAGCCCTTCCCTGGCCTGCGTTACGGTACCGGCTATGGACCATGATGCTCCCTGTATCACTTTCTCTTCGTTTCCGATGTGCGTCATGGTATTTTTGTTGTAGGAGGCATTGACACCGACGTTATAGCGGAATCCATCAACCATGTTGCGCCAGTTTACACCCAGCTCCACACCCTTGTTTTCCACACTCCCAACATTGGCCACCGGAGGTGTATTGCCCACATGGCCCGGGATGGGGATGGTTTCCAGCAGTCCTTCGGTGGTCTTTACGTAATAGTCGACCGTCGCAATCAGGCGATTATTGAAGGCCGCCAGGTCAAGGGCGATATCAATCTGTTTTGATTCTTCCCAGCGGACATCGGCGTTTTCGATGGAGTAAGGGGATGCGCCGGTGTAACGACCGGTGCCAAAGATGTAACCCCTGGTCTTGTCGATCCTGGATACAAACTGGTAATTACCGATTTCCTGATTACCGTTTATTCCCCAGGAAGCCCTGAATTTTACCTGGTCTATGTTTTTTATCTCCGGGAAGAAAGCTTCATCGCTGGCTACCCACGATACTCCGACCGAAGGGAAAATGCCGTAACGGTTATTCGGGCCAAATTTCGATGATCCGTCTCTGCGGACGATTCCCGTAAAGGCGTATTTGCTCCTGAAGTCATAGGTAATACGGCCGAAAGTTGAAGCCAGGGCTGAATGTGAAGCACCTCCCGTTGCAACCCATACCGTATCGGTTGCCATATTCAGGTAAACGTGATTCGGATCGGTAAGCGGTACTTTTGCATTGAAGCCATACAAATCTTCGTAATTGTATTTACTGGCCGTTGTACCGGCAAGGACTGTAAACGAATGGTCTTCAATCTGTTTCGTATATGTGATAAAATTCTCCCACTGCCAGGTAAAGTGCCGGTCAATCTGTTTGTTTACCGATGTTCCGCCAATATTCTTCTGCGCATCGTTAAGATAATACAGTGGCCTGTAGCCGTCGTTCAGCACATAGGCAAGGTCAATGCCCAGGCTTGTGTTTATCTTGAGGCCTTTAACAATTTCAGCTTCTCCGAAGATGCTCCCTACCAGCTTGTCAACGCGGGTTTCCGCTGTCTGTATTTCAAGTAAGGCAATCGGGTTTATTATCTCACCGCCGACAAGCCTGGAAATACCGTAAACCCTGCCGAGTTTATCCCTGAGAACGGGATTGTTGGAATACGGAGGCTGGGCTAGAATATCCGGATCTTCTTCAAAAAGGGGAGTCAGCGGATCCATGTTCAGCGCGCTGCTGAATGCTCCGTTGAAAGACTCATTGCTGCCTATGCCGCGGCGGATGATGTGGGAGTAGGAGAGGGTATTTCCGAAACTGAATACCTTGTTCACCTGACTTTTTGTGTTCAATCGGGCGGTAATGCGGTCGAACTGAGACTTGTCGCCCCCGATAATTCCCTGTTGCGAGAAATACGACATGGAGGAAGAGTAGGTGGTTTTATCGTTTCCTCCGGTAACGGAGACCTCATGGCTTTGAATGGGAGCATTTTTCACGAACAGCAGGTCCTGCCAGTCGGTGTCGTATTTCGGTATCTCATTCAGATCGAATACCTCTTCCTTGCCCTTGTTTCTCAGACCCTCGTTCATAATCATCCTGTACTCCTCCGCATTCAGCATATCGATTTTTCGCGCTACATTCTGAATGCCGCCGTATCCGGAGTAGGTTACGTTCATTTTTCCGGCTTTACCGCTTTTCGTCGTAATCAGGACTACCCCGTTGGCTGCCCTGGCTCCGTAAATGGCGGCCGATGCAGCGTCTTTCAGCACGTCTATGGATTCGATATCTCCAGGATTCAGGTAATCGATACCACCTAAGGCAATGCCGTCAACAATATACAGCGGTTCTGAATTGAGGGTAGTTCCGGTGCCGCGTATACGAATTGTAGGGGCCTCACCGGGCTGACCCGAAAGGTTGGTAACCTGCACCCCTGCCGTACGGCCCTGCATGGCCTGCTCAATACGGAGTACAGGTGTCGATGAAATCTCGTCGGCCCCCACCGTGGCAATGGCTCCGGTTACCACTTTCTTCTTTTGGGTGCCGTAACCTATTACCACCAATTCGCTGAGCTGCGTAACTTCCACATTCAGTATAACATCGATGACAGCCCGCTTGTTGACGGGGATTTTTTGCGTCTGATAACCGATAAAGGAAACCTCCAGAACGGCATCGGGTCCTGAAAGCTCAAGCCTGTAATTGCCGTCGATGTTGGTCGTAGTACCCTTGAAAGTTCCTGATTCTACTACAGTAGCTCCCGGAATTCCCTGCCCCGTTTCCTTGTCGGTGACAGTTCCTGTAACGGTGTGGGTCTGCGCCTGAAGCGTAACTGCCGCAAACAGTGCAACCAGCACAAGGAATGTTTTGTAAAAGTGTGTGTTCATCCGCTTTTTTGGTTGAAGTGATTTACCTTGTTTGCCTTTGGCTGATGCCAGTCAAAAGGACATTATTTTGGCATTCCGACTGATGAAGATCAGTAATAAGAATTTAAGTATCAATAAGATGTAATGTCTTTAAATTACTTCAGACATTCATTCGGATTACCGGTACAAAGCACGGTTGCCGTAGCTTCCCTTGCGTAGGTTTTAGTTTTTCTGAAACACCCGGATGTAGTCTACGTTCATTTGCTGAGGAAAAACCGTCGTTGCATCCGGGTCGCCCGGCCAGTTGCCGCCAACAGCAATGTTGAAGATAAAGAAATGGGGAAGATGGAATTCCGACATGTGTGAAGGGGTTATGTCAACCTCACTATATTTGATATCGTTGACATACCACTTGATGGAATTCTCGTCCCAGATGATGGTGAAAACGTGGTATTCATCGGCAAAAATTCCCGACGGCAAGGTGTAGGGTTGTCCGTATTGTGCATGGCCGTTGTACTCCCAGTGCAGCGTTCCGTGAACGGTTTTTTCCCGGCCGCTGCCGCCTATCATCTCCATGATGTCTATCTCGCCGCATGCCGGCCAGCCGGCAGTGGAAATATTGTTGCCAAGCGTCCACAAAGCGGGCCATATGCCCTGTCCTTTCGGAAGCAGTGCCCGGATGTCAATTCTGCCATAGGTATACGCCTTTTTGCCTTTTGTAATGAGGCGTGAGGAAGTGAACTGACTGTTCTGATAGGCTTCCTTCCGGGCTTCTATGGTAAGCAGGCCGCCTCCCACCGATGTGTTTTCGGACCGGTAATATTGTTTTTCATTATTGCCCCACCCGCCGGCTCCGGTTTCATATGTCCAGAATTGGGTGTTCAGGGTATTGCCGTCAAACTCATCGTTCCAGACAAGCTGATAACCGGGATATTCAATGGGTGTTGTATATCCTTCGCCAATGGTAACCGGGTTGTCCTCACTTAACGTGAACTGTTTTTCCGCTTTAATGTATCTGCCCGAGGTGCCGTAAGCCCTTACTTCTATGAGGTATGTTCCGGACTGGGTGTACAATTGCTCAAAACGTCCGCTGCTGTTTATAACGGGACTCGCCTGCGGATTTGCATAGAATCGGTATTCCACTGCATTCTCGGCTGATGCTTCAATAATTACCGTTCCCGTGCCTTCTTCAGGCAGCGTCAGGCTTATCTGAAGGTTCGAGGGATTACCCGCAGTGTCGGGGCCGTCATCTTCTTTGCAGGATGCAAACAGAAGAACGATAGGTATCAGAATAAAAGACAGGTTGCAGTACGAAGGATATTTCATCGGCATTTTTTGGTTCTGGCAATAGTTGAGTTTACGTTCGGATGATATGCGGTTATCTGACCGGACATTTGATTAATCCGGATTTCTCCGGAAACAGCTGTTTAATACGGAAGAAAAAGGAATGAGGCTGTCTCATTGTCGTAATTGCGGGACAGCCTCATCAATCCTTCCGTTAATCAAATCTCAGGTTACGGACATAGAATATGCCGTCGACCGTATGGCCTGCGCCTCCGATGGCAACGCCGACAAGGTCAAGATCCTGCCTTGTTTTGGGTGTGCCAACACCGGAAGTGGGTGATTCCAGGTCAAAGGTATAGGTCTTCCACTCATCCATGGGAATGGTGCTGATGTCTACATCATACTGGCACCAGCTGTTCCAGAATTCCTGTGTCTGGCTGGCATCGGCTATCCAGAGCTGGATGTTTTTAGTCAGGCCGCCTTCACTGTAAGTGTTGGTGCTGGGAACATATACATCAATGGAGATGGTGGTGAAGTTGTCGAACTGACAGTCGTAAGCCAGCTGGAATTTCAGGTCGGGATATTGCTCCGTACTTCTCTGATACATGCCAACTTTCGGAGCCGATGCGTTTGCCGGGTCGTCAACACCTACGGTAAGTACAACAGCTGATTCGGTTGGAACAAGCTCCTTTACATCGGCCGGACCGGTAGAAGCAAAGGTGTTGTACATTTCAGTGGGGGTATAGTCGGGCAGATCCTCTCCGAAAGGAATTTCCTCTTCAACCACGTCCGGTTCCAGCGCAGGATTTGAGTACGAAGCGTAAGAGAAGTCCCAGTAAACGCCCTCGTAGACGTATGCAATGGTCATCAGATCGTAACCGGTCTTCTCCTCAATGGAGATTTTGAATTTTCTGCTGTCGGGAAGTTCTGCCGATTCGCCGGTGGTGGTGAGTTTGGCCAGTCCCATCCAGGCGCCTTTGCCTATAAGTGTTACTTCGTTGGTAGTCGGTTCATAGGTGTACGTATGCGTTCCGCTGAGAAGTGCACTTATGTTTGTTCCGTTCACGTTCACCATATTGCCTGCAACAGCCGGGAAACAGGTGCCAAGCAAAGGAGCGGCAAATACCACATCTTCACCCCAGAACGAACCCTTATCGTCAAATACAAAAGAACCGTCGCGCTTAAAGGTAAATTCGTGGTAATAAATACACGGGCGGATACCGCTGTTGTCGAGCGACCACCAGCTGCGTGCTGCTTCAGCATTCGGGCCAACACCCATACAGGTGCCTTCCCTGAATAATTTCCAGGTCTTCGAAGTTTCTCCGGCCAGAAGCGTTAAAGCCGAATTCGGATCCTTAATCTCTATGGTCAGACTGTAATTCGCCGATGCATTTGCTGAATTTTTTGCCGTCAGAACCACGGTGTAATTTCCGGGATCATCATATACATGCACCGGATTGGCTTCGGTTGAGGTTTTGCCGTCTCCAAAATTCCAGTCATAGGAAGTGGCATTCTGCGAATAGTTGGTGAATGTAACTTCCAGGAAGTTGGTCTGACTAATGGCATACTGAAAACTGGCAATCGGATTCTTTACCGGATCGTCGTCATCTTCCTTGCAGGATGCAAGGAATAAAGTCGAAAACAAACCCGCTGCAAGAAGCATCAGGGTGCTCCATCTTGAAAACTTGTTGGTCATGTTGTGTGTGTTGTTTAATGAATAATTATGTTGGTTGTCAAATGATGTGTCACTCAAAATGAACATTTCCCTCTCAATAATTACCGCCACATATCCGCTCCGGTATCTAATTTCAGATACGGGCATTTATGCAATACACAAATATAAACCACAAAGAAGCATAAGTCCATTTTTTGGCTTCATCAACACCACATCAAACGCTGTCATGCACTACATCATGATTACATCATTATGATCTTAATGTAAAGATAGTCAATAAAATAATTTCTTACTTCCGAAAAAATCAACTACATCAGAACCCTTGAATCCCCGTTCATTAAAAATGCAAAGCGGATGTTGCCCCTGAGTATAATATACGCCGGATTTTTATATCCTCCGGCCCGCATTTATAGCTTTATTGGTGCGGCCGGTACAGGCCGGGTTTGTTGAATTCACGGGAAGAAGGTTTGTTCTTTCTACTTAAAACGACATGATAAACTCGGTAAGATTCACTTCATGTCCCAGGTTCAGTTTACGGCGGAGCCTGTAGCGGCTGATCTCAAGTCCGCGCACCGAAATATTCATCAGAGGAGCTATTTCCTTGCTCGACAAATTCATCCGAAGGTAAGTGCATAGCCTCAGTTCTCTGGGCGACAAACCGGGATGCGCTTCCCTGAGCCGGACGATAAAATCGCGGTGTACATCGTCGAAGTATGTGTTGAATGCTTCCAGATGCTGTTCGTTTTTTATTTCCTTGTTGATGCGCCGGATAATCTGCGACAGCACTACTTTCTGATCCTGTCCGGCCTGCGGCTGCAGCATCGCACCCAATTGCTGCTTCAGATTGGTAAGCATACGGTTTTTGTGAACGAGGTTCAGGGTAGCCGAAGCCAACTCCTGCGTCTTATGCTTCATCTCATTTTCCAGCGCTTCATTTTTCAGCTTTATAATTTCACGCTCATTTATAAGTGCCTGTTCACGGAAAGCCTGAGCCTGCTCTTCCAGCTCCCGTTCGCTGCGTATGATCTCGGCCTTTCGCGCCTTTTCAATGCGCCTGCGGACAAATACGACGTTGCCCGCAAATACCAGTGCAAGTATCAGAGAGTAAAAGATTCGTGCTGCCATGGAACGGTGAAGCGGAGGTTTTATCGTAAATGAAAACGTAATGGGTTCGCTTTCAGCTAAAAAAGCATTACGTGCCCGGAGCTCGAAAACATATTCACCCTCTTTCAGGTTGGTATATTCCTTAAACGACTGCGGACTCCATACCGACCAGTGCTGGTCGAATCCGCGAAGGCGGTAGGAGTAGACCGTACCTTCCGGAGATTCAAAGGAAGGTGACGAAAAGGTAAAGTTCACCGAATTGTAACGAAACGCGAGGCTTAGATGCCCCGATGTTTCGGATGAGCTGGTGTCGCTTGCAAAAACCAGGGTAGTATCGTTTCCTATAAAGCGCACGCTGCGGATTAACACGGGATCGCTGCCTCTCTTTACTGCATTGCCAAATCGTGGTGTAAAGTGAATCAGGCCTTCCTGTGAGCCGATAAACACATTTCGCTCGTTATGTATGTAAATGTGTTCAAACGAAGGTATCAGCCGGCTGTTAACCCTGAAAAAGGGTGACAGCTCCGTAACCGGATCTCCCTTTTCGTTTTGCCGGACTACTCCCATAAACGTGTTGGTGAAAAACCAGAAGTTTCCCGCACTGTCGGCCGTGATCCGGTCAACGTAAGGCAGTCCCCGGAAGAGTTCGGCATATTTCGGGTTTTTGTAAAACATATCCGTTCTCCGGTCGTAGCGGTAAAGTCCGTCAGCGGCTGAAATGTTGAATTCCTGTCCGAACTTGTGAATGTTGTATGGCAGGGTTTCCGGAAGTCCTTTCGACGATTTGTAAAGGGTGACGGCCTCAGCTTTGGTAAGATCCCTGCTTAGCCGGATGTTGAAAATGCCCCTGTATCCATGCGAAATCCATACCGAACCGTCCTCGTCCTGCAGTATGGTCCGGCTCGATTCCCTGAAACCGCTTACTTCGTGAGAAAACACCCATTGCCCGTTTTTTGCCGTAAGTACCGACAATCCGTTGTAAGTCCCGGCAATCAGGGTGTCGCTCGTTTCACCGTGATTTATAAATGTCCAGTAACCCGGGATGTCCGATATTTTTTGGGCAGTGCTCCCCTCGATGCGGAAACATCCCGTATTGTGCCCGCAAAGAAGCCGGTCGTCGAAAACATTCAGACACCATACCTGCCCTTCGGTGCCGGGTATTATCCGGAAGGTTTCTTCCCCGGAGGCTGAATTTCCGAGCTCCGTCATATTTATGTAGAAAAGGCCCTGATTTGTACCGGCATACAGCTTGCCGTTATGTACCACCGATGCGTACGTAGCCTCCAGCTGATAATTGAAATCGAAAACGGAAAGAGGACTGTTGATTTCCGCATAATCAATACCGTTGTCAAGCCCCATCCACAGGTTATGGTGGCGGTCGCCGAACAGACTGAGTACGGTATTGTTCTGCATTCCTTTGGAACGGTTCAGATGCTGGAAAAGCCTGCCGGAGGCATCGCTGATGTATACCCCGTTTTGCACGGTACCGAATGCCAGGTAGTTGTCGTGCAGAGAAATGCCCGTAAACAGCTCATACCGTTTCAGGAGCTCATTAACCGGTGCTGTCCAGGCCTGAAGCTTTCCGTTTTTGAGGCTGAAGATACCTTCGGTAGATGTGCCCATCAGCAGTTCTCCGTTGCCGGTGTGCATCAGAAACCGGACTTCGGTCCTCTGCAGCAGTGGGTCGTCAAGTACCGTTTCCAGTCCCCGCCCGTCCATACGCAGCAGCCCTTTCTTCCGGTCTACTACGTATACTTTGCCATCCGCAAGAAACGACTGCGAAAAGGATGAAAAAGGCTCAATCACCCGAATCTGTTTGTTGCGATAGATAAAGAGATATCGAAACGACTGAAAGACAATGCCCTGATTGGTTTTGTGGATCTCCCATATCTCATCAAACGAGCGGAAATATTCCGGGATCAGGTGGGTAAGCGATTGGAAATGCATCTTTCCGTCGTTGCCGGGAGTGTAGTACCCAAGCTCTTCAAACGATCCGGCATATATGGTGTCGCCTTCCGCAAGCAGCGAGCGGATGATGGTTCTTCCCGGCAATGGGTACAACTCCCAGTGCTGACCGTCGAACTCCAGCAATCCGTCGTTGTTGCCGAAATAGATAAATCCGTTTCTTCCCTGTGTAATGGACCAGTTCTGATTGCTTGCCTTGTATACCGTTTTTGGGTAGTTGTTGATGTACGGCAGGCCGATGTCCTTGATCTGTGCTTTAGCTCCCGGTATTAAAAGCAGCAGGATGAAAAGCAGGCCGTATCCGCGTTTTCGTAAACGGCCGGATGTGATGAAACGCTTTCTTCCCTTGCGTAATCTGCAGCTCATGGTAACAGGGCTTATATAGCAAAAGTATAAAATATTACCAATTATTTTACCGGAGGTTCCGGTACCTCTAAGCCCTTTACGGGAGATACGGATATCCCCTTCATCATTGTTGAAAACTTGTAACGTTCAATTCGAAGCCTTTAGGTAAATTTGCCGCTCGAAACGGAGTTTTATGGCGTGGTTGGAAGCAATACTTGATTCTCAGTGGATAATCCTTATCTGGATGCTGATGGCTATGCTGTTGATTCAGCTGCTTTTTTACTGGCTGGTGTTCAGTCGTCTGGCTTTTTACCGCTCATCCCGCAAGCCGGTGAGCGATGTTCAGGAGCCGGTTTCCATCGTTCTTTGCGCCAAAAATGAATACCACAACCTGGTGAGGTTTCTGCCTCAGATCCTCTCCCAGGAATATCCCGAATACGAGGTGGTTGTTGTTAACGACGCCTCTGAAGACGATACGTTCTACCTGCTGCGGGAGCTGAGCGAACAGTATTCACATCTGAAGGTGGTGAACATCCATCAGAACCTGAATTTCTTCAGGGGGAAAAAGTTCCCTCTGTCCATAGGCATACGTTCGGCGCGTTACGATACGCTCCTGCTCACCGATGCCGACTGCTATCCGGCCGGGCCTGGCTGGCTTGCTAAAATGCAGTCGGCCTTTACCGGAAAAACCGGAATTGTGCTTGGATACGGAGCCTACACTCCGCAGGGCGGATTGCTCAATAAACTCATACGCTTCGATACCCTGCACGTGGCCATGCAGTATATGTCGCTTGCACTGGCCGGACTTCCCTATATGGGGGTCGGCCGTAACCTGGCCTACCGGAAGGAATTGTTTTTCAGCACCGGAGGATTTATCCGGCACTATAAAGTTACCTCAGGCGACGACGATCTTTTTATTAATGAAGTGGCCCGCAGGTCAAATACCCGCATTCAGCCTTCTCCCGAAGCAGTAACGTTTTCTAAAGCAAAGCAAAGCGCCGGAGCCTGGTTCCGGCAAAAACGCAGACACCTGACCACCGGTGGTTTTTATCGCCCACTGCATAAGTTCGTTCTCGGATTGTTTTCCTTGTCGCAGCTTGGCTTTTATGCACTCCTTATCGCGCTGGCACTGCTTGGAGCAGACTGGATGCTGCTCTCAGGCATCTTTCTGCTGCGGTTAATCACTCAGTTTATTATCATCAAACGGTGTATGATTCGTTTGGGAGAAAAGAATTTTCTGCTGTTATTTCCCTTTTTTGAGTTATTTTTGATGATAGTCAATTTAGTGTTAGGATTCACGGGATTGTTCTCCCGAAAAACGCAATGGTAAATAAAGAAACCCCGGAAGGCTCTGCGGACCGGGATTATCGTCTTGTTGATCAGGCTCTTGCCGGCGATCAGAAGGCATATTCCGAACTCATGGCACTCTATGAGGATACGGTATATCATGCCATCCTGAAACGCGTGGGCGACCCTGTTACAGCCGAAGACCTTACCATAGAAACCTTCGGCAAAGCTTTCCGCAATCTGCACCGCTTCTCGCACGATTTTGCCTTCATCACCTGGCTCTACCGCATCGCCATCAACCATTGCATCGACTTCCAGCGTAAGCAGAAAAACGATCCCTGCCTGCGGGATAAAGGATCCGCTCCTCTGCCGCAGCCAGATGTTGCCGACGAAAAGCCAGATCCCGAGGAAACCTACATCCGGGAACAGCGCCTGCGCCTTATGCGCGATACGGTGGATAAACTGAAACCCCGCTACCGACGATTAATCGAACTTCGTTACTTCGATGAGTTGTCTTACGAAGAAATCGCCGACACCCTGAACCTCCCGCTGGGTACAGTGAAGGCACAGCTCTACCGGGCTAAGGACCTTTTGTATCAGATACTCTCCGGCTCACGCGAACTCTGATGCCATTACCCGAAAGGGCGAAACCGGTACATCGCAGAATACGGTAACGATACGCCGGTTTGCTCTGCACATAAGGGCAAAAGGCAATAAAAATCAGAAATTTTTCAGGCTGACAGTTCACAGCCGGCTCCGGGCAGGTTCCGGATTTCAGGCCGGTATATTCCTGCGCTGCTTTTCCGTTCTGGCAAGTTCCGACTTCATTTCTTCATAACCCAGTTCTATCAGCTCCTTGGCCCGGTGAAAATCAAAAGTGTCGGCTATGTTAACCGGAATGTTCAGAAGTATATCCGGAGTCTGCTTTTCCAGCGCATTCAGGGTAAGCTTGTGCTGCATCAGCTCAAACGAATTGTGAACAATCGTAAAAATTCCGCTTACCGGGGTGCGTTCCGAGTTCCCGCTGGTCATGCTGTTCCATTTTTTATTGATCAGATGTCTGGCTTTTTCTATTACCGACTCCGTCGCAGCTTCGTTCGCTTCTTCCGGAACCGTTTCTTTCTTTGCCGGATTTGCCTTCATTTTGTGCGGGGCATTCACGTTTACGGCTACCAGCAGGTTTCCTTCCGGAACAGTAACGTGTTCCATAGGGAGAGGATTCACCACCCCGCCGTCGACCAGCAATGCTCCGTCTTTTGTTACCGGTGTCAGCACGCTCGGGATGGCACTGGAAGCACGAATGGCTGTCAGCAGGTCGCCTTCGCGGAACACCACCTCTGTGTGATTGTTGATGTCGGCAGCTACCGCTGCAAACGGAATGGGCAGGTCTTCGATGAGGGTGTTGCCGATAAACCGCTTCATTTCTCCGAAGACTTTCTCTCCTTTGATGATACCGGTTTTACTCACCGCCAGGTCCATCAGCCGGATAACATCCAGACGTGTGAGTCCGTTCATAAATTTCCGGTATTCGTCAAGGCTTCCGCATGCATACATACCCGCAACCAGTGATCCCATGGAGGTTCCGGCAATAGCGGTAATCCGGAATCCGGCTTCTTCGAGTGCCTGTATGGCACCAATATGCACAAGTCCGCGGGCGCCACCGCTCGATAATACCAGAGATATATTTACAGGTTTCATGTCAAAATAATAATTCGTTAATATTCAGAATTTTCGGTTCAGCGGCAAAGTCCGGACCGCCGGCACAGGCAGAGAGCTTGTAGCCTTCGCGGAAAGGCCAGTTTTTAAGATGGAACATACCGGATCCGGAATCCTCTTCAATGCGGAACAGTCCATGGCTTTCGCGTACAACGGTAAATGTTGAAAGGCTTCGTGTCAGGCCTGTACCTATAGCCTTCAGAAAGCTCTCTTTCAACGTCCATAGGGTGAAGAATATTTCAGCTTTTTCCTGCTCGTTATTTGCTGAGGCAAGCCAGGCTTTTTCCTTTTCCGAGAAAAACCGGTTTGCCACCCCTTCGGGCACCTTCCGTATACGCTCCACATCTACTCCCACATGAAAAGGAGACAGCGCTGCCACCACCCATTCACCCGAATGCGAAATGTTGAAGTGTATGCCCTGTAATCCCCCCGGCTCGGGTTTTCCTTTTTCACCAATGGTGAATTCGCGGTCATCAGGGAGTTTTCCGCAAATCCCTTCCAGCAAATGACGCGTTATAACCTCTCCCAGCAGACTCCGCTGCAGATCGCGTACATGAGCATACCTTCCGAATTTCGGGCGGCATGCGGCAGGAACTTTCTGCAGGAGCTGCTGCTCCGTTTCCCTGAATGTTTCATCGGGAAGAAGCTCAATGCCATATACTTCGGTTCGGTTGAGTGCTTTCATTTTTTTATGCCGAATAACCGCCTTTACGGGATGAAATCTTACGGGCGTATTTCTCCGTTTCACGCATCACCCTAAGCAGGTTTTTGCTCCAGATCATACGGATCTGCCGGGCGGAATAGCCGCGTTTTACCAGCTCAAGGGTAATATTGCCGAGTTCCGAGGCGTCACTGCATCCCTCAACACCGCCGCCGCCGTCGAAATCGGTTCCTATGCCCACATGCCGTATACCGGCCGTTTTCACGATGTGGTCGATGTGGTCGGCAACATCACTTACCGTTGCCAGCTTCTGGGGGTATATCTCATCCATGGCGTACCATTCCTTCCGGGCTTTATTCATTTCTTCCTCAGGCAGATCTCTGAAGTTCCCGTACTTTGCCCTGAGAGCAGCAAAGGCTGAATCACGCTGCGGATTGGGGTCCGGACTTTTCACGTAACTGCTCAGTATACACATCTGTATCACGCCTCCGTCTTCTGCCAGCGCCCGCAGCATGGTATCGTCCAGGTTACGGGGGTTGTCGCACAGCACCCGTGCACACGAATGCGAAGCGATGACCGGGGTTTTGCTCAATCGTACGGCATCGTAAAATGCCTGATCGGAGATGTGCGATACATCCACCATCATTCCCGTCCGGTTCATCTCTGCAATCACGGTCTCACCGAATTTACTGATGCCGTTATGCTCTGTGCTGTCGGTCGAGGAATCGCAGATGTCGTTGTTGCGGGTGTGGCAAAGGGTAATGTACCGGGCTCCCAGGGAATGGAAATATTCAACCTTCGAGGCGTCGGTGCCAATGGGATAGCCGTTTTCCAGGCCAATGTACAGAGCCCGTTTTCCCTGTTTTTTAATTTTCCGGGCATCGTCTGCTTCCAGGGCAAGGGCCACTTTTTCTGAATGCTGATTAATATTCCTGTCAATGGCTTTGAAGGTCTGAACTGCCTGCTCGTATGCCCTGGCGTTCCCTTTTTCATCGCGGTCGCCCTGACCGACAAAAACCGCAAAAAATGCTCCGTCCAGACCTCCGGCTTCCATTCCGGGTATGTCCACGCGATTGCGCGGTCGCTTCCCGCGATGGTCTTCCGCAAAATTGTACGAGGTGTCGGTAAACCACATGGGAGTGTCGTTGTGCGAGTCGATTGTGAGAGCCCGCGCATGTATGCGGGCAGACTTTCGTTTAAGCTTCGACTCACGGTCATCCCGGGTAAAGCCGCTTGTTGTCAGCAGCAATGCCATGAGAATCAGTAGAGATTGTGTACGTTTTCCTTTCATTGGCAGTATGGTGATGGTGTGCGTTAAGCAGGAACAGCATCCCGGTTCCGGCCGCAAATTTCTGCTTTTTCCCGTCTGCGACGGTTTTTTTTATCCGCAGGTGCGATTATCCGGGTTTAACCGCCAGCAGTCGCACTACTTCCGCGTTTCCAAGATGAAGGGGTCCTTCATCCAGATGCACGCAGGCTTCTTCGCTAAAAGTTATTTCCAGATCGCTGAAATCGTCTTCCAGCATCACGGCAGTGTAAAGCATTGTGTCCGACTGCGGACCGCCGCTTGTATTGCCTTTCTGTTTCCGGCTGAAGGCTTCCAGTATCAGCATCCCGCCAGGGCGCAGCATGGAAGCCAGACGGCGGTGTACCTCTGCCCGCTGATCTTCGTGAATGTGGACAAAGATCAGGGCAATGGCATCAAACCGGCCATCAACGCTTGCCATCTCTTCCAGGGTGTCGGTGGTGTAACGGATAGCAACTCCCTTTTCTGCAGCCAGCTTCAGCGCCTTCCGCTGGCCTTCCGAACTTTGGTCAAAGGCATGCACTTCCCAGCCCGTGGCTGCAGCATAAACGGCATTGCGGCCCTCTCCCTCGGCGGGAAGAAGGATACGGCCAGCCTTCAGCATCCGCAGATGCCCGCCAAACCATCGGTTGGGCTCCGTTCCGTATATGTATTCTTCGGAAGCATAACGTTCATCCCAGTGTTCTTTCATCGTTTTCCTCAGCGTAAATTCTTATCTTCAGGTTATTATCGTTTAAGTGCTCAATTGTTCAGCGGTTTCCCGGATGAGCGACCAGGCAGCTTCCACATGATGGCGTTCCACGTAAGTCTGAGCAATCACCATCCGTAAAGTGTACTTTCCGGCTGTTTTGGTGTGCGTGATGTAAAGTCTGCCCGTTTCGTTGACCTTCTGTAACAGCTGCTGGTTTATTTGGTTCAGTTTTTCTTCGTTTGCCACGGCCTCGGGATGGTATCTGAAGCAAACCAGGCTGTAGTTTACCGGCGCCAGCAGCTCAAAGCCCTCCGTACCTTCAATGGTCTCCGACAACCAGCGGGCCAGTTCCATGTGCTTCCGCACTTTTTCGCGCAAACCCTCAACTCCGAAGCTCCGGATCACAAACCAGAGCTTCAGTGCACGGAATCTCCGCCCGAGCGCCACTCCCCAGTCCCGGTAATCCTTTACCTGTCCCCGGGTTGCCGTTTTCAGATATTCCGGCAGTATGCTGAATGTCCGGATCAGTGCCTCCTGGTCCCTGACAAAATAGGCCGAACAGTCGAAATTGGTAAACATCCACTTGTGCGGGTTGAAAACGTAGCTGTCGGCATACTTCAATCCGGCTGCCAGATGCCGCATTTCCGGAAGCATCAGCGCCGTTCCCCCGTAAGCGGCATCCACATGAAACCAGAGGCTGTGCTTATGGCAAATTGCACCTATGGCCTCCAGGGGGTCGTTGGCCGTTGTGCCGGTTGTGCCGAGGGTTCCCACAACACACACCGGTTTCAGCCCGGCTTTCCGGTCGTCGCCTACGGCCTTCTCCAGCGCCACCACATCCATGGAGCCGTCGGCCTTAACCGCAACTTTTATAAGGTTGTTTTTGCCGTATCCTGCAATTTTGGCTGCTTTTTCTATGGACGAATGGGTTTCGGGGGTGCAGTAGATTCTTAGTCCCTGTTCCGCAGCAAATCCGTTATCGTTGACATTCCAGTCCGTTGCCCGCTCACGCGCGGTAAGAAGGGCTGCAAGGGTGGCGGCAGATGCGGTGTCCTGAATTACTCCGGTCCATTCCTCCGGCAAACCGAATATCTGCTTCATCCATTCCATTACCCGCTCTTCCAGCTCCGTGGCAGCCGGCGATGTTTCCCAGATCATTCCCTGTTGAGCAAGCGCCGCCGTAAGCATCTCGGCCAGCACCGAAGGGTAACTGCTGTTGGCTGGGAAATAGGCAAAAAACGACGGACTTTGCCAGTGTGTGATGCCGGGCATGAGGATGCGTTCGAAATCGGCCATGATGCTGCCCATGGATTCGGAATCTGCCGGAGGCTGCAGCGGAAGTGCATCCAGAATCTCACCCGGCTTTACCTTCGATTTTACGGGATAAGTACTCACCGATTCATAATAATCGGCAATGCGGTCGGCCATCCTGTGGGCTTCGGACCTGAATTCTTCAATGTTCATCATCGCTTGTATAATAATATTTCCCCGCAAGTGCATCGCCCGATTTCCTGATTCTGCCAAGCAGGGCTTCGAGGTCGCTGATGCCGGTGAACGGATTCATCAGCGTTACCCTGAGGTAGGTGCATCCGCGCGATCTGGTTTGTACAATGTAAAAATCGGCTTCATCAATAATCTCTTTACGGATCCCGGCCGTCAGCGCATCGGCATCGCCCCGGAATTCCCGGGGGATATACCTGAAACACACAATGTTGCCATCTGGCTCAGTGGCCAGCTCGAAGCCGGATTCGCGCTTCAGCATCCCTGCAAGCGTATGCCCCAGATCATAAGTTGTATTGATGTAGTCGGTGAAGATACCGTCGCCGTAAAGTTTTATCATTGCGAAAACCTTCACGCCAAGCATCTTTTTGGTACACTCCAGGGTGCGCCCGGCACTGTCGTACCAGGCTTGCTTTTTTCCGTTCACCAGCAGGTATTCGGCCTTCTGGGCAAAAGTTTCGTAGGAGTGGCTTCCGTTGCGGAAAAGCACTGCCGTGGTGAGCGCCGGAGCCAGCATCATTTTGTGGAAGTCGATAACTACCGAATCGGCAAGCTCAATGCCCTTTACCAGGTGACTGTATTTTTCGGAAAATGCTGCAGCCCCGCCATGGGCACCGTCCACGTGAAACCAGAGACCCTCCGCCCGGGCAAAGTTGGCCATTTCATCCAAAGGATCATACGTTCCCGTTGATGTGGTGCAGGCATTGCCAACAATGGCAATTACCCGGAGACCTTTGTCCCTTGCCTGCTTAAGGGTTTGCGAAAGAGCACCGGTGTCGGCCCTCAAATTGCCGCTGACGGGTATCTTCACGATTCCCTTTTCTCCCCATCCCATAATACGGGCCGCACGGGCCACGCTGTAATGCGCTTCTTCCGAAACCATCAGTGCCAGGGGTTTCGCATCGCGGTTGCCCTCTTCCCAGATATCGTACCCGCACATGGCCTGGCGTGCAGCCAGCAGTCCCGTAAGGTTACCTGCCGATCCCCCCGAGGTAAGAACACCTTCCGCCGGTGCGGGAAACCCCATGCGATCTGCCAGCCACCGCAAAACCACCCGCTCGATGGCAGTGGCCGAAGGGCCCATTTCATAAATTGCCATTCCGTTGTTAAGCAGAGCCTCAAGCAGCTCGGTGAGTGCCGACAAGGGTGCAGGAGGTACCACCTGATGTCCCATGTAACGCGGATGGTGGATGTGGTTAGCCTGCGAAATCAGCGTAGCGTAAAATTTCTGAAGATCAAAGTCCGGATTTTTAAGTATCCCCTCCCAGTATTTTTCCATACCGGAAGGCTCCGACGGCGGTAATACCGGCATTGGGGTCGCTTCCCGGCAATCGCTGAGGTAGGCTGTAAGAAGGTCGACAAGTTTATGCCCCTCACGCCGGAACTCCTCCGGGTCGAAGGCGTGCTGCAGTAATGCGTTCATCCGAATTGTTTTGGCATGTAAAAGTAGGAAATTCATCCACGCAAAAATCCTTCTCAGAACGGCTGTTGCTGTGCAGATATTTGTTCCGGTTCACGCAAAGCTATCGGGCTGTCTTTCGTTTCGCTTTCGCGGATAAGAATCCGAAATGCCCTGATGCCTTGTGTGTTCCTTTCGTCATAATGACCCGGTGCACACTGTTTGGTAAATCCTTGCTCCGGAGGCTTTACATGGCAAAGAATATGCGTCGTCCGGGCAATTTCAATCGTTTGCAATCCAAAATCCTTCTTACCTTTGCTGCTCCTTATGCATGTTAAATCTATTGAATCATAATATTATGCAACGTTCAGAATTTCAAGAGGCCGTAATTGCCGGCATCCCCGCTGTTCTTCCGGAGCCGGCACCGTTTGACAACAGTGTAAGCCATGCCCCCATCCGTAAAGATATCCTCACAGCTGAAGAGAAAAAGCTGGCTTTGCGAAATGCGCTCCGTTATTTCGATCCCGTGCATCACCCTGTTCTTGCTCCCGAGTTTGCCGGGGAATTAAGGAAATACGGCCGGATTTATATGTACCGCTTCCGGCCCTCTTACGATATGTATGCCCGTCCCATACAGGAGTATCCCGCACGGTCAAAACAAGCAGCCGGAATTATGCTGATGATACAGAATAACCTGGATCCTGCCGTTGCCCAGCATCCGCATGAGCTTATCACCTACGGCGGCAACGGAGCCGTGTTCCAGAACTGGGCTCAGTATCTTCTGACCATGAAGTACCTCGCTGAAATGACCGATGAGCAGACGCTGGTAATGTATTCGGGTCACCCCATGGGACTTTTCCCCTCTCACAAAGATGCTCCAAGGGTAGTGGTTACCAACGGAATGGTAATTCCAAACTACTCCAAACCCGACGATTGGGAGCGTTTCAACGCCCTGGGTGTTTCCCAGTATGGTCAGATGACAGCAGGCAGTTACATGTATATCGGTCCCCAGGGTATTGTTCACGGAACTACCATCACCGTGCTTAATGCAGGGCGGAAAATCAACGAAAGGGGCGAAAGACATGAGGGTACGCTGTTCGTTACTTCCGGCCTTGGCGGGATGAGCGGCGCACAGCCAAAAGCAGGAAATATAGCGGGAGTAGTAACTATCTGTGCTGAAATCAATCCCCACGCAGCACATAAGCGCCACAGCCAGGGCTGGGTGGATGAGATTTCCGACAATGCAGATACCGCTATAGATCTGGCTCTGAAATACCGCAAAGAAAAAAAGGCCCGCTCCATTGCCTACCTGGGCAACATCGTTGACCTGTGGGAAAGACTTGCCGAACGCAATATTTCCGTTGACCTGGGCTCGGATCAAACCTCCCTGCACAACCCGTGGGCCGGAGGGTATTACCCCGCCGGTCTTTCCTATGAAGCCTCCAACGAGATGATGGCTCATCAGCCCGAAGAGTTTAAAAAGCGGGTTCAGGAAACCCTGCGCCGTCACGTTGCTGCCGTTAATACGCTGTGCAGCCGCGGTATGTACTTCTTCGATTACGGCAACGCCTTCCTGCTCGAGTCGGGCAGGGCAGGAGCCGATATCTTTAAACCCGACGGCAGCTTCAAATATCCTTCCTACGTGCAGGATATCATGGGTCCCATGTGCTTCGACTACGGCTTCGGACCCTTCCGCTGGGTGTGCACATCGGGCAGCGCGGACGACCTGGATACCACCGACCGGATTGCTATGGAAGTGCTGGAAGAGATTGCCTCCACCGCCCCGGTTGAAATAAGTCAGCAGATGAAAGACAACATTCAGTGGATCCGCGGAGCCAAGGAGAATCGTCTGGTTGTTGGCTCACAAGCCAGAATACTGTATGCCGACTGCGAGGGACGGACAAAAATAGCGGCCGCATTCAATAAGGCCATTGCCGACGGAAGGATCTCCGCACCGGTAGTGCTTGGACGCGATCACCACGATGTGTCGGGTACCGACTCCCCGTTCCGGGAAACCTCAAACATATACGACGGAAGCAGCTTCACTGCCGATATGGCTATTCATAACGTAATCGGCGATGCATTCAGGGGTGCAACCTGGGTTTCGGTTCACAACGGCGGTGGTGTAGGCTGGGGCGAAGTTATCAACGGAGGCTTCGGTATGCTGCTGGATGGCAGCGCCGACAGCGACCGCCGACTGCATACCATGCTGCACTGGGATGTGAACAACGGCATCAGCCGGCGCTCCTGGGCACGGAACGAAGGCGCCGTCTTCGCCATAAAGCGGGCAATGGAAGCAGAACCCCTGCTGAAAGTAACCCTGCCCAACCTGGCAGATGATTCGCTGATTGACAAACTGTTTTAAGATCCGGTTGTCATACCAGACAAACCCGGCAATCCTCCGCTGTTTCGTGCGGAGGATTGCCGGGTTTTTTATTATCATTTCGTGGCCGGATTCCTGCAGTCTGGTTTTAACTTTAAATCCCGTGTAAGATACCAGGAGGGATAACGGAATTCCGGCCGGTACTGTCCGGATTCTGTTTCCGGATTTTCTTCTTAATTCAACCGGCAATTCCCCGGTTTCTATCTGCTTTCTCTATACTTTCTCTATACTTTCTCTATACTTTCTCTATACGGAGTACAACGAAATCAAAACAAATACAAACGAAATCATGGAGGAATCACGGAGAAAACAGTAAAAAATGACCGGTACCTGCCCGCATGAAAGCCGGAGTACCGGAAATGCGGCCGTCCAATATCCTGATGTACGGGATGTTTGTCCGGACTTCCTGAAGTGTCCGGAACATCGTTCAGGCAGAGGATAAAAATAAGAGGCTGTCGCGGGATCAACTCCTTTACGACAGCCTCCTGAAAATGGCGTTTACTGCGGATTACCTGGCAATGCTGAATTTACGGCTGCTGCGGTTCGTGCCGTCGTCTATAATCATCATATAAATTCCTGCAGGCCAGTTGCCTGAATTGATTTCAAACGTATCGGTTTCGCCGGCAATTGCCTGACGGTTTGTTGCATAAACCACCTGTCCCAGCTGATTGATAACGGTTACCTTCAATGTCCCGTTGAAGCCGGAAGTGTATTCTGCAAATACCTTTTCACCGGCCGGATTCGGGTAAAGCTGAAATCCTGCCGTTGCCGTAACCAGGGATGTGCCTACGCTCAGCACATCAAACTGTGCTGTAAGCATGGGGCCGAAATCGGTGCCCTGGGTAATGGTAAGCGAACCCGATGAAAGTCTTACGAATCCTGCGCCGTTGGTACAGCATATCCCGTTTCCGCCGGCATCGTAAACAAAGAAATCGTAACAGCCGTCGGCAGGAAGCTCAACATCGGTGTTGATGATTGTTCCCGACTGGGTATAAGGCCCTCCGGAGGCCACAACCTCACCTGCCATATTTTTTATTTCCCAGGTGGTTTCGTGCGGGTTGTTGTCGGTTCTAACCTTCACCAGTACACTGCGGCTTGCCTGTAATGCCTTTCCAAAGTCGTGAACGATGGTGTCGTTGCGGTTGTAATCGTCGGCAACGCCGTTCAGACTGCTGATCCATACCCTCAGGTTGTTTTCATCCTGAAGCCCGTAGCCGATTCCTGGTAGCTGAACTTCTGCCGACTGAAGGGGGGAGAGGCTGCCGGTGAATGTAAAGGTGTGGATTTCTCCCTCGTTGATCCGATAGTTGATATCCAGTGTGCTGACGGTATTGTTGCCGTTATTTCGGATCTTAACTACTGGCTCCAGCGTTTCATTGCAGTACCGGTCGGTCATGTTGGGAAGGGAAACCAGCTCCGCATCGTTGGCATATAAACCGGTATAATTGCCGGGTGTAAGGTTGCACGACTGCAGGATTTCCTTGGTTATTGTGTTCTGCACATAACCAATCAGACTTAACTCGTTGATGTTGTATACATTGGCCAGTACCCAGTAGGATTCCAGAATAAAATAATCGCCTGCACTCATGGGTGTTGGGAGCATCTGACCCGAGCGTGAAGGCAGAAGTTTTTTCATCACATTGTAGAAGTCCTTCTCCCCATTGGAACCCGGAGGGGAGTTGAAATGAATGTGCTTTTCAATAACTGCAACGGTTGCGGCAATTTGTCCCGTCATAGCAGCGGAAGCCTCCACAACCATGGTTACAAACAGGGTATCCTGGGTGGGCGACAGACGCTGGTAGGCGAAAAGATTGCAGGGAGAAGGCACGGTATACCGCTGATTTACGGTCGCAATGTTCCATCCGCCCGGATGCCCGTTATAGAAGTTGCCGTCGAGAACGGAATTGGGAACCGAACTTACATTATAGAAAGATGTTCTGGCCGCATTGTCAACCGTATTGTGGTTATACATGGGATCGTATCCCGGCCAGCTGGTGTGGTAGTTGATGGATGTTATCTTGTCGGGATTCGCAACCAGCAGGCTGTGAATGGAAGGATTGTACGTGGCGCATGGACCGCAGCTTGCCTGGGTGAAATGCTCAAGCAGTACCAGCCTCTGCGACTGGGCATAAACTCCGGCCGACAGGATTACAGCTGCAAATAAAGGTAGGATTTTTTTCATAATTGATTGGTTTTCGTATCGTGGTTGAATGCAAATATCTGCATTTTTAGACAGGTAAAAGGTATTCTTTAAAGTTTTTAAAAAAAATTTTGAAGATTTCGGTTGAAGGATGAATTATTCTATTAGTTTTGTAGCAGGTACCGGCTTCCTCCTTCTGAATTTTATCGGCATTCAGGAGTTGTTACAAAAAGTTAAAAACAGGAAGTTTGTCTGTGTTTAGCATGGTTTTTGATAAAAATTTCCGGAAAAATTCAACGATATGAAGAGAATACTACTTTCCCTTATTGCCGTAATGGCTTTCGGATTGCTGCATGCCCAGTCGCTTCAGCTTTTCAAAGACGGCACGGCTGTTCCGCATGGTTCAGAGTTGTCGGTTGTTAATTCGCCCGATCACGATCCGGTCGAAATAGTCCTTCAGGTTTTGAATAACGGCTCCTCGGCAATGGATGTAAAAGTGAGGAAGACCGATATTCACCTTGTTGGTGGAAGCAATTCCAATATTTGCTGGGGCGACAACTGCTTTCCTCCGTTTGTATACGAAACACCCGAATCCGTCCGGCTTGCACCCGGCGAGTCCAGTGAATCGTTCCGCGGCGATTATACGCACGGCGGTGCTGAAGGTACCTCCACCGTTCTCTTCAGTTTTTACGATGCAAACAACCCTGCCGATTCCACTTCGGTTTTCGTGCACTTCGTTGTTGCTACCATCCTTGAAAATTCCTTCGAGTTAACATACAACGGTGCCGTTATTTCCAACGATGCCGAAATAACGCTGCAGTATGAGCCCAGCCACGATCCCGCAGAGATTCCGGTTCTGGTTAAGAATATCAATTCCGTGCCGGTGACTGCCAAATTCAGGAAATACGACATCGGTCTGCTCGACCAGACCTCTTCCAACATCTGCTGGGGTCCTGCATGCTATCCGCCCTTTGTTTTCGATACCCCCGATGCCGTAAGTATTAATCCTGGTGAAACGGATGCTACTTTCCGCGGCGACTATACGCACGGCGGCGTACAGGGTACCTCCAGCGTGGTGTTTACCATCTACAATGTGGATAATCCCAACGATACCGTTTCCTTTAAAGTGAATTTTATCATTGGCTACCTTGGAGTGGATAAACCGCTTGCAAAAACAGCCAGACTGTCAAATGCCTATCCAAATCCGGCAACCGGAAGCACGGTTATTGAATATACCCTGCCCGCTGGTACCACCAGAGCCAGTCTGCGCATCAGCAACCTGCTTGGAAATGAGATGCGCGAGTATCAGCTCGGAAACAGTGAAGGAAAGGTTACCGTCGACGTTTCTTCCCTCAGCAACGGGGTGTATTTTTACACACTTACCGTAAATAATTCGGCGGTGTCAACACGAAAATTTGTTGTTAATCGTTAATATTGTACAACGACTGCTTGTATCAACTTGTTTAACAAAGAAAGCCTTGCCTCCGCAGGGCTTTTTTTATGATGCCGGGGATAGGTGTCTGCGAACATTCCGGGTTTCATTCGGGCGCTTCAGACAGATGCGGTTCAGCTGGTTTTAGACAAAAAAACCGGCCTTCGCCGGTTTAAGTATTTAGCTAAAAGCAAATCTATCAGATGCCGAATGCTTTTTTTACCTTCTGTTCGTAATCGGTATCTTCCCACGCAAAGAATTTCACCTTTTTAAAGTAGTGGGTTTTGCCATCCTTAACAACTTCTCTGGTGTCGCCATTCTTAAAGTATACTTCAACTTCCGCCTCATACGAATCGCGTCCGAAATGGCCGTAGCTGGCTGTCCGGGTGTAGATGGGATTGCGTAATCCGAACCGTTCGATGATGGCATACGGTGTCATGTCAAATATGTTATTGGTAATGGCACTGATCTGGCCGTCGGTAAGTGTTTCGCCGTGCTTGTCTTTTACCCTGGCAGTTCCGAAAGTATTAACAAACAGACTAACCGGTTCGGCAACGCCAATGGCATAGGCTACCTGTACCAGCACCTCATCGGCAACACCGGCATGCACCAGGTTTTTGGCGATATGGCGTGCTGCATAGGCTGCAGAACGGTCGACCTTTGAAGGATCTTTTCCCGAAAAGGCGCCACCTCCGTGGGCTCCCTTGCCACCGTAAGTGTCGACAATAATCTTTCGTCCGGTCAGGCCGGTATCGCCGTGCGGACCGCCGATTACGAATTTGCCGGTTGGGTTTACCAGCAGGCGGTAATCGTCTTTGAACAGTACCTTAACCCTGTCGGGAAGGTCTTTTATAACCCTGGGAAGCAGGATGTTGCGTATGTCCTGCTCAATTTTATCCCGCATTTGCCTGTCGGCAATATCTTCAGGCAGGGAGCGGTCGCCGAAGTCGTCGTGCTGTGTGCTGATTACGATGGTATGAATCCCAACCGGGCGGTTGTTGTCGTCGTACTCAATGGTTACCTGTGACTTTGAATCCGGCCTCAGATAGGTCATTACCTTTCCTTCTTTCCGGATTTCGGCAAGCGTTTGCAGAAGTATATGTGCAAGCTCTACCGGCATGGGCATCATATTGTCCATGTCGCGTGTTGCATACCCGAACATCATCCCCTGGTCGCCGGCTCCCTGCTCCTCGGGCGTATTTTGCATTACGCCGCGGTTGATGTCGGCCGATTGCTCGTGAATGGTGGAAATGATGCCGCACGATTCGCTTTCAAAACGGTATTCGTTTTTTGTATATCCGATACCGGCGATGGTTTCGCGAACAACCTTGTGAAGATCAACGTAACCTTCGGTAAGTACTTCGCCGCTGCAAACAACAAGACCGGTGGTAACCAGCGTTTCGCAGGCTACTTTTGAGTTGGGGTCGTAACGTAAAAATTCGTCAAGCAATGCATCAGATATCTGGTCGGCAACCTTGTCGGGATGCCCCTCCGAAACAGATTCTGAACTGAAAAGATAAGCCATTGCAATGTTTTTTTATAGTTGTTGATGTGAATTAAATCCGGAATGTGCCCGCTTCCGCGAAAATGCAACACACGGAACAGCCCCGGATTTACAGGGGACAAAGGTAGCCATTTTTCCGTAAAGGCAATGTTCTCAGCTTTTTTGATGATACCCGAAAAACAAAGTTCATCGCTTCTGTAATGTCAAATCCGGAATTTTCTGCCTGCGGTACTCCCGAACAATTATTCAGGTGCTTTTAAGCGTGTTTTTTTGTATTTGATAATTTGTTAAAAACCTCCTGTTTAAAAATTGCTGTTAAATAAGGAAAAGATGTAAGTGATTGGAATCGCGTTAAGAATAGTATGTCAAATCCTCTGGATTTTAGGTTCGTGGCACTTCCCGAAGGCCCTCCCTTCATGGTAGTATTTATACGTATTTTGATGGTTCAGGTGAAGTTTTTGTGCATTTGTGTCGTAAATTTAATCACCAATTTTTAATGCCAGTAACCAGATTTATTTATGAAGAATATGATCATTGATACCGGAGACCGGTTTGTCATTAATCATTGTGGTGTTGAATCTTTTCTGGCATACCGCCTGAGCGGTGAAGTGCTGGATCTTTACAATGCATTCGTTCCTGAAATGATGAAAGGGAAAGGATTTGCCAGTGAGCTCATCCTTTACGGGATTCACTACGCCGCAATGAACGGATACCGGATCAAACCATCACATCCGGCGGTCATCCGTTTTTTAAAAGTTAATAAAGAATGGCAGTACCTTTCAGTCTTCGGTCTGAATTAGTGCTGTCATTGTCTTCTGTCTGCATGCAGCGGCGTTTGCCGCCTCCATCATCCCCTGGGCCTCGCAGGGCTGATATTTTTTTGTCCGGCCATTTTTTTTCCTTTGGCGATATCTTCTTTCAACGTATTAAAAAATAATCCGGCAACCTGGCGAACAATCATATTGCTTATCTTGCGCATGCTTCGGGTGCTGCGGATTTTATTTCGTACTCCCGGCATATGTATTAACTTCCGGAATTGCTGTCCATACAGGCAACCTGTGCGTATGCAATGGTATACCGGCAATTAAATCAGATCGTTCAGATGAAATTACGTTCAGCTATCATCCTTACGGGTGCATTTTTATTTTGCTCTGTGATCGGCGGAGCGCAACAGTTAGTTAAACGGCAGTCGCTCGACACCGGCTGGCATTTCAGGCAGGCCGGAACCCAGACCCGGACACCGGCTCAGGTTCCGGGAACAGTACATACCGACCTGATGGCTGCCGGAAGAATTCAGGATCCCTATTACCGGCTGAATGAACGCGATGTTCAGTGGATCGATAAGGTAAACTGGGAATACGAGACCACCTTTACGCTGGATGACTCCCGCCTGAATTTCACACATCACTACCTGGTGTTCGAGGGTCTCGACACTTATGCTTCCGTAATGTTAAACGGTCAGAATATCCTGGAGGCCGATAATATGTTCGTTACCTGGAGGGTGGATGTAAGTCGTGCCCTGAAGCCGGGAGCGAATAACCTCAGGATTTATTTTACTTCACCTGTACTGAAGGGGATGGAAAAGCAGGAAGCATTCGGATACCCGCTGCCGGCATCCAACGACCAGTCGGTTACCGGAGGGATGGGCCCCAACCAGGTAAGTATCTTTACCAGAAAAGCGGGTTATCATTTTGGCTGGGACTGGGGTCCCCGGCTGGTTACTTCCGGAATCTGGCGCCCCGTGTACCTGGAATCGTGGTCCGATGCCCGCATGGATGCCGTACACGTTAAGCAGAAACCGGCCGGTAAAAATGCAGTAACAATTACCGCAGAAACCGGAATTGAATGCGAAATCCCCGGAAGCTATGCTCTTACAGCCACAATCGACGGGCAGGAAATGAAGTCGGTTCCCGTGCAGCTTGGGAAAGGGTATCAAAAACAGTCTGTTGACTTTGTGCTGAATAATCCGGAGTTGTGGTGGCCTAACGGACTGGGCAATCAGCGACTTTATACGCTCAGCCTGAAGCTCACCCGGGGCGGGGATGTTATCCACCGGGCCGAGGAGCGCATCGGTATCCGCACCATACGCCTGATCCGCGAACCCGATCGCAAAGGTTCGGGCGAGAGTTTCTATTTTGAAGTCAACGGACGCCCGGTTTTTGCCAAAGGAGCCAATTATATCCCCAACGACGTCTTCCTGCCGCGAGTTTCACCCGAAACCCTTGAGTTTATCGTTAAATCGGCAGCCGATGCCAACATGAACATGCTCAGGGTATGGGGCGGGGGTGTTTACGAGGATGATCTTTTTTACGAGTTGTGCGACCGTTATGGCATCATGGTGTGGCAGGATTTTATGTTCGCATGCAGCATGTACCCCGGCGACCCCGGTTTTTTAAATAGTGTCCGCCGCGAAGCCGAAGAAAACGTAAAACGTCTGCGAAACCACGCCTGCATTGCCCTCTGGTGCGGAAACAACGAAATTGAAATCGCCTGGGCCGAAGGGCACGAAAACAAGGGGTGGGGATGGAAAGAACTCTACAATACGGAACAACGACGCGCTATCTGGCAGGCCTACGATACCCTTTTTCATAACATCCTTCCTTCCGTTATTGAAAAGTTCACCGGCAGTCAGCCATACTGGCATTCTTCCCCTTCAGCGGGACTGTATAAGCTATCCAATTATCAGAGCAATTCGGGCGATATGCATTACTGGGGTGTGTGGCACGGACAGGAGCCGTTCAGCGATTACCGGAAATACAGGGCCCGCTTTATGAGCGAATACGGATTTCAGTCCTTTCCCGAGTTCAACAGCGTGAAGAAATATACCCTTCCGGGCGATTGGGATATAGAATCGGAAGTGATGGCGGCTCACCAGCGCAGCGGCATAGGCAACCTGCGCATCCGCCAGTATATGGAACAGGATTACCGGGTGCCTGAGGATTTTGAACACCTGCTGTATGTCGGACAACTCCTCCAGGCTGATGCCATAAAAATGGCACTGAAAACACACCGGAGCGATATGCCCTATTGTATGGGTTCACTGTACTGGCAGCTGAACGACTGCTGGCCGGTAGCTTCCTGGTCGGGTATCGACTATTACAAGCGCTGGAAAGCGTTGCATTATTATGCCAGAGAAGCATGCAAAAATCAGATCGTAAACGCAGTTGTGGAAGGCGACAAAATTCTGATTTACGGGGTGTCTGACCTTGCGGAGAAAAAAAGCGCCATACTTCGCATGAACCTGGGCGATTTTAGCGGAAACTCCCTCTGGAACCGCGCCGTGAAGGTGAATCTGCCTGCTAATGGCTCTTCCCTTGTTTACAGTCTGGACCTTAAAGATCTGCCGCTGTCCTATCGCGAAAATGAGGTGGTCTTCACCGTCAAGCTGATGTCGGGGACCGCCGTGATCGACCGCGAGTTCGTTTATTTTGCGAAACCAGCCAGCCTTAAGCTTCCCGATCCTGGTTTAAAAACCAGGGTGAGCAGGAGGGGAGATGAAATAGTAATTGAAGTAACGTCGGCAAGATTATGTAAAAACCTGATGCTGATCAGCGACAACGATGATGCCCTTTTTTCGGATAACTTCTTCGATATGGAACCGGGCGAAACCCGCCTGATACGCTGTCCCTCAGACCTGAGCTGGGAGGAGTTTGAAAAAGGATTCCGGACGCTTCACCTGCAGCAGACCATGCACTGATACCGGTCCGGTCAGCTGCTGATACGGAATTTTTACTTTCGGATGAATGGTTAGGTATTCCTGTCTGTGAATTACAGAGGCCGTTGCGTTAGCATCCGCTTTCGCGGAATTCAGGACATGTGTTATCCGCTTCAGGACACCGGGATGGTGAACCAGAACCTGCTTCCTTTGCCCGGCTGACTTTCAACCCCGGTTTCGCCGCCGTTCATAAGGGCAAATTCCTTTATAAGCATGAGTCCGAGGCCGGATCCTTTTTCTCCTTCCGTTCCCGGCGTGCTGTATGTAAGTTCGTTAAAGATTTGGGGCAGCCTGGCTTCGGGTATACCCACGCCTTGATCGGATACAATTACACGGCACAAGGCCCCCTCGGGCCGGCTCTCGAGAGTGATTAATCCATCCGCAGGAGAAAATTTCAAGGCATTGGAGATGAGATTTCTAAGAATAAGGGAGATCATTGCCTTGTCGCCCTTCACCCTGAGAGCAGGCTCTATTTGGTTTGCAATCGTAAGTTTTTTATTCCTGGCCTGAATGTCGTAAAGCTCTGCAATTCCATCGGCCAGATTTCTAAGGTTTATAATTTCCGGGGTGATTTTGTCGCCTTTCAGACTGTTTTTTGCATAGTTGAGAAGGTTTTCCAGAAGGTCTGAATTGGAATACGACTGGCTGCCCAGTTCTATCAGCAACTCACGGAATTTTTCCTCCGACAGGTCTTCGCTCTGTACGAGCCGAATGAGTTGATTCAGATTTGCAAGAGGCCCCCGAAGGTCGTGTGATATAACCGAAAAAAGCTTCAGCTTGGTGTTGTTCGCTTGTTCCAGTTCGTTGGCGACTTTTTGCAGGCGTATGTTCTGTTGGCGCATTTCTTCCTGCTGGCTGGCGATCAGACGGTCGCTTCTGTACCGGAGAAGAAAATTACGCCAGAATATGTGCGATAAAGCCCAGCCGATGGCTGTTATGGTGAGTCCGTTAAAAATATTGGATAGAACTATGTCGGGATTTTCCTGATACCTGTAAAGGAAAAATATCAGAAAGATTAAGCCTGTAAACAGGTAGATCGTTACAAGCCAGGGTCTGGTAAGTATAAATATGGCAGTTAGCAAGGCACCAACAAGGAATGGGGTGATGGCAACGGTTATAATCTGATCGAACCCGGTAATCCAGGCTCCCATAATAATAAGGACGATGTATGTTACGTGCGGCAGGATCCCGGTAATGCGGGATATACTTCCCCTTTTCCGGCGAAGGACAGCAATGGCAATTGCCAGTAGAATAAAATAGATGAAAAGCGTCAGATGCGAAAATACAATCCCTTTGCGCCAGGAATACTCTGCGGGATCGGCCGTCTCCATGCCCAGGCGAAAAATGATGACGTGAAACAACGTAACCAGGGCACCTAAATAGGCGAGGTAGTTTAAACGGACTAAATTGGTCTTTAAAACCTCCGGACTGAACCCGGACAGTTCTTCGGGAGTTGGCTTTGCTTCCCTTATAAATTTCGGCAATTGTAATTTCATCTGCCCTGTCCCTTCTCCGGATTGTATGGATATATGTTTTTTTTACTGTATCGCGCGTAAGTAAAACATGCTGTTCCTGCAGAAAAATTCTGTTTACGAATATGCAAAAATAATTATTTGCACCTTTCGGCATCTGTTTAATTAAAAATTAATCTCGTATGTAAAAATATTATACTTTATAATTGAACGCAGGGATTATTTTTGATTTATTAATCTTCTGATTTGTGACAGTATTTCGGCTGGTTCTATGGCGAGTCCATGCTGCTGATAGGCAATTTCTCCGGTTGCATTCAGGATATGAATGGTATTGCTGTGATCAAATCCTCCGTCTTCCAGCGGATTGATGCGCACCCCGAGTACATTTGCCATTTCAAGCGTAGCCATCCGATCCGAGCGAATCATAATCCAGTCCGGATCCAGGCGGTGATCGGATGCAAATTTCCGCATTTGTTCCGGGTTATCGCGCTTCGGGTCCATGCTGATCAGCAGAAACCTTACCTGCTCCCGCTCGGCGGCAGTGAGCCCTACTTCGATGTTCTTCATATCCGCAACGATTCTGGGGCAGGCCGACGGACAGTTGGTAAAGATCATGGCTGCGATAACCGGCTTCCCTGACAGATCTTCAAACTCCAGAGTGTCGTTGCGATAGGTTTCCCACCTGCTGTCGAGCAGGAAAAGCGATTTTCCGGAAATCGCCGGAAGAGGTTCCGGGCTTTCGTGCTGTTTTGTGCTGCAGCAGGACGAAACTTCCTGTTTTTTTTGCGAACACGATACTGCCGTAACTGTTGTGAGTGCTAAAATAAAATACCGGACTGCTTTTTTCATGATTTGCTAGTTTTTTTTGATGATTTGCGGCTGGAACTGCCAGTTAATCCGCTAATTATTTATCCGCTGCACAACGGAATCCAAGGTTTTGCAACACATGCCCGGCTTTAAGGCTCGATCGCAGGGCGTAACGAAGAAATGCGGCGTAGTTGCTAACATCGCCCGATGTGGCGGAACCGCCTGCACAGAATAGTCCGTCGCCCGTTCCGGGGGCTGCCCTCGATTCACCGGTACTCATAATGCTGTTAAAATCCAGTGTCCATTCCCATACCAGCCCGTGCATATCCCAAACGCCATAGTAATTTGCTTTTGCAGTTCCAACGGCCGGTAAAGAGCGGGGAGCCGGTTTCGAAGCCATGGCAAGAATCCATTCATTAAATCCCGGCTCACTGCTTCCGTCCGCTACCGTCCATCCCGCTTCCGCAACACGCTCCCATTCAGCAGTTGTCGGCAGGCGTTTTCCCTGACACTCACAGTATTTTTTTGCAGCAAACCACGATATGTTTACCACCGGACTGTTTTTTTCTGCCGTAGAATACATCCCGTCACTAAGCCAGTGCTTCAGATATCCTTCGTCGGCAAAAAGACGTTTTACCGCGGATCTTTTCCAGCCGGGATTTGACTCCAGAAATTTCTGAAATTCTCCGTTCGTTACCGGATGTTTGTCGATGTAGAACGCGGCAACGTTTGTACGGTTGTTCCCTGCATACAGCGGAAGGTAACTGCCTTCCGGAATCATAGCCATGCCTGCCGGCGTCTGAGCTCTTACGTCAAGCGTCGCTATCAGAAGTAGAGATGAAAACAAGATTTGGCTTACTATACTCACTTTCTGATCTTTCTGACTTGTGCTGCTGTTACCCTGGTTTCGCTTTTATTCATCGTGGCATAGATGAAATTGAGAACCGCGGCAGTCTCCGTATCGGTGAGGGTTTGCTTTGGCATTACGTTGTTGTAGTTAACACCGTTTACCTTTATCTCACCCGATAATCCGTTCACGACTGCAGCTATGGCTTTGTCGGGATTTCCTGACATGTAGTCGGATGCGGCCAGGGGCGGAAAAATTCCGGCAACGCCTTTTCCGTCGGACAGATGACAGGCTGCACAGTTCACTTCGTACAGTTTTTTGCCCATAATCAGCTGTTCTTCCATGCTGAGCTCCGGAGCCGGTTCTTTTGTGCCGCCTGCAGGCTCAGCCCGTGCAATACGGGTCTCCGGTATGTAGGTGTAGGGTTCCGTTTTATGCGAGAAGATACGGTCGTTTTCCTCCCCCTCAACGGCCAGGATGCCCAGAGCTCCCTTGTTGAAAGCCCTGAAGATGGAATGGTCGACCAGGATGAAGTTGCCGGGGACTTCCACCTTGAATTCGGTAATGGCCGAACCTCCGGCAGGAATCAGGGTGGTCTGGATATCGTGATTTTTCAGTCTTCCGCCTTCCATGTAAACATTGTCGAAAACCTCGCCGATAACATGAAAACTTGAAACCAGGTTAGGCCCTCCGTTCCCGACAAACAGCCGGACGGTTTCGCCGGTTTTTGCCTTTAAAACGTTATTTCCCGTAAGAGCTCCCACGCGACCGTTGAAGACAACGTAATCGGCCTGCTCACGTATGGCCTTGTTCATGTCAAAAGGCTGGAGCCCGGATTCGCCATAATTGCCTGTCGTATAGAAGTCGCCCTGCATTACATAAAATTCTTTATCCACTCTTGGAAGTCCTTCCCGCGGCTCAACAAGTATAAGGCCGTACATTCCGTTAGCAATGTGCATCCCTACCGGTGCCGTGGCACAGTGATACACATAAAGCCCAGGATTCAGTGCCGTAAAGTTGAACGTTGCCTCATAACCGGGAGCAACAAAGCTTGCCTCCGCTCCCCCGCCCTGTCCGGTAACGGCGTGAAGGTCGATGTTGTGCGGAAGCTTGTTGTCGGGATGGTTTTTCAGATGAAACTCAACGAAATCGCCTTCCCGTATGCGGATAAATGACCCCGGTACCGTGCCCCCGAACGTCCAGAACATATAACTTACGCCGTCGGCAAGCTCCATCTCATGCTCTATCACTTCAAGATCCACGATAACTTTGGTTGCATAATTACGCGTTATAGGAGGGGGTACAAAAGGCGGCGGGGTAAGTACTGCCCTCTCCTCACCTTTGATTTCCGTAACGTTATATTCTCTTCCTATCTGATCCTCATCGCCGGATTTACCTCCCTGATTGCAGGATGACAGTAAGGTTTGAAAAAGAAGCAGTGTGCCTGTCCCAATAATTAATCTAAAAATTGAACGTGTCATATGGTGTGCGTTTATCTTAAAAACAAAATTACAGTAAATAAGTTCTCTAATACCTAAATAAATTTATATGCTACCGGAAATTTTTCTGTTCAGGGATTTTTCCCTGCTTATGCTGTTTACTGGGAAGTGATGAACCACAGAGTGGTAGCAGGATAAAATCCCGTTAAAATCCGGTGATAAAGGGTAAACGTGCTGCTATTAATCCTCTGAAACGAGCGCGATGCCGTTGTTGCTGAAATCGATGAGCCGATTTTTATAAAGGTATCCGGCTGCCATTTTAAAATTTTTCTTACTCATCTGGCAGATCAGATAAATTTCTTCGGCCGGGCTTTTATCGTTCAGATCAATATACCCTTTGTTTTCCCGGATGATCTCCAGAAGTCTGTCTGCCAGTTCTTCAATTTTCCCGTATCCCTGTTTTGTAAGAGTGAGGTCGATTTTTCCGTCATCCCTGACTTTGGAAATGTAAGCCCGGATTCTCTGCCCCCTGTCCAGTTCCTGAAAAACTTCGCTTGCATAGATCAATCCCTCGTGCCGGTTGTTTATAATGGCCAGATATCCTATTTCACCGGTACGCCATAGCAACAGTTCAACTTCCTGCATTGGCTTATAATCGGGCGGTTCCTGATTCAGGAATTTTTCCACCCTCGACGAAGCGGCGATTCTGCCGTTCTGCGGATCAGCAAACAGGTATACGATGTAGGATTTTCCTTCCTGCATCCGGCTTGCCTGCTCCCGGTAAGGAACCAGCAGGTCTTTTTCAAGGCCCCAGTCCAGAAAGGCTCCCACCTCGTTAACGGCTTTCACTTTCAGGTACGCAAATTCCCCGACCTCTGCCAGAGGCTTCATTGTGGTGGCAATCAGACGGTCGGAGCTGTCGAAATACACGAATACCTCAATCCGGTCATCGGGCTTGCAGTTTTCCGGGACCCATTTCATGGGAAGCAGGATTTCGCCCAGCTCACCTCCGTCGAGGTAAACGCCGAATTCGACAATGCGGGTTATGGGCAGGGTGCTGGTTTTTCCGGGAACGGCCATGTTAATATTTTCGTTTGCATTTGCAAAGGTAGTCTTTTGCAGCCCCTTTGCTCAAAAGTTTACGTAAAAGCCTCCGCCGGCTTCCGTCAGGCTGCTGAACTGCCGGCCGGGACTCACCCGTCTGGTTTCAGCGTTCTCTGCTGTCCATGTTCTTACGGTTTCCCGGTAGCGTATCTGCCGGTACGACAAAAGGGAACCGGCCCGAAGCAGAAGCCCGCCTTCGGTATGTCTGAACCTGAAAAGGGAGATATATACCTCTGTTTCAGCTGCCAGAACTGCTGCAGGAGATGCTTCGGTTTCGTAGGTGATGGTACGCCTGAAATTTCCATCGGGCTTTTTCTGTTCTATACGCTCGCTGAAAGGCATAAATACAGCTATTCCGGGCCCGGCAGCTACCCTGAAACGGATTTTATCTCCTCTGTATGCAGCAACCGGCATCACACGCAGGCTGGCATCGTAAAGCAAGCGCTGTCTGTAGTTATGATTCAGGTCGGCAAAAAGCAGTGAATCCCTTTCGATGTGAAAACGGTTGAATTCGTTCAGATACCGGGGGAACATTACCAGCGATGTCTTCCATCCAAAATGCCATCCCGGCAAGGTGTCACCGGGAAGATGCATTACACTTATCTGCATGTGACCGGGCGCCATGGAGCTGTTTATACTCAGGGTTGTCGAAATGGTCCACCCCGGCACCGGATTCATCCCGAATACAAGATTAATTAAACCGCAGGTTTGAACTGGTTTTCCATCTCCGAGATAGTTCATAAAGTCGATGGAGGAGCCGGCCGGCTGCGGATTCCGGAAGATGCTCTGCCCGCTGAAATGCACTCCCAGACTGAAGGTTTCGCTGCCGTTTTTACCAGTCTGAGCCTTCATACCCAACGGTATGGTCAGCATTCCCATCAGGGCAAATGCAACGGTAATGTTTTTCAGGGAATTCATTGTTGCCGGATATTTATAGTTTGCGTGTTTCCCGAGAGAATTCTCCCGTCGGAAAGGCGCACCGAGATTTCAAACTTTGCTTTATCTGATTTTATCTCCGGCATCAGAAAAAGCTGAACGGTTTCCACTCCGCTGTCGTAATATATTTTATCCCTGGCAAGGGCAAACACCGATTCCACGGACTGGTACAATCCGGATATTGCTCCGTTACCGGATGATCTTGCAACGAAACAGCCGGTGACATCGGCTCCGGCCTGAATGCTGTCGTTGATGGCATAAAGTGTCTTAATCATGAGGCTTTCAGGATAGGACGTTGCCTGAAAAGGAATTCTGCAGTCGCATGTGAAGGCCATTGCCTTTGAAAAGCCCGGCAAAAAAGCCTTTTGTAATGCAGCATAACCAAAGTAACCCGTTGAGTCGTAGAGCGAAACTTCAAAAGCAACGGCTTCCGCAGCCATATTGTTACTCGCTGTGACGATTGCCC
>DJVU01000006.1:59450-61053 GCA_002441345.1 Bacteroidales bacterium UBA6248
CGTGCAGCGTTGAACAAAATAATAACAGTTAATAGTTTTCGGAAAGTTCTCATGAACGGAATTTGTTTATAACGTCCGGCAGTCATGCAGATGCTGCAAGATCAGCGAAGATACTAAGGTTTTTGCGCGATTCTTTATCGCGCTGCCGTTTTTCTTTTACCATATCGTTTTATGTTTTTGCGGTGTGTTGAACCTTTAAGGGCAGGGCTGTGTTAATTACTATCCTGACTCTCCTGAAATTGCCGGATTATCCCATTTGAAACTAAAGGCCGGAAAAGCAGCCGATACCGGTCAATCGACGCTTTTAACCGTTTATTCAGTATTCATTTAACCCGATTTTCCATGAAAGCACGATTCCGGTTTTTATTCATCCTGTTTGTTTTTGGTTCTTTAACGGCCGATGCTCAGGATTTCACCAATTACATTTCCTGCCGTGTTAACGAAAAGGAATATGTAGCGGAAGCCCGGCGAATGAACATTCCTACACCCGGGTTCAGTTACCTTGGCATTGCAGCCTTTCAGGTGAATCCCGACGTTCAGGTCTGGATTCGCTTTTACTATTTTACCGACAGCCTGAAACCCGGCACCTATCAGATTTTGCAGGAATCGGAGCTGGAGTCGGTTTCCCGGAAAAAATCCCCGGCAGGAAAGGTCTGGGTACTGGTTGATTATACCGAAGAAACCAAAGGCCTCGGGCATGCTTACCACGACGGGGAATCGCTGTCGGGAACAGTGACCGTGAACCGCATTACGGAAACTTCCGTTGAAGGGACCTTTGAAGCGGTGCTCACCGGAGTTTACTATGAAAAGAGGGCTTTGGCTACCATGACGGGTTCGGGCATACGATCAAACATCGAAAAGAAAATCCTTACGGGAGCCGGAGCCGGAATGATTGCCAATGCAGGTCCGCACGATCACGATAATACCCGTAAAACGAAGGAAACCGATGTTATTACGCTGAGCGAAGGCCGGTTTTTTGTGGACTGGTCAAAACCGCCAAAGGACGAGTAACAGGAGCAGTAATGTATTTGCCTTTTCTATCCGAAAAGGATGCGGACAACATCTTCTACCTTGCCTGCCGGCAGAATGTTAATGGTTTTGGATGCGCTTCGGGCAGCTTTAAGATTTAGCCGCGATATTACTATGGTGTCAAAGCCGAGCTTTTCGGCTTCGGCTACCCTCTGTTCGATGCGTGTAACGGGTCTTACCTCTCCCGAGAGGCCGATTTCGGCGGCAAAACAGGTTTTATTGCCTACGGGTATATCCACACCCGACGATAGTACGGATGCAACAATGGCCAGATCGGTAGCAGGATCGTCAACCCGGAGGCCTCCTGCGATGTTCAGAAATACATCCTTAGCTCCGAGTTTGAATCCGCTTCGTTTTTCCAGAACCGCAAGCAGCATGTTCAGCCTGCGTATGTCGAAACCCGTACTCGAACGCTGGGGTGTGCCATAGGCTGCCGTGCTTACCAGTGCCTGTGTTTCAATGAGCATGGGGCGGAGCCCTTCCACCGTGGCGGCAACGGTAGTGCCGCTTACCGGTTCTTCGTGCTGACTGATAAGGATTTCGGAGGGGTTGCTTACCTCCCGCAATCCGTTGG